>DASXYG010000007.1:0-107676 GCA_036502625.1 Streptosporangiaceae bacterium
ACGGCTGGGGGATGGGGCGGCGGCCGACGAAGCCCAGGTCGGGGCGGTGCCACCAGGAGAGGTCCGCTTCGCCTTCGAGCCAGCAGAGTTGGACGTCTTCGCCGTTCAGGACCGCGGGGAAGTCGATCAGGACGGGGGCCAGGCCGCGGACCTCGATGCCGACCTCGCTGAACCAGGAGACGAGCTCGTCCAGGCGGGCCTCGTACGCCTTGGCCTCGGCGATGCCGCCCTCCGCGGACTTGCCCAGGCGGAGGTTGTGGGCGAGCTCGGCGAGGTCCGCGCGCATCACGATGATCTCGTCGGTGCGTTCGCGCACCTCGGGGATCAGCGCGCGGGCCTCGTCCACGCTGAAGGTCCGATCGGTCACGTCCTCAGCCGTTCGTCGACGTAGTCGCGGAGCACGATGGCGTTGTTGTGCTCGGTGTCCCGCGCACCGTACAACAGCGTCACCGGGCCCTCGCGCGCCGCGTCGATGATCGGCTTGAGCGCGTCGCCCTTCTGGTCGAGCTCGGCGCGGTAGCGGCGCCGGAACTCCGGCCACCGCGCCGGGTCGTGTCCGAACCAGGTGCGCAGCTCGGGGCTGGGGGCGACGTCGCGCAGCCACTCGGCCGCGGCGAGCCGCTCCTTCGTCACGCCGCGCGGCCAGATCCGATCGACCAGGAATGCCGCGCCCGCGGGCGGTTCGGTCATGTCGTACACGCGTTCAACAGCGATGCCATCCACGCCCTGACGCTACCCACCCATCCCGTGGCCACCCCCGTCACGTGCCGGCGCCGAGGCAGTTGAATCCGAGTACGCCGGGCGTACGCGGGGTCTCGGCCAGCGCCCGCGACGGCGACACGCCGGGTGACATGCGCCGGTGCAGGGCGATCATGAATTCGGCGGTCTCGGCGTCGTGGACGGGGGACACGCTGGCGATCACCGTGGCGGTGCCGCCGCCGAGGAGCGCGGCTACCGGGCCGAGCGGCCAGTCAGCCGCGGTGACGTCGCCCATGGCGGCCTCGCAGGCGGACAGGATGACGCGCCGGGGCGGGCGGGCGAGGTCCGCGAGGTCGTAGCCGTACAGGGCGCCGTCCGCGAGCTGGATCTCCGAGAGCAGCGCGCTTCCCGCGCGGAACACCGCGTGCGCGCTGACGTGCGCGAGCTCGGCGCCGTCCAGGGCCTGGGCGACCGGCGCGGCGGCGGCGTGCGCGCCGGTCAGGACCGTCGCGCCCGGGTGGAGGGGCGCGAGCCCGGCGATCTCCGCGGGCGCCTGCGGCAGGCCGGGGCCCGCGACCAGGACCGTACGGCCGCCCGCGCGCGGCGCGTCCGCCGTACGCGCGGCCGCCCACGCCGCGGCCGACGGCGCCACCGTGCAGGGCCGCCCGGACGTGGTGGGCAGCACCGCCCACGGCACCCCGTACAGCGGCCCGCACGGCGCGATCACCAGCTCCCGGTCGCCGACGGCCCGGCGTACGGAGGCGGGGAACACGGCCCGGTCGAGGACGTCCGCGGCGGCGGCGAGATCCGCGGCCGCCGCCCCGGCCGTACGCCCCGGTGCGGGGTGCCGCTGCGCGAGCCGGTTCACCCCGAACCGCACGGCGGTCACCGCGTCCCACCCGACCCGCCCGAGCGTGTGCAGCCCGTGCCGCCCGCCCGCGAGGGTGACCGCGAGCAGTTCCCCGTCACACATGACGAACTCCACCAGCGCCCGGTCGCCGAGCAGGGCCGGGAGGTCGACCGGGTCGGGCCGCCGCCGCGACGGCGGCGCGGCGGGGAGGGAGGCGGTGCGCGTGGCGGTGCGGACGGCGTTCTCGGCTTCGCGGTGGTGGCGGAGGAGGTCGGCGTACGGGCGTTCGGTGGCGATGGCCTCGGCGAGGCCGGCGCCGGTGTGGCGGAGGGCGGCCAGGGCCTCGGCTGTGGCGGGGTCGCGGGGCGGGCGTACGGACGGGGGACGGCCGGTGATGGCGCGGGCGCGTTCGGCCCAGGCCAGGACCGTGCGGGCGCGGCCTGAGGCGCGGGCCAGGCGCAGGCCGAGGGCGGCGAGCTCGGCGCCGCGCACCGAGGCGTGCGCGCGGAGCTCCGCGGCGCCGAGCGCGTCCGCGTACTTCTCGGCGTCGCGCAGCCCGGCGCGTACGGCCGCGAGGGCGCCGCGGTGCGCGCCGTGCGCGAGCCGGTGCAGCGCGGTCGCGTGCCAGCGCACGATGCGCTCCTCGGCGGTGCCGCCTCGGGGAGGCGCGGCGTCCGCGGCGAGGATCGCGGTCGCCGTACGGGGCCGGCCCATGTCCAGGGCGAGGCGCGCGGCGAGGACGCGTCCGTACGCGGCGGCCAGGCCCCATCCCCAGGCGGCCAGGCGCTCCGCGGAGCCCCGCGCGTCCGCGAGGAGGCGGACGTCGGGTTCCGTACGGGGCCCGGCTCGTGTCTCCTGGCGTACGGCGGTGCGGGCGCGGATCTCGGCGTGTTCGGCGAGGAGGGCCCAGCCGGTGCGGTGCTGCGCCGTGAAGGCGGCGTGGGCGGCGCGGGCGGTCGTCGCGGCGTCGCCCGGGGCGCCGCAGGCGAGTTCGGCGCCGGCGAGCATCATGCGGGCCTCGGCGGCGTCGGTGGGGTGGCCGGCGAGGTGGGGGATCGCCGGGGTGAGGAGGTGGCGTGCCTCGTGGTGCAGGCCGGCGGCGAGGAGCGCGGCGGCGCGGTCGATGCCGATGGCCAGGGCGCGGCCGGCGGCGTCGGTGAACTCGGGTTCGGCGCGGGCGTAGAGGTGCAGGGCGTACGCGAGGTCGCCGCGGCGCTGGGCGGCGAAGCCGAGGTTGACGCGGGCCATCGCGGCGAGGCGGCGCAGGCCCGCGGCGTCGGCGACGCGGGCGGCGCGTTCCAGGTCGGCGGTGGCCGCGTCGAGGTCGCCCGAGTAGACGCGGGCGATGCCGCGGTTGTTGAGCAGGCCGGACGTGAAGGTGGGGTCCGCGGCGGCGCTCAGCCGGGCGAGGGCGGCGTCGCCGGCGCGGAGGCCCTCGGCGATGTGCCCCGTACGGAAGAGGAGGAGGGCGCGGTGGCCGAGGAGCCGGTCGGCGTCGGCGCCGTTGAGGACCGCGCCGGCGAGGTCGGCGGTGCGCAGGGCGTCGTCGAGGCGGCCGAGGTCCGCGAGGACGCCGATCAGGGTGAGCCGCGCCTGGGCGGCACGCTCGGGGAGGCCGGCGCCGTCGGCGGTACGGATCGCGGATTCGAGGTGGCCGCGCGCGGATTCCGGGTCGCCGAGCTCCCGTACGGCGAGGCCGAGCGCCCGCAGCGCGATGCTCCGCGCCTCGGCCGCGGGCGCGGAATCGAGGAGCCGTACGGCCCGGTCGCGCGCGGCACGGGGGTCGTCAAGCGCCCGCGCGAGGACGGCCGTGGCCTCGGCGGCGGGCGTCAGATGCTGGTCCAGGTGGTGGCGACGGGGGTGTCCGGGGTCGGGTGGCACAGCATGCTGATGGGGCCGTGGGGGATGCGGGGTGCGGTGAAGTGGCCGGTGGGGTCGGCCCGGGTCGTGCGGGTGCCGCCCGGCCAGCGGATCTCGATGTCGGCCGTACGGGACGGGGCCAGGTGGCCGACCAGGTCGCGGTGGTCGTCGGTGCTGGTGATCTCGACCTCGATCACGAGGCCGGGCGCGGTGAACGTGAGCAGGCGCGGCGCGTACGGGCCGCCGCGCACGGCCATCGACGACAGCGCCGAGTCGGCGGCCAGCTCGGCCAGGCGCGCCTCCGGCCGGTGGTAGCCGAGGCTCGCCAGGGCCGCGGCGGTCACCGAGCCGGGCACCGGGTCGACGCCCGTCAGCGCCGTGCGCAACTCGGAGATCATCTTCGCGCTGTCCGCCATCATCCACCGTCCCCTTCGCCGTTGAACCTCGGATCCGTACGGGTCATGCGATGTCGCGGCCTTCTCCGTCGGACTCGAGCATCGTGCGGAGGCGGCGGAGGCAGCGCGAGCGGGTGGGCCCGATGCTGCCGATGGGCATGTCGAGGGCCGCGGCGATCTCGCTGTAGCGCGGCTGCGGGGTGAGGAACAGCAGGCGGAGCAGGCGGTTGCAGCGTTCCGGCATGGCCGCGACGGCGTGCCAGACCGCGTCGTCCGCGCCGGGCGCGGGGGCGATGTCGGACGCGCGGTTGAGCGCGGCGGCGCCGTTGCGCGCCTTCTCGCGCATCATCTTCCGCAGCGTGCGGCGCGACTCGTGGCGCGCGGTGGTGGCCAGCCACGCGCCGACGCGGTCGGGATCGCGCAGCCGGTCGACCCGTTCGACGAGCCGCAGCCAGGTCGTCTGGCAGACGTCGGCGGCGCTCTCGGCGTCGAGGTCGTGCATGCGCGCGATCGTCCACAGCAGGCGGTCGTACCGTGCGACGAGCGTGGCCCACGCGACCTCGTTCCCGCCGGCGGCGGCCGCGAGCAGCACACCGCCGGGCACTTCCTCGTCGTCGTCCGATCGCCGCTGGATCAGGTCGGTCACCAGCGCCTCCTTATGTGACGCCGGCACCGGCCGGCAGGGGGTACGTCACGGACGGCGACGCTAGCGGTGCGCTGTGATCATTTCTCGCAGGTCGGCGTGTTGTGGTGAAAGATCATCGATGTACCCGTCACCCCGTTGATTGTGGTTCGTACGGGTATGTGCCCGTGTGTTCCGCGGCCGCCACCGGCACCCCGATCCCCGGCACCACGCCGTGCGCACCCGGGTCGAGGACGGCGCGGACCGCCGCGGCCACGGGCTCGCCGAGCCGCGCGCACCGGTCGGCGACGGCCCCGGCGACCGCGGGCGCGGCGAACGACGTGCCGCTCCACCGCGCGTACCCGGCGAACCCCGGATCCCCGTCGAACGTCAGGAACGCGCTGGTCACGTCCACGCCCGGGGCGCAGGCGTCCACCCACGGGCCGTGGTTGGAGAACGCCGCGCGCCCGTCGCCGTCCAGCGCCGCGACCCCGATGACCTGGTCGAGCGCGGCCGGCCAGAACGGCCTTTCGGTGCCGTCGTTGCCCGCGCACGCGACGACGGCGCACGTCGGGCCGAGCCCCGCGAACGCCGCTTCGAGCAGCGGCGACGGCCGGTCGTCGAAGGTGTGGCATCCGGAGGCGACGCACAGGACGTCGGCTCCCGGCGTACGGGCCAGGTCGGCGATGGCGTCGAGCAGCGCGGCCTCGTCGCCCGTGCCGTCGCCGTCGAGCACGCGGTGGGCGCGCAGCCGCGCGGCCGGCGCGTGCCGCAGCACGATCCCGGCCACGAACGTGCCGTGCCCGGCCGCCGGGTCCAGCCGCCCGTCGCCGTCGCCGTCGGGCACGTCGTCCACGGCGCCGGCCTGGTCGCGGTACCAGCGCCGCCGCGCCCACCAGGGATGCGCGGCGAGCCCGGTGTCCGGTACGGCGACGGTGACGTGATGGGCGGCCGTGCCGGTGGGCGCGGGCACGGCGGCGGCGGGTACGGGCGCGCCCCACGGTCCGCTGAACCACAGCGGCTGCGCGCGGAGCACGTGGTTCGGCGCCACCGCGTGGCCGCGCCCGTACGCGCCGAGGTCGGCGGTGATGCCGCACGGGTCGGCGCCGCCGCGCAGCCGCAGGACGCAGGCGCCCGGCCGGTCCTCGCGGCGGTCCAGCCACCGGCGCGCCGCCTCCGCGACGGTGTCCGCGTCGTGCGGCGCGACCAGGACCTGCCCCTGGCGTACGAGCGCCGGACGCCCGGAATCCGGTTCGGCCAGCGCGATGTCCGGATGGCGGGCCAGCAGGCGGTCGAGATCATGTCCACCGCGACGAGTGTCACTCATGACGGTCCCCCCGTTCCGTCAGGCTCCACGTGATCGGATCATGCCCGCGCTGACCTGGGCGGATACCCGGCGGCGTACGGGCGCGGCGGGTGAGCGCGCTCACGTGACCCGACTCACCGGATATGCCGGAAGTGCGGGCGGGGGTGCCGAGTTGAACCCCCATTGTGGCCGCGTTAACGCAGGTACGCGGTATTCCTTATGACCTTTGGCCGTTCGGCCGCCTTCTTCTATTCCTCCCGGGGGTTCACTCGTGCCCATCGCCCTGCTCGCGCTCGCGATCAGCGCCTTCGGCATCGGTACGACCGAGTTCGTGATCATGGGGCTGCTGCCGCAGGTGGCGTCCGGCTTCGGGGTCTCGATCCCGGCCGCCGGCCACCTCATCACCGGCTATGCGCTCGGCGTCGTCGTAGGGGCGCCGCTGCTCACCGCGCTTGCCACCAAGCTGCCCCGCAAGGCCATGCTCATCTCGCTGATGGGCCTGTTCACCGCGGGCAACCTGGCGTCGGCGTTCGCGCCGTCGTTCGACCTGCTGCTGGCCGCCCGCATCGTCTCCGCGCTTCCGCACGGCGCGTTCTTCGGCGTCGGCGCGGTGGTGGCGACGGAGCTCGCGGCGCCGGAACGCCGCGCCCGCGCGATGTCGCTGATGTTCGCCGGGCTGACCGTGGCCAACGTCGTGGGCGTGCCGATGAGCACCATGCTCGGGCAGGCGCTCGGATGGCGGGCCACGTTCGTCGCGGTCGCCGCGATCGGCGCGCTGTCGATGGCGGTGCTCGCCGCGCTGGTGCCGTCCGTGGCCCGTCCGAAGGGCGTCAGCCTGCGGTCGGAGGTGCGGACGTTCCGCAGCCCGCAGGTGTGGCTGTCGCTGTTCGTCGTGATGTTCGGCTTCGGCGGGACGTTCGCCGCGTACAGCTACATCGCGCCGATGATGACCGACGTCGCCGGGTTCGGCCCGGAGATGGTGACCGTGCTGCTCGCGCTGTACGGGCTGGGGCTCACCGCGGGCAACCTGATCGGCGGCTATCTCGCCGACCGGGGCACGCTGATGCCCGGCATCTACGCGGCGCTCGTCGGGGTGATCGCCGTCCTGGTGGCGTTCACGCTCACCGTGCACGTACAGGCGCTGGCCGCGCTGACGGTGTTCGCGCTGGGCGCGGCCGGGTTCGTGGCCGTGCCGATGCTCCAGACGCGCATCATGGACAAAGCCCAGGGCGCGCCCACGCTCGCGGCGGCGGCCATCCAGTCGGCGTTCAACATCGCGAACGCGGTCGGGGCGTACCTCGGCGGCATGGTGATCGGCGCCGGGCTCGGCTACACCTCGGTCGACTGGGTCGGCGCGACGCTGGCCGCGTCCGGGCTCGCGCTGGCGCTTTCGTCCGGGCTGCTCGACCGGCGGGCGCACGTACGGGATTCGCTGCTGGCGGCCGAGGCGGTGTCCGCGTACCCCAACCCGGTCGAGCGCGTACCGGAACCCGCTATGGCGCACTGATGCCTTGCATGCCTCGGTTATCTAGGCTTAGGATCTCTAGGTATGAGCCGAGACAGGATCAAAGGGCATCTGGAGCTGCTCCTGCTGAGCGTGCTCCGGGCCGGCCCCGCGCACGGGTACGAGGTCATCGCCGCGATGAAGCGGCGCAGCGACGGGGAGCTCGACGTCCCCGAGGGCACCGTCTACCCGGCGCTGCACAAGCTGGAGGAGGGCGGCCTCCTGGCCAGCGAGTGGGACACCGGCGCCGCCCGCCGCCGCCGCGTCTACCGCCTGACCCCCCGCGGCGAGTCGGCGCTCGCGACCGAACGCTCCGCTTGGCGGCGATTTTCCGCCGGAGTCGAGGCCGTGATCGCGTCATGACCGCGCCGGAAACCCCCATCGAGACGTACCTGGACGCCGTGCTGGGCGAACTCCGCGGCCCGGCCCCGTCCATCCGCCGCATGCTCGCCGAAACCGAGACCCACCTCCGCGAGGCGGCCGACGCGGCGGAGGCGGACGGCCTCGACCGGGTCGCCGCCGAGCGTGCGGCCGTGGAGCGGTTCGGGGCGCCTGGGGAGGTGGCGCGGGCGGCGAACGAAGGAGCGGGCGTGCGTACGGTGCGGCATCTCGCGGTGCCGGGGGTGCTGGCCGCCGTACGGCTTGGCGCCGTGGGGCTGGTGGCGGTCGGTGTCACGGGGGTGGCGAGCGCCGGGCTGCGCGCCATGGCGGGCAGCGCGTACGTCTACGCGGACCCGTCCGGCGTCCGGCCGTCCGCGGCGTCGTGCGCCCACTGGATGGCCGCCCAGCCCGCGGCGCGCACCTGCGCCCAGGCCGCGGCGCTGGAGAACGCCTCCGACACGCTGCTCCTGCGCGGCGCCGCCGGAATCCTCGGCGTCCTGATCCTCGCGGTCCTGGCGCTCGCGCTGGGCCGTGGCCACGGCCGGCGCCTCCTGCGCGCCCTGCCGTCCGCCCTGGAGCCGACCATCGGCGCGGCGCTGTTCCTGGCCGCGGGCGTCGCCATGCTCGCCCTCGGCCTCAGCGGCGCCCTGGTCACCGGCGCGGCCGGCACCACGTCCGGCGCGGGCCAGTGGCTGGCCTCCGGCGTGGTCGCGATCGCGGCCGCCCTCGCGTACGCGGCACTCCTGGTCCGCCGCGTCTCGGCCCCCATCCCCGCACGGTGAGCCACCCGGACGCCGCAGGACGCGGGCGGCCCCGGCGGTCGTGGCCGCGGCGGGTGGTGCGAAGGCTGGCGCTGAGTCTCGCGGCGGTGGTGGTGCTGGCCGGGGCGTACGTCGGTTACGCGAGCATCCGGCATGTGATGCCGCGGGAGCTGCCCGCGCCGACCGGGCGGTACGCGGTCGGGCGGGTCATGGCGGACTGGACGGACACCGGGCGCGTCGACCCGCTGGCGCCGCGGCCGGGCGTGCGGCGCGAGCTGTCGGTCTGGCTCTGGTATCCGGCCGCGCGGACCCGCGGGCGCGCGGCCGCGTACGCGCCCGGCGCCTGGGCCGGGATGCACATCGCGGGGCTGCCGGGCCTGGGGGAGACCAGCTTCGCGGCCGTACGGGCGCACGCGCACGACGGCGCGCGCGTCGCGGCCGGGAGGTTCCCCGTCGTGGTGCTCGAACCGGGGCTCGGCCAGGCCGCGCCGTTGTACACCACCATCGCGGAGAACCTGGCCAGCCACGGCTACCTGGTCGCCGGTGTCACCCCGACGTACAGCGCGAACCTGACCGTGCTGCACGGCCGGCCGGTGACGCGCACCCCGGCGGGCGACCCGCCCGACTCGGAGCTGGCGAACCCACGCCGTGCCGCCGCCCTGGAGGGCCGCCTGGTCTCCGTGTGGGCCGCTGACGCGCGGTTCGCCGCCGCCCGGGTGACCGCGCTGGGCCGTACGGGCCGGTTCGCCGGGCACGTGGACACGGCCAGGACCGCGTACGCCGGCCACTCCCTCGGCGGCGCGGCCTCACTGGAGGCGTGCCGTACGGACCGGCGCTGCGCGGGCGCCGCCGACCTCGACGGCGACCGGTCGGGCCCGGTCGCGCGGCGCGGGCTGCGGCACCCGATGCTGCTGCTCGGCAGCGAGAACTCGTGCGTGATCGGCGTCTGCCGCCCGGCGTCCGCACAGGACAGGTCCGCCAGGTCCACCGCGGCCGCGATGGTGGCCGCGAGCACCGGGCCGGTGTGGCGGCGGGCCATCGCCGGCACACAGCACTTCAACTTCAGCGACTTCGCCGCGTTCTCCTGGGCCGCGCCCGTACGCGCGCTGATGCCGCTGGGGCCCATCGACGGCGCACGGGGCCTGCGGATCACCAACGGCTACGTCACCGCGTTCGCCGACCACGTCCTGCGCGGCGCAACGGCCGCTCCGCTGGGATCCCCGGTGGCCCGCTGAAGCCGCGCGTCCCCCGGCCACGGCGGCCGGGGGACGCGCGTACGAGGGGGTTCAGCAGGTGTCGAGCATGCTTCCGAGCGCGGTGACCTCGGCCTGGTCGGCGGTCAGCTTCCACTGGTACTTCACGTCGACCCAGGCGCGGGCGTACATGCAGTAGAAGCCCGTGTTCGGCGGCTTCCACTGCGCCGGGTCCTTGTCGCCCTTCTCCTGGTTGACGTTGTCGGTGACGGCCCACAGTTGCGCGTGGGTGAGGTCGTTGGCGTAGTCCTGGCGCTTCGCGGTGGTCCAGGTGCTCGCGCCGGAGCGCCACGCCTGGGCCAGCGGCACCATGTGGTCGATGTCGACGTCGGACGGCTTGGTCCAAACGCCGTCGTCGTACGGCGACTTCCACGTGCCGGACGTCGGGTAGCAGTCGCTGCCCGCCTGGACGTTCTCGCCGTCGCGCTTCAGCACGACCTCGCGGGTGTCGCAGTTGTTCCCCTGGTCGATCCAGTGCGGGAACTTGTCGCGCGAGTAGCCGCTCTCGGAGCCCTCAGGGGCCACCGTCAGCGCGGCCAGCTCGGTGCGGGCGGTCGCGGCGTCCGGCGGGGTGGGCGGCGCGGCCGCGGCGGGTCCGCCGGACACGACGCCGACGCCCACCAGCAGGCCGGCCATGGCGGTGGCCGCGGCGGCCCTTCTCAGTCGGTGATGCACTTCGTCCTCCTCAATCCAGGCCCGCTCCCCGGTGAGGATCACCAATGAGTCTCAACGCCAGGTGACCCGAATGTGAAGAGTCCCCGACCCGCCGCGGCCACTACCGGTCAGTCACCTCACCGGCCGAAGGCCATGAGGACCGCCCCCTTGTCGTTCGGGTACGGCGTGAACGCGTAGCCGGACTGGACGTACACCATGCCGTGCGCGACCACCGCGCCGCCGCCGCCGGCCAGCGCGCCGCCGCGGCCCACCTGGCCGTTCACGCCGGTGACGTCCCGCATCGTGTCGTACGCCCAGAGCACCTTGCCCGTACGGGCGGAGTACGCGCGCATCTTGCCGTCCATGCCGCCCTCCCACACGACGCCCGGCGTGCTGGTCACCGCCGGCGTGTAGCCGCGCTGGCAGACCTTCGGGTACGCCGCGGCGCCGCCGGTCGTGCAGCCGTCCGCGGGCGCGGGCGCCTTCCAGATGACGTGGCCGGTCGCCGGGTCGATCGCGAACAGCGTGCCGGGGTCCGCCATGTACGTCGCGATGTACAGCCGGCGGCCGTCATAGCTCGACCCCCACTGGATGCCCGACAGGCCGCCGCTCGGCATCGGCTTGGACAACTGCCGCTGCCAGACGATCTTGCCGGTGCGCGCGTCGAGCACGTGGTAGACGCCCGCCTTCTGGCCGATGCCGACCAGCGGACGGCCGCCCGCGCGGAACAGGTTCGGCGCCGCGCCGAGGTCGAAGTCCAGCGCGGTGCCGTCGGGGAGGTTCGGGCAGTACTTCTTGTCCTCCTCCGACTGCGGGTTGCATTCCGCGCGCCAGGTGTCGACGTCGGTCATCTTCCGCGTCCAGCGCGCCCGGCCCGTCGCGGTGTCCAGCGCGAGGACGGAGTCGAAGTGGCCGCCGCTGCCGGTGTAGTTCTGGCCGGTGCCGACGTACAGGGTGCGCGTGCGCGGGTCGACGGACGGCGTGCTCCACACGCCGCCGCCGGACGGCGCGTACTTCGCCACGCCGTTCGGCCACGTGCCCGTCCTCCGCGGCTTGGGCACCGTGTAGTGCCGCCAGGCGACCTTCCCCGTGTCGGCGTTCACGGCGTCGACGTGGCCGCGGAACGTGCAGCACGGGAACGTCTTGCCGAGGACGTTCTGGCCGCTGGAGACCCCGACGTAGACGCGGCCGCCGTAGACGATCGGCGAGCTGGTCACGATGGCGCTGACCTCGGTGTCCAGCCGGGTCGCCCACGCCAGTTCCCCGGTGCGCTGATCTACGGCGTACAGGTAGCCGCGGGTGTCGCCGAAGTAGACCTTGCCGCGCGCCACCGCCGGGCCGTCCTGCACCTGCGGGGCGTCGGCGCCGCCGCCGACCGAGGCGAGGTCGAAGCTCCAGCGCGCCGCGCCCGTACGGGCGTCGCGCGCGTACAGCTTGCCGTCGGGGCCGCCGAAGTAGATCCCGCCCGCGGTGACGGCCGGCTGGCTGCGCGGCGTGCCCGCCTTCTGCGGGTACGTGAACGCCCACTTCAGCTTGAGGCCGCCGACGTCGCCCGGCGTGATGCGGTGCTCGAAGCCGTTGAACCGGGAGCCGAGCGGGTCGTGCTGCCAGGTCGGCCAGTCGCCGGGCATCGGCCGGGACGCCGCCCCCGCGGGCGTCCCGGCCGTGCTCGCCGCCCCCGTACCGAGGACGACGAGCGAGGCGGCCAGTAATGACGCGGAAAGGGCGAGGAATCTCCGGACCCGGCCGCGCGGGATGACGCGCATGTCCTTCTCCTTCTCCTGATGCGCACAGCGTGTGCGCGATTCGGAACCCACCGTGCCGACGTCCGGACGCAGGCCGCTACGGCCACCAGGCGCGAATGGGATAGACGAAAGTCGGTTAGCGGTCGCCGGGGATCAGCAGGCCCTGGTCGTACGCCGCCGCCACCGCGGCCGCGCGGTCGTTGACGTCGAGCTTCGCGTAGATGTGCAGCAGGTGGGTCTTGACGGTGGCCTCGCTGATGAACAGCCGGGCCGCCGCCTCCTTGTTCGTCGAGCCGCGCGCGATGAGGCCCAGGACGTCCAGCTCGCGGCGGCTCAGCGGTTCGCGCGCGGGGCCGCGCATCCGGCCCATCAGCTTCGTCGCCACCGACGGCGCCAGCACCGACTCACCGCGCGCCGCCGCGCGCACGGCGCGGGTCAGCTCCTCCGGGTGCGCGTCCTTCAGCAGGTAGCCGGTCGCGCCCGCCTCGATGGCCGGCAGGACGTCGCTGTCGGTGTCGTACGTGGTGAGCACCAGCACACGCGCCGCCACGCCGCGCGCGGCCAGCGCCTTGATCGCGCCGACGCCGTCGGTGCCCGGCATGCGCAGGTCCATCAGCACGACGTCGGGCTCCAGCGCGGTCGCCATGTCGACGGCGTGCGCGCCGTCCTCGGCCTCGCCGACCACCTCGACGTCGGGGTCGGCGTCGAACATGCCGCGCAGGCCGTCCCGCACGATCGGGTGGTCGTCGGCGATGAGCAGCCGGATCGGCGCGCTCATCCGGCACCGCCCACGGGCACGGCGGGGACGCTCGCGGAGATCGCGGTGCCGCCGCCCGGCTCGGACTCGATGTCGAGCCGCCCGGTCAGCCGCCGCATCCGCTGCCGCATCGCCGTCAGCCCGAACCCGCCCTCGCCGTCGCTCCGGCAGGGCAGCGCGGGGTCGAAGCCCACGCCGTCGTCGCGCACGTCCAGCGTCACCACGTCCTCCATGTACGAAAGCGTCAGCCCCACCCGCGACGCGGCCGCATGCTTCGCCACGTTCGCCAGGGCCTCCTGTGTCGTGCGCAGCAGCGCCGTCTCCACCGCGGGGTGCAGCGGCCGCGCGTCACCGGTCGTGGTGACGTCCGCGCGCACGCCGTGCATCGCCGACCACTGCACGGCGGTGTCCGCGATGGCCTCGGGCAGCCGCGCGTGCTCCAGCGCCTCCGGGCGTACGGCGTGCACCGTACGGCGGGCCTCGGCGAGGCTGTCGCGGGCCAGCTTCGCGGCGGTGTCGAGGTGGCGGCGCCACGTCTCCGGCCGCTCGGCGGACCGCTGCGCCGCCTGCACCTGCGTGATGATGCCCGCCAGCCCCTGCGCCAGGGTGTCGTGGATCTCGCGCGCCATGCGCTGCCGCTCGTCGGTGATGCCGGCCTCACGCGCCTGGACGAGGAGCTGGGCGTGCAGCCCGGCGTTCTCCTCCATGGCCTCCTCGAGCAGCCGGTTGGCGTCGGTCAGCTCGGCCAGCGCCTGCTTGCGCTGCTCGTTGCGCACGTTCGTGATC
Source organism: Streptosporangiaceae bacterium (assembly GCA_036502625.1). GTDB lineage: Bacteria > Actinomycetota > Actinomycetes > Streptosporangiales > Streptosporangiaceae > DASXYG01. The sequence goes on from DASXYG010000007.1 coordinate 13,574, forward strand.
CAGCCGACGAGCAGCATGCCCCCGGCGAGCGCGATGTTGAACACCGCGACCCCGCCCCAGAGCAGCAGGACGGGCGCCGTGAGGTGCCGCAGCGACGAGGGGCCGCCGATCTGCGAGGCCGCCGCGATCATCGCCGTGGCCACCACCCCGAACGCGCGCCACCGGCCCGGCAGGTACTCCAGGTAGAGGTAGCCGCTGAAGGCGAAGAACCCGTACCACGGCGACAACCCCACCAGCACCGCGGCGAACCCCAGCAGCCCGGCGTACGCCACCACCCGCAGCACCGGGCGGGCGTCCCAGCCCGGGTGCAGGGTGAACATCCACAGCATCCACACCAGCGCCACCACCGACACGGCCACCGCGATCCGGACGTCCGGCCAGTACGGCTCCCGGGCGACGAACGTGACGAACGTCGAGATCGCCAGGCCGAAGTACGGGATCGCCTGCAGGCCGCGCGTCATGTGCCGGTCGAGCAGATCGACGGGTGGTGCGGCGGGCATCGGCATCGTCGCTCCTACGACCAGCGGAAGAACCGGGCGGCCAGCGCCCCGGCGACGACCGCGTATCCGGCCATTATGACCAGGTGCAGCGGATGCACCGGATCGCCGAGCCAGGCCGCGCGCACCGCCTGGATGGACGCGCCGAGCGGCGTGAAGTCGCTGACCCGCCGCATGAACTCCGGCATGGCGCTCCACGGGATGTAGAACCCGGCGAAGAACAGGCTCGGGAACATGGTGATCATGCCGATGCCGTTGCCGGCGCGCGCGCTCGGCGCCAGCGCGGCGATCAGCAGCCCGACCCCGAAGATCGCGCCCACGGCCAGGGCGAACGCCACGACGAACATGAGCGGGTCGGCCGGCGGCGCCACGCCGAACAGCAGCGCGCCGAGCACCAGCAGCACGACGGTCGCGAAGCAGGCGGTCAGCACGTTGACCACGAGCTGCGCGCCGAGCAGCGCGGCCGGCGGCGCCGGGCTGGCCGACAGCCGCCGCAGGATGCCCTTCTCGCGGTACGTGGCCAGCGCCGTCGGCACGACCGTCAGGCCCATGATCGTCACGGCCAGCGTGACCGCGATCGAGGCGATGTACTGCCCGAGCGACAGGCCGCCATTGGCCGGGTCGGGCTTGGACACGCCGGGCGCCATGCCGAACCCGGCGAGCAGCGCGACCGGCAGCAGCAGGCCGAAGAGCACGACGGCCGGCTCGCGCCAGTGCAGCCGCAGCTCCATGGCGGTGATCTTGGTGAAGGCGGACACAGGGACTCCTCCGTACGGTGGGGGGCTCAGTCGATCCGGTGGCCGGTGATCGCGATGAACGCGTCGTCCAGGTCCGCGGCGTCCACCCGCAGGTCGGCCGCGACGATCTGGTTGCGGGCCAGCACGGACGTCACCGCGTGCAGCACGTTGCCGGTGCCGACGACGGTGATCTGCCGCCCGTCGCGCACGACCTCGCGCACGTCGGGCAGGTCGGTGAGCATCCGGTCCTCCACCGGCGCGGACGGCCGGAACCTGATGCGCTGCTCGCCGCCGCCGACCCGCTGGACCAGCGCCTCGGGGGTGTCGAGCGCGGCCACCCGCCCGGAGTCGATCACCGCGACCCGGTCGCACAGCCGCTCGGCCTCCTCCATGAAGTGGGTGACCAGCACGACCGTGACGCCGCCGTCGCGGATGCGCTCGATCAGCGCCCAGGTGTCCCGCCGCGCCTGCGGGTCCAGGCCCGTCGTGAGCTCGTCGAGCACGGCGATCTCCGGGTTGCCGACCAGCGCGAGCGCGATCGAGAGCCGCTGCTTCTGCCCGCCGGAGAGCTTCCCGTAGCGGGTGTCGCGCTTCTCGGCGAGGCCCCATTCGTCGAGAAGCGCCCGCCAGTCGGCCGGGTGCTCGTAGAACGAGGCGTACATCTCCAGCGCCTCGCGCACCTTCATCTTCTCGGGCAGCTCGCTGGCCTGGAGCTGCACGCCCAGGCGGCGGCGCAGCCCGGCACGGTCGCGGCCCGGGTCGAGGCCCAGGACCCGGATGGTGCCCGAGTCGGGCGACCGCAGTCCGGCGACGCATTCGACGGTGGTGGTCTTGCCGGCGCCGTTCGGGCCGAGCACACCGAAGATCTCGCCGCGTTCGACGCTGAGCGACACGTCGTCCACCGCGACGTGGTCGGAGTAGCTCTTGCGGAGGTTCGCGACCTCGATGACGTCCATGCCCCGAGCCTCGCGTGCGCGGGCCACGACGCGGATCGCCCCACCGGCTGCGAACCCGGCCCCCGCCGGATGACCCCGTACGTCCACCGGCTGTGCGACCCCATCGGCCATTCGGTGGACCCCGGCCGCGGAGCCCCAGGTCAGCCGGTGCAGGGCCGGGTACGGAACGCCCTCGGGAACCCGCGCGGGCGGGCGCCGGTGAGCAGGCTCAGCAGGACGGCGCCCGCGGCCAGCGCCACCCCGGCGGCGAGCGCCGCGCGCCCGCCGCCGGACGCCGCGGCGATCCCGCCGAGCGCGCTGCCCGCCGCGCCGCCGGCCAGCGACGCCGACAGCAGCCAGGTGTACGCCTCGGTGACCGTGCCGGCCGGCGCGAGCTCGCCCATCAGCCCGAACTGCACCGCGCCCACGGGGGCCACGGCCAGCCCGGCGATGGCCATCAGCGCGGCGAGGCCCGCCACGCCCGGTGCCACGGGCAGCGGCACGAACCCCGCGGTCAGCACCACGAGCCACCCCGTGTACTGGCGGCGCAGCGAGGCCCGCCATGTGCGCGCGCCCTGGAACAGCCCGCCGACGATGCTGCCCACGCCCAGCATGGCCAGCGTGACGCCGCTCAGCGCGGGCGCGCCGTGGCTCGCCGTGAACGCCGTGACGCCGACCTCGGCCGCCGCGATCGCCGCCGAGTCCGCGAGCACGATGACCAGCACGCCCCAGATCGCCGGAACCGCGAGCGGCCCGAGCCAGTGCGTCCGCTCGTACGGCGCGGGCGGCCGCCGCGCCGCCGGTGACGCGGTCATGAGGACGCCGCCGACCACGGTCAGCCCGGCGATCACCCAGACCGCGAGCGCGGGCGACCCGGCCGAGGACAGCAGCGCGACCAGCAGCGGCCCGGCCGCGTAGTAGAGGACCTGGAGGGCCATGGCGTCCAGGGAGTACGCGGCCTGCCGCAGGTCGTCGCGGGCCAGCATGGCGCGCCAGAGCGTGCGCGACACCGGGCCGAACGGCGGCAGCAGCGCGCCCGCGACCGCAGCCGCGGCCAGCACGACGCCCAGCGGCGCGTGCCCCGCGGCCAGCGCGAGCCCGGCCAGCGCGAGCGCCTGCGCCGGCGAAGTGACGGCGAGCACCGGCGCCGCGCCGAGCCGGTCGACCAGCCGGCCGCGCAGCGGCGCGGCGGCGCCGCTGGCCAGGCCGAAGCACGCGGTGGCCGCGCCGGCGGCGGCGATCGAGCCGGTCGAGCCGCGTACGAGCAGCAGCAGCGCCAGCGTCGTCATCCCGATCGGCAGCCTGGCCAGCACCGATGCCGCGCCCACCCACGCCACACCGGGTGTGCGCACCAGCTCCCCGTACCGCCGCAGACCCGTGGACACGGGACGACCCTAGACGGCCGGAGATCCCGGGAACATCAACGTGTTCTCCGGAACTTCGGTGGCGTGCTGGAGACTCTGAGACGCGTGGGGCACAATATGGCGAGGATGTCACGGGTGCAGTCTGGGCCTGGGGCGTAACGAGGCGTCGGGGAAGCGTGCTCGTTCGTCTCCAGGAGGTCAGGTGTCCGCACGTGGCGTGCTGTACGTTCACTCCGCGCCTCCGGCGCTGAGCCCGCATGTCGAGTGGGCCGTCGCCGGTGTCGTCGGCGTGCCCGTGACCATGCCCTGGGTCGCCCAGCCGGCCGCCCCGGGCAACATGCGTGCCGAGCTGTCCTGGGAAGGGCGGCCCGGCACGGCTGCTGCTGTCGCGTCCGCGCTCAAGGGCTGGCAGCTCCTGCGATACGAGGTGACCGAGGACGCCGGCCCCGGCTGCGACGGCGTCCGCTATAGCTGTACTCCCACCCTCGGCGTGCACACCGCCGTCATCGGCGCCAGCGGCGACGTGCAGATCGGCGAGGACCGCCTGCGCTCGGCCATGGCCGCGGCGGCGGCGGGCCGGGTCGAGCTCACCGAGGAGCTGGACAAGCTGCTCGGCCGCCCCTGGGACGAAGAGCTCGAACCCTTCCGCTACGCCGGCGACGGCGCCCCCGTGCGCTGGCTGCACGCCGCCGTCTAGCCGTACGAACTCAGTACTTCTGGAGGATCTCGTCCAGGGCCGCGCGGTCCTCCTCGGTCGGCCGCCACGTTCCGGCCTGCGCGTTGGCCCGTACCTGCTCGGGGCTCGTCGCGCCGGCGATCACCGAGCCCACGGCGGGCAGCGACGTCAGGCTCCCGATCGCGATGTCGATCATCGGCCGCCCGCGCTCGGCCGCGTACTCCGCCAGCGCCTCCACGAGGTCCCAGTTCGTGCCGGCGAGGCGGTTGACCGGCCACACCGTGAAGCGGCTCCCGGGCGGCGGCGGCGCGTCGCGCTGGTACTTCCCCGTCAGCACACCGCTGGCCAGCGGGAAGTACGGCAGCAGGCCCAGGCCGAACTTCCCGCACATCGGCAGGATCTCCGACTCCACGTTGTGGGCGTCGCGCTGGAGCAGGTTGTAGAGGTTCTGCGCGCTGACGAACGGCGTCAGGCCCTCCGTACGCGCGATCCAGGCGGCGTCGGCCATCTGCCACGCCGTGTGGTTCGAGCAGCCGATGTAGCGGACCTTGCCCTCCTTGACGAGCTCGTCGAGCGCCGTCAGGGTCTCGCGCATCGGCGTCTCGGGGTCCGGCCAGTGGATCTGGTAGAGGTCGATCCAGTCGGTGCCGAGCCGCTTCAGCGAGGCGTCGACCGCCTTGCGGATGTAGCGGCGCGATCCGCGCGCGCCCCAGTCGGGCCCGCCCGAGCCGCGCAGGTTCGAGCCGAACTTGGTCGCGACGATCGCCTCGTCGCGGCGGCCGCGCAGCGCGTGGCCGAGCAGCTCCTCCGACTCCCCGGGCCGCGAGCCGTAGCTGTCGGACGTGTCGAACAGCGTGATCCCGGTGTCCAGCGCCGCGCCGACCACGGCGTCGGTGGCCGCCTGGTCGATCTTCATGCCGAAGTTGTTGCAGCCGATCCCCACCGCGGAGACGGGCAGTCCGGAGTCGCCGAGCCGCCGGTACGTCATCTCTTCGCTCATGATCCCGACTCTACTTTTCGCCTTTGCGTACGAGTGCGGGACGGTCGGTACGGCGCGGGGCTAGCGGGAGACGCCGAGGTCGGCGGTGGTGATGGGGGAGCCGGGCAGCTCGGTGGGGTCGGCGGCGCGCAGGCCGTCCAGCGTGATCGACACCATCCGCGCGGGCGCGACGTCCTCCAGGCCGGGCGGTAGCTCGTCGGGGGAGCAGGTCAGGCGGCCGATCAGCATGATGACGTCGCCGGAGCCGACGTCGCGGCGCAGGGAGCCCTCGTCCTGCGCGGACGTCACGATCCGCTCCACCGCCGTGAACGTGGCCGCCTCGGCGTCCTCGAGTTCCGGGTCGCCGCGCAGTACCGCGTTCAGGTCCGGATCGATGATCGACTTCAGCGGCCCGGTGCGCAGCGTGCACGAGCGGGTGACGAAGCGGCGCAGCGCGCTCCAGGAGTCCGGCTCCTCGGCCAGCGCCGACTCCGCGAGGTCGCGCATGCGGCCCGCGGTGTGCCGCGCGACCTCGCGGTGCAGGGCCGTGCGGTCGGGGAACCGGCGGTAGAGCGTGCCGACCCCGACTCCGGCGCGGCGGGCGATCTCCTCCATCGGGGCGTCGGCGCCGCGCTCGATGAACAGGTCGCGCGCCGCCGCGACGATGCGGTCGCGGTTGCGGCGCGCGTCGGCCCGCATCGGGGCGTCTTCCTTCGGCACGGCCATACGGTACCCGCAATCCAAGTGGACGAAATCCTTCCGGTTAGAGTACGGTACGAAACCGGAAGGAATTCTTCCACTTACCCCTGGAGGGCGGACGCATGCGCATCGGCATCGGACTGGACGAGCGGAACATGACGCTGGACGAGGTGATCGGCTGGGCGCGGGCCACCGCCGGCGCCGGGCTGACCGGCCTCTGGCTGGGCGAGCACCGCGCGTGGGACCCGCTGACCACGCTGGCCCTGGCCGCGCGCGAGGCGCCCGGCATCGAGCTCGGCACGGCCGTCGTGCTGACGTACGCGCAGCACCCGCTCACGATGGCCTCCCAAGCGCTGACGGTGCAGGCGGCGAGCGGCAACCGGCTGCTGCTGGGCGTCGGGCCCAGCCACGCCCCGCTCATCGAGGGCCAGTACGGCTACCCCTTCGAGCGTCCCGCGCGGCACGTACGCGAGTACCTGGAGGTCCTGGGGCCGCTGCTGCGCGGCGAGCAGGTCGCGTACACGGGGGAGACGGTGCGCGCGGCCGGCGGGGTGACGGCGCCCGGCACGACTTCGCCGCCGCTGCTGCTGGCCGCGCTGGGGCCGGTCATGCTGCGCATCGCCGGGGAGCTCGCCGACGGCACGGTGCTGGCCTGGGCCGGGCCCGCCGCCGTCGAGAACCACGTGGTGCCGCTGATCACCCGTGCGGCCGAGGCGGCGGGCCGCCCGGCGCCGCGCGTCCAGGCGATGCCGCTGGTCCTCGTGACCGACGACGTGGACGACGCGTACCGGCGGATCAGCGAGGAGTTCGGCGTCGCCGCGTCGATGCCCAGCTACCGGGCGATCCTGGACCAGGGCGGCGCGGACGACGTCACCGATGTGGTGGTCGTCGGCGACGAGAAGGCCGTGGAGCGCGAACTGCGCCGCTACGCCGACGCGGGGGCCACCGACGTGATCGCGATGCTGTTCGGCAACCCGGAGGAGCAGCACCGGACGCTCGAGGTGATGTCGGGGCTGGTGGACGAGCGCGCGCCGGCTTGACCTGAACCGCGGTTGACGGTGCACGCTGTGGACAGTACGGGCCAATCTGTCTCGGACTGTCCACAGCGGCTGGAAAATAGGTTGTGACGGACCGTCGTGACGACGATCGTTGTTGCGTCCCGAAAAGGCCCGTGTCCACCGTCACCGTTGAGCCCGAGAAGGTCCCGTGCTGATCCGCCTCCTGCGCGCCTTTCTGCGCCCGTACAACAGGTCGCTGCTGCTGATCGTGGTGCTGCAGTTCGTCCAGACCATGGCGGTCCTGTACCTCCCCACCCTGAACGCCGACGTCATCGACAACGGCGTGGTGAAGGGCGACACCGGCTACATCCTGCGCATCGGCGCGTTCATGCTGGCCGTGACGCTGGTGCAGATCGTGTGCTCGGGCGCGGCGGTCTACTTCGGCGCCCGCACCGCCATGGCCGTGGGGCGTGACGTCCGCGGCGCGATCTTCGACCGCGTGCAGGGCTTCTCCGTCCGCGAGGTCGGCAAGTTCGGCGCCCCGTCCCTGATCACCCGCACCACGAACGACGTGCAGCAGGTGCAACTGCTCGTGGTCATGACGCTGACGCTGATGGTGTCGGCGCCGATCATGTGCGTCGGCGGCATCGTGATGGCGCTGAACCAGGACGTCCAGTTGTCCAGCCTGCTGCTGGTCATCGTGCCGGTGCTGATCATCGCGGTGACGCTGATCCTCCGCCGGATGGGCCCGCTGTTCCGCAGCATGCAGGAGCGCATCGACGGCGTGAACCGCGTGATGCGCGAGCAGATCACCGGTGTGCGGGTGATCCGCGCCTTCGTCCGCGACACCCACGAGCGCGAGCGGTTCGCCGCCGCCAACACCGACCTCATGTCGGTGGCCGTGAAGACCGGCCGGCTGATGTCCATGATGTTCCCGATCGTGCTGCTGGTCATGAACATCTCCAGCGTCGCCGTGATGTGGTTCGGCGGCCACCTCATCAGCACGAACGACATGCAGGTCGGCGCGCTGACGGCGTTCCTGAACTACCTCATGCAGATCCTCATGTCCGTGATGATGGCGATGTTCATGTTCATGCTGTGGCCGCGCGCCGCCGTCTGCGCCGAGCGCATCGAAGAGGTGCTCGACACGGAGACCAGCGTGACCGCGCCCACCGCGCCGGTCACCGAGCTGCGCGGCCACGGCGAGCTCGAGCTGCGCGGCGTCGACTTCGCCTACCCGGGCGCCGAGGAGCCGGTGCTCTGCGGCGTCGACCTCGTGGCCAGGCCCGGCCAGACCACCGCCGTCATCGGGTCCACCGGCGCCGGAAAGACCACGCTGCTGAACCTGATTCCCCGGCTGTGCGACGTCACCGGCGGAACCGTCCTGGTCGACGGCACCGACGTCCGCGAGATCGAACCGGCCGTGCTGGCGAAGACCGTCGGGCTGGTGCCGCAGAAGCCGTACCTCTTCTCCGGCACGATCGCCTCCAACCTCCGCTACGGCGACCCCGACGCCACCGACGACGACCTGTGGCACGCCCTGGAGACCGCGCAGGCGCGCGATTTCGTCGAGCAGCTCTCCGAGGGGCTCGACGCCCCGATCTCCCAGGGCGGCGGCAACGTCTCCGGCGGCCAGCGGCAGCGGCTGGCCATCGCGCGTGCGCTGGTCGCCAAGCCGGAGATCTACCTCTTCGACGACTCGTTCTCCGCGCTCGACTACGCCACTGACGCGGCGCTGCGCGCCGCGCTGTCCCGCGAGACCGGCGGCGCCACGGTCGTGATCGTCGCGCAGCGCGTGTCCACCATCCGCCAGGCCGAGCGCATCGTGGTCCTCGACGAGGGCCGCGTCGTCGGCACCGGCACGCACACCGAACTCATGGCCAGTAACCAGACGTACCGGGAGATCGTGCTCTCCCAGCTCACCGAGGAGGAGGCGGCGTGAGCCGCGAAGAAGAGGACCAGGCGTCCGGGCCGCCCAAGCGCGGGCCGGGCCCGGACCCCGCGACCACCCGCGGCCCGGCCGGCGCCATGCGCGGCGCCATGCCCACCGAGAAGGCGATGAACTTCCTCGGGTCGAGCAAGCGGCTGCTGCGCATGATGCGCCCCGAGCGCGCGCTCGTGTCCGTCGTGCTCGTCCTGGGCGTCATCAGCGTCGCGCTGACCGTCCTCGGCCCGCGCATCCTCGGCCACGCCACCGACCTGATCTTCGCGGGCGTCATCGGCGGCCGGCTCCCCGCCGGCACCACCAAGGAGCAGGTGGTGGCCGGCCTGCGCGCCAAGGGCCAGACCAACCTGGCCGACATGCTGTCGTCCATGAACGTCGTGCCCGGCCAGGGCATCGACTTCACCGCGGTCGGCAAGGTGCTGCTCGGCGTGGTGGTGCTGTTCCTCGCGGCGTCGGCGTTCGCGTGGTTCCAGGCCCGGATCACCACCACGATCGTGCAGCGGCTCGCCTTCCGCCTGCGCGCGGAGACCGAGCGGAAGCTGGCCCGGCTCCCGCTGAACTACTTCGACCGCCAGCCGCGCGGCGAGATCCTCTCCCGTACGACCAACGACATCGACAACATCGGCCAGACCCTCCAGCAGGCGCTGAGCCAGATCGTCACGTCGCTGCTGTCGATCATCGGCGTGCTGGCCATGATGGTGCTGATCTCGCCGATCCTGGCGATCGTCGCGGTGGTGACGGTCCCGGTGTCGGTCTACGTCGCGACGGTCATCGGCAAGCGCGCGCAGCCGCAGTTCCTGAAGCAGTGGTCGAGCACCGGCAAGCTGAACGGCCACATCGAGGAGATGTTCACCGGCCACGCCGTGGTGAAGGTGTTCGGCCGCCAGGAGCAGGCCGCGCAGACCTTCGACGAGCACAACCAGGCGCTCTACCAGTCCAGCTTCCGCGCGCAGTTCATCTCCGGGCTGATCCAGCCCGCGATGATGTTCATCGGCAACCTGAACTACGTCCTCGTCGCGGTCATCGGCGGGCTGCGGGTCGCCTCGGGCAGCCTCTCCCTGGGCGACGTCCAGGCCTTCGTGCAGTACTCCCGGCAGTTCACCCAGCCGATCACCCAGGTCGCCTCCATGGCGAACCTGCTCCAGTCGGGCATCGCCTCCGCCGAGCGGGTCTTCGACCTGATCGACGCCGAGGAGCAGGAGCCCGACGCGGAGTCCACGGGCGGGCGCGGGCGCGCCGCGGGCCGCGTCGCCTTCGAGGACGTCTCGTTCCGCTACGACCCCGACAAACCGCTGATCGACGACCTGTCGCTGAAGGTCGAGCCGGGCCAGACCGTCGCGATCGTCGGCCCCACGGGCGCGGGCAAGACCACCCTGGTCAACCTGCTCATGCGGTTCTACGAGGTCCGCGCCGGCCGCATCACCCTCGACGGGGTGGACATCTCGTCCATGCCGCGCGAGGAGCTGCGCGCCAACATCGGCATGGTCCTGCAGGACACCTGGCTGTTCGGCGGCACCATCGCGGACAACATCGCCTACGGCGCCGACGGCGTGTCGCGCGAGCGGGTCATCGAGGCCGCCAAGGCCACCCACGTGGACCGCTTCGTCCGCACCCTCCCCGACGGCTACGACACGATGATCGACGAGGAGGGCTCGAACGTCAGCGAGGGGGAGAAGCAGCTCCTCACGATCGCCCGCGCGTTCCTGACCGAACCGTCGATCCTCGTCCTCGACGAGGCCACCAGCTCGGTCGACACCCGCACCGAGGTGCTGATCCAGCACGCCATGACGTCCCTTCGGCAGGGCCGCACCAGCTTCGTCATCGCCCACCGGCTGTCCACCATCCGCGACGCCGACGTCATCCTCGTGATGGAGTCCGGCCACATCGTGGAGCAGGGCACCCACGAGAAGCTGCTCGCCGCCGACGGGGCGTACGCCCGGCTCTACGCCGCCCAGTTCGCGCAGGCGGTCGCCGAGGTCGACTGACGGCGCACGGGCCGGGCGCCACCGTCCAGGCGCCCGGCCCGTCCACCACCCATCGGGGTCAGCGCACCCCGATGGCGCGTGTCATCGTGCGGAACAGGCCGGTCTGGTCGGTGACGCCGAGCACGTTCGCCGCCTGCGGCCCCTGCGCGGCGATGCGCACCTCCGTGCCGGTGTGGCCCTGCGACTCACCGGCCGGCGCGGTCGCGTAGTTGAGGTTCATCTCCGCGCCGTCCTTGGTGATCAGCGTCGCGGTCTGGCCCGGCGAGGTCGTCGCCTCGATGATCTGGCTGGTGTGCCCGTGGTCGGCGGTCACCACGACCAGCGTGTCCGGGTGCCGCGCCGCGTACGACCGGCCCACGCGGATCGCGTCGTCGAACCCGACGGTCTCGCCGATCTGGCCGCACGGGTCGGCCGCGTGGTCCTGCTTGTCGATCGAGGCGCCCTCGACCTGGAGGAAGAAGCCGCGCTTGCTCTTGGCCTGGTTGGCGTCGAGGAGCTGGATGGCCGTGCGGGTCATGTCCGGGAGGTGCGGCTGGCCCGCGGCGCGCGCCGCGTTCGGCGTGCAGCGGCTGGGCTCGGTGCCGCCGCTCTTCGCCTTCGGCCCGGTCCACTCGACGTCCATGTTGCCGTCGGCGAACAGCCCCAGCACCGGGTGGCCGGCCCGTACGTGCGACAGCCCGGCGGCATCGGTCACGACCTGCTGGCCGCGCGCCTTCGCGGCCTGCAGCACCGTACGGCCCTTGTCGCGCCCCGCCTTGATCGTCTGGCCGTACGCCTTCTTGCCGCCGCCGAGCACCACGTCGATGTCGTGCGCGGTGAGCTGCTCGGCGATCGACCCGGCGCCGCCGTTCTCCGTTGCGTTGGCCGGGCAGGTCTTCGACACGTCGTCGGGCCCGTAGCAGCTACGGTCGGTGACGTGCGACCCGAGCACGGCGGGCGTGGCGTCCTCGATCTCGGCGGTGCTGACGTCCCCGGTACGGAACCCGGCGCGCTTGGCCTTCTCCAGGATCGTCGTCAGCGGCCTCCCCGACGGGTCGACGGAGATCGCCCCGTTGTAGGTCTTGTGGCCGGTGGACCAGCCGGTGCCGCTGGCCGCGGAGTCCGTGACGTACTGGGGCTTGGCCGGGTGGTCCTTCTGGACGGAGTACGTCGTGTACTCGCCGGTCAGCGGCAGCGCGTCCATGTTCAGCCGCCCGGCCGCGCCCTTGGCGTAGTTCCGCGCCGCAGTGATCTCCGAGTCGCCCATGCCGTCACCGATGAACAGGATGACGTTGCGCGCCGTGCCGCCCTTGATGGCGGCGCGCGCGGCGGGCGTACGGTCGCCGTCCGAGGCCAGCGCCGCCGTACCGGCGGTGGCGACGGCGACCGCCGCGACGGCCGCGCCGGCCACGAGTCGCCGTCGGGTCACGTGCGGGAATCTCATGCGTGCTCTCCTTATGGCCGCGCCCAGGTCTGGGGCGTGTCACCCCCGATCCCATCGGCAGTGCATGACCTTTTCATGACCTTGGCTTGACCTGAGAGTGAACGCGACGACCAAAGCCGCGGGCCGCGTCCGTGCGGCCCGCGGCTTTGGTCGCGGTGGTCCCGGTCGCCCGGGGATCGGTCAGGCGCGGCGGAAGACGAGGGCGACGTCGGCGCCACCGAAGCCGAAGGAGTTGTTGATCGCGGCGATCGGCCCGTCGGGCAGGCGGCGCGGCTCGTCGCGGACGATGTCGGTCACGACCTCGTCGTCCAGGTCGTCGAGGTTGATCGTGCGCGGCACGACGCCGTCGCGCAGGGAGAGCACCGTGACGATCGACTCGAGCGCGCCGGCGCCGCCGAGCAGGTGGCCGGTCATCGACTTCGTCGCGGTGACCACCACGCGGTCGGCCACGGAGTCGCCGAGGGTGGCGCGGATCGCCTTCGTCTCGACGGCGTCGCCCGCGGGGGTGGACGTGGCGTGCGCGTTGACGTGCACGATCTCCTCGGCGGACGCGTCGGCGTGGCGCAGCGCGTGGCTCATGGCGCTGGCGGCGCCGCGGCCCTCGGGGTGCGGCAGCGCGATGTCGTGCGCGTCGGAGGCGTAGCCGACGCCCGCGGCCTCGGCGTACACGCGCGCGCCGCGGGCACGGGCGTGCTCCTCGGACTCCAGCACCACGATGCCCGCGCCCTCGCCGAGCACGAAGCCGTCGCGGCCCTTGTCGAACGGGCGCGACGCGCGCTCGGGCTCGTCGTTGCGCGTCGTGGACAGCGCCCGCATGGACGCGAACGCGGCCAGGTTCAGCGGGTGGATGGCCGCCTCGCTGCCGCCCGCGATGGCGATGTCGGCACGGCCGGAGCGGATCATGTCGATCGCGTAGCCGATGCCCTCGGCGCCGGACGAGCAGGCGCTGACGGTGGAGTGGGCGCCGGCGCGCGCGTCGTACTCCATGCTGATCCAGCCGGCGGCGCCGTTGGGCATCAGCATGGGCACGGTGAACGGCGAGACCCGCTGCCAGCCCTTCTCCTTGAAGATGTCGTACTGGGTGAGGGTCGTCAGGATGCCGCCGATGCCGCTGGACACCGCGACGCCGAACCGGTCGGGGTCGATGCCGGCCTCGGCGGCCTTGCCCTCGAGCCCGGCGTCCGCCCACGCCTCGGCGGCGGCGATCAGCGCGAACTGCTCGTACCTGTCGGTGCGGCGGCAGCGCACACGCGGCAGGACCTCCGACGGGTCGACGGCCGCCCGGCCGATGACGCGGGACGGCACCGTGTCGGCCCAGTCTTCGGTCAGCGGCCCGATCCCGGACTTACCGGCGAGCAGAGCCGACCAGGTCGACGCGACGTCCCCGCCGACGGGTGTCGTCAGGCCGAGGCCGGTGACGACGACACGCGTTGCGCTCATGGTGGCTCTCCTTGCTGCGTTTCCGGGGGTGTGTGCGGAAGAAACGGGCGGTCCGGGCCGGGTCGCGGCGCCGGACCGCCGCGGTCAGGACTGCTTCTGGACGTACGCGACGACGTCGGCGACCGTCTTCAGGTTCTTCAGCTCGTCGTCGGGGATCTCGACGCCGAACTTGTCCTGCGCGGCCACGGCGATCTCGACCATCGACAGCGAGTCGATGTCGAGGTCGTCGACGAACGTCTTCTCCGGGGAGACCTGGCTCGCCGGAACGCCGGCGATCTCCTCGACGATCTCGCCGAGGCCGGTGAGGATCTCCTGCTCGGACATGGCCATGGGTGGTGCTCCTTACTGGGATTTCATCTGTGTTTGCGCTGATGGGTACTGCCGCGGTGATGAACCGGCGCGAGCCCCGCAGGGGAGCGTAGGGCACCGGCACGGCACCGTGATCAGGGGATGGTGATCACCTGGCCGGCGTAGGACATTCCCGCGCCGAAGCCGAGGAGCAGCGCGAGCTGCCCGGACGCCACCTCGCCCCGTTCGATCATCCGCGCCAGGGCCAGCGGGATGGACGCCGAGGACGTGTTGCCCGCCTCCACGATGTCCCGCGCGACGAGGGCGTCGGGCGCGCCGAGCTTGCGCGCGATGGCCTCGACGATCCGCAGGTTCGCCTGGTGGGGCACGAACGCGGCGAGGTCGGTGGGCGCGATGCCCGCCTTCGCGCACGCCTCGACGGCCACGCGGTGCAGGTTCGTGGTGGTCCAGCGGAACACCGTCTGCCCCTCCTGCTGGAGGAAGGAGTTGCGGTCGGCGATCGCGATCTTGTCGGCCATGCCGCCGTCGCTGCCCCACACGACCGGGCCGATGCCGGGTTCGTCGGCCGGGCCGACCACCGCCGCGCCCGCGCCGTCGGCGAAGATGATGCAGGTCGAGCGGTCCGTCCAGTCGACCCACTGGGACAGCTTCTCCGCGCCGATCACCAGGACGTGCTCAGACGTGCCCGCGCGTACGGAGTCGGCGGCGACGGACAGGGCGTAGCAGAACCCGGCGCACGCGGCGTTGACGTCGAACGCGCCGGGCGCGACGATGCCCAGCCGGGTCGCGACCTGCGCGGCGGCGTTCGGGATCGGCGACTCCATCGTGCAGTTCGCGACGATCACCTGGTCGATGGCGTCCGGCGACAGGCCCGCGTTGGCCAGCGCCTTGCCGCCCGCGGCCACCGCCATGTCGGGCAGGGACTCCTCGGGGCCGGCGATGCGCCGCTCCTTGATGCCGACGCGCGACTGGATCCACGCGTCGTTCGTGTCGACCTTCGCGGCGATGTCGTCATTGGTCACGACGTTCGCCGGCTGGTAGCCGCCGAACGCGAGGACGCGCGCGCTCGGCGCGCCCTCCGCACGCCGCAGAGAGATCCTCATCAGGTCCCCTTCACAGTGGAGTGACCGTCGACCAGGGCGCGCGCGGCGTCCAGGTCGTCCGGGGTCTTCAGGGCGAGCAGGTCGACGCCGCGCATCGCCCGGCGGGCGATGCCCGTGAGGGTCCCGGCCGGCGGCAGTTCGATCATCGCCGTGACGCCGAGGTCCGTGAGCGTCGACATGCAGGCGTCCCAGCGTACGGGCGAGCTGACCTGAGCGATCAGCCGCTCCAGGTACTCGGGCCCACTGGTGACCACGGCGCCGTCGCGGTCGGACAGCAGGCGGGTCGCCGGGTCCTTCGCGGCGACGCCCGCGGCGGCGGCGCGCAGCCGGTCGACGGCGGGGGCCATGTGGCGGGTGTGGAACGCGCCCGCGACCGACAGCGGACGCAGCCGCGCCTTCGCGGGCGGGTCCTCGGCCAGGGCGGCGAGCTGCGCCATGGTGCCCGCCGCGACGATCTGGCCGGGGCCGTTGTCGTTCGCGGGGGTGAGCCCGTGGCGTTCGAGGGCGGCGAGGACGTCGTCGCGGTCGCCGCCGAGCAGCGCCGACATGCCCGTCTCGGTGACGGCGGAGGCCTCGGCCATCGCCTGGCCGCGTTCGCGGATCAGCGCGAGCGCGTCGTCCTCGGTGAGGGTGCCGGCGATCGCGGCGGCGGCGAACTCGCCGACGCTGTGGCCGGCGACGGCGTCGACGTACGCCGGGGCGTCGCCGAGCCCGTCGAACAGGGCGTGCGCGGCCGCCAGCGCGGCGCTGACGAGCAGCGGCTGGGCGACGGCCGTGTCGCGGATCTCCTCGGCGTCCGCGGTCGTTCCGAGTCGTACGAGGTCGAGGCCGGTGATCTCGGACCACGCGGCGAACCGCTCGGGCATGCCGGGCAGTTCCAGCCAGGGGGACAGGAAACCGGGGGTCTGGGCGCCTTGGCCCGGAGCGACGATGACGAGCACACCTTTACCCTGCTATGTAGGACCTCGCCAGTCCGATGCGGATGCGTACGAACTTCCCGCCGCCACCTTTGTGCGAGTCCTACAAGTCCGCGCGGGTTTCGGTGATCATCGATCTACGGCCCGTCACGGAAGCGGTCACGCGGTGTGCGCGCCCTTGCCGCCGAGGAGCTCAAGCTCGACCATCTCGCCGCCCTCGACGAGGGCCATCGTGGCGGTCGTCTGCTCGCCGCCGCGGATGCGCGCGAGGACCACGTCGAGCTCGTCCTGGCTGCGCCACAGCTCGGTGACCCAGATGGTGTCGGGGGCGTCCTTCTGCCGGTTCACCATGTACAGCAGGCATCCTGGGTCGTCGGCGAGGTCGTCGGCCGCCTTCAGCAGGATGGCGGCGAGCTCGTCGCCCTTGCCGGGCTTGGCCGTCAGCTTGCCGTAACGCGACACCGGTTCCATGGCGCAAGGCTAGCCGTACGGGATCAGTGCGCGGAGCGGTCGGCGAGGCGGCCGGCGGTGAGGGCGATCTGGAGGACGTACGCGGACCGGCCGTCGGACGGGAGGTAGCCGGTCAGCTCGGCGATCCTGCGCAGCCGGTAGCGGACCGTGTTGGGGTGGACGAACAGCAGCCGCGCGGTCGACTCCAGGGACGTGCCGTGTTCGAGGTACGTCGTGAGGGTCTCCAGCAGGGGGGAGCCGGCGCCGGTCAGCGGGCGGTAGACAGTGCGTACGAGGTGCTCGCGCGCCTCGGTGTCGCCGTCGAGCATGCGCTCGGGGAGCAGGTCGTCGGCGGCCACCGGGCGCGGCGCGTCCGGCCAGGCGCCGGCGGCCCGCATGCCGGACAGCGCCGCGCGTGCGGAGCGCGACGCCTCCGGGAGGTCCTTGACCTCGGGCCCGACCACGACCGGGCCGGGTCCGAAGCGGCCCGCGAGGGTGTGCGCGGCGTGCAGCGGGTCGTCCGCGCCGCCGACGATCACCACGAGCCGGTGGCCCTGCACCCCGGCCAGGACGTCCAGGTGGGCGCGGCGGGCCACCACGCGCAGCTCGTCGATCACGACCTCGGGCTCGGCGTCGGGGCTGTTGCCGGCGATCGCGGCCATCGGCTCCGCGGTCCAGCCGAGCGCCGCCGACCAGGAGTGCAGCCCCTCGTCGATCTCGCCGCGCAGCAGCGCGTCCACGATCAGGGCCTCCAGGCGCGCGTCCCACGCGCCGCGCGCCTCGGCGGCGCGCGCGTAGACCAGCGCCGTGCCGAACGCGACCTCGCGCGCGTAGCTGAGCACGGCCTCGCGCAGCTCGACCTCGCCGCCGGGCGCGGCCAGCTCCGCGATGCTCGTCTCCACGACCTCGATCACCACGCGGACCATCTCGACGGTCTGCTGGAGGCTGACCGCGCGCGTGAGGTCGCGCGGCGCGGTGCCGAAGATCTCGCCGGTGATGGCCGGGCGGCCCTTGCCGGGGTTCTTGAACCACTCGACGAACGAGGCGATGCCGGCCTGCGCCACCAGCCCCACCCAGGAGCGGTTCTCCGCCGACATCCGCCGGAACCACGGGAGCCGCTCCTCCATGCGGGCCATCGCGGCCGTGCCGAGGGTGCCCATCGCGCGTTCCAGCCGCTGGATGGTCGCCTCGTGCACCGTGTTCACCACCCCATCAGCTTGCCAGGCAGCGCACGTAACCGCTTCGTAAGGGTCGGGCGGGCGCACGGCGCGTAGCGTCGGCGGTGAGAGCGAAGGGGTGGGGAATTGGCAGGACACGGTCGTACGTCCGCCGCGGGAATCGTGGCGGGTGCCGTAGCGGTCGGGGTGTCGCAGCTCGCCGCCGCTGTGGTCCGCCCCACGTCCGCGCCGGTGGTGGCC
The DNA here is from genome assembly GCA_036502625.1 of Streptosporangiaceae bacterium. GTDB lineage: Bacteria > Actinomycetota > Actinomycetes > Streptosporangiales > Streptosporangiaceae > DASXYG01. The sequence goes on from DASXYG010000007.1 coordinate 31,449, forward strand.
GTCGGCGACGCGGTGGTGGACATCACGCCGGCCCCGGTGAAGAACTGGGCGATCGCCACGCTCGGCCCGATGGACAAGCCCGCGCTGCTCCTGGGCATCGTGGTGATCCTGGCCGTCGTCGCGGGCGTGATCGGCACGCTGACCGCCCGCAGGAGCGCGTACGGGCTGCTGTGCATGGCGGCCTTCGGCGTGGTCGGCGCCGTCGCCGCGCTGACCCGTCCGGCGGCCGGCATCGCGGACGCGTTCCCGTCGATCATCGGCGCCGCCGCGGGCGCGGTCGCCCTGACGGCCCTGGTCAACCGGGCCGCCGCGGTCGACTCCTACGACACCCTCGCGGACGCCCCCGCCCCGGACCACGAGGCCGTACGGGAGCCCGCGGCCGTACCCGCCGACGATCCCGACGGCGGCGCCCCGGCCGAGCCGGCGCCGCCGCGGCCCCCCGTCATGCGGCCCGGCCCCGGGTTCGCGGACGACATGCGCATCGACCGGCGGCGGCTCGTCGTCGGCATGGGCGTGGGCATCGGCGTCGCGGGGGTCGGCGTCGTCGGCGGCCAGCTCGTCAACCGGGGGCCGGACGTCGGCACGGCGCGTGCGCGGCTCGCCCTGCCGAAGGCCGCGGTGCCCGCGCCCGCGCTGCCCGCCGGCACGGACTTCCACATCCACGGCCTGTCGCCGTTCGTCACCCCGAACAAGGACTTCTACCGCGTCGACACCGCGCTCCTGCTGCCGCGGGTCGCGCCGCAGCAATGGAAGCTGCGCATCCACGGCATGGTCGACCGGCCCGTCACGCTGAGCTTCGACGACCTCCTCCACCGGCCGCTGCGCGAGTCCGACATCACCTTGACCTGTGTGTCCAACGAGGTCGGCGGGCCGTACGCCGGGAACGCGCGCTGGCTCGGCGCCCACCTTCCCGACCTGCTGCGCGAGGCGGGCATCCGCAGCGGCGCGGACATGCTGCTGAGCACGTCGTCGGACGGCTTCACCGCGGGGACCCCGGTGGACGTGGTCATGGACGGCCGCGAGGTGCTGCTCGCCGTGGCGATGAACGGCTCGCCGCTCCCGGTCGAGCACGGCTTCCCCGTACGCCAGGTCGTGCCCGGCCTCTACGGCTACGTCTCCGCCACCAAGTGGATCGTGGACATCAAGGTCACCACGTTCGCCGACGACCAGGCGTACTGGTCCACCCGCGGCTGGTCCGAGCGGGGCCCGATCAAGACCGAGTCGCGCATCGACGTGCCGGGCGACGGCGCGAGCGTCGACGCGGGCCGGGTCACGATCGCGGGCGTCGCCTGGGCGCAGCACCGCGGCATCGAACGCGTCGAGGTGCGGGTCGACGACGGCGCGTGGCAGCCCGCGCGCCTGGCGTCCGTCCCCGGCCCGGACACCTGGCGCCAGTGGGCGCTTCCGTGGAGCGCCCGGCCCGGCACGCACCGCATCCAGGTCCGCGCGACCGACAAGACCGGCAGCACGCAGACGTCCCTGACCGCGCCGCCGGAGCCGAACGGCGCGTCCGGCTGGCACACGGTGTCCGTGACCGTCAAGTGACGCCGCCTCCGCGCGGGTATCGTCAACGCGATGGATCCGGAAGAGGCGCTGAAGCGCATCGCGTTCCTGCTCGAGCGTGACAACGCGAGCACGTACCGCGTGCAGGCGTTCCGCGGCGCGGCCAGCGTCGTGAAGCGGCTGAGCGCCGACGACCTCGCGCGCCGCGCCGCCGAGGGCACGCTCACGGCGCTGCCCGGCGTCGGCAAGACCACCGCGGCGGTGATCGCGGAGGCCGTCGGCGGCGACGTCCCGGCGTACCTCGGCGAGCTCGAGGACACCGACATCCCGCTCGACCACGCGCTCGACGACCCGGCGGCGGCCGAGTTGCGCGCGGCGCTGCGCGGCGACCTCCACTCCCATTCCGACTGGTCCGACGGCGGGTCGCCGATCACCGAGATGGCGGCCACCGCGTACGGCCTCGGCCACGCCTACCTCGCGCTCACCGACCACTCGCCGCGGCTGACCGTCGCCAACGGCCTCACCGCCGACCGCCTGCTGCACGAACTGGATATCGTCGCGCAGGTGAACGAGCAATTGGCGCCGTTCCGCCTGCTCACCGGCATCGAGGTGGACATCCTGGAGGACGGCTCGCTCGACCAGCGCGACGACATCCTCGCCCGGCTCGACATCGTGGTCGCCAGCGTCCACTCCAAGCTGAAGATGCCGCGCGCGGACATGACCCGCCGCATGCTCGCGGCCGTGCGCAACCCGCGCGTGACGATCCTCGGCCACTGCACCGGCCGCATGGTCGCCGGCAGCAGGAAGCGCCCGCAGTCGCAGTTCGACGCCGACGCCGTGTTCGCCGCGTGCGCCGAGGACGGCGTCGCCGTGGAGGTCAACTGCCGCCCGGAGCGCCTCGACCCGCCGCTTGACCTGCTGCGCAAGGCCGTCGACGCGGGATGCGTGTTCTCCATCGACACCGACGCGCACGCCCCGGGCCAGCTCGACTGGCAGCCGTACGGCTGCGAGCGCGCCGCGAAATGCGACGTACCGGCCGACCGCGTGATCAACACCCGCGAGCTCGACGACCTCCTCGCCTTCGCCGCGCGCTGACCCTGCCCGCGGGAAAACCACTCGTCAGGGCAGGTGCCCGGCCGTACGGTGGCGGGCGTGACGGACCGGGAGCGCCTGCGGGCCACCTTCGACGAGGACGCCGACCGCTACGACCGGGTCCGCCCCGGCTACCCGCCCGCGCTGTTCGACGACCTGGCCGCGTGGGCGGACCTCCGGCCCGGTTCCCGCGTCCTGGAGATCGGCGCCGGCACCGGCCAGGCCACCCGCGACCTCGCCGCCCGCGGCTACCGCGTCACGGCCGTCGAGCTCGGCCCGGAGCTGGCCGAACGCGCCCGCCGCAACCTGGCCGGCTTCCCGGACACCGAGGTGGTCACCGCCGACTTCGACCGCTGGTCACCGCCGCACCGTTACGACGCGGTCGTCGCTGCCACCGCCTTCCACTGGCTCGACCCGGCGACCCGCGCCGCGCGCACGGCCGCCGCGCTGGCCGGCGGGGGAGCGCTCGCCGTGGTGGCCACCGAGCACGTGGCGGGCGGCAGCGACGCGTTCTTCGACGAGGTGCAGCGGTGCTACGAGCGCTGGGACCCGGCCACCCCGCCCGGCCTGCGCCTGCTCCCCGCGTCCGCGTTCTCCGCGGGCCTGCCCGACATCGCGTCCTCCGGCCTGTTCGGCCCCGTCCGCACCGGCAGGTACGAGTCGACCCTGCGGTACTCCACCGCCGAGTACCTCGACGTCCTCGACACCTACTCCGGCCACCGCGCCCTGCCGCGCGCCGGCCACGACGGCCTGTTCGCCGACATCGCCGACCTGATCGACACCCGCCACGGCGGCCACGTCGCGAAGAACTACCTCCGCATGCTGAGCGTCTTCCCGTGCCTGTGACGGTACGTGCCCGGCCTATGTACGGATGGGCATCTCCGGGGTAGCTTGGCCGTTTGTGACCGAATTCCGTACGGTCCGCGCCCCGCGCGGCATGGTCAGCTCGATCGACCACCTGGCGTCCTCGGCGGGCGTCGCGCTGCTCCGCGCGGGCGGTTCCGCCGCCGACGCGGCCATCGGCGCGAACGCCGTCCTCGCCGTCACCTCCCCGTACGCCTGCGGGCTCGGCGGCGACCTGTTCGCCCTGGTCCACGAGGGCGAGGGCGCGCCGGCCGCGCTCAACTCCTCCGGCCGCGCGGGGTCCGGGGCCGACGCCGCCCAACTGCGCGCCGAGGGCCACACCACGATGCCGTTCCGCGGCGACATTCGCACGGTCACCGTGCCGGGCTGCGCCGACGGCTGGCTGGCGCTGCACCGTTCGTACGGCCGCCTCCCGCTGGCCGACGTGTTCGCCCCGGCCATCGACTACGCCGCCAACGGATTCCCGGCAAGCCCGCACCTCGCGCCGCGCATCGCCGAGATCGCCGGCATCGAGGGCGCGGCCGACCTCTGGGACCGCGGCCCGGTCGCGCCCGGCACGCCGCTGCGCCGCCCCGGCGTGGCCCGTACGCTCACCGCCCTCGCGTCCGGCGACCGCGCCGCCTTCTACCAGGGCGAGTTCGGCGCGGGCCTGCTCCGCCTCGGCGGCGGCCACTTCACCGCGGCCGACCTGGAACGCGCCAACGCCGACTGGGTGACGCCGCTGTCCGTCCGCGTCCACGGCCGCGACGTCTGGACGATGCCGCCCAACTCGCAGGGCTACCTGATCCTGCTGCACCTCGCGATCGCCGAGCGGCTCGACCTCGGCGACCCGGACGACCCGCGCTGGGCGCACCTCATGATCGAGGCGGCGCGCCAGGCCGGCCAGGACCGCCCGGACGTCCTGTACGAGGACGCCGACGTGGCGCCGCTGCTGGCCGCGGACGAGGTCGCCCGCAGGCGCGCCGCGATCGACCCCGGCCACCGTGCCGTCGTCGCGGACAACGCGGCGGTCGGCGACACGACGTACCTCTGCGCGGTCGACGACGAGCGCCGCGGCGTGTCGCTGATCCAGTCCAACGCGGCCGGGTTCGGCAGTCACCTGTTCGAGCCCGCCACCGGCATCAACCTGCACAACCGCGGCCTCGGATTCAGCCTCGCCCCGGGCCACCCGGCGGAGTTCGCGCCCGGCCGCCGCCCGCCGCACACCCTCGCGCCCACCGTGGTCACCCGTACGGACGGCACGCTGCACGCGGTCGCCGGGACGATGGGCGGCGACGCGCAGCCGCAGATCATGGCGCAGATCCTGACCCGCATGCTGCGCCACGGCGCCGCGCCGGGCGACGCCGTCGGCGCGCCGCGCTGGGGCCTGACCGGCGCCTCGACGGGCTTCGACACCTGGGACACCCCGGACCCGTCCGTCGAGCTCGAACCCGGCCACCCGGAGGCGTGGCGTACGGGCCTGGCGGCACGCGGCCACCGCGTGGGCGCGACCGAGACGGTCGGCCACGCGCACGCCATCGCCGTCGAGGACGGCATGCTCGCCGGCGCCGCCGACCCGCGTGTGCGCAACGGCGACGCCCAGGGCTACTGACCCCGGCCTACCGGCGCGCGCGCCGCTGAGCGGCGGCTCCATCCCGAACCGGTGGACGTCGGCCGCGGCCTCCGGCGTACTCGAACAATTTCTCGAAAATGTCACTGCTGGCGGGTAATATCGGGGGTATGAACCGCAGCGAGCGACGTAGTGAACGACTCCGGGCCATCGCCGACGACCTGCGCACCATCGCCCCCCGAGGCCGCCATTCCCGCGAACTCGCCGAGCACTACGAGGTCAGCCTCCGCACCATCGAGCGCGACCTCCGCGTGCTGCGCGCCTCCGGCGTGCCCATCGGCCGCCACCGCCGCGGCCACCAGAGCTTCGCCGAGCCCATCCTCCCCCCGATCGACTTCACCCCCGAGGAGGCCGCCGCCGTAGCCGTCGCCCTGGCCCACGCGGACGAGACCCCCTTCGCCCACGCGACGTACGGCGCGCTCCGCAAGGTCATCGTCGCCCTGTCCGTCGGCGACCTCCCCGTCACCCGCGCCTTCGTCGACGGCGTCCGCATCCCCGAGCGCACCGAGGAGAACCTCGCCGTTCCGCGCGCCCTGGAGAACGCCGTAGCCGCCCACCAGGTGCTCCGCCTGTCCTACGTCGACCGCAACGACCGCCTCAGCGAACGCGAGATCGAGCCCGTCGGCTTCGCGGCCATGACCCTCCACTGGTACCTCGTCGCCTGGTGCCGCCTCCGCCAGGGCCCCCGCGTCTTCCGCATGGACCGCATCCTCGCCGCCGAGCCCACCGGCGAGCTCACCCCCGCCCGCCGCTTCGAGGAGACCGCACCCCCCGCCGCCCGCCGCGTCGCCGCCTGACCCGTCAGGTCCGCCCGCCCCCGAGCGACGTCCTGTGCTTGAGACGCAGATGGATGTCGAACAGCCCAAGAACGAGCGTGTACTTCTTGTTCTCGGGAAGGCTCAGGTTCTTCTTTCCGCTGCTATTCCGGTTGACGCAGAGTGTGTGATCCGGGCCCTTCAGCTTGATCGTCACACACGCCAGGTAGGGGCTCGTGTTCGGCTTGATGTACAGCCATTCCCCGTCCGCGTAGAACGTCGCGGCCACGAAGTACTTCAAGTTCTCGGTTCCGAGGTACAGGTGAGTGCTGGTGCCGCCCTTGTCGCCGTCGTCGAAATGGTCCCGTTGCGAGTACCAGTCGCTGCGCGGGCTGACGGCGGCACCGGTGGCGCCGGCCGTCGCGGGAGTCGCGGCCGATACCGGTGCGCCGAGCCCGGCCAGCATGGCGGCCCCGGCCGTGACGATGCCGATCTTTCCCGTGATGTGCATCTGGGTCCTTTCCCCGTGGGTCCGCACCTGTCCTGGAAAGACTCACGGGAATCACGTCCCATGTGAAAGGGGTGAATCGGCCAAGCGGCTGCGCTTTTCGGACGATCGAACGGCGAGGGCCGGGAACCCCGGGCGGGGTTCCCGGCCCTCGGGCCGTTGTGCGGCGGCTATGCGATCTCGGTGTTCGTCTCCGGGGGAGGGGACTGGACCGTGCCGAAGACCGCGGAGATGTCCTCGTCGAGGCGGTACTTCCTGATCGCCTCGCCGAGGGCCTCGTGCTTCACCTCGCCGCGGCGGACCAGCTCGGTCAGCACCCCGAGGACGATCGACGCCGCGTCGACGTTGAAGAAACGGCGTGCGGCGGCGCGGGTGTCGGAGAAGCCGAAGCCGTCCGCGCCGAGCGAGGTGTAGTCGCCCGGCACCCACGGGGAGATCTGGTCGGGCACCGCGCGCATGAAGTCCGTGACCGCCACGAACGGGCCCGGCTTGCCGGCCAGGGCGCTCGTGACGTACGGCACGCGCGGCTCGGCGTCCGGGTTGAACATGTTCGCGTCGTCGCAGGCCATGGCCTCGCGGCGGAGCTCGGACCAGGACGTGGCCGACCAGACGTCGGCCGCGACGCCCCATTCGTCGGCCAGCAGCCGCTGCGCCTCAAGCGCCCACCGCACGGCCACACCGGACGACAGGATCTGCGCGCGCGGCGCCTCCTCCGGCATCTGCGGCGCGGCGGCGTAGCGGTACAGGCCCTTGAGGATGCCCTCCTCGAGGCCGGGGACGTCCGGCTCGGCGGGCTGGGCGTACGGCTCGTTGTACACGGTGAGGTAGTAGAAGATGTTCTCGCCGTGCGGGTGCTCCTCGCTGGTGCCGTACATCCGGCGCAGCGCGTCCTTCATGATGTAGGAGATCTCGAAGGCCCACGCCGGGTCGTACGACACCGCCGCCGGGTTGGTCGAGGCCAGCAGCGGCGAGTGGCCGTCGGCGTGCTGCAGCCCCTCACCGGTGAGGGTGGTGCGGCCCGCGGTGGCGCCGAGCAGGAAGCCGCGGCCCATCTGGTCGCCGACCGCCCACATGAGGTCGCCGGTGCGCTGGAACCCGAACATCGAGTAGAAGATGTAGACCGGGATCGTGAACTCGCCGTGCGTGGCGTACGACGTGGCCGCCGCGGTGAACGACCCCATCGCGCCCGACTCGCTGATGCCCTCGTGGAGGAGCTGCCCGCCCTCGGACTCCTTCCACGACAGCAGCAGCTTGCGGTCGACCGCTTCGTACGTCTGGCCGTGCGGCGAGTAGATCTTCGAGGTCGGGAACAGGGAGTCCATGCCGAACGTACGGAACTCGTCCGGCGCGATCGGCACGAACCTGGCGCCGATGTTCTCGTCCTTGATGAGGTCCTTCAGCAGCCGGACGAACGCCATGGTGGTGGCGACGTTCTGCTTGCCCGACCCCTTGCGCAGCTCCGCGTACACCGGGTCGCCCGGCAGCTTCAGCGGTTTCGGCCGCACGACCCGCTTCGGCAGGTAGCCGCCGAGGGCCGCCCGCCGCTCCTTCATGTACTGGATCTCCTCGGAGTCCTCGCCCGGGTGGTAGTAGGGCGGGAGGTCGCCCTCCAGGGCCTTGTCGGAGATCGGGAGGTAGAGCCGGTCGCGGAAGTCCTTCAGCTCGGCCTTCGTGAGCTTCTTCATCTGGTGCGTGGCGTTGCGGGCCTCGAAGTCGGGCCCGAGCGTCCAGCCCTTGATGGTGTGCGTGAGGATCACGGTCGGCAGGCCGACGTGCTCGCGGGCCGCCTGGAACGCGGCATACAGCTTGCGGTAGTCGTGGCCGCCGCGCGACAGGTGCGCGATGTCGTCGTCGGACAGGTGCTCGACCATCTTCCGCAGCCGCGGGTCGCCGCCGAAGAAGTCGTCGCGGATGTAGGACCCGGACTCCACGGCGTACGTCTGGAACTGGCCGTCCGGCGTGGTGTTCATCTTGTTGACGAGCGCGCCGTCCATGTCCTGCGCGAGCAGCGGGTCCCAGTCGCGGCCCCAGATCACCTTGATGACGGTCCAGCCCGCGCCGCGGAAGAACGACTCGAGCTCCTGGATGATCTTGCCGTTCCCGCGTACGGGGCCGTCGAGCTGCTGCAGGTTGCAGTTGATGACGAAGGTGAGGTTGTCCAGCTCCTCGCGCGCGGCCAGGCCGATCGCGCCCAGGGACTCCGGCTCGCCCATCTCGCCGTCGCCGAGGAACGCCCATACGTGGGAGTCGGACGTGTCCTTGATGTGGCGGTTGTAGAGGTAGCGGTTGAACCGCGCCTGGTAGATCGAGTTGATCGGCCCGATGCCCATCGAGACCGTCGGGAACTCCCAGAAGTCCGGCATCAGGCGCGGGTGCGGGTAGCTGGACAGCCCGCCGCCGGGGTTGGACAGCTCCTGCCGGAACCCGTCGAGCTGCCGCTCCGTCAGGCGGCCCTCGAGGTAGGCGCGGCCGTAGATGCCGGGGGAGGCGTGGCCCTGGATGAAGACCTGGTCGCCGGATACGCCGTGGTCCTTGCCGCGGAAGAAGTGGTTGAAGCCCACTTCGTACAGGCTCGCCGCCGAGGCGTACGTCGCGATGTGGCCGCCGACGCCGAGCTCGGGGCGGTTCGCGCGGGACACCATCATCGCCGCGTTCCAGCGGATGAAGGCCCGGATGCGGCGCTCGATGTACTCATCGCCGGGGAACCACGGCTCGCGCTCCGGCGGGATCGAGTTGATGTAGTCGGTACTGCGTAGTCCGGGCACGCCGACCTGCTGTTCACGCGCTCGTTCGAGCAGCTTGAGCATCAGGTAGCGGGCGCGCGTACGGCCATGGGTCTGCACGACCGCGTCAAAGGACTCCAGCCATTCCCGGGTCTCGTCTGTATCGATGTCCGGGAGCTGGCTCGGCAGGCCATCGCTGATGATGGAGAAACGCTGGCGTCCGGAAGCCACGGGTCCGCCTTCCGAATTAGTTGTGGTGACTGTTCGTCTAGGTTCAGACTAATCGTGATACCTGAGCGCGCGATCCGCATCTCTACCGTCGGGTAAGTCCAGGTCGCGGCGCCCGGCGCCGGGACGCTATCAGTACGGCGCGCCGCCGCCGATCATGGCCGGTAGCCGTTTGTCCACAAGCTCGGCACTCCCCGCTTGCCCTCGGCGTCCGCAGGCAAGATATTGGGTGACATGTCTCACGCGGGAGCGCACGGCGCTTGTGGGAGGGGCCGCCCAGGGGTATGGGGCGGGCATCCGCGGTATCCACTGACCTATGAACACGAGGTCGCAACAGAACGAGGTGATGACCGGCGGCACCGAGACGCACCGACGGCGACACGCCCACGGCTCTCATGGCCACGGCCGGTCACATGTCCCACCGGCGCTCATCCCGCCCTCCGCCACGATCCCCGTGATAGGGGGCAGGATGGCCCTGGGCACCCGGCAATCCGCGGCGCCCGTGGACCTCGGCGTGAACCATCCGCGGCGCCCGGCCGGCCTTTCGTACCTGTCCAGCAGGTGACATCGCCGGACGGACCCGCGATCGTGATCGCTTCAGACGTTGACGCGCACGGGTATCGGCGTGTGGACTTTCACATCACACAGAGGCGGGTGCCGCCAGGACCCCGCTACACACACGCACGGCGACCGGCCATCGACCGGCCCGACCGGGCGACGGGAAATGACAGACGGCGAGAAGGAGGATGTTCGTGAGTGCGACCGCAGGTCAGGCTCAGGACGAGCACAGCCTGGCCGAGCGACTCGGCCTCAAACCGGGTTACGTGGTGCAGGAGTTCGGCTACGACGACGATTGCGACGAGGAGCTGCGCGACGCCATCGCCGAGTTCACCGGCAACGAGCTTGTCGATGAGGACTTCGGCGAGGTGGTCGACGCGGTGTTGCTGTGGTGGCGCGAGGAAGACGGCGACCCCGCGGACGCCCTGGTCGACGCGAAGACTCCGCTGGCCGACGGCGGCACCATCTGGCTGCTCACTCCGAAGGCGGGCCGCGAAGGCCACGTAGAGCCGAGCGACGTCCGCGAGGCCGCGACCACCGCGGGGCTGTCCGCCACCAAGAGCATCAACGCGGCACCCGAGTGGTCGGGCACGCAGCTCGTCAGCCCGCGCCGCTGAAGCAGGTCCCGTCGTCCGTCCGTCGGAGGCAGGGGCGGCGCGTGCCGCCCCTGCCCACGACGGTGGAAGACTGACCCCGTCAGGCCCCGGCGTCCGCATGCCGGGCTTAACGCGACGGGAAGGGACCCGAGATGGCGGTTGACGCTGGCACGGTCGCACCGGACTTCGAACTGGTCGACCAGCACGGCACCCCGACGAAGCTGTCCAGCTTCCGCGGCAAGAACGTGGTGCTGATCTTCTATCCGCTCGCCTTCAGCGGCGTCTGCCACGGCGAGCTGTGCGCCGTACGCGACGAGTTCATCGCGTCCGCCGGCGACGGCGTCCAGGTCGTCACCGTCTCCGTCGACTCCATGTTCGTCCACAAGACCTGGGCCGAGCAGGAGGGCTACGACTTCCCGCTGCTTTCGGACTTCTGGCCGCACGGTGAGGTCGCCAAGACGTACGGTGTCTTCGACGATGCGAAGGGCGTCGCCACGCGGGGCACCTTCATCATCGACAGCGAAGGCATCGTGCGCTGGAAGGTCGTCAACCCGATCCCGCAGGCGCGCGACATCGATGAATACCGCAAGGTGCTCGCCGACCTGGCGTAGCCGCGTCGGGCCGCGGGAGTGAGTGTGTGACATGCCCTGCTTTCACTGCGGCACGCGACAGACCGACCCGGATCGTGGCGCATCACCGTGGAAACGCGGCGTGCGCCACGACCGGCAGGTCCTGATCTGCCCCGACTGCCAGCGCACCGACCCCCTGCTGGCCCAGCTCGACCACTGCGGCGACTGCGCCTCCACCGACCTCATCTGCCGCCTCGGCGAAATCGAATGCCGCGCCTGCGGAGCCGTACGCGGCGCCACCCCCGCCCCCGAGCCCGAGGTCACCACCGTCCCCGCCGGCGCCACCCCGGCCCCCACCCCCGCCCAAGCCGACCCCACCACCCTGTCCACCGAGGTCGAACAGGCCCTCGCCCGTGTCCTCGGCCACCGCAGGGCCCGCTAGGCTGTCTATCCACCAAACGCGAAACGCGTACGGGGCGCATAGCTCAGGGGTAGAGCACTCGCCTTACAAGCGAGGGGTCGCAGGTTCGAAACCTGCTGCGCCCACGCGGCGGCGGCGTATGCTCGCCGGCCGGCTCGCCGTTGCTCGCGGAGTATTTGCCCGGGGGGCACGGCCCCCCGGACCCCCCGCGCTCGGTGTCTGAGGCCGGTTTCTCCCTAACGCGGCTGCAAGCTGGCTACTTCGGGCTTTCTTTCGTTGCTGGGGCCTCTGGTTGGTGACATTCCAGTGTTGACAGGTCAGGTTTTGACCCTCTAGGTTCGACATGTCTTGGTCGGAATGTGGAGAGGGGCTCTTATGTGGCGGGGGTTCTTGGGGTTCTTGCCTTGGATCGTCTACGCGGTCGTGGCTACTGGGGACGAGTGGCGGTGGGGGGCAATCACGGGGCTCCTGGTCGCTCTGGTGCTGGTCTTCGTTGACCGGCGGAGCGGCAAGGGGTGGGATCAGATGGTCATCGAGGCCAGTGCGGTGGTGTTCTTCGCGCTGTTGACCGTCTACTCGCTCGTGCAGCCTCGGTCAGGGGTCACGATGTACGGGCCCGCGCTCGTCAACGGGTGGCTCGCCCTGACGGCTTGGGGGTCGCTGGCCATCCGGAAGCCGTTCACGCTCGGGATCGCGCGGACCCAGGCGCCTGAGGAGGTCTGGCGCACACCGGCGTTCTACCGGGTCAACGTGATCATCACGTCCGTGTGGGCGATCGCGTTCACCGTCGCGGCCGTCGCGCTGACCGCCGTGCTCGCCGCCGACCAGCACGCGACGGCCCTGGTCATCGCCATCAAGGTGGCGTCCTTCGTGGTGCCCGCGATCTTCACCGTGCGCTACACCCAGGCCGTACGGAACCGCCTGCAGGCGGCCGGATAGCGGCGGTCCTCCGTTTTGCGCCCGGTGACGAATGCGGTAGGACGGACGAACGCCCGTCGGGCACCCCATTCCGTGCAAACCCCCCGCGTGAATTCGGAGCATCGTGCCGGCCCTCTCCCGTCCGTCCCGCACCGTCCTGACCCGGTGCACACGCGCGCTCGCCGTCGTCCTCGTGCCGCTGCTCGCGGTGGCCGTGCTGTCGGCGAGCGCGCCCGCGCAGACCGGGTTCAACCCCGTCGCCGGGCCGCAGTTCAACGATCCGACCGCCGACGCCGCGCGCCAGTACTCCATCACCAACGCGCTGACCGACAACGTCGCGCACGCGCCCAAGGGCTCGGTGATCCGCATGGCGTTCTACAGCCTGTCGATCTCCGGCATCGTCGACGCGCTGCTCAAGGCGCACGACCGCGGCGTCAACGTGCAGGTCCTGATGGACGCGCACGGCGCGAACGCCCAGTGGACCCGGCTGGCCGGCGCCCTCGGCACCGACCCGGCGTCCGGGTCGTTCGCCGTGCTCTGCCAGAACGGCTGCATCCAGGGCTACGGCACCGGGTCGCTGCACGCGAAGTACTACATGTTCTCCACGACCGGCAACGGCCACTGGGTGACCACGGTCTCCAGCGCGAACCCGACAGGGGCGCAGGCCACGCAGGCGTGGAACAACGCGTACACCACCGTCGGCGACACCACCGTCTACCGCACGCACTACGACTTCTTCAAGGAGATGGCGAAGTCGGCGACGACCGGGCCGCGGCTCGGGTCGTACGCGCGCGAGGTGCTGGCCGCGCCGTACCGCACGTACACCTTCCCGCGGCAGTCGACCGGCACCAGCACGGACACCATGTGGCAGATCCTCAACCGGGTGTCCTGCTCGGGCGCGGCGGCCGGCTACGGCACCGCCGGGCACCACACGCGCATCCGGGTCGACATGTTCGAGTGGACCGGCAACCGGCTCGCGGTGGCGCAGAAGCTCGCGGCGCTGCGGAAGTCCGGCTGCTCGATCGGCGTGATCTACACCTCCGGCGCCGTCGACGACACCGTGAAGACCACGCTCACCGGCGCGGGGATCTCCGTCGCCGACTCCTCCAAGGACGGCAACGGCGACGGCGTCGCCGACCACTACACCCACGACAAGATGCTGATGGTCGACGGGAAGTACAACGGCAACGCGAAGGCGCGCCGGGTCTTCACCGGATCGCCGAACCTCACCGCGAACTCCCTGCGGCACAACGACGAGTCGATGGTGGAGATCGCGTCGAGCGCCGTCTACACCGCCTACTACACCCACTGGCACGACCTCTGGACGTGGTCGAAGACCGCGTCGGGCACGCCCACTCCGCAGGTCAAGAGCGCCGGCGGCGAGGTCCACCTGACGAAGGCGCAGCGCGAGGACTCCTGACCCCGGATATCCACAGCTTTCGATCCGCGTGCCCGGACCCGTACGCGGGGCAACTAAAGTTGTGGCGTGCAGACGCAAGCCGATCAGACCTGGCGCGAACTCCCCGCCGCGCAGCAGCCCGAATGGCCCGACCGTGACGCGCTCGCCCGCGCCACGAAGGAACTCACCGCGATGCCGCCGCTGGTCTTCGCGGGCGAGTGCGACCGCCTGAAGGAGCAGCTCGCGGCGGTCGCCCGCGGCGAGGCGTTCCTGCTCCAGGGGGGCGACTGCGCGGAGCGGTTCGAGTCGGCCACCGCGGAGAGCATCAGGAACAAGCTGAAGACGCTGCTCCAGATGGCCGTCGTGCTGACCTACGCGGCGAGCGTCCCGGTCGTGAAGATCGGCCGCATGGCCGGGCAGTTCGCCAAGCCGCGCTCGCGCCCCATGGAGGTGCGCGACGGCGTCGAGCTGCCCGCCTTCCGCGGCGACATCGTGAACGGCTTCGACTTCACCCCGGAGGCGCGCACGCCCGACCCGCGCCGCCTGGTCGAGGCCTACCACCGGTCCGCGCTGACGCTGAACCTCGTCCGCGCGTTCGCCGGCGGCGGCTACGCCGACCTCCGCCAGGTGCACGCCTGGAACCAGGACTTCGTCCGCGACAGCCCGGCCGGCCGCCGCTACGAACAGGTCGCCGGCGAGATCGACCGGGCGCTGACCTTCATGGAGGCCTGCGGCGCCGACCCCGAGGAGTTCCGTACGGTCGACCTCTACTCCAGCCACGAGGCCCTCCTCCTCGACTACGAGGACGCCCTCACCCGTACGGACTCCCGTACGAACACGCAGTACGACGTGTCCGCCCACTTCGTGTGGCTGGGCGAGCGCACCCGCCAGCTCGACGGCGCGCACGTCGAGTTCGCCAAGCACATCCGGAACCCGATCGGCGTGAAGCTCGGCCCGACGACCACCCCGGAGGAGGCGCTCGCGCTGATCGAGGCGCTCAACCCGGAGGCCGAGCCGGGCCGGCTGACGTTCGTGACCCGCATGGGCGCCGGCCGCGTGCGCGACGCCCTGCCGAACCTCGTCGAGAAGGTCACGGCGAGCGGCGCGCAGGTCGCCTGGGTCTGCGACCCGATGCACGGCAACACCTACGAGGCGCCGAGCGGCCACAAGACCCGCCGTTTCGACGACGTGCTCGACGAGGTGGCCGGCTTCTTCGAGGTGCACCGCGCGCTCGGCACCCACCCCGGCGGCGTGCACATCGAGTTCACCGGTGATGACGTCACGGAGTGCACCGGCGGCGGCTACCGGCTCGCCGAGGACGACCTGCACCAGCGCTACGAAACGGCCTGCGACCCGAGGCTGAACCGTACGCAGTCGCTCGACCTGGCCTTCCAGGTGGCCGAACTGTACCGGGGTGCGCAGTACGAGCAGTGACGCAGGGTGAACTCGGGCTTGCTTGGCGGCAAACGGTTGTCGGGCGTGCCGTGTCTGGCGGAGAATTGGGCGCGGGGACGCATCCGGCGCGAGCCGCGGGCGTTCCCGAGGGGGTTGGAGGGGAAGTGCCGGCCGGTCGTGCCAGGGGGGGTGCCCCAGCGTGCGGCGGCGGCATCACGCGGGTGAGGCTACCCCGGATGACGACGTAGGCAGGGATGCAATGGAGGTAGGCGTGAGCACGCTTCCGGAGCGCATGGACGAGGCGGAGGTGCTTGACCGCGCCGCCGAGCTGATCGCCGAGCACGGCTGGCGCCAGTTGTCCGCGTCCGGGGCTCGCGGGCTCACCGTGGGGGAGGCGCTGAACCGGGCCATCCTGCAGCGCTATGACACGGTGTCGGAGCTCGGCATGCCGGCGCGCCGGCAGATCGTGGGCGAGCGGATGGACGCCGAGCAGGTCCTGGCCTGCTGGCTGCTCGACAGCGGTACCGTCCCCGGCCGGTGGGGCCAGCGGTTCCCGTACGACCACATCGTCATGGAGTGGAGCGAGCGCGCCGGCCAGGACGGCGACCAGGTGCTGCGCGCGCTGCGCGTGGCGGCGGGCACCGGCACGCAGGTCTCGATCTACTGAACCGCGCGAACGCGGAACGGCGTACGCATCCCCGACGGGATCGCGTACGCCGTTCGCGTCGGGCGGGGCTCAGACGGTCGTGAGGACCTGCTCGGCGGCCAGCCGCGGGTTGCGGGCGAACCACGCGTCCGGGCCGGGGCGGCCGATGTTGACGACGATCAGCGTGCGGTGGCGGCCGTCGGCGAAGAACTCCTTGTCGACGCCCGCGGCGTCGAACCCGAGCATCGGGCCCGCGGCCAGCCCGGCGGCGCGCACCCCGATGATGAAGTACGCCGCCTGGAGGGTGGCGTTGAGGCGGGCGAGCCGCTCGCGGGCGTCCTCGTCGCCGTCGAGGGACTCCTTGGCGCCGGGCTTGTGCGGGAAGACCTCGGGCAGGTGCTCGTGGAAGTCGACGTCCGCGGCCAGCACCGCGACCAGCGGCGCCGTGCGCGTCTTGTCCTGGTTGCCGGGCGACATGTGGGCGACCAGCCGCTCGCGCGCCTCGGGCGAGCGGACGAGCACGACCCGCAGCGGCTGCGTGTTCATCGCGGTCGGGCCCCACTTGACCAGGTCGTAGACCGCGCGCATCTGCTCGTCGCTGACGGGCTCGTCGGTGAAGGTGTTCGCCGTACGGGCCGTACGGAACAGCAGGTCCTGCGCGGCCTCCGGAAGCGCCAGCGCGTCCTGGTCCACGACGTCGGTCATATTCGGCACGTCCTTATTGGTTGGGTGAAGCGGAACAATCGCTGTAGCTCAATGAAGATTCAACTAATTCCCCGGCCGTAGCGTGACCGTCCTCACCCGGTGGGGCACGCCGCACACGAGGCGCGCTGACGTGTCCCCCGTACGCCGCCGCACGGGTAGCCTGCCGATGTGCCGTTCACCGTCGCCGACGCCGTGGCCGCGCTCGAGGCCGCCTACGATCCCGCGCTCGCCGAGAGCTGGGACTCCGTGGGCCTGACCGTCGGCGACCCGGCGGCGCCCGTGCGCCGGGCGCTCTTCGCGGTCGACCCCACCGCCGCGGTCGTCGACGAGGCGCTGGCCTGGGGCGCCGACCTCATCGTCACGCACCACCCGCTGCTGCTGCGCGGCGTCCACAGCGTGGCCACCACCACCGCCAAGGGCCGCACCGTGCACCGCCTGATCACCGGCGGCGCGGCGCTGTTCACCGCGCACACCAACGCCGACCGCGCCCGTCCCGGCGTCTCGGACGCCCTGGCCCGGGCCGTCGGCCTCACCGGCGACCTGCGGCCGATCGAGCCCGTCCCCGGCGACCCGGCGCTCGGCCTCGGCCGCGTGGGCGTGCTGCCCGAGCCGGTGGCGCTGGCCGCGTTCGCCGCGCGGGCCGCCGCCGGGCTGCCCGCCACCGCGCCGGGCCTGCGGGTCTCCGGCAACCCGGAGACCCCGGTCCGTACGATCGCCGTCAGCGGCGGCGCGGGCGACTCCCTGTTCGACGCCGTGCGCGCCGCGGGCGCCGACGTCTTCCTCACCGCTGACCTGCGCCATCACCCCGCGTCGGAGTTCGTCGAGGCCCACGGCGTCGCGCTGGTCGACGCCGCGCACTGGGCCACCGAGTGGCCCTGGCTCGCGGACGCGGCCGCGCGGTTGGAACACGCGTCGGCGGCGCGGGAGGATGAACCCCTGGAGACGCGGGTTTCCGCGCTCGTCACCGACGCCTGGAACTTCGTGCCGCATCGCGGTGCCGTAGAACCCGAAGGAGTGGATGTCTCCCCGTGAAAGCCGCCCCGGACGTGCAGCTTCGCCTGCTCGACCTGCAAGAGATCGACACGGCGCTCGACCGTCTCAACCACCGCCGCCGTACGCTCCCCGAGCTGGCGGAGATCGCGAGGCTCGACGGGCGCGCCGCCGAGCTGCGCGACCAGGTCGTCAACGCCGACACCGAGGTGAGCGACATCTCGCGGGAGCAGTCCAAGGCCGAGGCCGACGTCGACCAGGTCAGGGCGCGGGCCGAACGCGACCAGAAGCGGCTCGACGCCGGGCAGGTCTCCTCGCCGAAGGAGCTGGAGAACCTCCAGTCGGAGATCGAGTCGCTGGGCCGCCGCCAGTCCGAGCTGGAAGACGGCGTGCTGGAGATCATGGAACGCCGCGAGACCGCCGAGGCGAGCCGCACCGAGCTGACCGCCGAGCGCGACCGGCTCGCCGGCGAGCTCGGCGGGCTCACCGAGAAGCGCGACGCCGCGCAGGCCGAGATCGACGGCGAGCTCGGCGAGACGGGCGGCCGGCGTGCCGAGATCGCCAAGGAGATCCCGGACGACCTGCTGGCGCTGTACGAACGGCTGCGCGGGCAGTACGGCACGGGTGCGGCGGCGCTGAAGGCGGGCCGCTGCGAGGGCTGCAAGCTGGCGCTGAGCACCGTCGACCTCAACGACATCCGCACCTCGGCGGACGACGAGGTCACCCGCTGCCCCGAGTGCCGCCGCATCCTCGTCCGCACCCCCGAGTCGGGCCTGTGAGCCGTCGGCTGGTCGTCGAGGCCGACGGCGGGTCGCGCGGCAACCCGGGGCCGGCCGGCTTCGGCGCGGTCGTCCGCGACCCGGTCAGCGGCACGGTCCTCGCCGAGGTCGCGGAGTCCATCGGCGTCGCGACCAACAACGTGGCCGAGTACCGCGGGCTGATCGCGGGCCTGACGGCCGCGGCGGGCCTCGACCCGTCCGCGTCCGTCGAGGTGCGGATGGACTCCAAGCTGGTCGTCGAGCAGATGTCCGGCCGGTGGCGCGTCAAGCATCCCGACATGGTGCCGCTGGCGCTGCGCGCCCGCGACCTGGCCGCGGGCTTCACGCGCATCTCCTACGAATGGATCCCGCGGTCCCGCAACTCCCATGCCGACCGGCTCGCCAACGAGGCCATGGACGCCGCGGCCCGCGGCGAGACCTGGGGGGTGGACACCTCGGGCTCCTCCTCCTCGTCCGACGACGAGGAGGGCGCACCACCGGCCCGTACACCCAAGCCGAGCGCCACGGGCTGGTCGGCGCCCACCACCAAGCCCACGACCCTCCTGCTGCTGCGCCACGGCGAGACCCCGCTGTCCATCGAGAAGCGGTTCGCCGGCACGGGTGACGCGCCGCTGACCGAGCGCGGCGCCGCGCAGGCCGAGGCCGCCGCGGCCCACCTCGCCGCCTGGGCGCCCGGCCACGGCGGCATCGACGCGGTCGTCACGTCGCCGCTGAAGCGCACCCGCGCCACCGCCGACGCCGTCGCCCGCGCGCTCGGCGCCGACATCACCGAGGAGCCGGGGTTCGCGGAGACCGACTTCGGCGAGTGGGAGGGCCTGACGTTCGCCGAGGTGCGCGAGCGCGCCCCGCACCTCCTCAAGGCCTGGATGGGCGACCCGGACGTGCCGCCGCCGGGCGGGGAGAGCTTCGCCGCGGTGGCCCGCCGCGTGGCCGAGGCCCGCGACCGCGTCCTCGGTGCGCACGCGGAGCGCACGGTCGTCGTGGTGAGCCACGTGACGCCCATCAAGACGCTGCTCCGCCAGGCGCTGCTCGCGCCGCCGGAGTCGCTCTACCGCATGCACCTGGACGTCGCGTGCCTGTCGCGCGTCGACTACTACGCCGACGGCCCGTCGGTCGTCCACTCCGTCAACGAGACCGCCCACCTCGCCGGGGTCTGACCCCGGACGGGTGGGCGGTGGACGAGTCGGCCTGTAGGCCGGATCCTGTAATCGACGGCCATCCATCTCGGGCCGCCGTTGCCGACGGCCTCCAGCGGTCTACCCGCGGACTCGGGCGGGCCGCCCTCGATCGTCCGCGCAGGGCCGCAAGCGGCCCCTCTTGACCTTGCTCCGGGTGGGGTTTACCTAGCCGCCCGAGTCGCCTCGGGCGCTGGTGGTCTCTTACACCACCGTTTCACCCTTACCTCCGTACGAGACGGGGGCGGTCTGTTCTCTGTGGCACTGTCCCGCGGGTCACCCCGGGTGGGCGTTACCCACCACCCTGCCCTGTGGAGTCCGGACCTTCCTCGGCGCCCGGTCCGTGAGGAACGGGCGACGCGGCCGTCCGGCCGGCTCGTCCACCGCTGCGGCGATTCTAGCGGTGATCACGACGCGGTCGTACGGCTGCGGTGCTCGGAGGCGTCGAGCAGCTCGGGCACGCCGGTGGCGACGTCGACGTACATGCCGACGAGGTCGAGCGTGCCGTCGGCGACCCGGTCGCGCACGCCCGGGTACGTCATCAGGTTCTCGAGCTGCTGGTGGACGTTCGTCCGGCACAGCCGGTCGAGGTCGTCGCCGGGCAGCCGCCGCAGGCTCGACTCGGCGTAGACCAGCCAGTCGCGCAGCGCGGGGGTGAGGTCGTCGCCGCGCAGCAGCGCCGTCATGGCCCCGCAGCGGGAGTGGCCGCACACCGTGACGGCGCGGACGCCGAGCACCTCGACGGCGAAGTCGATGGCGGCGGCCACCGAAACGTCGGCGGTGCCGTACGGGGGCACCAGGTTGCCGATGTTGCGGACCACGAACAGGTCGCCCGGTCCCGAGCCGGTGACCAGGCTCGGCACCACGCGGGAGTCGCCGCAGGTGATGAACAGGTGTGTCGGGTCCTGGGCGTCGGCGAGGCGGCCGTAGACCCGGCGCAGGCGCGGTGCGTCGCGCGTGACGTACGTCTGGATTCCGGAGCGGAGCCGTTCGCGGGGGGACTCGGGCGCGCCGCCGGCCGGGGCGGGCCACGGTGCGCCGGTGAAGTCCGCGGGCGCGGGTGAGGTGTGTCCGGTCATGTGACTTTGATACCAACGTGTGCCCTGTCCGCTAACACGCACCTCCCCGCCAAGCCGCTCGTGGCCGGCCTGCCAGGTGCGGACGGACTCCACGGCGGCGTGGTCCATGAAGCCGACGTCGAGCACCAGGTCGACGTGCGTACCGGGCGGGATCGCGCGCAGCAGCCGGGTCAGCCGCGGCACGGCGAGGAACGTGGGTGCGCCGGTGCAGGTGACCAGCGCGTTGCCGCCGTCGTACTCGGTGCGGACGTGCAGCCGGGTGAGCCGCCAGAGCGCGATCACCGCGGCGATCGCCACGCCGGTGAGCACGCCCTCCAGCAGGCCCACGCCCACCACGACGGCGACCGTCGCCAGATAGACGGCCGCCTCGCGGTGGCGGTGCAGGCCGCGCAGGTGCCGGATGTCGACCATCTGCGCGCCGACGAACACCAGCAGCGCGGCGAGCGCGGCCATCGGGATCCGCTCCAGCAGGGCGGCGCCGGTGAGGACGAGGAGCAGGATCCAGGAGCCGTGCAGCACGCTGGACCAGCGGGTGCGGGCGCCGGAGGCGACGTTGGTCGTGCTGCGGACGATCACGCCCGCGATGGGCAGGCCGCCGAGCGCGCCGGTGATCATGTTGGCCACGCCCTGGCCGGTGAGCTCGCGGTTCAGCGCGGCGCGCGGCCCGTCGTGCAGGCGGTCGACGGCTACCGCGCACAGCAGCGACTCGACACTGGCCACCAGCGCCACGGACACGACGGCGGTGGCGATCGCCGGCCAGCCGCCCTGCGGCAGCACCGGGGGCGTCCAGGCGATCGTGTCGGGCAGGTCGACGCGCGCGAGGTCCCAGCCGAGGGCGGACGCCGCCACGGTGGTGAGCACGACGGCGACCAGCGCGGCGGGCACCCGGCGCAGCGGCGCGGGCAGCCGCGGCCAGGCGATCAGCACGGCGAGCGTGAGCACGCCCGTGGCCACCGCCGGGCCGTGGTGGCCGGCGAGCTGGCTGGGCAGCGCGCGCAGGTTGTCCAGCGCGGTGCCGTGCGGCCGTCCGCCGAGCACGACGTGCACCTGGGCGAGCGCGATGACGATGCCGACCCCGGCGAGCATGCCGTGGACGACCGCGGGGGAGACCGCGAGGGCCGTACGGGCGACGCGGAACAGGCCGAGGCCGAGCTGGAGCGCCCCGGCGGCGACGGTGATCGCGCAGGTGGCGGCCCATCCGAACGTCTGGACGAGCTCCGCGACGATCACGGTGAGCCCGGCGGCGGGGCCGCTGACCGCGACGACGGAGCCGCCGAGCGCGCCGCCCACGACGCCCCCGACGACGGCGGCGATCAGCCCCGCGACGACGGGGACCCCGGTGGCGACGGCGATCCCGAGGGAGAGGGGGATGGCGATCAGGAAGACGACGAGCGATGAGGGGAGGTCGTGCCGGGCGATGTGCCAGAGCCGGCGGTGTACGGGCGGGTCGGTGGTTCCGGCCACGTGTTCTGTCTCCATCAGGTATGGACGGCAGGACGCTACGAAGCGCAAAGACTACCCAAAGTGATCACCGTTCTGGCCGACTCCGGCCGCGTGTCCTCTCCCGTGGTGCTCGGGGCCGGGGAAAGACGCGGCCCCGCCGACCCGGGGATCCGGGGGCGGGGCCGTGGGGTGTCGGCGGTCTAGCGGCCGCCGTCGCGGCGCGGGTCGTACGGCGGGGTGTACGGCTGGTCGCGGGGCGGGTACGCCGGGTCGGCCGGCGGGACCTGGTCGTACGGGCCGGTGGTGCGGCGGGGGTACGCGCCGGTGTCCGTGCCGTAGCCGGGGTAGGCCGGGGGGTTGTAGTCGCCGGCGGCGGGGCGGTTGCCGTACGCGCCGGGCGAGGTGCCGAAGGTGCCGGTCGTGGAGTAGGTGCCGATGGAGTACATCTCGTCCGACTGGGTGCCGTAGCCCGGGGCGGGCGGCGGGGTGTACGCGCCCGGCTGGCCGCCGTTGTAGGGGGCGGGGTCGGGCGTGGTGTACGGGCTCGGGGCGCTCCGGGCGGCGCCGAAGTCGTAGCCGCCGGTGTCGTAGGAGCCGGTGTCGTAGGAGCCGGTGCTGTACGCGCCGGTGCCGGGGGCCGCGCCGCCCGCGCCGAAGGGGGCGGCGGGGGGCGGGGCTTCGGTGCCGTACGCGCTGGAGTAGCGGCCGGTCTCGTACGGGCCGCTGTCGTAGCGGCCGGTGTCGTACGCACTGCCGGGGGCCGGGGCGGCGGGTGCGGGGCCGGGGGCGGCGTAGGAGCCGGTGGAGTACGAGCCCGTGCTGTAGGAGCCGGTGTCGTACGCGCCGGTGCTGTACGCGCCGGTTCCGTTGGCGGCGGGGGCGGGTGTGCCGTAGCCGCCGGTGGTGTCGGGGGAGCCGCCGTACGTGCCGGGGGCCGGGGCGGGGGGCGTGGTGTACGCGCCGGTGCCGCCCGGGGTGTAGCCGCCGGTGGACGGAGTGCCGTAGGTGCCGGTGTCGGGGGCGGCCGGGGCGGTGCCGTACGCGCCGGTGCGGTAGCCGCCGGTGTCGTAGCCCGGGGCCGGGGCCGGGGGCTGGACGGGGTGGTCGCCGGTGTTCGGGCGGTCGGTGCCGTACGCGCCGACGGGGTAGTCGCCCGTGCCGCGGCTCGGGCGGCCGGTGATGTTCGGGTCGCTGAAATCGGAGGCGCGGAACGCGGCGGTGGCCTGCGCGGCGGACTCGTACGCGGTGGGCTGCGCGGATGGCGTGGCGTAGCCGCCGGTGGAGTACGGGCCGGTGTCGCGCGGGGTGGACAGGGAGTCGCCGATGGGCGACCTGCGGCTCGCGCTGCGGCTCTGGCGGTAGTTCGGGCTGGTCAGGGGGTCCTCGCTGCGCGGCGCCTGCGCGGGCACCGAGGAGTCGTCCCGCCCGGACCCGTTGAGCGGCGCACCGCCGCCCGCGAGGGGGGCCGAGCCGGTGGCCGGACCGGCGCCGGTGTACGGGCCGGAGCCGTAGGAGCCGGTGTCGTACGGGCCGCTGTCGTACGAGCCCGAGCCGTTGACCGGGCCGGGGGTGGTGTACGAGCCGGTGTCGGAGTACGAGCCGGTCGAACCCGAAGCCGCGTACGGGCCGGCGCCGTTGAGCGGGCCGGAGTTGTTGAAGGGGGTGCCGGCGTCGGTGGACGGGCCGGAGGGGGTGTACGGGCCGCTGGAGGCGAGGCCCGCGAGCGGGCCGCCGGGGGCGCCGGCGTCGGTGATCGGGCCGGGCGGCGGCTGCGGGTCGGGGGCGTTGCCGCCGAGGCTGGCCAGGACCGCGAGGTTGGGGTCGCCGAATCCGGCGTCCGGGCTCTTGGGGCCCGCCATGCCGGGGTCGGGGCGGCCGCCGTGGCCGTTCACGGGCTGTTCGTCGCGTTCGCGGGCGGCGCGCTCGGCGGCGCGGGCCGCGCGGCGCGGCATCTTCGGCCGCCCGGAACGGCGCGACCTGCCGGGCGCGTCGTCCTCACCGGCGCCCTCGGGGCGACCGGGTTCGTCGGCGGAGCGCGAACCGCCGCGCCGTCCGCGCCGGCCGGACCGCGCGGGCTCGTCGAACCCGCCGGGTCCGTCGGGACCGCCCTGCGCGCCGGGCACGCCAGCGCCGTTGAGGCCGCCGGGGCCGTCGAAAGCGCCGGGAGCGCCGGGGCCGTTCGGGGCGTCGAAGCCGGAGGCGCCGTCGGGGACGTTGAGCGCCGCGGTCGCGTCGGCGGCTGCCGCGCGGCGGCGGCCGCGGCCTGCGGGTTCGTCGGTGTTCAGCGGGCCTGCGGGCGCGTTCGCGGCGAGCGGGCGTGCGGGGCCGGGGTCGAGGGGGGTGCGGTTGGCCGCCGGGGCGCGGTTCGCGCGGCCGGTGTCGCGTTCGTTGGTGAAGTCGGTGCCGGACGCCAGGTTGGCCCAGTAGTCGTCGTCGGACATCTCCTCCCAGCGGGAGGCGGGGCCGACGGAGTCGAAGGCGCGGGTGGCGTCGTTCGGGCTCGCGTCGCGGGCGCGGCGGCCCTCGGCGGGCTGTGCGCCGCGACCGGGCCGGTCGTCATCGTCGTCCGCGCCGCGCTTGCGGCCCGGACGGGGGATGCGCGCATCACGCCCCCGGCCTGACGACGAGTCGTTTCGGCGGGACTGTTCGCTACGGCCGAACGAACGGAGCGCCAGCGCGACCACGGCGAGGACGAGGACGACGACCACGACGAGGCCGCCGACGAGCATCAACGACATCGCACCACCCAACGAGCCACGGCTTTTGAGGGGGTGACACCGACGGGGCGCGCGCAGCCAATGACGCGCGCCGCCTCTGGAGAAGTCGGTGTCCCGGCAAAGAAGGGACCGCCCGTGGCTTCCGATCCTGACCGATCAGTATGACTGGAGTCACACAATTGGTGAAGAGTTACGGAGGCCCATTCACTCATGGTGACATCGGTTTCACGGCCGGTCGTTCCCGGCGGCGGCGTGGGGAGGCGGCGGCGGATCATCCGCGTGCGATCCCGGTCAGCCGGCCGCGGGCGATCACGTGCTGGGGGATCGCCCGCAGGGTCGCGGTGAGTTCGGCGTTGTCATGCAGCGTGAGCGGCGCGTCGAGGGCGTACACGCTGAAGCGGTAATGGTGGGTCGAGCCGGACGGCGGGCACGGCGGGGTGTACTTCGCCGTGCCGTCGGAGCCCAGGGTCTCATCGGCGCCCGACGGCATCGAGTCTTCGGGGATCTCCGTGTTGCTCGGCTCGATGTTGAACAGCACCCAGTGGACGTACGGGCCGCTCGGGGCGTCGGGGTCGTCGACGACCACGGCGATGCTCTTCGTCGGCGTGGGCAGCCCCGACCAGCGCAGCGCCGGGTTCACGCCCTCGCCGCGGCAGGTGTAGCGCGCCGGGATCATCTGCCCGTTGCGGAAGGCGGGGGAGCTGACGGTGAGGTTGCCGGGTGCGGCGGCCGCGCGGCGTTCGTCGTCGCCGAGGAAGCCGCATGCGCTGGTCGTCAGCAGGCCGCTGACGACGATGCCGCCGACGACGGCGCCGGCGAGCCGTACGGGGCCGGTCACGCGTGACGCGGCCGCGCCGGGCGGCGGCCGAGCCGGCAGACACCTACGTCCATAAGGGCCAGCCTAGGGCGTCAGAGCCGCTGGTTCCGACGAACGCCGGAGATCGGCCGGACACGGCGTGCCGTACGCGATGTCCCCGTCCGTCCGGAGAATCGTGGACAATCTGTGAGGGAGGGCGGTGACAGGCCGATGATCGACAACGGCGGCGCCGCGTCCACCGCGGGCTCGGCCGCGCCGGGGATCCGGTTCGGCATCCTGGGCCCGCTCGAGGTGGTCGACGGCGCCGGAGCGCCCGCCGAGATCGGCGGGCCGCGGCTGCGTGTCCTCCTCACGGCGCTGCTGCTCGACGCGGGGCGCGTGGTCACCAGCGAGCGGCTGATCGACGACCTCTGGGAGGGCGACGCGCCGTCGGGCGCCGTGAACGCCCTCCAGTCGCTGGTCTCGCGGCTGCGGCGCAGCCTGCCCGCGGCGCACCGGCCGCTGATCGAGTCCCATCAGGTGGGCTACCGGCTGACCGCCGACCGCGCGTCCGTCGACGCGCACCACTTCACGGCGCTGGCCGAATGCGGCAAGCGTGAGCTGGCGTCCGGCGACGCCGCGTCGGCGGCCGCCACGCTGCGGTCGGCGCTCGAACTGTGGCGCGGCCCCGCGTTCGTCGACGCCGCGGGCCACGAGTTCGCCCGCGCGGCGGCCGTCCGCTACGACCAGACCCGCGGCGCCTGCGTCGACGACCGCGTTGAGGCCGACCTGGCGCTCGGCCGGGCCGGCGAGCTCGTCGCC
The DNA here is from genome assembly GCA_036502625.1 of Streptosporangiaceae bacterium. Taxonomy (GTDB): domain Bacteria; phylum Actinomycetota; class Actinomycetes; order Streptosporangiales; family Streptosporangiaceae; genus DASXYG01. The sequence continues at coordinate 57,739 of DASXYG010000007.1, forward strand.
GAGCTCGAGGCGCTGGTGGCCGCCGAGCCGCTGCGGGAACGGCGGCGCGGCCAGTTGATGCGCGCGCTGTACGCCGCGGGCCGCCAAGCCGACGCCCTCGGCGTGTACGACCAGACCCGCCGGGTGCTGTCCGAGCAGCTCGGCGTCGACCCGTCGCCGGAGCTGGAGCGGATCCACCTCGCGGTGCTGCGCCACGACCCGTCGCTGGCCGCCGAGGAACCGCCCGCGCACCGCGAGCCCGCCCCCGTCCGTACGGCCCGCACGAACCTGCGCGCCCAGCTCACCAGCTTCGTCGGGCGCGACGGCGAGGTCGTCGACATCGGCGACGCCCTGAAGGACAACCGGCTGGTCACGCTCACCGGGCCGGGCGGCGCCGGCAAGACGCGGCTGGCCACGGAGGTGGGCGCGCGGCTCGCCGACACCACGCCCGACGGCGTGTGGCTCGTGCCGCTGGCCCCGGTGCGCGACCCCGCCGACGTCCCGCACGTCGTGCTGGCCACGCTGGGCCTGCGCGAACGCGCGCTCGTGCCGTCCGGCCTGACGGTGCCGCTGCCGCCGGCCGACGCCACCGACCGCCTCGTCGCCGCGCTGAGCACCGGCCGCGCGCTGATCATGCTGGACAACTGCGAACACGTCATCGACGCCGTGGCGGTGCTGGCCGACCGGGTCCTCGCGGCCTGCCCGGACGTCCAGGTGCTGGCCACGAGCCGCGAGCCGCTCGGCATCACCGGTGAGCGGCTGTGGCCGGTGCCGCCGCTGGGCATGCCGCCCGCCGACGTCACGGCCGAGCACGCCAGGGAGTACCCCTCCGTGCGCCTGCTGGCCGAGCGGGCCCGCGCCGTACGCCCCGACTTCACCATCGACGACGGCAACGTGGCGGCGGTCGCGGCGATCTGCCGCAGCCTCGACGGCATGCCGCTGGCCATCGAGCTGGCCGCGGCGCGCATGCGCGCCATGTCGCCGGCGCAGGTGGCCGAGCGGCTCGGCGACCGCTTCCGGCTGCTGACCGGCGGTAGCCGCACCGCCCTGCCGCGCCACCAGACGCTGCGCGCGGTCGTCGAGTGGAGCTGGGACCTCCTCACCGGCGCGGAGCGCACGCTCGCCCGGCGCCTGTCGGTCTTCGGCGGCGGCGCGACGCTCGCCGCGGCCGAGCAGGTGTGCGCGGGCGAGGGCCTGGCCGCGTACGAGGTGGTCGACGCCCTCGCCGGGCTGGTCGACAAGTCGCTCGTGGAGATGGACGCCGCGCCCGACGGCGGCGAGCTGCGCTACCGCATGCTGGAGACCGTGCGCGCGTACGGCGCGGAGATGCTGGCCGCCGCCGGTGAGGACACCGGGGTCGGCGCCGCGCACACCCGCTACTTCCTGCGCCTGCTCACCGATGCCGAGCCCCGGCTTCGTACGGCCGACCAGCTCCGCTGGCTGGGCGTGCTGGACGCCGAGCAGGGCAACATCACCGCGGCGATGCGCCGGTCGGTCGCCGCGGGCGACGCGGAGACGGCGCTGCGGCTGCTCGCCGGCGGCTGCTGGTACTGGCTGGTGCGCGGGCGCGGCACCGAGCTGCGCACCTGGGTGGGCCCGCTCACCGACCTGGTCGGCGACGCGCCGCCGCCCGGCCTCGGCGGGGCGTACGCCATCCTCAGGCTCGCGTCGCTCGACGAAGAAGCCGGCCTCGCGGCGTTCCGCGACCGGGCGCGCGAGCTCCTCCAGATGCGCGACGCCGCGCCCGAGGAGTTCGGGTGGCCGATGTTCCGCCTGCTCGACCTGGTGGAGCCGCTGTTCGACCGCAACCGCGAAGCCGGTGTCGCGGTAGCCGAACGCCTCGCCGGCGACGCGGACCCCTGGATCGCGGCGCTCTCCTGGCTGGCGCGCGCGATCGTCACGGCCAACTTCGGCCGGCTCCCGGCGTCGGAGGAGCACTTCCGTACGGCCATCGCGAAGTTCCGCGCGCTCGGCGAGCGGTTCGGGCTCGTCCAGGCGCTGTCGTCGTACTGCGAGCCGCTGACGACCAGGGGCGCGCACGACGACGCGATCGCCGCGCTCGCCGAGGCCGCCGAGGCCAGCGCGGAGCTCAGCGGCCGCGTCGACCCGCACCTCAGCGCCCGCCTGGCGTACGTACGGATCCGCGCGGGCGACCTGGCCGGCGCGGAGGCCGACCTGGCGGCGTGGAGCACCGGCATGGACGGCCAGGAGAACGCCGACGAGGCGCTGTACGGCGAGTACGTACGGATCGAGCTGTCCCGCGCGATGGGCGACCTCACCCGCGCGCACACCGAGCTCGCGGCGGCACGCGAACGCATGTCCGACCCGCCGCGGTTCGGGCCCGAGGCGATGATGTCCGGCCTCCTCGACATCGTGGGCACGGGGCTGGCGATCACCGAGGGCGACGCGGACACGGCGCTGCGCGACGCGGTGTCCGGGGTGCGCCGCATGACGTTCGTGCCGACGCACGACATGCCGATGGCCGCGACCGCCGTCGAGTGCCTGGCCGGGGCGACGCTCGCCGCCGGCGACGCCCGCCGCGCCGCGGAGCTGATCGGCGCGGCGGAGCGGGCGCGCGGCATGACCGACATCGGCAGCGACGACGTCCTCGCCGCCATCGCGGGCGCGCGCGCCGCCCTGGGCGACGCGGCGTACGACGAGGCGCTGGCCCGTGGCCGCACCTGGTCGCTCGACGACGTGCGCGCCACGCTGCCCGCCGAACCGTCCTGAGACGCACCGCCGCCCCGCACGTCAGGCGTACGGGGCGGCGGGCGCTCGTGGTGTCAGGACGTCTTGCGGCGGTACAGGCGCATCGCCAGCGGCGCGAAGATCGCGACGATCACGACGGCCCAGCCCAGGGAGTACAGCACGGGGTCGAGGACGGCCCCGCCGGTCATCAGGCCGCGCGTGGCGTCGGCGAGCTTCGTGACCGGGTTGATCTTCACCCAGGCCTGGAGCCAGCCGGGCATCGAGCCCGCGGGCGCGAAGATGCTGCTGCCGAAGGTCAGCGGGAACATGAAGATCATCCCGAAGCCCTGGACGCTCTGCGGCGACGGCGCCAGCATGCCGATGAAGATCGACACCCAGCCGAGCGCCAGCGAGAACGCCAGCACCAGCAGGCACGCCGCCAGTACGGACAGCGGGTCGGTGTGGATGCGGAACCCCATCACCATGCCCGCCGCGACCAGCACGACGATCGAGACGGTGTAGCGCGCGATGTCGCCGACGACCGCGCCCGCCAGCGGTGCGATGCGGGAGATCGGCAGGCTGCGGAAGCGGTCGAACACCCCCTTGGAGATGTCGGAGTTCAGCGCGTAGCCGGTGCCCATCGTGGAGAACAGCGCCGTCTGCACGAGCAGGCCGGGCAGCAGGAACTGGAGGTACTTCGTGGTGTCGCCGCCGCCGGCGATGGCGCCGCCGAAGACGTAGACGAACAGCAGCAGGAAGATGATCGGCTGGAGCGTCACATCGATGAGCTGCTCGGGGCTGGACTTGATCTTGACGAGGCTGCGCCATGCGAGGGTGGCGCCATGGCGTACGGCGGCGACCGCTGAGACGTGCCGCGCCGTACGGGTCGCGGTTACGGCCGTCACAGCGTGCTTCCTTCCTTGATCTTGGACTCCGGGTCGGTGTCGTCGGTGTCGTTCACCGCGCCGTGGCCGGTGAGCGTGAGGAACACCTCGTCGAGGCTCGGGCGGCGCAGGGACAGCTCGGCCAGCACGACGTTCCGGTCGTCCAGGCGGCGGACCAGCTCGGGCAGCAGCGCGGGGTCCGCGATGGGCGCGGTGATCAGCCCGGTCTGCTCCTGCCGCTGCGGCACCTGCCCGGTCAGCTCGGTGACGAGGTCGGCGACGAGGTCGAGCATGCCGAGCTCGACGGGGCGTACGTCGATGTGCTGGCCGCCGGTGCGGGTCTTGAGCTCGTCGGGCGTGCCGCTGGCGATGACGTTGCCGTGGTCGATGACCACGATGTCGTGCGCGAGCTGGTCGGCCTCGTCCATGTGCTGTGTGGTGAGCAGGACGGTGACGCCGTCGCTGACCAGGCCGCGCACGATGCCCCACAGCTCGCTGCGGCTGTGCGGGTCGAGGCCGGTGGTGGGCTCGTCGAGGTAGAGGATCTGCGGGCGGCCGACCAGGCTCGCGGCGAGGTCGAGGCGGCGGCGCATGCCGCCGGAGTAGTTCTTCGCGAGCTTGTCGGAGGCGTCGGCCAGGCCGAAACGGTCGAGCAGGCTCGCCGCGCGTTCGCGGGCGCCGCCGCGCGAGAGGTCGAGCAGCCGGCCGATCATCACGAGGTTCTGCGTTCCGGTGAGCTCCTCGTCGACGGCGGCGTACTGGCCGGTGAGGCCGATCAGCCTGCGGACCTGGTGGGCGTCGTGGGCGACGTCGTAGCCGCCGACGGTGGCGTGGCCGGCGTCGGCGCGCAGCAGCGTGGACAGGACGCGGACCGCGGTGGTCTTGCCCGCGCCGTTGGGGCCGAGCACCCCGAGGACCGTCCCCGTGCGTGCCGCGAGATCCACGCCGTCCAGCGCCTTCGTCGCCCCGAAGCGCTTGACCAGACCCTCGGCCTGGATCGCGTAGGACATTGCGTTTCCCTTCATTGGTGACGGTCTCAGAGTGACGGGGCGCGCTGTCACGGCGCGCACACCCGGCTGACAGGCGCTGACAGACGACGCCCACTACTGATCGTCACCAATGTGCGGGTTGTGCGGCAACCCCATTTCCGACGGTACGCGACGGAGCCCCGGGCCGCGTGTGGCCCGGGGCTCCGTACGTGGCGCGGGTCAGTCCGGCTTGCGGGCGCCGAACATGATCTCGTCCCAGGACGGGACGGAGGCGCGGCGGCCGCGGCCGCCCTTGCGGGTGCGGCGCGCGGGGGCGGGCGCGACGGTGTCGCCGGAGGCCGCGGGCTCCTCGACCTGCTCCACGGGCGCGGCCGGCGGATCCGCGGGCGGCATCTCGCGCCGCCCGGACGCGCGCTTCGCCGGGCGCGCCTGCTTGGGCTTCGCGGCCCGCGCGGCGGGCGCGGCCTCGGGCTCGGTGTCCGCCTGGCCGCCGGTGTCCCCGAGCTCCGTCTGGACGGCGGCGGGCTCGTCACGCGCGGGCTCCCGTACGGGGGCCTCGGCGGCGGGCGGTGCCGCGGGGGCCTGGGCGGCGGGCGCGTCCGCGGATGGCGCCGCGGCGGGTGCGTCGATGCCGGGGGCCTCCGGGGCGGGTGCCGGGGCGGGTGCCTGAGGCGGTGCCTGGGCGGCCGGGGGAGCGGTGGGCTCGGGGCGCGGCGGCTCCTGCACACGCTCCGGCTCGGGCGCGGGCTGGTACGGCACGGGCTCCTGCTCGGCCGGGAGGTGCGGTGCGGCCTCCTGCGCGGCCGGGGCCTCGGCCGGGAGCTGCGGTGCGGGCTCCGGGGCGGCGGGCGCCGGGAGCTGCGGTGCGGGCTCCTGCGTGGCCGGGCGGTACGGGCCGGACTCGTACGCGGCCGGGGCCTCGGCGGGGTGGTACGGGCCGGGCTCGGGCTGCGGGACGGGTGGCGGGACCGGCTGCGGGCGGGGCGCGGGCGGCTGCTGCGCGGCGGGCGGGGTGGCCGCCGGTGTGGCCTGCGGGGTCGCCTGTGGGGCGGCCGGCGGGATGGCGGGCGGCGCCGGGGCGGGCGTGGGCTCGCGCGCGGGCGGCTCGGCGGGCGGCGGGGTGGCCAGGCGCGGGACGAAGGGCGTCACCGTCGCCATGGGCGTGGAGTCGTCGGCGTCGAGCGCCTCGAAGTCGGCCGGGTCGTCGGAGCACAGCCGCGCGGCGTCGTCGTCGTAGGCGATGACGTGGCGGCGGCGCTGGTCGTACACCCAGTGGGCGGTGTGGTGCCGGCCGGACTTGATGAAGGAGAGCCGGACGCGCCAGGTGCCGTCATCGCACTTCCAGGAGTCCCACTCGGCCTCCTCGGGGTCGACGGCGCGGTGGCCGAGGCGGTCGCGGACGAGGTCGCCGAGCGCGGGGCCCGGCGTGCCCTCACCTGCGCGCCGTACGCCGACGCGCAGCGCCTGCTGGGCGATGAACTCGCGCTCCTGGAGCACGGGTCCCTCGAACCAGCGGACGCGTTCGAGCGGGATTCCGGCGGCCTCCGCGATCTCTTCCGCCGTCTCCCCGGCACGGATCCGAGCCTGGATCTCCTTGGGTCGCAACGGGCTCTCCACTTCGATCTCGTACTGGCCGAGTCGGGAGAAGTTGCCGCGCACCGCAGCGCGGAGCCGGTCGTCGATGGGCAGCGTGAAACGGGTTCCCCGGCCGACCGTGGCCATGACCAGGTAAGTGCCGTCCTCGCTCACCGCGACGAGGCGCAGCTCCTGCATGCGTGTCCCTTCCGCACGTGCTCAAGGCGTGCGCCCCTGGCCGTTCCTCGGGTGCCTGGTGGGGCACCCCTGGGCTGGTCATGGGGATCACCCCAGGCCTTCCCCCGGCGTTCGAGTCTTCCTGTCGATCGGGCCGCCCGCCAGCACCGTGCCCGGCATGTCCGAAGTTCACCTTCGAGTGGTCCGGGACCGTAAGCGGATGCGCCGAGATTAGGCGCTGGCGGGGGGTTAGGCCAATCCGCCGCGCGCGTGTACGCCGTCGGCGCCACCACTGTCGTACGGACGGCGGCGTGTCGCGCTGTCGGATTGATCACAGGATCCGTGGAACACGGCCCAGGGGTGCGGAGTTGTCTGCTGCGAAGCCTCATTGGCACGAATTGGTAACGAGACAGGGAGGAGGGGAATGTCCGAGCGGCGTGGATTGGATCTGAGCTTTTCCCAGCTCGCCGCCGGAGCCCTGGCCACCGTCACCGCTACCGTCCTCGCATCGTTCTTCGGCGCCTACGGAACGATCATCGGAGCCGCGGCGAGCAGCGTGGTCAGCACCGCCGGTGCCGCCATCTACCAGCATTTCTTCCGCCGTACGGGAGACAAGCTGAAAGAGGCGGGCCAGCACATGAGCGCGGTGGGCCTGCGCTCGACGCTGGTCTCCGAACGGGGGGCGGCGGTCGGCACACAGATGTCGACCGTACGGGTCCCCGGCCCGGAGGCGCCGAAGCCGCCGGAGTCACCGGAACGCCCGCCCCGCCCCCGTACCGAGTCCAAGCCCCGGGCCCGCACCCTCGCCGACGTCGTTGACAACACCGGCACCGCGACGTCCCGGGTCCACGGCTTCGACGCGGAGCCCGGCCGTACGGCGGGCGCGTTCGGCGCCGTGTCCGGCAACGGCACGGAATCGGCGGCCCCGGGCGCTACGGACGACGGCGGTGCGGACGACGGTACGGACGACGGCGACGACGGCGATGCGACGCGGGTGGACGGTGCCGCGCGGCAGCCAGGGGAATCCGGCGAGACGACCGTGCTCGGCGCGGCCGGCACGACCAACCTCGCGGGGTCCGACGACGCGGAGACCATGGCCATCAGCGCCATGACCGGCGTATCCGAGGTCTACTCCGCGAAGAGCGCCAACGCCCGCCCGACCCTCGGCGCGATGCTCACCTGGGCGCGCGGCCGCTGGGTCGTGCTCCTCGGCGGCGCGGTCCTGGTGTTCGTCGTCGTCATGGGCGGCGTGACGCTGGCCGAGAAGGTCATGAACAAGCCCCTGTCGGATGCCGTACGCGGCAAGTCCGGCACCGGCACGAGCCTCTTCCAGGGCTCCGGCGGCCGGCCCACCGACACCCCGACGGGAACCCCGGGCAGCACGACGTCGCCCGGCCCGACGGACTCCACGGGCCCGAACCCCGGCCAGACGGCGCAGAGCACCCCCAACCCGGGCCAGACCGCCCAGCGGCCCCCGGCGCGGAACTCCCAGGCGCCGCCCGCGACGGGCGCGCCGACGCAGAACCCGACGCCCCAGCCGACCACCACCGGCGGCGGCGCGACCAATGGCCCGAACGGCAACAACGCCCAGCGTGAGGGCCAGCCCACGACCCCGTCCGGCCAGTAGCGGACAGCGGTCGCCAGGGGAGGGGGATTCCGGTCCCCCTCCCTTTTCGCGTCCTCAGCCGCCCAGCACCTGCGCGAGGTACGGGTTGGCGAAGCGCCCCTCCGGGTCGAGCCGCGCGCGCAGCGCCGTGAAGTCCGCGAAGCGCGGGTACGCGGACGCGAGGTACGCGGCGTCGCGGGTGTGCAGCTTCCCCCAGTGGGGGCGGCCGCCGACCGCGGTCAGGACGTCCTCGACCGCGGCGAAGTACGCGGGGTTCGGGGTGCGGTGGTACATGTGGCACGCGATGTACGCGGTCGTTGGATTGTCGGCTCCGCCAACGGGGTCGCGTCCGTACGACGTCGCGAGCCAGGCGTCGTCGGGCGGCGTCACGCGGACCTCGATGGGGAAGCTGACCCGCCAGCCCCTGCGGTCGATCAGCGCCCGGATCTCGCGCATCGCCGCCACCAGCTCGCCGCGCGGAATCGCGTACTCCTGCTCCACGAACCGCACCCGCCGCGGGTGCGCGAATACGCGGTGCGACGCGTCGGTGTACGTACGGGAGCCGAGCGCGCGCGTGGCCACCGCGTTGACCAGCGGGACCGTACGCGGCAGGCGGGCGGTGACCCGGTTCGTCACCTCGAAGACGTCATTGGCGACGAATTCGTCGTCGAGCCACGCCCTGAGGCGGCCGAGCGGCGCGGGCGGGCCGTCCACGCGGTTGTTGCGCTTGGTGGACGTGCTGCCGGTGTGCGGGAACCAGTAGAACTCGAAGTGCTCGTTGTCCTTGACGAGGTCGTCGAAGCCGTCGAGCACCTCGTCGAGCGGCATGGGCTGCTCCCGTGCGCGCAGCAGGAACGCCTTCTCCACGTCGAACGTCACGGCGGTGACCACGCCGAGCGCGCCGAGGCCCACGCGCGCGGCGTGGAAGAGGTCGCGGTCGTCCGCGGACGCGGAGTCGCGCGCGACCGTGCGCACGGAGCCGTCGGCGAGCACCAGCTCCAGCGCCTGGACCTGCGCGGAGATCGCGCCGCTGTCGCGGCCGGTGCCGTGCGTGCCGGTCTGGATGGCCCCGGCGACGGTCTGCACGGCGATGTCGCCCATGTTGGTCAGCGCCAGCCCGCCCCGTGCGAGCAGGTCGTTCAGCGTGTGCAGCGGCATGCCGGCGTCGACGGTGACCCGTCCGGCGGCGGCGTCCACGGTGCGCACACCGGTCATGCCGCCGGGTTCGAGCAGCATGCCGTCGGTGACCGCCGCGCCGGTGAACGAGTGGCCGGTGCCGCGCATGCGGACGCTCATGCCGGCGTCGGCGGCCGCGCGTACGGCGGCGGCCACGTCCTCGGTCGAGCGCGGCGCCGCGACACGCCGGGGGCGGGCCCGCTGGTTGCCCGCCCAATTGCGCCAGATGGCGGTGGAGACATCTGCCATGCCGGAAACCTACTCGACGGTCACCTCGCCGCGACAGCCGGAACTTCCCCCGCCCGTACGCGGCTGCGAGACTGGCGGACGGCTGTGAACCGGGAGGCGCCGCCGCCCGTCCAACCTCGTGACGTACGACCGAAAGCGATCGGCATGCTGAAGGGGATCTTCCGGCGGGCGGTGCCCGTCCTGCTGGTCTGCCTCGTCCTGCTCGTGGGCGGCGCGGCCGTCACGGGCGCGGCCGTGGTCCTCTCCCGCACCGGCGACGACGCGAAGCCCGCGCCCGGCCGCCCGGGGGCCACCGCGTCGCCGGGGTCAGGCGCCCCGTCCAACGTGGTGCCCACGGGCGCGGTCGTCGCGCCGCTGCGCCGGGTCGTCCCGCCGGACGTCATGGCCGTCGTGCCGACCGGCATCACCCCCGCCGGGCTCGCCAAGGTCCGCGGGATCGGCCACGTCCGCGACGTCACGACGGTCGCCGGCGGTTCCGTACGGCTGAAGCCCGCGGCGTCCGGGAAGAGCGGCCAGGAGACCCAGGCGAACGTCTTCGGCGTCGACCCGTCCGCCTTCCGCCCGTGGACCACGCCGGACACCGCGGCCGACAACACGCTGTGGCAGGCCCTGGCGAAGGACGAGTTCGTCGGCTCGCAGGACGCCGCCCAACGACTCGGCCTCCGCGCCGGAACGCCGTACCCCATGGTGGGCCGCAGCACCCAGTTCGTCCGGCTGGCGAAGTCCGCGCCGCTCGGCCTGCCCGGGGTGGACGCCCTGGTCAGCCGGCGCATCGCGGACCGGCTCGGCCTGGTGCGCGACGTCGCCGTCCTGGTCAACGCGCCCGGCGTCGACCCGGGCAAGCTGACGAAGAAGGTGCGCAAGGCCCTCGGAAAGGCCAGCCAGGTGCTCAACCTCGACGGCGGCGACACCGGCGCCACGCCGTCGAACGGCAAGCCGCGCAGCTACCTCGACCTCTACAAACAGGCCGCGTCCACGTGCAAGGGCCTGTCGTGGACGGTCCTGGCGGCGATCGGCCAGGTGGAGAGCGACCACGGCAGGAACGCCGGGCGGTCGAGCGCGGGCGCGCTCGGGCCGATGCAGTTCCTGCCGTCGACGTGGCGGGCGTACGGCGTCGACGGCGACCACGACGGCCGCGCCGACATCATGAACCCGTTCGACGCCGTGCCCGCCGCCGCGAAGTACCTGTGCGCGAACGGCGCCGGCGGCGGCGGTAAGTCGCTCTACAAGGCGATCTTCCAGTACAACCACGCCGACTGGTACGTACGGAACGTCCTGTCGCTCGCCGGCGCCTACGCGCGCCGCTTCAACTAGCGCGGGCGCCCTCGAACGGCACGGTTCCGAATCCCTTGGCGAGCACCTCGCCGGCGATCATGTCGCCGTCGACCGTGCCGGAGTAGACGAGCTCGATGCGCGCGGGCGTGGTCAGGACGCTCGTGGCGCTGAACCGGTCGCCGTCGATGGCGCCGTCGGTGATCGCGGCGGAGACGCCGTTGGACAGGTTCGTCGCCGAGCCGGTCACCTGGCCGTCGTGGGCCTCCAGGACGAGCGTGATCTCCTGGTCGCCCGTCGGGTGGTGGTACACGATCGCCCACGTGCCGGCGGCCGCGGGCGCGCCGTCCGCGCGGTGGGCGCCGGGCGCGGGCCGCGGCGTCGGGATCCGCCGGATGACGGGCGGCTCGCCGTACGCCGGCTTGTCGGGCTCGACGGCCACGCCCGTGGAGTTCAGCACCCCGGCCATCAGCCGGTAGTAGCCGACGAGCACCAGGAGCTCGATGATCTGCCGCTCGTCGCGGGTGGCGCGCAGCGCGGCCCAGGTGGACTCGGACACGCAGTCGTCGGCGCACAGGTCGTCCGCGGCGCCGAGCAGCGCGGCGTCGGAGGCCGGCCAGACGGCGTCCGGGTCGGTGAGCGCGCGGATCTCCGCCTCGGTGACGCCGGTGGCCAGCGCGGCGGGCGCGTGGTTCGCCCATTCGTACGGCGCGCCGGTGCGCAGCGCCACCCGCGCGATGACGAGCTCGCGGTCGCGCGCGGCGATCCGCTGCGAGGACAGGAGCGCGAGCCCGAGCGGGTTCATCGCGTCCATCAGGTCCACGTGGCGGACGAGCGTGTAGATGACGTTCGAGGCGCCGATGCCGGCGAGCGTGCGCTGGGTCTCGGTCATGTCCTCAGGTGCGACCGGCGGGATGCGCGGCTCGGACGGGCGGTCGCTGACGTCGCGGAGGATCGGTGCGGTCATTTCTGCTGGTCTCCTCGTCTCAGGTACGGCGCGAGCATCCGCTCCACCGTTTCGGCCATGACGTCGCCGATCGGGCGCCCGCCGGTCATCGACCAGGCCAGCGACGCGCCCATCAGGCAGTCGCGCAGGCGCAGCGCCAGGTCGGCGGGGTCGGCGCCGGCGATCTCGCCGCGCCGCTGCGCGGCGTCGAGCAGCGCGGCGGTCTGGTCGGCCGCGGCGGCGAACCGCTCGCCGGCCATGCGCAGGAGGCCGGGGGTCAGCTCGACCTCCGTGAACGGCGACATGGCGTTGCGCATCTGCTCGGGCGACTCGATGCCCGCCACGGACGCGCGCGCCTGCGCGGCCAGCACTTCGACGACCGGGCCGTCGTCCGCGGGCGGTTCCGCGGCGGCCTCCTTGAGCAGCTCCGTGTGCCACGCGTAGAAGGCGGTGAACATGTCCTTCCGCGCGCCGAAGCGCTGCCGCAGCGCCGCGGGCGTGACCCCGACCTCGGCCGCGACCGCCTGCACGGTCATCCGCGCCCAGCCCGTACGCAACAGCACGGACGCCATGGCGGCGAACACCGCCTCGTCCTCGACCCGGCGGGGCCGGCCGAGCTTGGCCGTACGGCCGCGAGCGCGCTGAGCCATTACTACCTCCTGAGGTAGATAGTAATGCGCGCGGCCGCGTTCGCAACCCGTACGGGCAAACGCGCGATCAGTACTCGGCGAGGCTGTCGATCAGGTCCAGGGACACCTTCAGCGCGGCCGCGCTCTGCTCGGCGGGCGGGATGTCCATCTGGTCGAGGAGGCCGCGCGCGGCGAACAGCGTGAACAGCGCCATCGTGCCCTTCAGCCGCGGCGCCGGGGGAGCGTCGGCGGGGATCAGCAGCTCGCCGAGGCGCGTGAACCGGCTGCGCATGCCCTCGCCGATCTTGACGCGCTCCTGGATGAGCTGCTGGTTGGTCTGGAGGAACCGCTGGAGGTCGCGCACCGCCACGGGGTCGTCGCCGCCGTAGAGCGCCTTGTGGAACCGGCGGACGATCTCGCGGCGGGTGGCCTGCTCCGCGGGCTGCTTCTCCGCCCACGCGATGATCTTGTCGACCTTCTTCACCATGTCCGTGATCAGGCTGGTGACCAGGTCTTCCTTGGTCTTGAAGTGGTAGTAGAGCGCGGCCTTGGTGACGCCGAGCTCCTCGGCGATCTCCCGCAGCGACGTGTTGTCGTAGCCGCGCTGGGCGAACATCCGCACCGCTACGGCCTGGATCCGTTCCCGCGTGTCACCGCGTCGGCGCTGGTCCGTCATGTCACTCACCGTTCTGGTCATCTCCGTTCACGCAAACCTACTTGACGACCGGCTAGTTCGCAGCTTACCGTACGGCAAGTAAGAAAACTAGCCGGTCGGCAAGTAAGCGCAACCGCTCGAACACGGGGAGTGTTCCGATGACAGAGACCACAACGGCGGCCGGTCCGCCCTCTCGCACAAAGCGCGACATCTACATAGCGATGAGCGGGCTCATGCTCGGCATGCTGCTCGCGATGCTGGACAACCTGATCGTCAGCACGGCCCTGCCGACGATCGTCGGCGACCTCGGCGGCCTGGCCCACCTCTCGTGGGTGGTCACCGCGTACGCATTGGCCACCGCCGCGGCCACGCCGCTGTGGGGCAAGCTCGGCGACATCTACGGCCGCAAGGGCATGTTCATGACCGCGATCGTGGTCTTCCTCGCCGGGTCGGCGCTGGCCGGGCTGTCCCAGTCGATGGACCAGCTCATCGCGTTCCGCGCGCTCCAGGGGGTGGGCGCGGGCGGCCTGATGGTCGGCGCGATGGCCATCCTCGGCGACCTCGTGCCGCCCCGCGAGCGCGGCCGCTACCAGGCGCTGATCGGCGGCATGATGCCGGTCGCGTTCATCGGCGGCCCGCTGCTCGGCGGCCTGCTCACCGACGACCTGAGCTGGCGGTGGGCGTTCTACATCAACATCCCGCTCGGCGTGGCCGCGCTGCTGGTGACGGCCCTGGTGATGCGCATCCCGAACGTCCGCAGGAAGGTGCGCATCGACTACGTCGGCGCCACGCTGCTCACCGTGGGCGTGGTCGCGCTGACCCTGGTCGCGAGCTGGGGCGGCAGCGAGTACGCCTGGGGGTCCGCGCCGATCATCTCGCTGGCGGTGGTGGCCGCGGCGGCGATTGCCGGGTTCGTGTACGCGGAACGGCACGTCGCCGAGCCGATCCTCCCGCCCCGCATGTTCCGCGACCGCAACTTCAGCACCTCACAGGTGCTGAGCTTCCTCGTCGGCGCGGTGATGTTCGGCGCCGTGAACTTCCTCCCGCAGTACCTCCAGGACGTCCAGGGCGTGTCGTCCACGGCGAGCGGCCTGCTCATGCTGCCGCTGATGTTCGGCATGCTCGTGGTGATGCTCGCCACCGGGCAGATCACCACGCGCACCGGCCACTACCGCTCGTTCCCGATCCTCGGCGGCCTGTTCATGGCCCTCGGCATGGCCGTGCTCCTCGCCCTGGACGTCGGAACGCCGCTGGTCGTGGCGTCCGGGCTGACCGCGGTGCTCGGCATCGGCATGGGCTTCATGATGCAGAACACCATGCTGATCACCCAGAACAGCGTCGAGATGCGCGACATGGGCGCGGCGAGCGGTTCGGTGTCGCTGTTCCGTACGATCGGCGGCTCGCTGGGCGTGGCGCTGCTCGGCTCGGTGTTCACCAGCCGGGTCACCGACTCGCTCACCGGCAGCCTCGGCGCGGCCGGCCACAAGATGATCTCCGGTGGCGCGCAGCTCCCGCCCGCGGCGATCCACCGGCTGCCCGCGCCGCTGCGCGACGCGTTCGAGGCCGCGATCGTGCACGGCCTGCACGGGGTGCTGATCGGCGGCGCGGTCCTCGCCGTGGTGGCCTTCGCCGCCGCCTGGCTGATCCGCGCGGTGCCGCTGCGCGGCGGCGAGCCGGCCGCGTCCGCCTCCCCGGAGCTCGAGGCCGAGCGCGAGCCGTCCGTGGTCGCCTGACAGGGGCGTACGCGACCCGCGCCGCACCGGCGCGGGTCGCGTACTAGGCGATCAGCTTCTCGGCCACCGCCATCGCGACGGCCGTACGGTCGTCCATCGGGATGTCCTCGAAGAGCATCGGCACGCCGGAGATCATCACGGTGATCACGGCGAGCCGCAGCTCGAACCGCTTCTCCGGCGCCGCGCCGGGATCGTCGAGCACGGCGAGCAGCCCGAGCATCCGCTCCCGCATCTCGGCGCCGATCGGGAGCTCGTCCATGGCCGCCTGGTTCACCTGCGCGAACCGCATGAGGGGTACCCATTGGTCGGTGAACAGCCCGCTGAGCCGGGTGAGCACCTCGCGGCGCGCGGCCGGCGTCTTCGGCTGCCGGACCGCCCACTCGGTGAGCTCGTTGAGGGAGGACCCCAGGTCGGCGACGACGCCGTTGAGGATGTCCTCCTTGGTCTTGAAGTGGTAGTACAGCGCCGGCCTGGTGATCTCGAGGCGGGCCGCGACGTCCTTGAGCGACGTCTTGTCGTAGCCGCGCTCGGCGAACAGCTCCAGCGCGACCTGCTGGATCCGTTCCTTGGTGTCGCTGCGTCTGCCTGCCATCTCCGCCCGTTCCGTACGTTCGCACGCCGATCGCCTTGACGGCCCCGGCCTCATTCACTTACTTTCGTGTAAGTAAAACACGTACGACCGTCCGCAAGGGGGCACAAGCCTATGACCACGATCGATCACGGCACATCTCCGCTTCAGAGCTTCCCCGTCCAGCGGTGCCCGTTCGGCCCGCCCGCCGAGTACGCGCGGATGCGGGACGAGGCGCCCGTCGTACGGGTCCGGCTGCCCGACGGGCGTGTGCTGTGGGTCGTCACCCGCCACGCCGAGGCGCAGCGGATCCTCACCGACCCGCGCATCAGCACGGACACCACCCGCGAGGACTTCACGTCCATCAGCGGGGGCCACGACAACGAGACGATGGCCAAGCTGCACGCCGGGATGTTCATCGACATGGACCCGCCCGAGCACGACGTCTACCGCCGCATGCTGATCTCCGAGTTCAGCGTCAAGCGCATCAAGGCGATGCGCCCCGGCATCGAGGCGACCGCCAACGAGCTGATCGACGCGATGCTCGCCGGCGACCGCCCGGCCGACCTGGTCGCCGAGTTCGGGCTGCCGCTGCCGTCCCTGGTGATCTGCCAGCTCCTCGGCGTGCCGTACGAGGAGCGCGCGTACTTCCAGTCCCGTACGCGGCAGTTGGTCAACTTCGGCAGCGACCCCGAGGCGGCCATCGCCGCGACCGAGCAGATCCGCGCCTACCTCGACGACCTGGTCACCCGGGCCGAGGGCGACCCCGGCGACAACCTCATCGGGCGGCTGGTCACCGAGCGCCGCGCCACCGGCGAGCTGTCGCACGACGCGCTCGTCGGCATGACGTTCCTGCTGCTCATCGCCGGGCACGAGACCACGGCGAACATGCTCCCGCTGAGCGTGCTCACGCTGCTGCGCAACCCCGGGCAGCTCGCCGAGCTGCGGGACGACCCGTCGCTGTGGCCCGGCGCGGTCGAGGAGCTGCTGCGCATCCTGTCCATCACCGACTGGGCGGCGTTCGACCGGATGGCGATCGCGGACATCGAGATCGGCGGGACGACGATCCGCGCCGGCGACGGCGTGTACGTCCTCGGCCTGGCCGCGAACTGGGACGAGCGGGCCTACCCCAAGCCGGGCGACCTGGACATCCACCGCCGCGCGCGGAACCACGTCGCGTTCGGCTTCGGCGTCCACCAGTGCCTCGGCCAGAACCTCGCGCGCGCCGAGCTGGAGATCGCGCTGCGCGTCCTGTTCGACCGGATCCCCGACCTCCGCGCCGCCACCGAGGACTTCAACTTCAAGATCGGCGCCCCCATCTTCGGCCTCTACGACCTCCCGGTGACCTGGTGAGGACGGCCGCAATGCGCATCATCGCCGACAAGCACACCTGCATCGGCTCCGGCCAGTGCGTCCTCACCGCCCCCGACGTCTTCGACTCCGACGACGACGGCCTGGTCGACGTCCTCGATTCAGAACCGGACCCCGCCCACGAGCCGTCCGTACGCGAGGCCGTAGCCCTGTGCCCCTCGCGTGCCCTGAGCCTCGCGGTCACCGCACCGGACCCGCGTCGAGCTCACTAGGCGGCGCCTCCCGAAACGCGCTGCGGGAGGGGGTCCGGGGGTCGGCTAGCGTGTACTACATGCGGTCGTACGATGCCTTGCTGCTCGTCTCTTTCGGGGGCCCCGAGGGGCCTGCGGACGTCATGCCGTTCCTGGAGAACGTCACCCGGGGGCGCGGGGTGCCGCGGGAGCGGCTGGCGGCCGTGGCCGAGCATTACCACGGCTTCGGCGGGGTCAGCCCGATCAACGGGCAGTGCCGCGAGCTGCTGGGCGCGATCCGGGACGACTTCGCGGCACACGGCGTCGGGCTGCCGGTCTACTGGGGGAACCGCAACTGGGATCCGTACCTCGGCGACACGATGCGGCGGATGGCCGACGACGGGGTGCGCCGCGCCGTCGCGTTCGCGACCTCGGCGTACGGCTCGTACTCCGGGTCCGCGCAGTACGTCGAGGACATCGCGCACGCCCGCGCCGACACGGGGGAGCGGGCGCCCGCGGTGGACAAGCTGCGGCCGTACTTCAACCACCCCGGGTTCGTCGACGCGGTGACCGACCGTACGCGTGACGCGCTCGCGCGCGCCGGCGCCGGCGCGCGGCTCGTCTTCACGGCGCACAGCATCCCCGAGGAGATGGCCGGCGCGGACACCTACGTCGCGCAGTTCGCCGAGGCGTCGCGGCTGGTGGCCGGGCGGGTCGGCGCCGGGTCCTGCGACCTCGTCTACCAGAGCCGCAGCGGGCGGCCGGGGCAGCCGTGGCTTGAGCCCGACGTCTGCGACCACCTGGAGACCCTGCACGCCAAGGGCGTCGACAACGTGGTGCTCGTCCCGATCGGCTTCGTGTCCGACCACATGGAGGTCAAGTTCGACCTCGACGTCGAGGCCGCGGCGAAGGCGGCCGAGCTGGGCATGGCGCTCGTCCGCGCGCCCTCGGCGGGCACGCACCCGGCCTTCGTGGCGATGGTCCGCGAGCTCGTCGCGGAGATCTCCGGCACCGCGCCGGCGCGCGTCACCGGCGACCTGCCGGCCGCCGCGCACGACCTCGACATCCCGGCCCGCCCCCGTACGACCTAACGAAGGGAAGCCTGCGTTGAGCGAACCGAGTCGGCCGTTCCACGACCTCGACGCGTACGTCGCGATCCCGCGTGTCGGCGCGCTGCGCCTGTCGCCGGACGGCGGGCGCCTGGTGGCGTCGGTGAGCGAGCTCGCCCCCGGCGGCACGAAGTACACCAGCGCCATCTGGGAGATCGACCCCGACGGCACCGCGCCGGCCCGCCGCCTCACCCGCTCGGCGCCCGGCGAGTCGGCGCCGGCGTTCCTGCCGGACGGCTCGCTGCTGTTCACCTCGCGCCGCGACGACCCGGCGCGCGGCCCCGACGACCCGGCCGGCGAGGGCGCGGCGCTGTGGCTGCTCCCCGCGTCCGGCGGCGAGCCGCGGCGCATCGCGTCGCGCCCGGGCGGCGTCGACGCGGTGGCCGTGGCCCGTACGACCGGCCGGGTGTTCTTCGCCTCCGGCGTGTTCCCCGGCGCGGCCGACGCCGACGACGACGCCAAACGCCGCAAGGCCCGGTCCGAGGCCGGGGTCAGCGCGCTGCTGCACGAGGGCTACCCGGTCCGCTACTGGGACCACGACCTCGGCGTCGCCGAGACCCGGCTGTTCGCCGCCGACCTCGAGGACGGCCCCGAGGCGCCGCTCGGCGTGCCGCGCGACCTCACCCCCGAGCCCGGCCGCGCCCTCGCCGAACAGGGCTTCCAGGCGTTCCCCGACGGCGCGGCCGTGGTCACGGGCTGGCGCGTACGGCTGCCCGGCGGCCGGTCGCGCGGCACGATCGTCCTCATCGACGCCGCCACGGGCGAGCGCCGCACCCTCGCCGGCGACGACGACCACCACTTCGACGCGCCGCACGTCTCGCCCGACGGCCGCTACGTGGCCTGCGTACGCGACGTCGTGGCCCGCCCCGACCGGCCCGACGAGCTCACCCTGTGGCTCATCGACCTCGCCACGGGGGAGTCGCGCGACCTGCTGCCCGACGACGAGCACTGGCCCGCGGAGATCGCCTGGGCGCCCGACTCCGCGCACATCTACTTCACCGCCGACGCCTCCGGCCGCAAGCCGGTGTTCCGCGTCGCCGTCGAGAGCGCCGCGCTGACCCGCGTGACCGGCGACGACGCCGCGTACGACGATCCCGCGCCGAGCCCCGACGGCCGCTTCGTCTACGCGCTGCGCAGCACGATCGGCGAGCCGCCCACCCCGGTCCGCGTCGACCCCCGTACGGGCGAGGTCACCGCGCTGCCCGCGCCCGGGGCCCGCCCCGCCGTCCCCGGCACCGTCACCGAGATCGCCACCACGGTGGCCGACGGCGCGACGGTGCGCGGCTGGCTGGTGCTGCCCGAGGGCACGTCCTCGGCGCGCCCCGCGCCGCTGCTGCTCGTCATCCACGGCGGCCCGATGTCGAGCTGGAACCACTGGCACTGGCGGTGGAACCCGTGGCTGATGGCCGCGCGCGGCTACGCCGTCCTGCTGCCCGACCCGGCGCTGTCCACCGGCTACGGCCAGGACTTCCTCGCCCGCGGCTGGGAGTCCTGGGGCGGCGCGCCGTACGACGACCTGATGGCCATCACCGACGCGGCGGCGGCCCGCGACGACATCGACGACTCCCGCGTGGCCGCGCTCGGCGGCTCGTTCGGCGGCTACATGGCCAACTGGATGGCCGGCCACACCGACCGCTTCGCCTGCATCGTCAGCCACGCGAGCCTGTGGGCGCTCGACCAGATGGGCGCGACCACCGACGACGCCTCCGACTGGACCGAGTCCATCGGCGACCCGGAGACCACGCCCGAGCGCATCGCCGCCAACACCCCGCACGCCCACGCCGCCGAGATCCGCACCCCCATGCTGGTCATCCACGGCGACAAGGACTACCGCGTCCCCATCGGCGAGGCCCTCCGCCTGTGGTGGGACCTGATCAAACGCGAGGTCCCGGACGCCAAGTTCCTGTACTTCCCCGACGAGAACCACTGGGTCTTGGCTCCCGGCAACGTCAAGGTCTGGTACGAAACAGTCCTCGCCTTCCTCGACCACCACGTCCGCGCGGAACCCTGGCGCCGCCCCGAACTCCTCTGATCCTCAAGGAGCCTTCAAGCGCTCCGCCGGCCGTAGACCCGCAGCCAGGCGCGGTCCTCGTAGGTCTTCACCCGTACCTCCACCTCGTGGTAGGCCTTCGCTTCCTTCTGGTGGCGGATCACCGAGTCGTGGACGAACCGCGAGGCGATGAACCCCAGGTCGATCCCCGGCCGGGCCACAGACTGCACCAGCGGCTCGGCGGCGAGCAGCCGCGCCGCGTTGATGATCGCCTCGCCCTCCACACCGTGCTCGTTCTCGGCGACGGGACCGACGTCGAGCGCCATCCGCAGCCGGATCCGCCGCGGCTTCGGCGCACCGAGGTTGTGCGCCCGCAGCCGCGCGGCCAACATGCCGACCAGGGGATCCACCACGCGCGCCGTTGGCACCGCGACCGGCACGATGAGCAGGATCCCGTCGCCGCGGTCCTCGTCGTGGCACTGCTCCCAGGCGATGCCGGTCTGTTCGAAGACGCCCTCCATCGCCTCGTAGAACGTGTCGACAAGCGATGACCGGTCCGCGTCCGTACGCCGCCTGTCGCCGAACCCGACGATGTCGGCCATGAGGACCGAGCAGTTCTGTCCCGTCAGGCGTGGCGGCGGTCCCGCCTCGGTCATACGGGCGAACAACTGCCGCTCCAGGACGTCGACCACCCGGGCATGGCCGGAGAGGTACTCGCCGAAGGCCACCGCGGCGATCCGCAGCCCCTTCAGTTCTCCGACTGCGGTTACCGTCGCGGACCTGGCACGCAGCCGCGACACCGCGCGCTCGCCCACGAGCTCGCCGGGGCCTCGCTCCGCGAGGCTCGTCGTCGCGCCGCGCCGCGTCACGGTGACCCGTGCCCGCCCGCTCAGCACCACCACGACGTGCGCTGCCCGTTGCCCTTCACGGAACAGGACCTCACCCGCGCCGTATGCGCACGGCTCGGAGATCGCGCGCAGTCCGGCGTGTTCCGCGTCGGTCAGCGCGCCGAGGAACGTTCCCGGCTTGCAGCGCGGTGTGTCGTCAATGGCAGTGGCGCCGGGCAGGACGGACGGCTCGCCCGGTGACGTACGGCCGGCGAGCATGGGGCGGGCCGGGGGATCGGCGGGCGGTGTCGCGGGCGGTATTGCGGTGATGCCGCTGAACGCCAGGATGATCCCGGAGAACGCGCGGGCGTTGGCCTCGGCCAGGACGCGTACGTCTTCGGGGTTGCGGACGAGCGAGCGGCCCTTGCTGAGGAGAAGCAGATGCGCGGCCGTGAACCCGATGAGGGGTACGAGCACCGCCATTACCAGGGCGAGCGCGATGACCGTGGTGCCAGGATGTGCGGCACCGTGCACGGCTACGCCGCCGCTGAAGAGGGCGGCCGAACCGGCGACCATGCCGGCGGCCTTCATGATGCGACGTCGGGTGGATGGGGGGCCGGAAGATGCGTTCTGCCGGAACATCGATCGTTCCCCTGTCTTCCGTTCCAGCCGGGGTTCGGTCGGATCTATTAGGTCTATCCCCACATTCTGTTATATGACACTCTATGAGGATGTTAAGTGCCGTGAGCCAGATCGCTTGATGGTGGATCTTGAGTTGCTCGATCTCGACGGAACATTTGTCGCCTGGTTTGCGGACACTTGATCATGCTGCATGGTTTAATGATCGCTTGAATTATACGACCAGATGTACTGCGTCGTTGTATCCTGATGCAACGCATCAACCGATGAGGTGAACACCGTGGGTGCTGGTCAGGGGCCTGTTGTCGAAAGTGCCCTGCTCAGGGCCGAGCTGGTGCAACTGCGTCGAGAACGAGGGCTGACCCAGGAGCAAGTCGGCCACTCGTTGGACTGGCATCCATCCAAGTTGATCCGCATCGAAGGTGGTAAGAGCGGGATCTCCAAGACGGACCTGCGGGCGCTGCTCGGGGAGTATGGCGTCACGTCGGAGAGCCGTCGCGAGAAGCTCGAGACGCTGGCGAGTGGGGCACGCGCGCAGGCCTGGTGGAGCCAGTATCGCGATGTGGAGGACGAGACCTCCCTGCGATACATCGGCTACGAGGCGGGTGCCTCGGTGATCAGGCACCTCCAGACCACCATCGTCCCGGGTCCGCTGCAGACAGAGGAGTACGCCGAGGTGATCTCGAGCTACTACCTCGATGACCGAGCGAAGGGTGAACGCAAGGCGGCTCTGCGGGCGCGCAGGCTGAAGGAGATGGACGATCGGGATAACCCGCCGAGGCGGTTCTACGTGCTGGATGAAGCGATCATCTGGCGCCATATTGGCGTACGCCGCGATCCGGGCATCATGCCGCAGCAGCTTCATTACATCGCGGACCTGGTCGAACGAAATGATCTGATCACGGTGCGTGTTGTCCCGTTCTCCTCGGGGGCACACGCCGGCCTCGACGGCCCATTCGTGCTCCTGGAATTCGACGGGGCGCTCAATGACCAACTGTATCGGGAAGGATCTTCGACCGTTACACAGGCGCAAGGCTCGCTCACCGGAGACGAAGAAGTCGTCACAGATTATCGTGCCGCGTTCGAAGCGATTCTCGAGGAAGCGCTCGATGCTCGCGGTTCGCTCAAGCTCATCCGCGAGGCCGCGGAAAAGCTCGTAGAAACCCGGGCTTGATGTTTGATCATCGGTCCTGGTCGTGAGATCATTTGATCTCCAAACTGGGGGCACCGAAAGGCCTCCAAACGATGCACAAATAGTTCGAGTAGCGGCAATGGCGCCGCATGTGCTCTGGCGTTCCGTTGCGCATGTGCCGGGTCATTGTCATGAAGGGATATGGACCCCATGACCGATGACGGTCCGGAGAACGGACGAGGGCGCGCCATGAACCTGCTCGTATGGCGGAAGAGTACGAAAAGCGCCCAGTCGGACTGCGTCGAGGTGGCAAAACTCGACGACGCAGTGTATGTGCGCGACTCCAAGGACCGGCGGGGTCCCGTACTGGCCTTCACGGCGCATCAGTGGCATGCGCTTCTTTCGGATATCAATTCCGATCACTGACGCTGAGTCGGACGTAGCGAGGGCGCTGTAGGGCGTTCAAGTGTTCCGCGCGTCTGGGTGAAGGGCCCGCCGAGCGCGATCCGAAGATCGCGCTCGGCGGATCTTGAATGCGTGGATGCCGCGTTCCGCTGAGTAATCAATTCGCCGGGGCGGCTTTACTTGGGGTAACCTGACTGATCACGACTCAATGGGTAGGAAGCTCATGAGTAATGATCTCGGGCCGGTCGTCCAGAGTGCACTCCTCCGTGAAGAGCTCATTCGGCTGCGGCGTGACCTGGGGCTGAGCCAGGAGGCGGTCAGCCGCGCGCTGGAATGGCATCCTTCCAAGGTCATCCGCATCGAGGGCGGTAAAACCAAGATCAGCGCGAACGACCTGCGTGCTCTGCTCGCGGTGTACGGCGTGGAATCGGAAGACCGCCGGGAAAGACTGGAAACGCTGGCTCGCGGCGCCAGAGTCACTCCATGGTGGGATTCTTACCGCCAGGTCGTGAACGACGCCACGCTTCTACTCGCTGGTTATGAGGCGGGTGCCGCCGTGATTCGGGGCGTCCAGAATCAGACGATTCCCGCTTTGCTCCAGACCGAGGAATGTGCGCGGGCAATCACCACCGGCTATGGCGACCCGTCCGAGCTCGACCAGAAGGTGGAGCTCCGGATGCGGCGGCAGGCGGAGGCCGAGCAGCGGGAGAAGCCGCCCCAGAGGCTGTACGTTCTGGACGAAGCGGTGATCCGCCGGCACATCGGAGTGCAGGCCGACCCGGGAATCATGCCGCGGCAACTGCGATACGTCGCCGATCTCGCGCAGAACAACGACCTCGTCACCGTGCGCATCGTCCCTTTCTCGGCCGGTGCCCACGCCGGAGTGGACGAGCCGTTCACCCTTCTGGAGTTCGGCGGCGGGCTGGACGACGTCCTCTACAGAGAGGGCGCATCCCAGGTGACACAGGCGCAGAGTTCCATCACCAGGAGTGAGGAAGTCATCGCTGACTATCGTGCGGCGTTCGAATCGATTCTTGCGGTCGCGCTTTCCAGCGATGACTCGATCGGGCTGATCCGCCGAGCCGCCGATGATCTCCAGACCGGCTAGCGCAAGAACACGAGGAGCCAAGAGGCGAATTGTGTCGAGGCCGCGTGTTCGTGGGCCGTTCTGATCGTACGTGATTCAAAGGATCCGCTTGGGCGGAACTTGTGTTTTCTGTCGGCCAGTCGCGGGCGTTCGTTTTCGGGGTTCGAGTCGGATCTCTTTGTGCGGAACGGGTGGGGAATCGGGGCGGCGCTGAATAGGGCCTTTCGGCGGTGGCCGGGAATGGGCTAATTGGGACGGCTCGGCGCCCCGGTGGCGCGGTGGGTGATCGGCGTCCGGGAGGATGGGCGTATGGATAACGACGCCACACGCCTGCTCGACCTCGCCGTGACGACCGCCCAGGAGACCGGGCGGATGCTGGTGGAGGGGCAGGCGGGGGCCAGCGTCGTGCAGACCAAGTCCTCGCCGACCGACATCGTCACCGAGATGGACAAGGCCGCCGACGACCTGGTCTCGCGGCGGCTGCGTGAGGCGCGGCCCGAGGACGCGCTGCTCACCGAGGAGTCGGGGGCGTCCGCCGGGGGAAGCGGGGTGCGGTGGGTCGTGGATCCGATCGACGGCACCGTGAACTACCTGTACGGCATGCTCGACTGGGCGGTCAGCATCGCCGCCGAGGTCGACGGGGAGGCCGTCGCCGGGGTCGTGGAGGTGCCGGCGCGCGGGGAGACGTACACCGCCGTACGGGGGCGCGGCGCGTGGCGCACCCGGGCGGGGCGGTGGCCGGAGCCGATCTTCTGCTCGACCGGGGTGCCGCTGAACCGGGCGCTGGTCGCCACCGGGTTCGGCTACGCGTCCGAGCGCCGCGCGCACCAGGCCGAGGTGCTGGTCGGGGTCCTGCCGAACGTACGCGACATCCGGCGCGGCGGCTCCGCGGCGGTCGACCTCTGCTCGCTGGCCTGCGGCCGGGTCGACGCCTACTACGAGCGGGGCGTCAACGCGTGGGACATCGGCGCCGCGGGGCTGATCGCGGCCGAGGCGGGCGCCCGCGTCGGCGGCCTCGCGGGCCGCCCGGCCAGCCCGGAGATGACCATCGCCGCCCCGGAACCCCTCTTCACCGCCCTCAACGACCTCCTGACCCCCCTCGACCCCGAACGCGACTCCTGACCCTCCGGCCGACGCCTCAACCCCTCGCGCCGACGCCCGACCCTTCCGGCCGAGGCCTGAGCCTTCCGGCCGACGCCCGACCCTTCCGGCGACGCCCGTCCCCGCCGCCTACGTGAAGCGGCGCGTGGTCTCGTTAGCTGACGGGTTGGGGGCGGGCGGGAATGGCTCTCCGGAGGAAGATCGGTAAGACTGGGCGCCGTGGAACCGCTGCGCCGTGCCCTCAGGAAGCGGGCCGCGCGTGTTTCACGCCGCGTACGGTCCGCCGTGCGGCGGCGCGTGGCGGCCGTCCGTACGGCGGTCAAGCGGCCGAGCGCCGAGCGCGACACCGTCTACAAGGTGGTCAAGAGCGCGCTGGCCGCGACGGTCGCCTGGGAGATCGCGGACAACGTGCCGCTCGGCGGCGGCGCGCAGGCGCCGTGGCTGGCGCCGGTCACCGCGATGGTGGTGGTCGGCGCGACCGTCTCCGAGACGTTCACCGGCGCGCTCCAGCGGGTCGCGGCGACCGTCGTCGGCGTCCTCGTGTCGTACTGGACCGGCCACTTCCTCGGCCTGCACTGGTGGAGCATTCTGCTGGTGGTGATCGGCGCGCTGACGCTCGGGAGCTGGCGGCGGTTCGGCAACCAGGGCACGCAGGTCGCGATCACCTCGATCCTGATCCTCACGCTGGCCAGCACCCGGTCCGGCTACGCCACGGCGCGCATCGCGGAGACGCTGCTCGGCGCGGTGGTCGGGCTCCTGGTGAACCTGCTCATCGCGCCGCCGGTGCACCTGCGCACGGCGCGCGACGCGCTCGGCGACCTCGCGAACGAGATCTCCGACGTGCTCGCCGACACCGCGAAGGGCCTGCGCGAGCCCTGGCCGCCTGACGACGCCGACGACTGGCTGACCCGCGCGCGCGACCTGGACGAACTGCTGGTCGAGGCGCGGGAGAGCGTCGAGACGGCGACCGAGAGCGTACGGTTCAACCCGCGCCGGGTGATCGCGGACGTCGCGCCGGACGTCGCGATGGCGATGTCGGACCCGTGGCTGCGGCCCGCGCTGCGGTCGCTGGAGCACGTGGCCATCCAGACGCGCGGCATCACACGGGTGATCTACGACGTGGAGTATCCCGGCCACGACCAGGCGCCGGCCGAGCCGGACCACCGGTTCCTCGAACGCTTCGCGGGGCTGCTCGAGCTCGCCGCCCGCGCCGTCCACCGCTACGGCGAGCTGGCGGACGAGACGGGCGACGAGGAGCTGCGGCGGCTGATCACCGACGGCATCCGCCGCGGGCACGCGCTGCGGCGGATGCTGCGTACGGCGGCCGCCCGGGAGGACACCCTGTGGCCGGTCTACGGCGCGCTGCTCGTGGACGTCGAGCGGTTGTTCAACGAGCTGCGGTGAACCGGCCCCGCCGATTCAGGCGACGCACTCCGGGAGGTCGAGATCGTTGTTGGCCGCGATGCGCATGAGGTCCTCGATCTCGGCGACACGGGTGTCGGCCATGAAGTGATCGCCTTCGGCCTCGGCGGCGCGCAACGACGCGTACGCGTCGGCGAGGCGCCGCTGCATGGTCGAGCGGAACTCGCCCATTCCACTCCTTCCGCCAGGTGGAGCTGATCGGGATGAATCGGATCGTCCCTACCCAGCAAGCGGATCGCGGCAAACCGCTATTCCCGGTGGGATTCGGCTCGTCTTGGCGCGGTCAGATCGCCACCCGCGCGACCAGGTGAAACGGCAGCCGCGACGGCATCCTGGTGCGCCGCGCGGCGCGTCCGGCCAGCGGCGCGTGCTCCGCGGCGGCGCTCGTGAGGGCGTCGAACGGGGCGCGGTTGAAGTCGTAGACGCCGAGGTGGCCGTCGGGGCGCAGCACCCGCGCGATCTCCGCGACGCCCGCGGCCACGTCCGGCCAGTGGTGCATGCTGAACGACGTCACGACGAGGTCGAAGGAGTCGTCCGGAAACGGCAGATCGGCGACGCCGCCGGCGACCGCGCGCGCCCGGTCGCCGTACGCCCCCAGGTGCCCGTTGGAGATGCGGACCATCTCCTCGGACGGGTCGACGCCGGTCAGGTCGAGATCCGGGCGGAGCCTGCCGAGCTCGACGAGCAGCCGGCCGGGGCCGGTGCCGATGTCCAGCACGCGCGCGCCCTTGGGCGTGCCGGCCGCGATGTCGGCGGCGATGCGGCGGTAGAGCGGGCGCATGATCCGCGTGGTCCGCTCGTACCTGCGCGCGCCTGCCCCCTCGAAACCGCTGTTGTCATGACCGTGACCGTGACCGTGGCCGGAGCCGTGCCGGCCGAAGAGCAGTGGACGGCGAGCCATCCGGGCCTCCCAAAGTTGTATCCTGCAACCATTAGCCCGACTGTACGCCGAATAGTTGTACGGCACAACTCTCGATGGGGAGGCCCCGATTGGCCGCGTCGTCCGACTCCCTGCACGGCATGTTGATGCGGCTCGTCCAGGCGGCGGGGATGCTCCAGCCGGAAGTCGTGGTGCCCGGCCACGTCGCGTCGCTGTCGGAGATCTTCGCCATCCACGAGCTCGACGTCGACGGACCGCTGGCCCAGCGCGACCTCAGCGAGCGGCTCCGGCTGGACAAGAGCACGGTCAGCCGCCTGGTCGCGGGCCTCGTACGGAAGGGCTACGTCGAGCGCGAGCGCGACCCCGCCAACCGGCGCCTCGACCGGCTGCGCCTCACCCGCGCCGGCCGTGACGTGCACCGGAGCATGGCGTCGGCGTTCCACGACCGGCACACCCAGGTGCTGGAAGGGATGACCGAGGCCGAGCGCGCGGCGCTGCGCACCGGGCTCGCCGGCCTGCTGCGCGCGCTGACCGGCGGGGAGTAGCGCGCCAGCGGCCCAAGCGGAGCGCCGATGGCGTAGTGTCCTCCGGCAGACCGGAACACGCCAGTCGTCCGGACCGCTATTGACCATGTGCTGCCTATGACTTACGCCACATTCCACTCGGTTGACCAGTGTCGATCTCGGCGTGTACGCATATCCGGGCGCCGCGCGTGGAACAAGGGCGGGAGCGTGGCAAAATCCTCGGCCATTCCGGGCACAACGACGGCCGATGGAGCGTTAACCCGCGCGACGAGGCGCAGTATCACCGAGGGGGAGAGAAAGCAAGATGGCGACCGATTACGACAGCCCACGCAAGACCGACGACGAGATCAACGAGGACAGCCTCCAGGAACTGCAGGCCCGCCGGAACGACAAGACGTCCTCCGTCATCGACGAGGACCTTGATGCCGGTGAGGTCACCGAGCTCCCGGGTGCGGACCTTTCCAACGAGGAATTGGCGATTCGGGTGCTGCCACGGCAGGCCGACGAGTTCACCTGTGGACGGTGCTTCTTGGTGCACCACCGCAGTCAGCTCGCGGAGGAGCGCAATGGGCAGTTCATCTGCCGTGAGTGCGCGGCCTGAGCCGAACCCCTCGTCGTGCGTGTCCGATCGACCGATTTCAGATTCGCAGGAGGAATGAGGCGGTGACGTCCGACCCCGGCGACATGGTCCCGGCCGATGAGGTCGGCCCGCTTGTCGAACGGCTGGCGGCTGACGAGCACATGGGCCGTGCCGAGCGCGGCCGCCTGCTCGGGCGCCTCGCGAAGGCGCTGGGCAGCAGCGCGCGCGAGGCCGGCGCCCGGGGGCTCGCCGGCGGCCGCTGGCTGACGGACGTCTTCGCGAACCAGATGGCGCCGCGCATCCCGATCCGCGACGCGGATACCCTGCGGCGCCATCATCACGGCCTCACCGGCGACGCACTCGCCGACTCCCTCGTGGTGTCGGCGAGCAACGCCACCACCGCCGTAGGCGCGGCCGGCGGCGCGCTCGCCGCCGTGGAGTTCGCCGCGCCACCGCTGCTTCTGACCGCGCCCGCGCAGGTCGTCGCGGAGGCGCTGGTCGTCGCGGCCATCGAGGTCAAGCTCGTCGGCGAGCTGCACGAGGTCTACGGCCAGGCGCCGTTCGGCGGAGGCGTGCACCGCACCGGCGCGTACGTCATGGCGTGGGCGCGGCGGCGCGGCGTCGATCCCCTCAAGCCCGGCTCGCTGACTCTCGCGCTCGGCGCCGCCGCGAAGGCGACGCTGCGCAACCGCCTGCTGCGCGTGCTCGGCCGCCACCTCACCACGCTCGGCCCGTTCCTGACCGGCGCGGTCGCCGGCGGCACCCTCAACCGCCAGGCGACCAAGAAGCTGGGCACCCTCGTCCTGAACGACCTCCGCGCCCGCCCCCTGCCGCCGGGCCGTACGGCACCGGCGACCATCAAGGGCGAGCTGGAGCGCTGACGGGGTCAGTCCGACAGGATCTCCGCGGGCTTGTGCATCTTGCGCGCCACGATGCGGGTGGCCATGAGACGGGTGACCTCCATGCCGACGCCCATGACGACGGCCCAGCTCAGCGCCTCGACGAGGGCGACCTCGGGCGACTCGGGCTCCGTGGGCGGCTCCTTGCCGGTGACCTTCTTCCAGCCGAATTCGATCGCCTTGCGCGCGGCGAAACCGGCCGCCATCGCGGCCAGGCCGCCGACGATCCTCGCCGTCAGTTCGGGGTTCTTGGACTTCTGCGCGTTCATGTGGAGATCCTTCCACGTCGGCGGGTCGCGCTGCATACCATGAGCACTCATGACGCCGAATCCGCGAATCCCAGGTAAACCGTCCCTCGACGGCCTGGAAGGAACCTGGGCGGCGGTATGGGAGCGCGACGGCATCTACCGGTTCGACCGTACGGCCCGGCGCGCCGAGGTGTACGCGATCGACACGCCGCCCCCGACGGTCAGCGGCAGCCTCCACATCGGGCACATCTTCTCCTACACCCACACCGACACCGCCGCCCGCTACCAGCGCATGCGCGGCCGCGCGGTCTTCTACCCCATGGGGTGGGACGACAACGGCCTGCCCACCGAGCGGCGCGTGCAGAACCACTACGGCGTGCGCTGCGACCCGTCCCTGCCGTACGACCCGGCCTTCACGCCGCCCGCCGAGCCCGACGCCAAGCACCAGGTGCCCGTGGCGCGCGGCAACTTCGTCGAGCTGTGCCACGAGCTGACCACCGTCGACGAGCGCGCCTTCGAGGAGGTGTGGCGGCGTCTCGGCCTGTCGGTCGACTGGGGGCTGACGTACACCACGATCGGCGACGAGTCGCGCGCCGCGTCGCAGCTCGCCTTCCTGCGCAACCTCGCGCGCGGCGAGGCCTACACCGCCGAGGCGCCCACCCTGTGGGACATCACCTGGCGTACGGCCGTCGCGCAGGCCGAGCTGGAGGACCGCGAGCGGCCCGGCGCGTACCACCGCATCGCCTTCCACGCCCCGACCGGCCCGGTGCACGTCGAGACGACCCGACCCGAGCTGCTGCCGGCGTGCGTGGCGCTGGTCGCCCATCCGGACGACGACCGCTACATGCCGCTCGTGGGCGGCACCGTCCGCAGCCCGCTGTTCGACGTCGAGGTGCCGGTCGTCGCGCACCGCCTCGCCGACCCCGAGAAGGGCTCCGGCATCGCGATGATCTGCACCTTCGGCGACGTCACCGACGTCACGTGGTGGCGGGAGCTCGACCTCCCGACCCGCGCGGTCATCGGATGGGACGGCCGCCTGCTGGCCGAGCCGCCGCGCGACCTGGAGACCCCGACGGCCCGGTCCGCGTACGCCGAGCTGGCCGGGAAGACCGTCGCGGCGGCGCGCGCCCGCGTGGTGGAGCTGCTGCGCGCGTCCGGCGACCTCGACGGCGAGCCGCAGGCGATCAGCCATCCCGTGAAGTTCTACGAGAAGGGCGAGCGCCCGCTGGAGATCGTCACCACCCGCCAGTGGTACATCCGCAACGGCGGCCGCGACGACGCGCTGCGCGCCGAGCTGCTGGAACGCGGCCGCGAGCTCGACTGGCACCCGCCGCACATGCGGGTCAGGTACGACAACTGGGTGCAGGGGCTGGCCGGCGACTGGCTGATCAGCCGCCAGCGGTTCTTCGGCGTGCCGATCCCGGTGTGGTACCGCCTCGACGGCGAGGCGAACCCGCTGTACGACGAGCCGATCACGCCGGACGAGGCGCTGCTCCCGGTCGACCCCGGCTCCGAGACGCCGCCCGGCTACACCCCCGAGCAGCGCGGCGAGCCCGGCGGCTTCGCCGGCGACCCCGACGTCATGGACACCTGGGCCACGTCCTCGCTGACCCCGCAGATCGCCGGCGGCTGGGAGCGCGACCCCGACCTGTTCGCGCGGGTGTTCCCGATGGACCTCCGGCCGCAGGCGCACGAGATCATCCGTACGTGGCTGTTCGCCACCCTGGTCCGCGCCCACCTTGAGGACGGCACGCTGCCGTGGCGGAACGTCGCGATCTCCGGCTGGATCCTCGACCCGGATCGCAAGAAGATGTCGAAGTCCAAGGGCAATGTGGTGACGCCGCTCGCGCTGCTGGAGGAGTACGGCTCGGACGCCGTCCGCTACTGGGCGGCCTGCGGGCGCCTCGGCGCGGACACCGCGTTCGACACCGGCCAGATCAAGATCGGCCGGCGGCTGGCCATCAAGCTGCTGAACGCCAGCAAGTTCGTGCTGGGCTTCGGCGGCGGCGACGCGACGTCCGGCGGGTCCGTCACGGCGCCGCTCGACCGGTCGATGCTGGCGGCGCTCGGCGCGGTCGTCGAGGACGCCACGGCCGCGTACGACGCGTACGACCACACGCGCGCGCTCGAGCGCACCGAGCGGTTCTTCTGGGAGTTCTGCGACGACTACCTGGAGCTGGTGAAGGCCCGCGCGTACGACGGCGACGCCTCGGCGCGCGCCGCGCTGGAGACCGCGCTGTCGGTGCTGGTGCGGCTGTTCGCGCCGGTGCTGCCGTTCGCGGCCGAGGAGGTGTGGTCCTGGTGGCGCGAGGGATCGGTGCACCGCGCGCCGTGGCCGCGTACGGACGAGGCCGCCGCCGAGGGCGACCCCGGGGTGCTGGCCGCGGTCGCCGAGGTGCTGCGCGCGGTGCGGCGTACGAAGTCGGAGGCGCGGCTGTCGATGCGCGCCGGGGTCGCCCGGGTGGAGGTGCGCGGCAAGCGCGCGGCCCGCGTCCGCGCCGGGGCCGGGGAGCTGCGGTCGGCGGGCGTGATCGGGGAGCTGGTCGTGACCGAGTCCGACGACACGGATCTGGGCGTCACCGTGACCGTGTGACCGTGTGACCGTGTGACCGGGCGCCGCGATGGCCGAGGTGATCGTCATCGCGGCCCGGTCGCAAGGAATACTGGCCGTATGCCACGGCGAACGACCACAGAGGGAAACGGCTCCGAGCCGTCGGCCACGCTCCGATCCGAGCACGTCGAGGCCACGCGCCGTGCGGTGCTGGACGCCGCGCGCGCCGCATTCGGCGGCAAAGGCTACGCGCAGACGTCGGTCGACGAGATCGCGGCCGCGGCCCGGGTGACCAAAGGCGCGGTCTATCACCACTTCGCCGGCAAGAAGATGCTGTTCCGCGCCGTGTTCGCGGAGGTGGAGGCGGAGGCGGACGCGCGGGCGTCCGGAGCGGGCGACCCGGAGGCCGCGCCGATCGACCAGATCGTGGCGCGGATCAACGCCTACCTGGACGCCGCCCTCGACGAGGAGATCCGGCGGATCGTGCTGATCGACGGGCCCGCCGTGCTCGGCCACGAGCCGGACGGCCCCGCCGACCAGCAGCCGGGCCACGTCGATCTGCGGTCGTTCGTCACCACGTCGATCGCGCACGGCCAGATCCTCGACCTCGACCCCGGCCTCCTCGCCCATCTCATCCGCGACCTGGCGTACCTGGGCGGCCTGCTCATCACCGGCGCCGGCGACCCCGCCACGACCAGGGCGGAACTGGGGAAGGCGATCGAGGCGATGCTCCGCGGCCTGGCCCCCGGCGAGAAGCGGTAGCCGCGCCGCGCAGGGCTTCCGCACGCGACATACCGAGAGTATGTTGTGTACCCATGGAATCCAAACGGCTGGAAACCCGGCTCGGGCCCCTGGCGTACCGCTCGTCCGGCGACGGGCCCGCGCTGGTCCTGTTCGCCGGTGCGCTGGCGAATCACGATCTGTGGCGCGACGTCGTCGCCGCGCTGGAGGACCGCTTCCGCTGCATCACGGTCGACCTGCCGCTGGGCGCCCATCCCTGGCCGCTGTCGCCGGGCGCGGACCGGTCGGCCACCTCGCTGGCCCGGCTGCTGCCCGACTGCCTCGAACTGCTCGGCGTCGACGACGCCACGGTGGCCGCCAACGACACGGCCGGCGGCCTGCTGCTGTTGTCGCTGGCCAGCGGTCATCCGGCGCTCGGGCGCATCGGCCGGCTCGTCCTGACGAACTGCGAGAACTACGACCAGTTCCCGGCGGACCGGCTCAAGAAGGCGACGGCGCTGTCCCGCGCCCTCCCCGGGCTCGCGTCGGCGCTGCTCCGGCTCCAGGCGCGGTCGCCCCGCCTCCGGCGCGGCCTCGCGTTCAGCGTCGCCGCGCGCGGGCTTGACGACGCGCGCATGGCATCCTTCTTCGGCCCGATGCGCCGCGATCGGCGGGTGGCCGCCGACCTCGTCGCCGCCACGGCCGGCCTCCGTCCGCGGCTCCTCATCGACGCCGCCGAGGCGATCCCGCGGTTCGACCGGCCGGTGCTGGTGATCTGGGGTGACGCGTGCGGCTTCTTCCCGATGGCGCAGGCGCGGCGGCTCGCGTCCGAGTTCCCCGACGCCACGCTGATCCCCGTACCCGGGGCCAGGACGTGGGTCCCGGTCGACGATCCGGGCGCGGTGGCCGGCGCCATCGCCGCGGCTGTGCCGAAGCGCTGACGCCGGCCCGCGTACGGGTCAGAACGACGGCAGGACCGAACCGTCGTACTTCTGCTTGATGAACTGCTTCACCTTCGGGTCCTGGAGGAGCTTCGCCAGCTTCCGGACCCGCGGGTCGTTCTTGTCCTTGGTCTGCACGACCAGGCCGTTGGCGTTCGGGTTGCCCGCCGCCTTCTCCAGCAGCAGCGCGTCCTTCGCCGGCGACAGGCCGGCCTTGATGGCGAAGTTGCCGTTGATGACGGCGGCGTCGACGTCGGCGAGCGAACGCGGGAGCTGCGCCGGGTCCAGCGGCTTGAACTGGAGGTTCTTCGGGTTGGCCGCGACGTCCTTCTCGGTGATGCCGGCGGTCTTGTTCGACTTCAGCGTGATGAGGCCGTTGTCGGCGAGCAGCTTCAGGCCGCGGCCGAGGTTCGCCGGGTCGTTGGACACTGCCACGGTCGCGCCGTCCGGCAGCGCCTTCGCGTCCGTCACCTTCTTGGAGTACAGGCCGAGCGGTTCGAGGTGGACGTCCTCGATCCAACTGAACTTCGCGTCCGGGTGGCTCTTGGTGAAGTCGTCGAGGAACGGCTTCGTCTGGAAGTAGTTGGCGTCCAGGGTGCCGTCCTGCAACTGCATGTTCGGCTGGACGTAGTCGTTGAACGAGACGACGTCCAGCTTCAGGCCGGCCTTCGGCGCCAGGTTCTTCTTGATGTAGTCGAGGATCTCGGCGTGCGGCACCGGGCTCGCGCCGACCTTCAGCGGCGCGTTGGGGTCCGACGAGCCGGACGACCCGCCGCACGCGGCCAGCGTGAGGGCCAGGACGGCGGCGGACACGACCGCGATTATCTTGCGCACCAGATTGTTCCTTCTATCGATGGGACAGGCGCCGGGCCAGGAAGTCGCCCAGCATTTGGAGCAGTTGCACGACGACGACCAGCAGGACCACGGTCGCGACCATGACCTTGGTGTCGAAGCTCTGATAGCCGAAGCGGATCGCGACGTCGCCGAGTCCGCCGCCGCCGATGGTCCCGGCCATCGCCGAGTACGACACCAGCGTCACGATCGTCACCGACAGCCCCGCGACCAGCGACGGGAGCGACTCCGCGAGCAGCACCTTCGCCACGATGGCCAGCCGGGTGGCGCCCATCGCCTGCGCCGCCTCGACGACGCCGCGGTCCACCTCGTGCAGCGACGTCTCGACGAGCCGCGCGTAGAAGGGGACCGCGCCGACGGTCAGCGGCACGATGGCCGCGGTGGTGCCGATGGACGTCCCGGTCACCAGCCGGGTGAACGGGATGATCGCCACCATCAGGATCACGAACGGCAGCGAGCGCCCGATGTTCACGACCGCGCCGAGCACCGCGTGCAGGCCGGGCACGGGCAGCAGCCCGCCGCGCTCGGTCAGCACGAGCAGGACACCGACCAGCAGCCCGAAGACCAGCGTGAACAGCGCGGACCAGCCGACCATCGTCAGCGTCTCGCCGGTGCCCTCGCCCAGGAGCTGCCACAGGTCCGTGCCGGTCACCGGTCCACCTCCACGAGCAGTCCCTGCGTGCGCAGGTGGTCCAGCGCCTCGTCCGTACGGGGGCCGCCGACGCGGATCCGCAGCCGCCCGACGGGCAGCCCCGCGACGGTCTCGATGGCGCCGCCGAGCACGTTGACGTCCACGTCGAAGCGGCGGGTGAGGTCGGACATCAGCGGCTCGTCGGCGCGGTCGACGTACGTCACGGTGGCGACGCCGGGCCCGGAGACGTCCGGCAGCGGGAACAGGCTGCGGGCCAGCCGCGAACCGGGCCGTACGAGCAACTCGCCAAGGCGGCCGGACTCGGTCACGCGGCCGTCCTCCATGATCGCGGCGCTGTCGCAGACGCTCTTGATCACGTCCATCTCGTGCGTGATCAGCAGGATCGTCAGGCCGAGCTCGCGGTTGACGCGGCGCAGCAGCGCCAGGATCGAGGCCGTGGTCTCCGGGTCGAGCGCGGACGTGGCCTCGTCCGACAGCAGGAGGTGCGGCTCGGCGGCCAGCGCGCGTGCGATGCCGACCCGCTGCTTCTGGCCGCCGGACAGTTGCGCGGGGTGGGCCTTGGCCAGGCCGTCGAGGCCGACGAGCTCGAGCAGCTCGCCGACGCGGGCCCGGCGGCGGTCGCCCGAGACGCCGGTGACCTCGAGCGGGAACGCCACGTTCCCGGCGACCGTACGTGCGGACAGAAGCGCGAAGTGCTGGTGGATCATGCCGATGCGGCGCCGCGCCCGGCGCAGGCCGTCGCCGCGCAGCCGGGTCATCTCCTCGCCGGCCACCGCGACCGTGCCGGACGTGGGGCGTTCGAGCATGTTCACGCAGCGCAGCAGCGTGGACTTGCCCGCGCCGCTGCGGCCGAGCACGCCGAACACCTCCCCGTCGCCGACATCGAGGTCGACGCCGTCGACGGCGACGACCTCACGACCGCGTGAGCGGTAGACCTTGCGCAGGCCGGAAGCGTTGATCACGAAGGATTCCCAGGTAGTGGGGGATTCAGGGCAGCCGAAGATCACGTACGGGCAGGTGATCGGTTTCTGTCAGCGCTACGCGCCGGTCAGCGGGTACAGGCGCGGCACATCGCACACGTCGCCGTGGCCGGGCGGGGCGTACGCGCCCCGGGACACGCGGACATCAGAAGGTGGCGGTTCGTGTGCATGCTGGTGGCAACCGCGGGACGCGCCGAGTTATTGCAGGTCCCGGCGTGTGATCTCGGTAACAGGCGGCGCGGCTAGGCGCGGGCGCGGGCGAGCGCCGCGGCGAGGGACTCCGGGCGGCGGGTGAAGACCAGCCAGTACGGGGTGGGGTCGTCGGGGTCGCGGACCTCGACCCGCACGGCGTACGTGAGGTACGGCCGGGCGAAGACGAACGCCCTGCTGTCGCCGCGCATCTTCCGCGCGCTCGCGGCGCTCAGCGCGGAGACGTCGCCGATGGCCTCCACGGGGAGGCGGGCGCGGCCGGCGGCCAGCGCGCCGCCGGCGACCCGGACGCGGGCGCCCCAGCTCAGGAACAGCGCGGTGATGAACCCGCCCAGGACGGCGTACGTGCCGATCGCGACGGGCCAGCCGAACCCGGCGTACACCTCGGCGCCGAGCAGCACCACGCAGACCGCGGCGATCGGCCACCAGTAGACCGGCACCGCGAGCCGCTCGTCGTAATCGGGTTCGGGCATACCCACACGCTACTGCCCCCGTCCGGCTCGTCGCGTTAGACCTCGCATGTCGGCGGTATGGCATACGTTGGCGTGTGCGCGAACGCCCGTACACCCGGCGTTCGCGGCGTACGGGGTCGGGTCGGGAGCGGTTGGAAAGGTGACGGTGGACAACGGAACGGGTGAGCCCGGCGACGGGGGCCGCGGCGGCCAGCGGGTGCGCGTGCCGTGGCCGCTGCAGGTCGCGGGGTCGTGGTCGTGGCGGCTGCTGCTGGTCGGCGCGGCGATCTACCTCGTGGCCCGCATCCTCGGCTACCTCGCCGTCGTCACCGTGCCGTGCGTGGGCGCGCTGCTGATCACCGCGATGCTGCACCCCCTCACCGCGCGGATGCGCCGCGCCGGATTCGGGCGCCTTGCCGCCACCTGGCTGACCATGCTGGTCGCGTTCATCGTCGTCGGCGGCCTCGCCGCGCTGATCGGCATCCGCGCCAACGCCGAGTTCCCGAAGCTGGCGGCCCAGGTCGTCAACAGCGCGCGC
Organism: Streptosporangiaceae bacterium; assembly: GCA_036502625.1. GTDB lineage: Bacteria > Actinomycetota > Actinomycetes > Streptosporangiales > Streptosporangiaceae > DASXYG01. The sequence goes on from DASXYG010000007.1 coordinate 95,145, forward strand.
GAACTGCAGAAATGGCTGAGCACCGGCCCGCTGCGGTTCCAGCAGAAGCAGATCGACAGCGCCGTCGACACCCTGCTCACCGCGCTGGACAAACAGGCCGCCGCCCTGCCGAGCACGGTCGTGACCGGCGCCGGCATCGTCCTGGAGGTGCTCGCCGGGCTGATCCTGCTGATGTTCGTCACGTTCTTCCTGATCAAGGACGGCGACCACATCTGGGACTGGTTCTGCGGCAAGTGCGGCCCCAACGCCGGGCCGCGCATCGACCAGGCCGGACGGGTCGCCTGGCTCACGCTCACCCATTACGTACGCGGCACGGTGATCATCGCGGCGGTGCACGGCATCGTGATCGGCATCGTCATGCTGATCATGGGCATCCCGCTGTGGGCGCCGCTGGCCGTGCTGATCTTCCTGGGCAGCTTCGTGCCGCTGGCCGGCATCGTCGTCACCGGCGGCCTGTCCATCCTCGTCACGCTCGGCACCAAGGGCTGGATCGCCGCGGTCATCCTGCTCGGCATCATCACGCTGGAGGCGCAGCTCGAAAGCCACCTGCTCCAGCCGCTCGTGGTCGGCCGCATGGTGCGGCTGCACCCGCTCGCCGTCATCCTGGCGATCGCCACGGGCACGTTCGCGGCGGGCGTCCCCGGCGCGGTGATCGCCGTACCGCTGACCGCCGTCATCTACCGCGCGTGGCCGGAGCTGCGGCGCGATATGGGCACCGGCGCCGATCCGCCCGAGCCGCCGCCGCAGCCGCCGCCGCCCCCGGTGGACGACGGCCGGGCGCGGTTCGTGCTGCCGCGCTGGCTCGGCTGGACGACCCGCGTCCGCCCACCGCGGCGCAGGCAGGGTTCCGCGCCGGACGGAGGCACCGGCGGTGCGCGATAAGGTCGCCGGGTGACTGCGAACGGCACGGTGGACGTCCTGATCAAGCGGCTCGACCCCGGGCTGCCGCGGCCGTCGTACGCCCACCCCGGTGACGCGGGCGCCGACCTGGTCGCCGCCGAGGACGTGGAGCTCGGCCCCGGCGAGCGCGCGGTGGTCCCGACGGGCATGGCGATCGCGCTGCCCGACGGCTACGCCGGTTTCGTCCATCCGCGGTCGGGCCTGGGTGCCAAATTCGGCGTTACGGTGGTAAACGCACCCGGCACGATCGACGCGGGCTACCGGGGCGAGATCAAGGTGACGCTGCTCAACACGGACCTCAAGGAGCCGGTACGGTTCGCCAGGGGCGACCGGATCGCGCAGCTCGTCGTGCAACGGGTGGAGCGTGCCGCCTTCCATGAGGTCGACACGCTTCCCGGGTCGGCTCGCGGCGCCGGTGGATTCGGGTCCACCGGCGGCCACACTGCAGTTGAAGGAGGAGCCTGACGTGTTCCGACGTCGCAAGGCGCAGGAGCCCGAGGCCGACGAGATCGAGGACCTCGGCGAGGGCATCGACGACGACGTCGATGACGAGACCGATGACGCGACCGGCGGCTCCGGCGGATCCGCACCCACCGGCACCGGCCCGTGGGACGCGGACGAGGACGTGTCCGATGTCGAGCGCGTCGACCTCGGCGGCATCCAGGTGCCGCTGGTCGACGGCATCGAGGTCCAGGTCAACGTCGCCGACGAGCAGATCGTCGCGGCCACCATCCAGCACGGCACGTCCGCCATGCAGGTCCAGGCGTTCGCCGCGCCGAAGAGCGCCGGCCTGTGGCGCGACGTCCGCCGCGAGATCATCGCGGAGCTGAAGGAGGGCGGCGGCTCGGCCGAGGAGGCCGACGGCCCGTTCGGCCCCGAGCTCACGGCGTCCGTCCCCTCGCCCGATGCCGGCAAGGGCGGGCCGGCGACACAGCCGGCCCGGTTCGTCGGCGTCGACGGCCCGCGCTGGTTCCTGCGCGGCGTCATCAGCGGCGCCGCCGCGTCCGACGCGTCCGCCGCCGAGCCCCTCGAAGCGGTCTTCGCCGACATCGTGGTCGTCCGCGGCGACGACCCGATGGCCCCGCGCGACCTCCTGGAGCTGCGGCTCCCGCGTGAGGCGCAGCAGGCCCTTGACGAGCAGGCGGCGAAGTCCGACCTGGACCCGTTCCAGCGCGGCCCGGAGATCACCGAGGTCCGCTGACCCCGCGGCCGGGGCTACCGTGACCCGATCGTAAGAATGGCGGGCGCTTTTCGGGGAGAACCGAAAAGCGCCCGCTGAGAATTGTCACGGACGCGCGTTGCCGCGCCGCCCTAATCCGTTAGCCGCCCGACTTCACCAGTGGGCCGCCGACCTTCATCGTCGGACGTCCCGTTATCCCGTTGGTCACGCCCGCGAACGATGTGTACCAGGCGACCAACGCGGTCAGGATGCCGATGTAGCCCCCGACCTTGATGATGCCCGCGCTGCCCGCGAACTGGCCGATGAACAGCACTACCTCAGTGAGCTGCAGGGTGAGGAAAACGCCGAACACAGCCGCGTTGACCCGGGTGCTCGCGATCAGCATGTAGAGGTTGAAGATCGCGAACGCCAGGAGGATCCATCCGAGGTCGTTCGCGACCTCCGCCTCCGACTTCGCACCTGGCGCGACCATGTGCACGTACAGGCCGAGGCCGATCCAGAAGCCGCCGTACGTGGAGAACGCCGTCGCGCCGAACACGTTCCGGTTGCGGAACTCCCACATCCCGGCGAGGAGCTGGGCGAGACCGCCGTACGCGAACGCGTAGCCGAGCCACGCGTCGGTGCCGTGCGTCAGCCCCGCGTTCTTGGCCGAGAGCAGGAACGTCGTCAGTGCGAAGGCCGCAAGCCCCAAGGGCGCTGGATCGGCGATCGCTGAGGGGGTCGCGGTGTCACGGTCCGGTGTGCTCATGGCACTCCTTCCGCCGCCGAGTTTTGGCTCTCACGGTGGAGAGTCCTGTTGATTCGGAGCGTAATCCTTTCGACGTGGGCAAGAAAAGCATCGAGATCGGGGAGCACTCCGAAGATCGTCCGATTTCTGTTTCGCTGTCCGTCTCGTTAGGGGTCCGTTAAGACCGCGCGGGTGCGCGCTAGGACGCCATTAACACGAGGTATTCGCCGTCAATCAGGCGTTTCACTCGACGACGGGCTTCGTTGACGACCGTCGCGAAGTCGTTACCTGACTCGCGGGGGTCTCTCCGCGGTGGAGCTCGGCGGATCGAGGAGGAACAAGTGGCAGACGTGGCCTTCGCGGCCCTCACGGTGGCGTGCTTCGGCATCGCCGCGCTGATCGCACGGGCGGTGGATCGGCTGTGACGCTCGCGATGAACCTGATCGGCCTCGTCGTGGCGGTGGCGCTGCTGGTGTACCTGGTGGCGGCGCTCGTGTTCCCGGAGAGGTTCTGATGAGCCCGACCGCGGCCGGGCTGATCCAGATCGGCGTACTGGTCACCGCGCTCGCCGCGGTGTACGTCCCCCTCGGCGACTACATGGCGCGCGTCTACAGCGGCGGGCGGCACCTGCGCGCCGAACGCTGGATCTACAAACTCGTCGGCGTCGACCCGGACGCCGACCAGCGGTGGACGTCCTACGCCCGCGGCCTGCTGGCCTTCTCGGCGGTGTCCGTCCTCTTCCTGTACCTGCTCCAGCGGGTGCAGAAGTGGCTGCCGCTGAACCTCGGCATGGACAACGTCAACCCGCACACGGCGTTCAACACGGCGGCGTCGTTCGTCGCCAACACCAACTGGCAGTCCTACTCCGGTGAGTCCACGATGGGCCACCTCGTGCAGATGTCCGGCCTGGCCGTGCAGAACTTCGCCTCGGCGGCCGTCGGCATGGCGGTCGCGGCGGCGCTGTTCCGCGCGTTCGTCCGCAAGCGCGCCGACCACCTCGGCAACTTCTGGGTCGACCTCGTGCGCGGCAGCCTCCGCATCCTGCTGCCGATCGCGATCATCGGCACGATCGTGCTCGTCTCGGCCGGCGTCGTGCAGAACTTCGCGGCGCCGCACGACGTGGCCACGCTCGCCGGCGGCGCGCAGCACATCCCCGGCGGCCCGGTGGCCTCGCAGGAGGTCATCAAGGAGCTCGGCACCAACGGCGGCGGCTTCTACAACGCCAACTCCGCCCACCCGTTCGAGGACCCGAAGGCGTTCACCAGCCTGTTCGAGATCTTCCTGATCCTGGTCATCCCGGTCGCGCTGACCCGGACGTTCGGCACGATGGTCGGCAGCGTCAAGCACGGCGCGGCGATCCTCGCCGTCATGGCGACGATCTTCACGCTGTCGCTGGCCGGCATCACCGCGGCCGAGCTGAGCCACGGCGGCTCCGCGCTGCACACCGCGGGCGGCGCGATGGAGGGCAAGGAGACGCGGTTCGGCGTCTGGCTGTCCGCGCTGTTCGCCACGGCCACCACCAGCACGTCCACCGGCGCCGTCAACTCCTTCCACGACTCGTTCACCCCGTTGGGCGGCGGCCTGGCGATCCTCAACATGGCGCTCGGCGAGATCACGCCCGGCGGGGTCGGGTCGGGCATGTACGGCATGCTCGTCATGGCGATGCTGACGGTGTTCCTCGGCGGCCTCATGGTCGGCCGGACACCGGAGTTCCTCGGCAAGAAGCTGCGGTCGCGGGAGATCCGGCTGATCGCGCTCTACACCCTGACCACGCCGGCGCTGGTGCTGACGTTCACGGGCATCGCGCTGATGGTGCCGAGCGCCCGCGCGTCGATGCTGAACTCCGGGCCGCACGGCTTCTCCGAGGTGCTGTACGCCTACACGTCCGGCAGCAACAACAACGGCAGCGCGTTCGCCGGGCTCAGCGCCGGCACACCCTTCTACGACACGACGATCGGCATCGCGATGCTGTTCGGCAGGTTCATCCCGATCGTGTTCGCGCTGGCGCTCGCCGGGTCGCTGGCCGGACAGCAACCCGTGCCGGTCACCGCCGGCACCCTGCCCACGTACAAACCGCTGTTCGTCGGCATGACCGTCGCGGTCGTGCTGATCGTCACCGGCCTCACCTTCTTCCCGGCGCTCGCGCTCGGGCCCCTCGCGGAAGGACTCGCATAATGGCCGTGAACGCGGCCTTCAGCACGAAGGCGCTGGTCGAGGCGTTGCCCTCGGCCGTACGGAAACTCGACCCCCGTGTCATGATCCGTACGCCCGTCATGTTCGTGGTCGAGGTCGGCTCGCTGCTGACCACCGTGCTCGCGATCGTCCGGCCGAGCTGGTTCGCGTGGGTCGTGGCCGTGTGGCTGTGGCTGACGGTGGTCTTCGCGAACCTGGCCGAGGCCGTCGCGGAGGGCCGCGGCAAGGCGCAGGCCGACACACTGCGGAAGGCGAAGCAGGAGACGGTCGCGCGGAAGCTGGGCGCCGACGAGCGTGAGCAGCGCGTCTCCGCGACCGCGCTGACGCTCGGCGACCGGGTGGTCTGCGAGGCGGGCGACGTCATCCCCGGCGACGGCGACGTCGTCGAGGGCGTGGCCAGCGTGGACGAGTCCGCGATCACGGGGGAGTCGGCGCCGGTCATCCGGGAGTCCGGCGGCGACCGCAGCGCGGTGACCGGCGGTACGAAGGTGCTGTCCGACCGGATCGTCGTACAGATCACCGCGAGGCCCGGCGAGACGTTCCTCGACCGGATGATCGCGCTCGTCGAGGGCGCGGCGCGGCAGAAGACGCCGAACGAGATCGCGCTGAACATCCTGCTGGCCGTGCTGACGATCGTGTTCCTGCTCGCGGTCGTGACGCTCCAGCCGATGGCCATCTACGCGGACGCGCGGCAGTCGATCACGATCCTGGTGGCGCTGCTCGTCTGCCTGATCCCGACCACGATCGGGGCGCTGCTGTCCGCGATCGGCATCGCCGGCATGGACCGCCTCGTCCAGCGCAACGTGCTGGCCATGTCCGGCCGCGCCGTCGAGGCCGCGGGCGACGTGAACACGCTGCTGCTCGACAAGACCGGCACGATCACCCTCGGCAACCGCCAGGCGTCCGGGTTCGTCCCGCTCGGCAAGGCGACTGACACCGAGGTGGCCGACGCCGCGCAGCTCGCGAGCCTGGCCGACGAGACACCCGAGGGCCGGTCGATCGTGGTGTTCGCGAAGCAGACGTACGGCCTGCGCGGACGCGAGGTGGACCACGCGGAGGTCGTGCCGTTCACGGCGCAGACCAGAATGTCGGGTCTCGACATGGCGGACGGCACGCGGGTGCGCAAGGGCGCGGCCGGATCCGTCATCGAGTGGGTGCGCAGGCTCGACGGCACCGTGCCGGAGGAGACCGGCGAGGCCGTGGACGAGATCTCCGGATCCGGCGGCACCCCGCTGGTCGTCGCGTCCGCCGACCGCGACGGCGCGCGCGTCCTCGGCGTCATCCACCTCAAGGACGTCGTCAAGGAGGGCCTGGCCGAGCGGTTCGCGCACCTGCGCCAGATGGGCATCCGCACGGTCATGATCACCGGCGACAACCCCCGTACGGCGGCGGCGATCGCGGCCGAGGCCGGGGTGGACGACTTCCTCGCCGAGGCCACGCCGGAGGACAAGCTCGCGCTGATCAAGAAGGAGCAGGAGGGCGGCCGGCTGGTCGCGATGACCGGCGACGGCACGAACGACGCGCCCGCGCTCGCGCAGTCCGACGTCGGCGTGGCGATGAACACCGGCACGTCGGCGGCCAAGGAGGCGGGGAACATGGTCGACCTCGACTCCAACCCGACGAAGCTCATCGAGATCGTGGAGATCGGGAAGCAGTTGCTCATCACGCGCGGCGCGCTGACCACGTTCTCCGTCGCCAACGACGTGGCGAAGTACTTCGCGATCATCCCGGCCATGTTCGCGGCCGTCTTCCCGGGGCTGGACCGGCTGAACATCATGCAGCTCGCCAGCCCGGAGTCGGCCATCGTGTCGGCGGTGATCTTCAACGCGCTGATCATCATCGCGCTGATCCCGCTGTCGCTGCGCGGGGTGCGCTACCGGGCCGGCTCCGCGACCCAGATGCTGCGCCGCAACCTGGTGATCTACGGCGTCGGCGGCCTCGTCGTCCCGTTCGCCGGCATCAAGATCATCGACATGCTCATCTCGCTGATTCCGGGGGTCGGTTGACATGAAGAGCTGGTTCCGCCAGATCGGCGCCGGGCTGCGCGCGCTGCTCGTCCTCACCGCGATCCTCGGGATCGCCTATCCGCTGGTCATGACGGGGTTCTCGCAGGTCGCGTTCCACGAAAAGGCGAACGGCTCGCTGATCGACCGCAACGGGAACCCGACCACCGATCCGAAGAAGGCCGTCGGCTCGCAGTTGCTCGGGCAGAACTTCGACGGCGACCAGTGGTTCCACCCGCGCCCGTCCGCCGCCGGCGACAACGGCTATGACGGGCTGGCCAGCGGCGCCTCGAACCTCGGGCCGAACAGCCCGGAGCTGAAGAAGCGCATCGCCGCGCTGAAGGTGACGATCGCGAAGGTCGAGCACGTCGCGCCGAGCGCGATACCTCCAGACGCGCTGACCGCGAGCGGCAGCGGCCTCGACCCGGACATCTCCCCGGCGTACGCCGCGATCCAGGTCAACCGCGTCGCCCGGGAGAACCACGAGGACACCGCGACCGTACGCCGCCTCGTCCGCGCCGCCACGTCCGGCCGCGACGCCGGGTTCATCGGCGCCCCGCACGTCAACGTCCTGAAGCTGAACATCGCCGTCGAGAAGCTGGCGCGGGGGTGAGCGGCCGGGTTATCCACAGAACGTGATTCGGTGGGGGCGGCGGCGGAGCGGCAGGCAGCAGAATGGGTGACGTGGGAAGAGGACGACTCCGGGTCTATCTCGGCGCCGCACCGGGCGTCGGGAAGACGTTCGCGATGCTCGGTGAGGGCCACCGGCGCATCGAGCGGGGGACCGACATCGTGATCGGGTTCGTCGAGTGCCACGGGCGGCAGAAGACCGAGGACCTCCTCGACGGCTTCGAGGTCGTCCCCCGCCGCCACATCGACTACCGCGGGGCGTCGTTCCCGGAGATGGACCTCGACCGTGTGCTGGCCCGCCGCCCCCAGGTGGCCCTGGTCGACGAGCTGGCGCACACGAACATCCCCGGCTCCCGCAACGCCAAGCGCTGGCAGGACGTCGAGGAGCTGCTCGAGTCCGGCATCGACGTCATCTCCACCGTCAACGTGCAGCACCTGGAGTCGCTGAACGACGTGGTCGAGGAGATCACCGGCGTCCGCCAGCAGGAGACGATCCCCGACGACGTGGTGCGCCGCGCCGACCAGATCGAGCTGGTCGACATGGCGCCCCCGGCCCTGCGCCGCCGCATGGCGCACGGCAACATCTACCCCCCGGAGAAGATCGACGCGGCGCTGTCGAACTACTTCCGCGAGGGCAACCTCACGGCGCTGCGCGAGCTCGCGCTGCTCTGGGTGGCCGACCGGGTCGACGAGGGCCTGGCCCGCTACCGCGCCGAACACGGCATCACCGACACCTGGGAGGCGCGCGAGCGCGTCGTCGTCGCGCTGACCGGGGGGGCCGAGGGTGCCACGCTGATCCGCCGCGCCGCCCGCATCGCCGCGCGTACGACCGACGCGCAGCCGCGCGCCACCCGGCTCATGGCGGTCCACGTGGTCCGCGGCGACGGCCTCGCCGGCGCCGACCCCGCGGAGCTGGACCGCCAGCGCGCCCTGGTGGAACGCCTCGGCGGCACCTACCACCAGGTCATCGGCGACGACGTGCCCCGCGCCCTGCTCGACTTCGCGCGCGGCGTGAACGCCACGCAGATCGTGCTCGGCTCGAGCCGGCGGTCGGCGTTCCAGCAGATCCTCGGCCCGGGCGTGGGCCAGACCGTCGCCCGCGGCTCCGGCGACATCGACGTCCACATCGTCACCCACGAGGAGGTGGGGAAGGGCCGCGGGCTGATCCCCGCGTCCGCCGACGTGCTCGGCCGCCGCCGCCGGGTCGCGGGCTGGGTGCTGGCCGTGGCCGGCCCGCTGGTGCTGACCGCCGCGCTCACCCCTTTCGACGGCGGCATCGGCCTGACCACCGACCTCCTGCTGTTCCTGATCGTCACGGTCGCGGTGGGGCTGATCGGCGGCGTGTGGCAGTCGGTGGTGTCGGCCGTCCTCGGCAGCCTGCTGCTCAACTTCTTCTTCACCCCGCCGCTGTACACCCTGACGATCGCGAAGTCGGAGAACGCGTTCGCGCTCGCGGTGTTCGTGGCGGTCGGCGTGGCGGTCGCGTCCGTCGTCCACCTCGCCGCGCTGCGCAGCGCCCAGGCCGCGCGCGCCCGCGCCGAGGCGAGCACGCTCAGCCTGCTGGCCACCAGCTTCGTCGGCGGCGAGCGGTCGCTGCTCACGCTGCTCGAACGGGTCCGCGAGACGTTCGGGCTGACGTCCGTCGCGCTGCTGGAACGCGACGCTTCGGGCGAGAAGCCGGGGTGGCACGTGCTGGAGTCCATCGGCGGCGCGCCCTGCGTCAACCCGGAGAACGCCGACACGATCGTCCCGGTCACCGACACGCTGACGCTGGCGCTGACCGGCCAGGCGCTGCCCGCCGACGACCGCCGCCTGCTGGGCGCGTTCGCCAGCCAGGCGGCCGCCGTCGTGGAGCGCCGCCGCCTCGCCCACCAGGCCATGCAGGCCAAGGCGCTGGCCGAGGGCAACCGCATCCGCACCGCCCTGCTGGCCGCGGTGTCCCACGACCTGCGCACCCCGCTGGCGTCGATCAAGGCGAGCGTCAGCGCGCTGCGCTCGCCCGACCTCGCGCTCGACGACGAGGACGAGGGCGAGCTGCTCGCCGGCATCGAGGAGTCCGCCGACCGCCTCGACGGCCTCGTCGGCAACCTGCTCGACATGAGCCGGTTGCAGACCGGCGCCGTGCGCCCGCTGGCCCGCCCGTTCGGCATCGACGAGATCATCCCGGCCGCGCTGCTCGCCGTGCCGCCCGAGGCCGTCCGGGTCGACGCACCCCCGGACCTCCCGCCCGTCGTCGCCGACCCCGGCCTGCTCGAACGCGCCCTGGCCAACGTCGTGGAGAACGCCGTGCGGCACACACCGCCCGGCGCGCCGCCCGTCCTCGTCTCCGCGAGCGCCCATTCGGGCCGGGTCGAGCTCCGCGTCGCCGACCGCGGCCCCGGCGTGCCCGACGACGCGAAGGAGCGCATCTTCGAGCCGTTCCAGCGCCTGGGCGACACCCCCACCCGCGGCTGGGGGTCCCCCCGGACGAAGGCCGGGGGAGCGTCCCGCACGGGCGTGGGCCTCGGCCTGGCCGTGGCGCGCGGCTTCGTCGAGGCCGTCGACGGCACGCTCCACGCCGACGACACCCCCGGCGGCGGCCTGACCATGGTCTTCTCACTACCGGCCGGCCCGCTCGACCCGGGGCGCCCGGCCGGCGACACGACGCGGGAGGCAGCAGGTGGCTGACGGGGGAGCGGCGCCCGTACGGGTGCTCGTGGTCGACGACGAACCGCAGCTCGCGCGGGCGCTGCGGATCAACCTGAAGGCCCGCGGCTACGAGGTGGCCACCGCCGCCGACGGCCACGGCGCCCTGGAGGCCGCGGCCCGCCGGCATCCGGATGTGGTGGTGCTGGACCTCGGCCTGCCCGACATGGACGGCACCGAGGTCATCACGGGCCTGCGCGGCTGGACGACCGTGCCGATCATCGTGCTGTCCGCCCGCCACTCCTCCGACGACAAGGTCGAGGCCCTCGACGCCGGCGCCGACGACTACGTCACGAAGCCGTTCGGCATGGACGAACTGCTGGCCCGGCTGCGCGCCGCCGTGCGCAGGGCCGTGCCGTCCGGCGACCAGGCCGCCGTCGTGGAGACCGACGCCTTCACCGTCGACCTGGCCGCGCGCAAGGCCATCCGCGACGGCGCCGAGGTGCGCCTCACCCCCACCGAGTGGCACATCCTGGAGCTGCTGATCCGCAACACCGGCCGGCTCGTGAGCCAGCGGCAGCTCCTCCACGAGGTGTGGGGCCCGTCGTACGGCACCGAGACCAACTACCTCCGCGTCTATCTGGCGCAGCTCCGCAGGAAGCTGGAGCCCGACCCGGCGCGGCCCCGCTACCTCATCACCGAGCCCGGCATGGGCTACCGCTTCGAACGCTGAACTCCGGGTGATGTCACCATTGCGCGCGTGCCCTACATTCGAGGTATGAGTGATGTACGGCCCGGCAATCCGCGGGGCCTGCGCGGGTTCTTCCGTCGGCTGACCGCGGGCAACGAAGAACTGGAAGCCGAAGAGCTTCTGAAGGACGCCGAGAACACCGGCGCCACACCGATCTCCACGTGCGGGGAGCGCCAGCGCGTCTGCGTGCTCGGCACCCTGCGGACCGTTACCCTGAACCCGCGCGGCGGGGCTCCTGCCCTGGAGGCGGAGCTGTACGACGGGTCCGACTTCGTCGATCTCGTCTGGCTCGGCCGCCGCAAGATCGCAGGAATCGAGCCCGGGCGCACGCTCCGGGCTGAGGGACTGGTCACCATGTGCGACGGCCGCAAGGTCATCTTCAACCCGCGGTACGAACTGCGCTCCACGAGCGGCACCGCATGACAGGGTCGTCCGGCTCGCGCGGCGACGAGGCCACCGCCTCGGAGACCTCCGCCGCCGACGTCGAGGCGACGCTGCGCGACGCCACCGACGACGCGGCGGCCGACCTCGTGAACGGCGCCGGCACCCCCGCCGCGGCGGACCCCGCCCCCGAGGCGGCGGCCGCCGAGGGGGAGAAGGCGTCCGGCGCGCAGGAGCGGCCCACCATCCCGGGCACCAACCGGCCCATCCCGCAGACCCTCGAAGAGGCGTTCGGCGGCAAGAAGGGCGTGCTCGACACCGGCCTGCCCGGCATGGTGTTCATCGCCGCGTACCTCATCAGCAGCCAGCACATGGCGGTCGCGGTGTGGTCCGCGGTGGCCGTCGGCGCGATCCTCACGGTCATCCGGCTCGTCCGCCGCGACACCGTGCAGCACGCCATCGCCGGTTTCGTCGGCGTCGCGGTCGCCGCGTACATCGCCGCCAAGACCGGCGAGCCGGCGAACTACTACCTCATGAACCTCCTGCTGACCATCGCCTACGGCGTGGCGTTCGGCATCTCGCTGCTGGTCAGGTGGCCGCTGCTGGGCGCCGCGCTCGGCGTGGTCTTCGGCGAGGGCACCGCGTGGCGCCGCGACCCCGCCCGCCGCCGCGCCTACACCCTGGCCACGGCGCTGTGGTTCGGCATGTTCCTGCTGCGCATCGTGGTCCTGGCGCCGCTGTGGGCGGCCGACCAGCTCATCGCGCTCGGCATCGGCAGGCTGGTCCTCGGCTACCCGCTCTACCTGCTCGTCATCTGGCTGAGCTGGCGCGTCATCAAGCAGACCCAGCCCGCGCGCCCGGCCCCCGCGGCGGAGTGACGCGCCGCGCGATGATCGGCGCCCGTACGGGCGTGGCTGAGTTGATCATGTAACGGCGCGCGCCTACGCTCGTGCACGCCGCGTGTCCGGTGGGTGGAATACCGACCTCCGAAGCCCTGTAGTAGTTAGGTTCTGGCTGCGAGTGGGCATGGTTAGCCGTGGCTTACATCGGGTCGTTTTCCGGAGGTTTGTGTGGTCAGCGCTGGACAGTTGAAGCAGGCGATCGCCACGGCGAACCAGTCCGTCGACGAAGCCGTCCAGTCG
>DASXYG010000008.1:0-44269 GCA_036502625.1 Streptosporangiaceae bacterium
CTCCTCGCCGACCTCGTGGCCGCGACCGGCGAGGACATGGTGGTCGCCGCCTCCACCTCGGGCTTCCCGTTGGGCGAGATGGCGACGACGACGCCGGATCCGTCCCGCCTCGTCGTCGGGCACCCGTTCAACCCGCCGTACCTGATCCCGCTCGTCGAGGTCGTCGGCGGACCCGGCACCGACCCCGACGTGACGCGCCGGGCCGCCGACTTCTACCGGTCCACCGGCAAGTCGGTGATCGAGATGGACCGGGAGCTGCCCGGGTTCGTGGCGAACCGGCTGCAGGAGGCGCTCTGGCGGGAGGCGCTGCACATGGTCGCGAACGGCGAGGCCACGGTCGACCAGATCGACGCCGCCATCACCGAGGGCCCGGGCCTGCGCTGGCCGGTCCACGGCCCGTGCCTGACCTTCCACCTCGCGGGCGGCGAGGGCGGCATGGCCCACATGCTCGACCACTTCGGCCCGTCCCTGAAGTCCCCGTGGACCCGCCTGGAGGCCCCGGAGCTCACGGCCGCGCTCCGCGACCAGATGGTCGACGGCTGCACCGACGAGGCGAACGGCCGCACGGTAGCCGACCTGGTAGCCGAACGCGACCGCGGCCTGATCGCCGTCATGAAGGCGGTCGCCACGAGCCGAAACGGCCATTCGTGAGCCCGCTGACGCACCGCGAGCCGGTCCGCCCCGAGTGGATCGACTACAACGGCCACCTGAGCGAGGCCTACTACGTCCTCGTCTTCGGCCACGCGACCGACGCCCTGATGGACCACGTCGGCCTGGACGAGGCGTACCGCGCGTCAACGGGCAACTCGCTGTACACGGTCGAGGCCCACGTCCGCTACCTGGACGAGGTCCCCGGCGGCACCGACCTGACCGTCACCACGCGGGTGATCGGCGCGGACGCCAAGCGCGCACGCGTAACCCACGAGATGACCGCGGCCGGCCGCCTGGTAGCCACCGAGGAGCTCATGACCCTGCACGTCGACGGCGCCGAGGGCCGCACGACCCCGTTCCCGGACGCCGTACGGGCGGCGTTCGCGGACCTGATCGAGGACCCCCCGGACTACGCGGGCCGGGCCGTCGCGGCGGTGCCGCGGACGTAGGGCGGACGCGGCGGTACGCCGTACATCGTGGCGATCTCGTACCGGCGCCGCTCGGCGTCGGGCCGGAACGCCACGAGTACGGCCCCGCCCGCGAAGTCGCTTATGCGGACCACCTCGGGCGGCGGCCCCGCCTCGGCCGGACGGCGCATCGCCCGGTGGACCCACGCGTCGCGCTCCCGCCTCGCCCGGTCCTGGTCGGCGCCGGCCGCGGCGAGCCGGTATCCGTCGATGTGCAGGTGCCCGTCCGGACCGAGCGCCTCGTCCAGCGGGATGCGCGTGGGAGAAGGTGTGCGGGCCGGATCGAACGGCTGGTCGAGCCGGCGGCGCACGCGGGGGTGCTCGACGCAGGTCACGAAGCAGGCGGCGAGCGCGACCTGATCGGTGAACCAGGTCGCCTCGGTGCCGCACGCGTGCGTGTGGCGGGCGTACGCGTCGGCGCCCGGGAGGCGCAGCTCGGTCCGTACGATCGCGGGGTCGCGGAGCTCGCCCACCCGCAGGCGCACCGTCTCCGGCGCCAGCCACGGGCCGTGCCGTTGCAGCAGGTGCCCATTTCCCGCGTCCAACGCGGTGAATATGAACTGCACATCCGGAGATTCGGACCGCGCGCTCGCCAGCCACGGCCGGGAGGCGGCATTTCCGGACAGATAATCAGAGACCGAATCCCGTTCAATCTCCGGGAGATTCGCACGGGCCGGGCCGAAGTCACGAAGTGCGTCGCGCCAGTTCAATGAACCGTCGCCCGGCCCGCATTGCCCGTTCACCGCCACCCCCTTCCTATCCCCATATAGGCAGCCTTATAGGATCTGGCCGGGCCTGAGCGGAGTCAAGGGGAACGGCGGAAATGCCGACACGAATTTCCGCGCCGATTCCACCGATCGGGCACGGATGACGCGAATCGCTATTTCGGAGACGGGTCGTCCGGATATAGGTCGCGCCACAGCCGGGTCACGAACTCCGCCGGACCGCCGTCGCCGTATTCGGCCGCCTCGCGCAGCGCCTGGACGGGCACCACCGAGGGATCGCGGACGGCCGCGGACAGCTCGCGTTTGAAGACCGCCATCCGTTCGTCGCCCGAATGCGCGGCGAGCGCCCTGAGCTGATCGTACGCACCCTCCCAAGCGGACGGATGGCAGTACGTCTCGATCACGCTCAACAATGTCGCGTACGGCGCATCGGGGTCGTCCTCCCAGAAGCGCACGTCCATCGGCCGTCCTCCAGACTGTCCGTACTCGACGGGCTCGCGATCGCGGCCCCTTCGCCTTACCACAGGCGAACCCCGACCACCGGGACCGAATTCCATTCCATGAAAGCCGGCCGCCCCTGTCCGTTCCCGGCCGTATGCGTTTATCGCTCTTTCTTGCGCGGAACGGTCATCCACGCTATGGAACGGCCTGGCGGTGCGGACCGCCCGGAGCCGCCGCCGCGACCCTCCGGGCGCGATCACCCGTCTGCCTCCAACGGCCCCTCCGCCGATTCGCCCCGGCTGACCCGGCAGGTCTGGGACGCGATGGGGGTGGAAGCCTATGCCGACCGCATGGACCGGCCGGACGTCGACCGGGTGGACACGCCCGGCGAGCCCGACACGCCGAACGCGGCGCTGCGGCGCTTCCGGCCCGAAAACGCCGGTCTCGAGGCCACGACGCGCACCGAAGCCGACGCGTACATCGCCGCGCACGCGGCCGGGCATCCGTGGCTGCGGGCCATCGCGCACGCGAGCCCCGAGGCGCGTTCCGTCCTCGTCTCCCTCGTCCGCGGCCACGGGCACGCGGTGGAGCGCCACGAGGGCGGCGTCACCCCGGCCCAGACCGATGCGCGCGTACGGCGGCTGGAGGATCCCGCCATCGGCGCGGACGCCGATCGGCGGCCCGGCAGGGACGCGTACCGGGCGGGAAAGACGCACGGCTGCGGCGACTACGCGACCCGCATCGCCGATCCCGACGCGTTCGCCGTCTGCTTCACCCGCGGCGTCGAGCATCCGCGGACGCGGGACGCCTTCGCGAAGCCGGCCGGTCCGGGCCTGGCGCCGCCCTCGCCGGTGCGCATACAACTCGACGTCCTGCTCGGGCCCGACGGCCACCGCTACTGCGACGGCCATCGGCTGAAGCCGGTCCACGAAGACGGGCGCGATGTTGCCAAGACCCACCGATCGAACTGGATTACGGATCACGAGAAACATGACCATGGCATCATGCCAGAACCTGAATCTATTCGGTTACGCCCCGACGACTTCAAGGGATCGGTCGTCGAGTTCCACTTCCGACTCAATCGGGACAAGACCGGCTGGGAGATCGCCACCATGTACGTCGAGCCACCGAAGCCCCACCGGGACAGTCGATGACGGACCGTTTCTGGGAGGCCCATCCCGACGCGCGGTACGCGACGCTGCTCCGGATCATCGAGACCTACTGCCACGCCGAGGTCTACAACGACATGTTCGACGACCTCAAGGAGGCCGTCCGCCTGGCCGGCCATGAGCCGGTCTTCGACGTCTTCAAGGCCGAGCTCCGCCGGGCGATCGAGCGCCCGGGCGAGCTGCCCGAGGGTGCGCTGGACGACTCCGCCCAGTACCCCGACCCGTCAGACGCGGACTTCCTCGTACGCCTGTGGCGCGACCTCTACCCCCACGAGGCCGTACCCGCCCTCCGCCCGGACTGAGGCATCAGGCCCGGACGTACGCGGCGGCGGCCTCGGCGAACGCGCGCCAGTGGCCGGCGTGCGCCACCGGGACCTGCACCCATTCCTTCATGGGGCGGCCGCGGCCGGACGGGTCGAACCGCTCCGCTCCCGCCATGGCCAGCGCGTTCGCGTGCTCGGGGGCGGGCAGCTTGAACGCGATGGCGTCGCCGAACTGGACGGCGAACATCTTCGAACCGGACTTGAGGCAGGGATGGCCGAACATGCTCTCCCTGATCACGCCGCTGCCCGCGAGCTCCTCGGCGAGGTCGTCGAAACGCTCGAGCGCCGCATCGAACTCCTCGTCACCCACCGGAGGCCCCTCCCTCTGCGCAATTCGCCGCGCCCACCCTAGTCCGCGGCCCCGCGGTACCGCCCGCGTACGCGCCTACTCCGGCGGGAGTAGGAGGGGACCGCCCCACGTGGCGATGACTCGCGGTGCCCACCTGCCATAACGTGCTACTCGTGGCGGATACGTACGCGGCGCGTCGGCGCCCGTCTCTGGCAAGCCGGGCACCCGTGTGGGTGGTGCCCGTCGTTGTCGCGGTGCTGCAGCTCGGGTTCGCCTACATCGCGCATGTCAAGTCGGGGTTCAGCCCGTCCGGGCACTGGTCGTCGCAGTGGTCGCACGGCGGGTGGGGGCCGCCGTGGGCGCGGCAGCAGGGCGGGCCGCCCGCACCGACCACGCCGTCCACGCCGTCGCGGCCCATCGACGTGTTCGCGTACATGCTGCTCGCGCTCGGGCCCGCCGCCATGGTGTTCCGCCGGCGCTACCGGACGCCCGCGTTCTTCGGGGTCATGGCCGCCGACTGCGCCTACTTCGCGCTCGGCTACACCTTCGGGCCGGCGTTCGTCTCGCTGCTCGTCGCGCTGTTCGTGGCGGTGCTGAACGGGCCGCGGCTGTTCGCGTGGCTGCTGTGCCCGGTGGCGTACGCCCTGGTCGTGTGGTCGGCGCCGATCTTCGGGCGCGGTCCGGGGCCGCCGTTCGCCGACGGCATCGTGCCGTTCGCGTGGCCGCTCGCGCTGCTGATCACCGCCGAGCTCGTACGGCTGGTCCGCGCGCGCATCGCGCAGAACGCGCACGCCCGCGAGGAAGAGGAGCGGCGGCGGCACGAGGAGACGCGGCGGCGGGCCAGCGAGGAGCGGCTGCGGATCGCGCAGGAGCTGCACGACGTGCTGGCGCACAACATCTCGATGATCAACGTGCAGGCCAGTACGGCGCTGCACCTCCTCGACGACCAGCCCGAACGCGCGCGGCCCTCGCTGTCGGCGATCAAGGACGCGAGCAAGGAGGCGCTCGGCGAGCTGCGGTCGGCGCTCGACGTGCTGCGCGACTCCGGCGAGCGTGCGCCGCGCGCGCCGACGGCCGGGCTCGGCGAGCTCGACGACCTGCTCGACCGGGCGCGCTCGGCCGGGCTCGCCGTGGACATGTCGACGGACGGACGGGCCCGTCCGCTGCCGCCCGGCGCCGACCTCGCCGCGTTCCGCATCGTGCAGGAGGCGCTGACCAACGTCGTACGCCACGCGGGCGCCGAGCACGTGTCCGTCACGATCGGCTATCACCCGGGCGAGCTGACCGTCGAGGTCACCGACGACGGCACCGGCTCGGCCGCCGCGGCCGAGCCCGGGAACGGCATCATCGGCATGCGGGAGCGCGCCGCCACGCTCGGCGGCGAGCTCACCGCGGGCCCGCGGCCCGGCGGCGGGTTCCGCGTCCACGCGCGCCTGCCCGTACGAGACACGCCCTGACCGAGAGGACCACCGTGATCCGGATCGTGCTCGCCGACGACCAGGCGCTCGTACGCGCGGGGTTCGGCGCGCTGCTGAACGCCCAGGACGACATCGAGGTCGTCGCGGAGGCCACCGACGGCACCGACGCCGTACGCCTGACGCGGGAGCTGCGCCCCGACGTCGTGCTCATGGACATCCGGATGCCCGGCACCGACGGCCTGACCGCGACCCGCGAGATCACCGCCGACACCCGGCTGGACGACGTCAAGATCGTCATCCTGACCACCTTCGACCTGGACGAATACGTCTTCGAGGCGCTGCGCATCGGCGCGAGCGGTTTCCTGGTGAAGGACACCGAGCCGGCCGACCTCATCCGCGGGGTGCGCGCGGTGGCCTCGGGCGACGCGCTGCTGTCGCCCGGGGTGACGCGGCGGCTGATCGCGGAGTACGCCGCGCACGCCAAGCGGCCGGCCACGCCGCGCGGGCTCGACTCCCTGACGGAGCGGGAGCGCGAGGTCATGGCGCTGGTCGGCGAGGGGCTGTCGAACGAGGAGATCGCCGAGCGGCTGGTGGTCAGCCCGGCTACGGCGAAGACGCACGTCAGCCGGTCGATGATCAAACTGGGCGCGCGCGACCGGGCGCAGATGGTGGTGTTCGCGTACGAGTCGGGGCTGGTGCGGCCCGGCTGGACGACCTGAGCGTCCGGCCTACGTCCCCGGCGGTAACCGTACGCGCGGGCGGACCGTCGCGGAGCGTACGCCAAGTGCCGTCCCCGGCCCGACGATTTCCGGCCCTCGCGGCGTGACGATGAGGTCGTCAACGCAGTTCACGTGAGGGGAGACCCGGAGATGATGACGAACCTGGCGGCGGCGGCCCTGGCCCACGGACCTGCCTGGGGGCCCGGTCCCGGCTGGGGGCCGCACATGTACGGCGCGCACGGCGGCGGCCCCGGATGGTGGCTGATCTTTCCCATCGCCTTCATCCTGTTCCTGTTCGGCGCGCTCGGTGTGGCCTACCTGTGGGTCATCCGCCGCACCCGGCCGCAGCCGCCCCAGGGACCCCAGCCGCCGGCGGACGCGACTCCGCCGACGACGGCCTGACCCCGTACGCCGAACGCCCCCGGCATCGCCGCCGGGGGCGTTCGGCGTTCAGGCGCCCTCGCCCAAGCCGTGGGCGACGACGTCGAAGGTGCGGTCGATGAGGACGGCCTGGTCGCGGCGCATCTTGGCGGCGGAGTGGCCCTCCAGCACGGCGCGCATCGCCGTACGGAAGATCAGGACGTGCACCGCCGCGAGGACGGTCGCGGCCAGCCGCGCCCGCCGCTCATCGCCCCACTCCGCGGCCAGCACCTCGGCGAGGGCGTCCTCCACCTCGCGGTCCTGTTCCAGCATGCGGGCCTGCAGGGCGCGGCTGCCCTGGACGATCTGGAAGAACGGCGCCGCCCGGGGTAGCGCGCCGGACAGCGGATGCCCCGATTCGAGCAGCTCGTGGTTGTGCCGGCGCAGCGCCGCGACGACGGACTCGCCCGCGGGGCGGTCGCGTACGACCGCGCGCAGCGCCTCCAGCCGGTCCTCGTGCCGGTCGAGCAGGAGGTCTTCCTTGCGCGGGAAGTAGTTGAAGACGGTCATCTTCGAGACGTCGGCCGCCTCGGCGACGTCCGCGACCGTCACGGCGTCGAACCCGCGCATGGCGAACAGCATGGTCGCCAGGTCGGCGATCCGCTGCCGCGTCTCGCGCTTCTTCCGGTCCCTCAGCTCCGCCATGGCTCCACTATACCGAGAAAAAACTTTGACTCGATACAAGATTTGGTCCATGCTGGGCGCACATCCGAACGAACGGGGAGATCCATGACGTACGAAGTGGTGGTGGCCGGGGCGGGGCCCGTCGGCCTGATGCTCGCCTGCGAGCTGCGCGCTCACGGGGTGTCGACGCTGGTCATCGAGCGGCTGACCGAGCCGAGCGACACGATCAAGGCAGGGTCGATCAACGTCCCGAGCGCGGAGGCCTTCTACCGCCGCGGCATGCTCCCGGCGCTCGACGAGGTGCAGCGGAAGGCGTTCGAGGCGATGGCCGCCTTCAAGCGCGGCCGCGCGCCCGACGCCGATGCGGACGCCACTCCGGCGCCGCGCAGGATGCCGAAGTCGTTCGGCGGCCACTTCGGCGGGCTGTGGAAGATCGACCCGAGCCGCCTCGACCCCGCCGACCCCGACCTGGTCGACAGCCCCGCGACCGGGGTCGTCCTGGTCCCGCAGAAGGAGATCGAGCGCGTCCTGATGGAGCGCGCCGCCGAGCTGGGCGCGGAGATCCGCCGGGGCCGCGCGGTGACCGACGTCGTCCAGCACGCGGACCACGTGGAGGTCCGGCACGCCGACGCCGACGGCGAGTCGGGCGTGGAGAGCACCCGCGCCTCGTACGTCGTGGGGTGCGACGGGGGGCGCAGCGCGGTGCGGAAGGCCGCCGGGTTCGATTTCCCCGGCACCGATCCGACGATCACCGGCCACCAGGCGATCTGCACCCTCGCCGACCCCGAGAAGCTCCAGCCGGGCTGGCACCGCACGCCGTACGGCCTCATCGTGTTCGGGCCCACACCCGGGCGCGTGCTGTGCGTCGAGTACGACGGCCCGCCCGCCGACCGCGACACCCCCGTGACGATCGAGGAGCTCCAGGCGAGCCTGCGCCACGCCAGCGGCACCGACGTCACGGTGACCGCGATCGAGTCGGCGACCCGGTTCACCGACAACGCGCGCCAGGCCGCGTCGTACCGGATGGGCCGGGTGCTGCTGGCCGGCGACGCCGCGCACGTCCACTCGCCCTTCGGCGGCCAGGGCCTCAACCTCGGCCTCCAGGACTCCGTGAACCTCGGCTGGAAGCTCGCCGCGACGGTCAAGGGCGAGGCGCCCGACACGCTGCTCGACACCTACACCGCGGAGCGCCACCCGGTCGGCGCGCGCATCCTCGACGCCACCCGCGCCCAGGTCGCCCTGCTCCGTCCGGACGACCTGACCACGGCGCTGCGCGACATCGTCTCCGACCTCATGGACACCGGCGACGGCAACACGTACTTCACCAAGCTCATCTCGGGCCTGTGGCTCCACTACGACCTGGGCGGCGGCCACCCGATGGTCGGCGGCCGCACCCCCGACCCGGAGCTGACCACGGCCGACGGCACCGTACGCCTGGGCGACCTGTGCCACGACGCCCGCCCGGTCCTGCTCGACCTGTCCGACGACCCGGCCGTACGCGCCGCCGCCGCCCCCTGGTCCGGCCGTGTCCGCGTAGTCACCGCGAAGACCGCCGCACTCCCCGACGTAGCGGCCTTCCTGGTCCGCCCGGACGGCTTCGTAGCCTGGGCCACGGAGAAGCCGGACCCCACGACCCTCAACGCCCTCCAAGCGTCCCTGACCACCTGGTTCGGCCCCGCAACCAACACCGTGTGACGCGGCTCGCCCACGTCACGCCCACCAACGGCACCCGGATCGGCCACCGCTCCCCCGGCACCGGTCCGGGTGCCGCCACGCTCTCCGACGCCGCCCCGTTCCCCACGCGCTGCCCCCACCCGCCCCGCGCCGTACCGCCACGCGCGGCGCGGCGCTCGTCTACGCAGGGCGACCGGGCGCACCGGCGGAAACTTCCGCATTCTCGGCCCTCTTGCGTCCACCAGACTGTTCTTCCAGGCGACGGCACACCTCTGGCACGCGGCGGTCGCCAGCGCCGGCGAGGAAGACGACTCGGGGAAGCAGGGATGGCGGTACCCATGACCGGACGATGGGCCATGAGGGCCGCGGGCGTGGCGTCCCCTGTCGCGCTGCTCCACACGGACAACCTCTACGCCGTTGTGATCGTCGCGGTTGTCGCCGTGGTCGTGCTCGCCTTGATCCTCGGCCTGCGTCGGATCGAGCGGGCGTGAGGGTACCGCGACGTACGGTGCGGCGCTGGTCTACGCAGGGCGACCAGACGTGTGAGGGGGCCGAAATAACGGTTGGTGTCGGCGCGGAAATCGGCGATCGTTGGGTTAATGTCCATACAAAGTCGCCGCACCGACCGCCCCGCGCCGTCCGACGTACCAAGTGAGCGCCCATGACCGTTACGCACCGGCCACGTGCCGCGTTTTCGTCGCCCGATGCCGCTTCGGAGCCGGGCGGCGATGCCGTCTGGGCCGAAGCCGGGCAGCCGCCTGATCCGCCGCTTGCCGATCCGTGCGCGGAGCGGGAGGTCATGGACGCGCGGCTGCACTCCGATGACGGGCGGGAGCCGGGGCTTGACGTCTTCCTCACCGGCACCGTGTTCATGGACATGATCTTCACGGGGCTGCCGGGGCTGCCGCCGCCGGGCACCGAGCTGTACTCCGCGGGGCTGGGGTCGGCGCCGGGCGGGGTGGCGAACATGGCGGTCGCGATGAGCCGGCTCGGGCTGCGGGTCGGGCTGGCCTCGGGGTTCGGCGACGACATGTTCGGCCAGTACCTCTGGCGCACGCTGGCCGAGCAGGAGGGCGTCGACCTCTCGCTGGCGCGCCGGCTGCCGCGCTGGCCGACGCCCGTCACGGTGTCGATGGCGTACGCCGCCGACCGCGGCATGGTCACCCACCACCGTCCGCTGCCCGTACCCGACAGCGACCTGGTGTCCGAGCCGCCGCGGGCCCGCACGTGCTTCGTCGAGCTGGAGCGGCCGATCCCCGACTGGGCGCTGCGGATGCGCGCGGACGGCACCTGGATCGTCGCGGACGTCGGGTGGGACGCCACCGAGACCTGGTCGGGCGAGGTCCTCAACCGGCTCGCCAACGTGGACGTCTTCCTGCCGAACGCCGTGGAGGCGATGGCCTACACCCGCACCGCCGACCCCGAGACGGCGGCGCGGCGGCTGGCCGAGCTGGCGCCGCTGGTGGTCGTGAAGTGCGGCGCGGCGGGCGCGATCGCCATCGACGGCGTCACCGGCGAGTACGCGCGCGCCGACGCCCTGCCCGTCACGGCGCTGGACCCCACGGGCGCGGGCGACGTCTTCGCGGCCGGCTTCGTGTTCGCCACGCTCGCCGAATGGCCCCTGCCGCAGCGGCTGAAGTTCGCCAACCTGTGCGCCGGCCTGTCCGTACGCCACTACAGCGGGTCGCTCGGCGCGCCCTGCTGGGGGGAGATCGCGGCGTTCGGGGAGAGCGCCGAGGTGCCGCCCGAGGTGTTGGAGGAGTACGGGTTCGTGGTCTCCTACATCCCGGAGTCCGCGGTCGACAGTGTGACGCGCGCCGAGCCGACGGTCGGCTACGGCACGTCCCTGCCGGACGCACGGTGAACGACACGTACGGGGGTTCGAGAGTGGCGCAGGACAGCACGGCGCGGCGGATCACGGTGGTCGGGGCCGGCAGCGGCTACATGCCGGGGGTGATCCGCGGGCTGCTGCACCGCGCGGACGACCTGCGCGGCTCGGAGCTGGTCTTCTACGACCCCGACGCGGACCACCTGGACCTCATGGCGCGGCTCGCCCGCCGCATGTTCGCCGCGCGCGGCGCCGGGTTCACCGTGCGCACCGAGACCGATCCGAAGGCCGCGCTCGACGGCACCGACTTCGTGTTCACCACGTTCCGCCCCGGCGGGCTGCCCGCGCGGCGGCTGGACGAGACGATCCCGCTGCGCCACGGCGTGGTCGGGCAGGAGACCAACGGGCCCGGCGGCTTCTTCATGGCGTGCCGGTCGGTGCCGGTGCTGCTCGACCTCGCGCGTACGGTCGAGCGGGTCGCGCCGGACGCCTGGATCGTCAACTACACGAACCCGACGAACATCGTCACCGGTGCCGTCACCCGGCACACCGGGGCGCGCATCATCGGCCTGTGCGACCAGTTCGCCGGCGACGAGGCCATGTGGGCGCGGCTGCTCGGCCTCCCGCCGGACCGCCTGGACATCGACTGGACGGGCCTGAACCACGCCACGTGGGCGCTGCGCGTACGGGTGGACGGCGCGGACGTCACCGCCGACATCGCCCGCCGCGTCGCCGAGCTGCCCACGCCCGCGGACCCGGACGAGGCGAAGCTGGTCGCGATCGCCCGCGCGCAGGGCCTGCTGCCGAACTCCTACCTGCGCTACTACTACGCCCACGACGACATGCTCGCCGAGCTGCGCGCCAAGCCCACCACGCGCGCCGACGACATCATGGCGATGCTGCCCGCCTACTACGCGTCGGTGGCGGAAGAGGCCGAGCGCGACGACCCGGATCCCAGCCGGGAGCGCGGCGGCGGCGACCACGGCGAGTTCGCCGTCGACACGATCTGCGCGGTGGCCCGCGACGAGGGCCGGAAGCTGATCGTGAACACGGTGAACCGCGGCGCGCTCGGCGGCATCGGCGACGACGGCATCGTCGAGGTGCCGTCGATCGTCGGCGCGCAGGGGCCCGTACCCCTGGTCATGGGCGGGCTGCCGCCGCAGGTGCGCGGGCTCACCCAGGCGATCGAAGCGTACGAACGGCTCACCGCCGAGGCGGCGGCCACCGGCGACCGGCGCATCGCCCTGCGGGCGCTGATGGCCCACCCGAACGTACGGAGCCAGGCGGCGGCCGAGAAGATCCTCGACGAAGGGCTGACCGCGCACCGCGCGTACCTCCCCCAGTTCGCGTAGAAGGGACCCCCACCTATGAAGCGGATCCGACGGCTCGCCGTCCTGGGCGCGGCGTCCGCGCTCGCCCTCACCGCCTGCGCACCCGGCTCGGGCGGTTCGGGCCCGAAGAACACCTCCGCGCCGAAGACGGTCAACACCGACGTCGCGAAGGCCGGCAAGGTGACGCTGACCGTATGGGACCAGGAGGTGCGCGGCGGGCAGGACACCCGGGTCAAGCAGCTCAACGACGAGTTCGAGAAGAAGTACCCGAACGTCACGATCAAGCGGGTGTCCCGGTCGTTCAACGACCTCCAGGCCACGCTGAAGCTCGCGCTGTCGGGCAACAAGCCGCCGGACGTCGTCGAGGCGAACCAGGGCTACGGCCAGATGGGCGAGTTCGTGAAGGCCGGCATGCTCACCCCGCTCGACGCGTACGCCAAGGCGTACGGCTGGGACAAGCGGTACGCCAAGAGCCTGCTCGACCTCAACCGCTTCACCCCGGACGGCAAGACGTTCGGCAGCGGCAACCTGTACGGCGCGTCCATGGACGGCGAGATCGTCGGCGTCTTCTACAACAAGGCGAAGCTCGCCAAGATCGGCGCCCAGCCCCCCGCGACCTGGGCGGACTTCCAGGCGTCGCTGGCCACGGCGAAGTCCAAGGGCGAGCTGCCGATCGCGCTCGGCAACCTCGACAAGTACCCCGCCATCCACGAGCTCGGCGTCGTCCAGGCGCAGGCCGCGGGCAAGCAGGCCGTGCGCAATCTCGTCTTCGGGCGCGGCGGCTCCTTCGCCGACGCGCCGAACGTCGCGGCCGCGTCCACGCTGGCCGACTGGGTGAAGAAGGGCTACCTCACGCCGAACGTCAACGGCGCGGGCTATGACGACGCCTGGAAGAAGTTCGCCACCGGCGGCGCGGGCGTCTACTTCATCGGCGGCACCTGGCTGGCCGCCGACATGCCGAAGGGCGCCGCCGACCTCGGCTTCATGACGCCTCCCCCGGCGAAGGCCGGCGGCGCGCCGCAGACGACCGGCGGCGAGAGCCTGCCGCTCGCGGTCACGTCCAAGTCGCCGCACCCGGACGTCTCGGCCGCCTACATCGACTTCATGACGTCGCCGCACGCCATGGACGTCGGCACCCGCAACGGCCTGCTCCCGGTGTCGAAGCCGCCGTCCGCGAAGCCGAGCGGCCCGATCATGCCGGACGTCTTCGCGGCCTGGCAGAAGGTCACCGACACCGACGGCCTCGTCCCGTACCTCGACTACACCACGCCGGACTTCGCCGACACCCTGGACACCAACCTCCAGAAGCTGCTCGGCGGCAAGGCGACGCCCGACGCCACGATGAAGGCGCTCCAGGCCGACTACCAGAAGTTCAAGTCCGGCAAGTGACGGCGAAGGACCGGGGGACGCCGCCCGGCGAGCCGCGCCGGGTGGCGTACCTCTACGTCCTGCCCGCGCTGCTGCTGTACGCCGCGTTCCTGCTGTACCCGCTGCTGCACGGCGTGTGGATCTCGCTGTACCACTGGGACGGGCTCACCGTCGGAACGTGGGCGGGCCTGGGCAACTACGTCCAGGCGTTCGGCGACCCGGAGCTGCGCGGCGGGTTCGGCCACGCGCTCGTGCTGCTGCTGTTCTACGCCGTGCTGCCGTGCTGCATCGCGTTCGTGCTGGTGTCGGCGATGGCCCGGGTGCGGCTGCGCGGGCTGGTGTTCTTCCGTACGGCGCTGTTCCTGCCGCAGGTCGTCGCCATGGTCACGGTCGCGGTCGTGTGGCGCTGGATCTACTCGGCGGACGGGCCCGTCAACACGGTGCTCGGCTGGGTCGGCCTCGGGTCGCTGGCGCGCGGCTGGCTCGGCGACTTCACGTGGGCGCTGCCCTCGGTGGGCCTGGTCGGCACCTGGGTGGAGATCGGCCTGGCGATGGTGCTGTTCATGGCGGGCGTGCAGAAGATCCCGCGCGAGCTGTACGAGGCCGCGCGCATCGACGGCGCGGGGCCCGTACGCGAGTTCTTCGCCGTCACGCTCCCCGGGCTGCGGCGCGAGCTCGCGGTGGCGCTGACGCTGACGATCACCGCGGCGCTGCGCAACTTCGACCTGATCTACATGACGACCAGCGGCGGGCCGGGCACCGCGACGTCGGTGCCCGCGTTCGAGGTGTACAACCGGGCGTTCGGGCCGACCAACGAGGTGGGCCTGGCCTGCGCGATCGGGGTGATCATCGCGGTGCTGATCTTCGCGATCACCTCGGTCGTGACCCGTGTGGTGGAGGGCCGCGCATGACCGGCGCACGCGGCGAGCGCGGCCTCAGCTACGCGATCCTGACCGTCTTCACGGTGCTGGCGCTGTTCCCCATGGGGGCCATCCTGTGGCAGGCGTTCCAGGTGGGCCCGCACGGCATCGACCCGTCCACGTTCGCGCGCGCCTGGCGGCTCGGCCACTTCGGCACGTACATGCGCAACAGCCTGATCGTGGCCGTCGTCGTGGTGACGGTCGCGTCGGTGTTCTCGATCATGGCCGGCTACGCGCTCGGCACGATGCGGTTCCTCGGCGAGCGCGCGCTGTTCTACGTGTTCGTGTTCGGGCTGATGATCCCGACCGAGGCGGTCGTCGTCCCGCTGTTCTTCGACCTGCGGAGCATGGGCCTCACCGACACGCTCCCCGGGCTGATGCTGCCGCAGATCGCGCAGTCGCTGGCGTTCGGCACGTTCTGGATGCGCGCGTACTTCCGGTCGGCGCCGCGCTCGCTGGTCGAGGCGGCGCGCATGGACGGCGCGTCGAGCTGGACGGTCCTGTGGCGGGTGCTGGTGCCCGTCGGGCGGCCGGCGATCCTCACGATGGTCGTCCTGCTGTTCATGTGGACGTGGAACGAGTTCCTGCTGGCCCTGGTCCTCGTCAGCGCCAACGAGTCGCTGCGCACGGCGCCGCTCGGCCTGTCGGTGTTCCAGGGGCCGCACACCACGGACTTCCCCCTGCTGTCCGCGGCCGCCCTGATCGTCGCGCTGCCCGTGGTGGTCGTGTACGTGCTCCTCCAGCGGCACTTCATCGCCGGGATGCTCTCGGGCGCCCTGAAGGAGTGACGCGGTCAGGCGCGGAACGTGCGGCGGTACTGGTACGGCGTGACGCCCACGAAGCGGGTGAAGTGCTTGCGGAGGCCGTCGGCGCCGGCGAAGCCGCAGCGGCGCGCGATCGTCTCGACGGGTTCGTCGCCGCCTTCGAGGCGCTCGCGCGCGGCGCGGATCCGCTGCGCGGTGAGCCACTGGATGGGGCTGGCGCCCACCTCGTCGCGGAACCGCCGGATGAACGTGCGCGGGCTCATGCCGGCCGCGGACGCCAGCGAGCGTACGGTGTGCGGCGCGTCGAGGCGGCGCATGACGTCGTCGAGCACGGGGCCGAGGCCGGTGCCGCGCGGCGCGGGCGGCTGCTCGATGAACTGCGCCTGCCCGCCGTCGCGGTGCGGCGGCACGACGAGCCTGCGCCCGACGCCCGCGGCCACGTGCGCGCCGTGGTCGCGGGAGATCAGGTACAGGCAGAGGTCGAGCCCGGCGGCGGTGCCCGCTGACGTGAGCACGTCGCCGTCGTCGACGTAGAGCGCGGCGGCGTCGACCTTGGCGTCCGGGTAGCGGCGCGCGAGGTCCTCGGCGTACATCCAGTGCGTGGTGACGCGGCGGCCGTCGAGCAGGCCCGCCTGGGCCAGGATGAACGCGCCCGCGCAGATCGACACGATCCGGGCGCCGCGGGCGTGCGCGGCGCGGATCGCGTCCAGCAGCTCCGGCGGCGTGACGTCGCCGGTGCTCGCGCCGGGCGGCACGATCACCGTGTCCGCGGCGGCCACGCCCTCGGGGCCGTAGCCGGCGTCGACGGTGAAGCCGCCGGACAGCCGTACGGGACCCGGCCGGGCCGCGCACATCCGGAAGCCGTACCACGGCACCCCGAGGTAGGACCGGTCGGTGCCGAACACCTCGCAGGGGACCGCGAGCTCGAATGTCAGGGCGCCGTCAGGGACGACCACCGCCACCGTGTGCATGGCGCGAACTTATCGGTCCTTGGCGCCGCACCCCATGTCAGCACCCCCGCCCCGGGACGCAGAGTCGGGGCATGTCCGCACCTGCCCGCGCCCGGACCCCGTCCGGCTACCGCATCTCCCTGCCGCACGGCATCGCGCTGTACGTCGGCGCCGTCCTCGGCACCGGCGTGATCGCCCTGCCCGCGCTCGCCGCCCGTACGGCCGGCCCCGCCTCGCTGGTCGCGTGGGCGGCGCTCATCCTCGCCTCGATTCCGCTGGCCGGGGTGTTCGCCGCGCTGGCGCGCCGGCATCCCGACGCGGGCGGCGTGGCGACGTTCGCCGCTCGCGCGTTCGGCCGGACGACCGCGGACGTGACCGGCTGGTGGTTCTGGATCGCGGTGATGATCGGCGTGCCGGCGCTCGGGCTGTTCGGTGGCGCGTACGTCGCATCCCTCGTCGGCG
The DNA here is from genome assembly GCA_036502625.1 of Streptosporangiaceae bacterium. GTDB lineage: Bacteria > Actinomycetota > Actinomycetes > Streptosporangiales > Streptosporangiaceae > DASXYG01. The sequence goes on from DASXYG010000008.1 coordinate 16,544, forward strand.
GGTCGCGGACCACGACGTTCGCGGTCGCCGCGGCGCTGATGGCCGTCGGGGTCACGGCCAACGCGGTGGGCCTGCGGATGAGCGGCCGGCTGCAACTCGGGCTCGCGGGCGTGCTGACGGCGCTGCTGGTGACCGCGGTGGCGGTGGCGCTGCCGCACGCCCGCGCGGCGAACCTGCACCCGTTCGCCCCGCACGGCTGGACGGCGGTCGGCCTGGCCGCCACCCTGCTCGTCTGGTCGTTCCAGGGCTGGGAGGCCGTCACCCACCTGTCCGGCGAGTTCGCCGACCCGGCGCGCGACCTGCCGCGCGCCACGGCGGTGGCGCTCGCCGTGGTGGGCGTGCTGTACCTCGGCGTGGCGTACGCCAGCGTGGCGGTGCTCGGGCCGCGCCTGGGCCGTACGGGCGCGCCGCTCGCCGACCTGTTCGCCACCGGGGTGGGCGGGCCGGCGCGCGCCGCGGCCACGGCGGTCGCGGTCGTGCTCACGCTCGGCACGATGAACGCCTACATCGGGGCGTCCGCCAAGCTCGCCGCCGCCCTCGGCCGCGACGGCGCGCTGCCGGCCGGGCTCGCCCGCGGCGGCGGGGCCGGCCAGGTGCCGCGCCGTGCGCTGGCCACGGTGGCGTCCGGCGCGGCGGTCACGCTGGCGGTGCTGTGGCTGACCGGCGCGGACGCACAGTCGTCGGTACAGGTGACCACGGCGTGCTTCGCCGCGGTGTACGTGGTCGGCACCGCCGCCGGGCTGCGCCTGCTGCCGCGCGGCGGCCTCGCGTGGTGGGCGGCCCTGGTGGCGCTGGTCGCGATGGCCGCCGTCCTCGCGCTCACCGGACCGCACCTGCTGTGGCCGCTGGCCATCGGCGCCGCCGCGATCGCGTACCGCCGGTGGACGCGACGGCCCAGACCCTCGACTCCGGCCCCCTGATCGCCGATGATCTCCGTTGGAGCGGTCCTTTCTCGGGCCGCAGGCGGGAGTGGCGTGATGCGACGACGATCGGCGGTTGCGGGCCTGGTGGTGGCGGCCGGGCTCCTGGTACTCGGGAACCCGGCGCTCGCGTCGCCCCAGCGCGCGCCCGCTCCGGCCCCGGACCACGGGCGGCTCGACGTGCTCTTCATCGGGGCGCACCCGGACGACGAGGCGGGCAGCCTGTCCACGTTCGGCCAGTGGGGCGAGGACCACCATGTGCGTACGGGCGTGCTGACGATCACCCGGGGCGAGGGCGGCGGCAACGCGGTCGGGCCCGAGGAGGGGCCGCCGCTGGGGCTGCTGCGCGAGGGCGAGGAGCGGCGCGCGGTCGGCAAGGCGGGCGTGCACGACATCCACTACCTCGACAAGGTCGACTTCTACTACACCGTGAGCGCACCGCTGACCGAGGACGTCTGGGACGCCGCGGCCACGCAGGAGAAGGTCGTACGGCTGATCCGCGAGACGCGGCCGAAGGTCATCGTCACGATGGCGCCCGACCCGCTGCCCGGCCAGCACGGCAACCACCAGGAGGCCGGGCGCCAGGCCGTCCAGGGCTACTACCAGGCCGCCGACCCCAAGGCGTACCCCGGCCAGCACCTGAAGCCGTGGCGGGCCGCGCGGCTGTTCGTCCAGGGCGGCAACGCGGCGTCGCCGACCGGGCCCGGCTGCGTGAAGGCGGCCGGCAGCGATCCGGCCACCGACACGTACGGCATCTGGGCGGGCCGGAAGTCCGCCGCGCAGGGCAAGACGTGGGCGCAGATCGAGGCGGAGGCGCAGCGCGAGTACGCCAGCCAGGGCTGGGCGGGCACCGCGGACGCGCCGACCGACCCGGCCAAGATCGGCTGCGACTACTTCACGCAGGTGGACAGCCGCGTGCCGTTCACCGCCGGCAACACGGCCGCCAACGCCATGCTGGAGGGCGCCACCACGCCCGCGAAGGGCGGGCTGCCGCTCGGCACCGAGTTCTCCCTGACCACCGACTCGTTCGGAACGGCGCCCGGTGAGCCGATCACGGTCACCGCGCACACGCGGGGCGTCGCGCGCGGCTCGGTGCGGCTCGCCGTGCCGGACGGCTGGACGGTCACCGGTGGCGGCAGGCTGGGCGCACCGCGCGCGTCGGAGCGCACCACCGCGTTCACCGTCACGCCCCCGGCCTCGGCCGACCCGGGCCGTACGCGGATCGCCGCCACGCTGACGTCCGGACGCGCCACCGGCACCACCGATCGCGAGGTCGAGGTCACCCCGGACGTCACCGCCGCCCAGCAGCCGCTGCCCGGCGTCGCGGACTTCGACTCCTGGGCGGCCAAGCAGGGGGTTCCGCAGCTCGTCGGGCGGGTGAAGCACGTCCTGACGCTCGGCTCCGGCGAGTCGCGCACGGTCGCCGTGCCGCTGCGGAACACCTCGGCGGCGGCGCGGTCCGGCAAGGTGGCGCTGAACCTCCCGAAGGGCTTCACCGCCGACGCGGCGAGCAAGCCGTACGGACCGCTGGCGCCCGGCGCGTCCGGATCCGTGAGCTTCACCGTACGGAACAGCGACACGTCCCTGCCGACCGCGAACCAGGGCGGCACCGGCGGCGACTACGACTACACGATCACCACCACGTCCGACGGCGGCACCACGGCCACGGCGAAGGCGGCGCTGGAGCTCGTCCCGGTCACCACGATCCCCGAGGCGGCCACCGCGCCCAAGGTGGACGGCACGGCGAGCGCGGACGAGTACCCGGGCGCCGCGCTCGACCTGTCGCGGAAGTGGGAGGGCGACGACTGCGCGTCCGCCGCCGACTGCTCCGCCACCGCCAAGGTCGCCCGCAACGGCGACGACCTCTACTTCTACGTCAAGGTCACCGACGACAAGCTCGGCTCGGTGCTCGACCCGGCGGACTGCAAGCGGCACTGGCGTACGGACTCCGTCGAGCTGGCCATCGACCCGCGCGGCGACGCCGAGAACACCGCGTCGACGTTCAAGGCCGGCATCTTCCCGACCGACACCGACGGCAAGCCGTGCTTCGCCCGCGACGCCGACAACCACCAGGGCCCCGGCGCCGAGACCGCCCCCGGCATGACGGTCGCGTCCACGATCGACAAGGCGGACTACAAGGGCTACACGATCGAGACCAAGATCCCGATGGCCGACCTCCCGGCCGCCGTGGACCCGCGGAAGATGGCCATGAACCTCTTCGTGTACGACTCCGACACCACCGACAAGACCGGCCAGACCCGCATCGGGTGGTCCACGTGGGGCGGCGTCCAGGGCGACCCGTACCGCTGGGGCCACGCCACGCTGCCCGGCTACACCCCGCCGTCCGGGCGTCCGACCCAGGCGCCGCCGCCGGTGATGCCGAAGACGGCCGCCATGTCGGTGGAGTCGCCGCAGTCGATCGCGCAGGCGGCGGCCACCGGCATCCCGCTGGCCGGCGGGCCGCAGGCGCCGCCGCTTGACACCGCCCGCATGACCGGCCACCCGTTCCTCGGCAACGGCAAGGTGACGTTCGAGTTCGCGGCCACCGGCCCGGGCACCGCCCACGTGTACGTCTGGAACAACGGCACGCTGGGCAGCAAGACGATCACCGTGGACCGGCAGGGCATGACCCACACCACCGTCGCCGCACCGAAGGCCGGAAAGGGCAGCACGCTGCTGTTCGCCTTCGAGGCGAAGAAGGGCGGCACGTACAGCCAGGCCGCGCCGCTCGGCTGACCCGTACGGCATCCGGCGCGCGGGCCGCCCGCGCGCCGGACCGCCGTCAGTCCAGCCCGGCGAGCAGGGCGATCCGCGGGCGCAGCTCGGAGAACGGCCGCGGCCGCACGGCCTGGCGTACGACCGCGCCGAGCAGGTACGTGAACAGCGCGTCCGCGCGGTCGCCCGCGTCGGCGACCCCGGCCGCCGCCAGGTGCTCGGCGAAGACCGCGGCCACCTGGGCGTGGCTGCGCTCGATGGCCGCCGGCCGGCCCTTCCGCGTCGCGTCGATCCAGTACTCGAACCACAGCCGCGCCGTGCCGGGCATCTCGCGGAACGTCTCCAGGTACTCCCGCACCACCGCCCAGAACCGCGTCTCCGGCTTCCTGTGGTGGTCCGCGGCGGCCCGTACGCGCGCGGCGAACGCGTCGATGTGCCCGGCCATGGCGAGGTCCACCAGGTCGTCCATGTCCGAGAAGTAGTAGTGGATGGCGCTCTTCGTCAGCGGCCCCGCCTCGGCCACCGAACGCGCGGTGCATCCGGCCAGGCCGTCGCGGGCCAGGACCGTACGCGCCGCCTCGACGATCCGCCGCCGCTTGTCGAGCTGGTTCGGCGACCAGCGGTGCGCCTCCTCGCGGGTGTTCACCCGGCCCACTCTAGCGATCTCAGGACGCCCGTCCCAATTTCAGGACGCTTGGCCTATAGTTCGGGACACGTGTCCTATTACGAGGGAGGCATCGTGCCCGCTCCGTTCCTGTTCTTCGACCTGCGCACGACCGACGTGGAGGCGGCGCGCGCCTTCTACACCGGGCTGTTCGGCTGGACCGTCACCGACGTGCCCGCCGGGCCGTCCACCGTCCCGATGCTGACCGACGGCGCCGGGCCCTGGGGCGGCTTCACCGAGCTGGCGCCGGACGACGCACGCCGTCCGCAGTGGGTCCCGTACGTGCCGGTGGACGACCTCGGCGCCGCCACCGCGAAGGCGCGCGGCCTCGGCGCGGCGGTCGTCCGCGAGCGCGTCGAGATCCCCGAGGGCGCCATGGCCGTGCTCACCGACCCCGCGGGCGCCGCGTTCGTGCTCTGGGAGGGCGCCTGACCGAGGCTTGACCCGCACCGGCGGCGCGGTTTCCCTGGGGCGCGGCGCGGTCGTGCGATCGTGAGCGCGTGATTCCGGGGGTGGCGATCGGGCTGTCGGTCGCCTGGTATCTGCTCAAGGGCGGCGCCCGCTGGTGGGGGTGGGCGGCGCGGCTCGTCGTCCGGCTGTCGCCGTGGACACGGGCGGTCTACGCGTGGGCGCTGTCCGCGCCGGCCACGTTCACGTACGTCGTGGTGTTCACGGCGTCGACGATCATCCAGCAGTCCGCGCCGCCGCACCTGATCGACCTGCTCACCACGCTGCAGAGCACGAACCTGGCGCGGCTGCGGTTCAAGCCGCTCAGCGGGCTGATCGACAGCGGGCTGTGGGTGGCCGACCGGGGCAACGGGCTCAGCGTCTACATCGCGGTCTTCGTGACCGTCGTCGCGTGGGCCGAGCGCCGCTACGGGCCGCCCCGCATGATCATCATCGGGACGGCCGCGCACGTGCTCGGGTCGCTGCTCACCGCGGCCGTCGAGACCCACGCGATCACCACCGGCCGCGCCCCCGCGTCGCTGGCGTACAGCACGGACGTCGGCGTCAGCTACGTCATGGTGGGCGGGGTCGCGGCGGCCGTCCTGCTCATGCGCGGGCGGTTCCGTGCGCTGGCCGCGGTGGCGTTCACGCTGCTCCTGCTGGCCCCGCTGCTGATCAACCGTACGGTCTGGGACCTCGGCCACCTGCTCGCCGCGCTCTGCGGCCTGGCCGCCGCGTGGATCGCCCTGCGTACGGGGCCACCGCGGCGGCCGGCGCGGGTATCACCTGCGGCGCCGCCGCCAGATGACGATCGCCGTGATGGCGACGGCCGTCGCGGCCCCGCCGATCAGGACCCCGCGTGAGACCGGCAGGCGGCGGTAGTCGGTGCTCATGATGTCGTCGGCGATGCCCGACTCCGGGTCGACGCGCCGCGACTCGCCGCGTACGACACCGGTCAGCGCGCCGGTCACCGTCTCCACGACGTGGCCGGCCTGCTCCTTGACCTTCTCGGCGCTCCGCCGCGCCACGTTCTTCGGCGCGACCCTGTCGGCGATCGAGTCGATCGTCCGCGCCAGCTCGGCGCGGGTCGCCTCGATCTGCCGTTCAAGCCCGTCCGGATCGCGCGCGTCGATCTCGCTTCCCGCCATCACCATCGTCCTTCCGTACCGCCCCGCCGCGTAGAGGATCAGTCTCGCAGGTCCACGACCACCTTCACGTCCTCGCCGCGCCTTTCCAGGGCGTCGGGCCAGGAGGCGAGCGGCACCCGGCGGGTGATCAGGCGTTCCAGCCAGGCCTGGTCGGCGGCGGCCAGCGCCTCCGCGGCCTGGGCGTAGTTCCGCAGGGCCGCGTTGACCGTGCCGAACATGACGGTGTTGGACATGACGAGGCTCTTGGCGAGCGCGTCGAGGTCCACGGGGGCCGCGCCGTGGCCCGCGGACAGGCCGGCCAGGCAGATCACCGAGCCGGGGGCGGACGTACGGGCCACGCCGAACGCCACGGAGCCCACGCCCGTGCACTCGACCGCGACATCGGGCGCCAGGCCGAGGTCCGCGACGTCGCCGTGGTGGTACGTCGCGCCGAGCGCGGCCACGAGGTCCGGCTTGACGCCGGACGTGACCTGGTCGAGGACGTGGACGTCGAGGCCGCGCTGCACGCCGAGCAACGCGGCCAGCAGCCCGATCGGCCCGGCCCCGGTGATCAGCGCCTGGCGGCCCGGCACCGACGACCTGGCGCGGAACCGGTCGATCTCCTCCCACGCCTTCGCCACGACGCTCGCCGGCTCCACCAGCACGCCGTGCACGCCGAGGGCGGGGTCGACGCGTACGGCGAACTCCGGCTCGATCCGCCAGTACTCCGCGCCGTAGCCGTCGCGGCCCTCGACGCCGCGCTCGGTGTAGCGGCCGTTGCGGCAGAAGTCCCACTCGCCGACGGCGCACCGCTCGCACGGCACCGGGTCGGGCCTGCGTACGACGCCCATCACGGTGTCGCCCACCGCGACCCCCGCGTCGTCCGGCGCGGAGACCACCCGGCCGAGCGACTCGTGGCCGATCACCAGGCGCTCCCGGCCCGCCGGCGGCGCCCCGTGGCCACCCTCGACGATCTCCCTGTCGGTGCCGCAGATCCCGACACTGATGCCCTCCACCAGGATCGACCCGTCACTGACGGGCGGATCGGGAACCTCGGTCGCCTCTGCGGACCCCGACTTACCGGGGATCACGGTCATCGCGCGCACGCCACCGCACCTCCAAGACTCGCGGGCGCCGTTCCGGCGGTCGTCGGCGGCGCCCCTCCATCCTCCCGGTACGGTATTGGATGACCGACCATTTCCAAGGAGGATCCGTGAGCGAGACCAGGCTTGAGCCCGGTGACGTCGCACCCGAGTTCACGCTGCCCGACGCCGACGGCAACCCCGTCAGCCTCGCCTCCTACCGCGGTCGGCGCGTGATCCTCTACTTCTACCCCGCCGCCATGACGCCCGGCTGCACCACCCAGGCCAACGACTTCTCCAGCGTCCTGGACGAACTGGCCGCCGCCGGCACCGCCGTCATCGGCGTGTCCCCCGACAAGCCCGACAAGCTCCGCAAGTTCGCCGACAACGAGGGCCTCACGTTCCCCCTCCTGTCCGACTTCGACAAGGGCGTCATGGACGCCTACGGCGCCTTCGGCGAAAAGAAGCTCTACGGCAAGCTCACGGTCGGCGTCATCCGCTCCACCTTCGTCATCGACCCCGAAGGCAAGATCGAAAAGGCCTACTACAACGTGAAGGCCACGGGCCACGTAACCCGCCTCCGCAAAGACCTAGGCGTCTGACCCTCCCAACCGGGGCCGTAGCCCAACGGCAGAGGCAAACGGTTTAGGTCCGTTCCAGTGCGAGTTCGAATCTCGCCGGCCCCACGAATGCCCTAGGCGCAGCGTGGTCGCCGCTGCGCGGCTTCCCCGCTGGCCATTCGTCATATTGCCCGGGGGGCCGAGCCCCCCGGACCCCCGCGCTCGGTGGTTGCGGGGGCTGCGTATCTCTCTCCTGTGCGGGCTGGCTACTTCGCTTGTCCTTGGTGGCCTGGGTGTTAGCTCGCTACACGGTGCAGGCTCACGGTGGCGACGTTGGAGACGTAGCGGCCGCCCTTGAGGTCGCCGGGGACGATCAGGCGCGGGCGGGGCAGGGGCTTGTGGTCCTCGGTGTAGGCCAGGAGGGCCGGGGTGGCGCCGAAATCTGGGTCGATCTCGCCCCAGGAGAGCGCTGCCACGTAGTTGTCAGTGCCGCGGGCCGTTACGGCGAAGGCCAGGGCGTCGTTGTGGGTGGACGCGTTGAAGCAGAGCCGCCGCGACGACGAGCAGCGCCACGACGGCGCGGCGGGCGTACGTGCTGAGGCGCATGGGCGGGATTTCGCTGGCTTCTGCGAGGCGCGTGTCAGATGTACACGGCCAGGAGGATGACGGTCAGGATGGCGACGAGGGCCAGGCCGACCACGATGTACGGCAGATAGCCGGGGCCGGGGGTGGTGGGCTCGCGGTGGCGGCCGGCCGAGGTGGGCGCGGGCTGCGGGGTGCGGCGGGTCTCGGCGGGGACGCGGTGGATGCCCTCGGACGGCTTGCGCGGGGCCGAGGAGCGGCTGCGGCGGCCGGAGGAGTGGGTGCCGGACTTGGGCTTGGGCGGGTCGGCGATGCGCTTGAGCTTGCGGGTGGCCTCGTCGGCGCGCAGGCGCTTGTCGGGGTCGGAGGTCAGCAGGCCGAGCAGCACCGGGCGCAGCGGGCCCGCGTTGGCCATCGGCTCGGGGTCGCCGGCCATGCCGGTGTGCACGAGCGCGCGCGACTTGCGGCGGTCGTACGGGGTGCGGCCCTCCACGGCGAGGTACAGCGTGGCGCCGAGCGACCAGAGGTCGGACTCCGGGCGCACCCGGCCGCCCCGGCCCCGCTCGGGCGCGATGTACGCCGGGGAGCCGATGATCATGCCGGTGAGCGTCAGCGACGGGTCGCCGCGCACGGTGGCCAGGCCGAAGTCGGTCAGCACCACGCGGCCGTCGTCGGCCAGCAGGACGTTGCCCGGCTTGACGTCGCGGTGCACCACCCCGGCGGCGTGCGCGGCGCGCAGCGCGGCCAGCACCTCGACCCCGATCTCGGCGACGCGCTCCGGCGGCAGCGGCCCGTCGGCGGCGACCACTTCGTCGAGCGACCGCGACTCGACGAGCTCGAGCACCAGCCACGGCACGCCGCCGTCGCGGACCACGTCGAACAGCTCCACGACGTTGGGGTGGCGGTTCAGCCGCCCGATCGCGCGCGCCTCGCGCATCGCCCGCTGGGCCAGCAGCTCGCGTTCGTCGTCGTCGAGGTCGGGCTGGAGGCGGATCTCCTTCACCACGACCATGCGGTCGGCCTCGGTGTCGTCCGCCTTCCACACCGTGCCCATACCGCCCCGGCCGAGGGGTTCGAGCAGCTTGTAACGCCCGCTGAGGACACGGCCCTCGGCGGACGGAGGTGAAGGGCGCTCAGCCGATCGGGGCACCGATCAACCGGCCATGGTCGGCGTCACCGCGTTCTCCTCGGCGCCGAGGGCGGACGAATTCGGCAAGAGATTACACCACCGCGGACCTGCGCCGCGGAGATATCTGATCATTCATCCGCCGCTGTGCCTGACGACGGCCGTCCCCGGCGGCACGGGGATCGTGACGGCCTTCCCCCAGGCCGTGTAGTCGGCCCTGACGTCCACCGCGCGCCCCTTGTAGACCATGCCGACCTGCGCCTGCCCGGGCAGCTTCGTACGGTCGTCCAGCCACACGGTGTAGCCGATGCGGTCGATGCCGCGGTTGGCGATGTCGACGAGCATCGCGTGGGTGCCGTCGGTGGTGCCGCGCAGCGCGCGCGGTACGTTCACGGCCGCGTTGTAGCCGCGCATGCGGGTGCCGTCGGTGATCGTGCCGGCCTTGTGCAGCTTCGCGGCGGCGGCGAACATCCGCCAGTCGCGTACGGCGTCGAGCGCGCGGGCGATCTCCAGGACCAGCGGCCGCACATAGCGGGTGGCGCCGACGTCGTCGTCGCGGGCGAACCGCACCCACGCCTTGCCGGACGGCAGGCCGGCGCCGCCGGGCGGCTTGAAGTAGAGGTAGCGGCCCGATGCCACGAAGCGGGTGCGCTGGTCGGTGCCGTCGCGGCCGGGCGCGGTGATCGTCGCGGAGACGTCGGCGCCGTACGGCCGGGTGAAGCGGTAGACGCCGGAGACGTCGGCGTGCGGCGACCCGCCGTTGCGCGGGCGCATGGTGATCGAGAAGCGGCTGAACCGCGCGCGCTGCGTGGCGGAGGTGACCTGCGTGACGAGGTCGGCGGGCTTGAGGTTCGCGACGGGCCTGGCGTGCTCGGGCGGGTCGGCGGGGTCGTGCGCGGCGGACTTGCCGGTCTGGTTCGCGGGCCCGCCGGTCGCGATCGCGAAGATCACCCCGGTGGCGACGGCCGTCCAGACTCGCATGGCACTCCTTGACCGTACCTGCGCCGGCACGGCGGGGACGTGCGGCATCGCGATCGGCTCCTGCTTTTACCTACAGAGTGCATACCGTGCTCGGGGTCACGCTCACTCGATCTTGGCCGCCTCCGGACACCTTCGCACCCGTTCGCGGCACTTTGATCAAGATTCCCCATCCGTGCCCCGCTGACGCGCGCGACACACACGTTTCCCCGATGCCATCGGGGTTTTGTGCCGGGAAAAAGCCGCCCCCGTCCCCGGGCACGTCGGGAACGGGGGCGGCACGCCCGGCAAACGCCAGATCACAGGAGGAGAAAGGGCGCCCCGGGCGGTCCGCGGGTCAGCCGGCAGCCGCACGCGCACGGGCGCGCAGCGCCGCGCGGTCGACCTTGCCGACCGGCAGGCGCGGCAGGGCGTCGACGACGACGAACCGTTTCGGCACTTTGTACCTCGCGAGCCGTTCTCGGCAGTGCGCGACCACATTATCGACATCGATGTCGATCCCGGGCCGGGTTTCCACGAACGCGACGCCGACCTCGGAGTAGACGGGATCCGGGACGTCCACGACCGCCGCCATCGCCACCCCCGGGCACGTCTCCAGGACCGTCTCCACCTCGCGCGGGTACACGTTGTAGCCGCCGGACTTGAACATCTCGGTCAGCCGCCCGACCAGTGTCACGTTCCCGTCGGCCCGGCGTACGGCGACGTCGCCGGTGCGCAGGTAGCCGTCACCGGTGAACGCGTCCGCGCTCGCCTCGGGGCGCCCGAGGTAGCCGCTCATCACGCTCGGGTTGCGGAGCTGCACCTCGCCGGGCGTGCCGTCGGGCGCCGGCGCCCCGGACGGGTCGGCGATGCGGAAGCCGAGCCGCGGGTCGGGGCGGCCGATCGTGGTGGCCAGCGTCTCGTCGTCGGCGTCCGGGTCGTTGTACGCGACGGCCACGCACGACTCCGTCAGCCCGTACACCGTGCCCAGCCGCGCGCCCGTGCGCCGCAGCGTGGCCACCAGCTCGACGGGCATGGCCGCGCCGCCCCAGCCGATGAACCGCAGCGACGACAGGTCGGTGGCGGCGTACGCGGGCCGGGACGTCACCAGCGCGAAGATCGTCGGGATCTGCCCCCACATGGTGATCCGCTCGGCCGCGATCAGCGCGAGCAGGGCGTCCGGGTCGAAGTCCTCCATGTAGTGCAGCGAGCCGCCCATGGCCAGCGGGATGCAGCCGAGGTCCATCACGCCCGCCACGTGGTCGACCGGCAGGTTCGCCAGTACGGCCGGGTCGGGGTGGTAGTAGACGGTGCCCTGGAGGTGGCATCCGGCGGCGAACGCGCGGTGGCTGATCACCGCGCCCTTGGGCGGCCCGGTGGTGCCGGACGTGTAGATCACCAGGGCGGGCGCCGCGGGATCCACCCGTACGGGCAGGTCACCGCCGTCCGCGCGGTCGAGGAACGCCGCGAACGGCACCGCGCCGCCGGCGGACCCCGTTAACGCGACGATCTCGCGTACGGACGGGTGCGCGGCGGCCAGCGCCCCGGCGTCCGCGGCGTACGAACGGTCGCCGTGGCGGTCCAGCGTCATCAGCAGCACCGGCGCGCTGTCGCGCACCACGTGGTCGAGCTCGGCGCGGGTGTGGCCGGGGTTCAGCCCGACCCACACGGCGCCCACCGCCGACAAGGCGAGGAAGACGGTCATGAACTCCGGCCGCGGCGTGGTCAGCACCGCCACGCGGTCTCCGGGCCGCACGCCCGACGCGAGCAGCGCCTGTGCGCAGCGTGCCACGTCGGAAGCGGCCTGCCGGTAGTCGCGGCGGGCGTCGCCGAGGTGGTCGAACGGGGCGCCCGGTCGTACCGATGACCAGTGCGTGAGCAGGTCGTACGCGCGATCGACGCGCGGGACGATGCCCTCGCCCGGGTAGTCCATGACCGTCTACTCCCCTCCTCGACTCCCCCGAGGCTCAGGTCCCCGACGAGCCGACCAGGTAGGTGATCCAGTCCGCGATCATCGCGGGCTCGCCGTCCTCCGTCTCCAGCGTGTTCGTGGTGACGCACCGGTAGCGGTCGGCGCCCTTGGCGGCGAGGCCGGTCAGTACCGTACGGCACCGCACCCGCGCGCCGGCCAGCACCGGGCGCAGGAACCGCACCCGGTCGACGCCGTAGTTCAGCGCGTAGCCGTCGCCGATCTCCACCGGGAGGTACCGCTTGTGGAAGGCGACCAGCATGGACAGCAGCAGGAAGCCCGACAGCAGCCCGTCGCCGTACGGGTCGTTGTTGCCGGGCCGGAACCCGAGGTAGTCCTCCCGGACGAACGTGGCGCGCTGGAACGCCAGTTCGTCGGCCAGCTCGACGGTCACCCAGTCGGTGGTGAACAGCTCCTCGCCGATGACCGTGCCGAGTTTGCCGATCGTGTACGTCATGCGTCCCCCCTCGTACGCGCCGCGTCGTCGGCGCCGTTGCCCAGCCCCGCGTAGCGCCCGGCGTCGGCGCGGCGCAGCCACAGCGTGTAGCAGGCGGCGGCGACGGCCACGACGAGCACGACGTACGGCAGGGAGTTGATGAACACCGCGCGGGTGTCGGCGAGCGTCGCGAAGTTCCGCAGCAGCAGCGCGGTCGCGGTGAGCATGCCGAGGCAGCCGAGCACGGGCGCCACGAGCGTGCGGGCGTACCTGCGGTCGCCGCGCCTGCGGAAGTAGACGACGATCGCGATGGAGGCGAACGTCTGGAGCAGGATGATGCCCAGCGTCGACAGCCCGCTCATGACCGTGACGAGCTGGCGGTACGGGTCGAGGCCGCCGATCGCGAAGGCCGCCACGACGACGACCGTGAACGCCGTCTGCACCAGGCTCGCGACGTACGGCGACGCGTGGCGGGCGTGCACCCGGCCCAGGGCGTGCGGCAGCAACCGGTCGCGGCCCAGCGCGAACAGGTAGCGCGACGACGCGTTGTGCGCCGAGAGCAGCGACGCGAACACGCTCGTGATGATCAGCAGCCCGAACACCGAGGACGCGGCGTCGCCGAGCTGCGCGGCGGACAGGTTCAAGAAGAACGTGCCGGAGTCCTTCGCCGCCTCCGCCCGAACCCGCGACGCCCCTACGGCGCCGACCATCATCCAGCTCGTGAACAGGTAGAACACCCCGATCACCAGGACGGCGGCGTACGTCGCGCGGGGCACCGTACGCACCGGGTCGGGCGTCTCCTCGGCGTACAGCGCGGCGGCCTCGAACCCGGCGAACGAGCCGAACGCGAACATGAACGCCACGCCGGGCGCGCCGGAGAACACGGTCGACGGCGCGAACGACGTCAGCGTGAACGCGTCGGCGCCGCGCGCGGCGATGACCGCGACGTCGAAGACGAGCAGCACCGCGATCTCGCAGACCATGAGCACGGCGAGGACCTTGGCCGAGAGGTCGATGCTGCGGTAGCCGAGCGCGCCCATGACGGCCACGCCGGCCAGGCTCAGCACCCACCACGGGACGGGCAGGCCGAGGCCGCTGCTCAGGAAGTAGCCGATGCCGCCGGCGAGCGCGGCGACGAGGCCGTTGTAGGCCACGAGCGCGAAGACGGCGCCCGCCGCGGCCGGCGGCCGGCCCAGGCCCCGGGCGATGTACGTGTAGAAGCCGCCACCGCGCGTGATATGACGGCTCATCGCCGCATAGCCCACGGAGAAGAGCAGCAGTGTTACCGTCGCGACAAGATAGGCGCCCGGGATGCCCGGCCCGTTGCCCACCCCGATCGACAACGGGACCGTGCCCGCCATCGCGACGAGCGGTGCGGCCGCGGCGACCACCAGGAACACGATCTTGGGCGTGCCCAGCGCCCGCCGTAGGCCGGGGGGTTGGTCGTCGTTCACCAGCACGTCTCCGATTGCGAACATGAACCTGAGTCACATTCAGGTCGGGAACGATACGCTGTGGAACAGGCCGGTACAAGAGGGGAACGATGATCGACCGGGAAACGAACCGGGGAATTGACCGGGCATCGCGACACGAATGCGCGACCGCGGATCAGGTCGGCGGCGGGCTGCGCCGCCAGCCGACCCAGCAGCGCAGCCGCCAGCGCGTGCGCGTCATTCTGGACGCCGCCGCGGAACTGCTGGAAGAGGGCGGTTATCCGGCGCTGAGCACGACCGCCATTTCGGCGCGCGCGAACGTATCCGTCGGCTCCATTTACCAGTTCTTCTCGAATGTCGACTCGATCATCGTGGAGCTCGTCCGCGACTGGACGGCCGGGTTCGATGAGATCATGTCCCACCTCGGCACCCTCGGCGACGTCCCGATGGAGCACAGCGTCGAGCGCATCATCGACGAGTACGTCGACTTCATCAGGAAGACCCGCGGGTTCGTCGCCGTCTACTTCAGCAACGGCCTCTCCGGCGACTCGCGCGCGCTCGACCGGGCCAGCAACGACTCACTCGCCGACCGGCTCGTCGCGTTCTGGGCGCGCCGCTACCACATGACACCGAGCGACCGCATGGTCGTCGTCGCGCACGTCGCCATCCACACCGGCGACGCGCTGCTGGCGATGGCGTTCCGCAAGGCGCCGGGCGGCGACGAGACGATCATCGCCGAGACCAAGCGCGCGGTGCGGTCGTACGTCATGAACGCATTGACCGAACTCGGCCTCGAAGAGGCCGCGCCGGCGCGCTGAGAACGCGGGCGTTCAGCCCAGCATTTCGGCGATCACCGGGGAAAGCGCACGGAATGCGCGCGCCCGATGACTGATCGCGTTCTTTTCCTCCGGCGGCATTTCCGCGGTGGTCCGGGTGTGCCCTTCCGGGACGAATACCGGGTCATATCCGAAACCGTTCGTTCCGCGCGGCTCGCGGATGACGCGGCCCGTCAGCCGGCCTTCGACGACGTGCTCCGCGCCGCCGGGAAGGGCGAGCGCCGCCACGCAGACGAACGCGCCGCCGCGCCGGTCGTCCGGTACGTCGGCGATCTGCCCGAGCAGCAGCGCCAGGTTCGCGGCGTCGTCGCCGTGGGCGCCGGCCCAGCGCGCGGAGAACACGCCCGGCATGCCGTTCAAGGCGTCGACCGCGATGCCGGAGTCGTCGGCGATGGCCGCCACCCCGGTGTACTGCGCGATCGCGTGCGCCTTGAGCAGGGCGTTCTCGGCGAACGTCAGCCCGGTCTCGGCGACGTCGGGTGCGTCCGGGTAGGCGTCGAGGCCGACGAGCTCCACCGGGGTGCCCGCGGCGGCCAGGATGTCGCGCAGCTCGGGGACCTTGTGCGCGTTCCGCGTGGCCAGGACGCAGCGCGGCATGCCCATCAGGCCAGTGCCTCCCGCTGCGCCATGGTCAGCTCGACGCAGCCGGCGGCGGCGAGGTCGAGCAGGCGGTTCAGCTCGTCGCGGTCGAACGGCTGCCCCTCGGCCGTGCCCTGCACCTCGACGAACTCGCCCTCGCCGGTCATCACGACGTTCATGTCGGTCTCGGCGGCGGAGTCCTCCTCGTAGCAGAGGTCGAGGCGCGGTTCGCTGCCGACGATGCCGACGCTGACCGCCGCGACCGAGGTCAGCAGCGCGTCGCCGACGGCGGGCCGGCGCCCGCGCAGCCACGTCACGGCGTCGGCCAGCGCGACGTACGCCCCGGTGATGGCGGCCGTACGGGTGCCGCCGTCGGCCTGGAGGACGTCGCAGTCGAGCGTGATGGTGTTCTCGCCGAGCGCCTTGAAGTCGACGCAGGCGCGCAGGGCGCGGCCGACCAGCCGGGAGATCTCGTGCGTACGGCCGCCGATCTTGCCCTTCACCGACTCGCGCGCGCCGCGGGTGTTGGTGGCGCGGGGCAGCATGGCGTACTCGGCGGTCACCCAGCCGAGGCCGCTGCCGCGCCGCCAGCGCGGCACGCCCTCCTCGACGCTGGCCGCGCACAGCACGCGGGTGCGGCCGAACTCGACGAGCACCGAGCCCTCGGCGTGGTCGAGCCAGCCGCGCGTGATGCGGACGGGGCGGAGCTGGTCGGGATTGCGATCATCGGGTCGGGACATGCCAGCGACCCTACCGGCCCTCAGGCCAGGTGATAGACGGCTCCGGGGCGCGCGGTGTCGAGCACGCCGCCGAAGTGCGGGCGCGCCTCGGCGACCACTTCGTCGGTGTTGTTCCACGGCACGAAATGGGTGAGGACGAGCCGCTCGACGCCCGCGCGCGCGGCGTGGCCCGCGGCCTGGGCGCCGGTCAGGTGGAGGTCGGCGGGCAGGCCGGGGCGGTCGACGAAGGACGCCTCGCACAGCAGGAGGTCGGCGCCGCGCGCCAGGTCGACCAGGGCGTCGGTGGGGCCGGTGTCGGCGGAGTAGGCGAGGGTGCGGCCGGCGTGCTCGATGCGGTAGCCGAGGGTGGGCACGACGTGGTTCATCCCGGCGGTCGTCACGCGGAACGGGCCGATCTCGCGCACGCCGGGCTCCAGCGTCACGAAGTCGAAGATCTCCCGCATGCCCGGCTCGGGCTCCGCGTCGTACGCGCGGGCCATGCGGTCGGCGAGACCGTCCGGGCCGTAGACCGGGAGCAGCGGCTTCGGGCCGTCGGGGGCGTACCTGCGCGCCACGCCGTAGGGGCACAGGTCGAGGCAGTGGTCGGCGTGCACGTGGCTGACGCACACCGCGTCGATGTCGTAGATGCCGGTGTAGCGCTGGAGGGCGCCGAGCGACCCGTTGCCGAGGTCGAGGACGATCTTGTAGCCGTCCGCCTCGATCAGATAGCAGGACGCCGGACTTGCCGGTCCTGGGAAGCTGCCCGAGCAGCCGATGACGGTGAGACGCACGACGCACAACGCTACGCCAGCGGGGGCGTCCGCGCCCAGACCGCCGTCAGCGGCCCACGCGCGCCATCTGCCGCGCCTGCGCGACCAGGCGGCCCGTGGAGTCCCACAGCTCGACGTCCTCGTCGAACCAGCCGTCGGCGACCATGCGGCCCACGACGCGGATGGCCAGCCAGCCGGGGGCCGGGACGGCGCGCATGTGCCAGGTCAGCTCGACCGTTGGCGCCCAGCCCATCTTGCCGATGCCGAACACGATCGGCGGCATCGCGTCGGTGGCCACCGCCAGGACGTACGGGTCAGGGTCCTGCGGCTGCTCGCGCATGCGGACGTAGCCGCGCATCTCCGGGCGGCCGAGCGGCTCGCCGCGCAGCCAGCCCGAGGTCTCCGGGTCGTGCCGGAACTCGACCTGCCCGGCGAGCCCGGGCGGGCCGTCCGGGGTGAGCGTCCAGGGCTCCTCGCACTTCTCGATCGGCGCGATCTCCGGCGGCTCGCCCAGCCAGTCGGGCTCGGCCACGGGGTCGAGGGTGCCGGCGGAGACCAGGGAGTCGAGCACCACCTGGTCGTCCTGGATCAGCGTGGCGCGCGCGGTAGCCGCCGTACGGCCGGACTTGAGCCGTTCGACGCGGACGCGCGCGGGGCCCGGTCGCGGGGTGCGCAGGAAGTGGAAGCCGTTGGCCACCGGATGCGGGTGCGGTGAGTCGGCGAGCGCGGCGCGCAGCAGCGTGGCCATGAGGTAGCCGCCGTGCAGCGGCCCGCCCATGGAGTACGCCGCGTCGAGCTCGACGTCGTACACGCCGTCGCCGGCCCGGCGCACGGCCGTGGCCCGCTCGAACGTGGTGCTCATCCCGCCTCCCGGTGGTGCGCTTCCCGGAAGATCGTACGCAACGTTCTAGAACCGCGTTCGGGCGGGGATCGGGACCGCGGCGCCTGATCCGGGACTGGCGGCCATAATCGGGTCATGCCGGAGAAGAAGCACCATCTGTTCAAGTCGGCGGAGGAGAAGGCGGAAGACGAGGCCGAGGCCCGTGCGCAGTGGTCGGCGCACGAGGAGGAGCGGCACCGCCAGGAGTTCGCCGCCACGACCCAGGGCCAGGCGCGGGCCGCGTACGAGCGGGGCCTCGACTGGTTCGAGATCGAGATGGACCTCCGCGGCCCCCAGCACAGCGCCACCGCGCGCTCGAACGCCGCGCAGACCCAGGGCCTGACCGACGTCGAGTACGAGGGCTGGGCGCTCGTCGACGTCAACCACGTCTTCGTCCCGCACCGCGCGTCCGGCGGGGGCGGCGAGGCGGGCAGCGAGCGCTACCGGATCGAGGGCGAGATCGTCGGGATCTACATGTTCCGGCGCGACGCGTCCAAGCGGAGGGCGGCCGGCGGCGAAGGCTGATCGGTTACCCGCCGCGTAATCGACGGCGGTCGCGTACGGGGGCACCGTGTGGACGTCACCCACCGAAACGCGGGAGCTCAGATGTTCTTCACGACCACCGACGGGACCCGGCTGCACTACGAGGAGTACGGCGAGGGGCGGCCGATCGTCTTCGTCACCAGCTCGATGCTCAACACGGAGATGTGGGAGTACCAGATCCCGTTCTTCGCCGAACGCGGCTACCGCTGCGTCACGTTCGACCGGCGGGGGCACGGCCGCTCGGACCGGCCGTCCGGCGGCTACGACCTCGACACCCTCGCCGACGACCTGGCCGCGCTCGTCGACCTCCTCGACCTGCGGGACGTGACCTTCGTGGGCCACTCGCTCGGCGGCGCGGAGATCGTCCGGTACCTGGCGCGGCATGGCGAGGAGCGGGCGCGGCGTGCGGTGCTCGTCTCCGCGATGCTGCCGATGCTGAAGCGCACCGACGACAACCCGGGCGGCGTGCCGGCGGAGGGGTTCGACCGGCTCGTGGAGCTGGTGCGGGCGGACCGGCCGAAGTGGCTGGCCCAGCAGTCGCAACTGTTCTTCGCCACGCAGCTCGGCAACGACGTGTCGCCGGCGATGATCGACTGGACGGTCCGGATGTGCCTGTCGGCGACCGGCTGGGCGATCATCCGTACGCAGCGCACGGCGTTCGAGTCGGACAACCGCGAGAACCTGCGCCGGCTCACCATCCCCACGCTGGTCGTCCACGGCGACGCGGACTTCTCCGCCCCCGTGGACGTCACCGGCCGGCGTACGGCGGAGCTGATCCCCGGCGCCGTCTACAAGGAGTACGCCGCGGCCGGCCACGGCCTGTTCCTCAGCCACAAGGACCGGCTCAACGACGACATCCTGGCGTTCGTCAAGGGGTGACCGCGGCCCCGCGCGTCACGCCCAGAGCTGGCCCTCCAGGCGCTGCTCGGCCTCCTCGAGCGTGCCGCCGTACGCGCCGGTGGAGAGGTACTTCCAGCCGCCGTCGGCGACGATGAACGCGATGTCGGCCTTCTCGCCGGCCTTCGCGGCCTTGTGCGCCAGGGAGATGGCCGCGTGGAGCGCGCAGCCGGTGGAGATGCCCGCGAAGATGCCCTCCTGTTCGAGGAGGTCGCGCGTACGGCGGAGGGCGTCGCGGGCGCCCACGGAGAACCGGGTGGTCAGGACGGACTCGTCGTACAGCTCGGGGATGAAGCCCTCGTCGACGTTCCTGAGGCCGTAGACGAGCTCGCCGTAGCGCGGTTCGGCCGCGATGACCTTCACGCCGGGCACCTGCTCGCGGAGGTAGCGGCCGACGCCCATGAGGGTTCCGGTGGTGCCGAGGCCGGCGACGAAGTGGGTGATCGACGGGAGGTCGGCCAGCATCTCCGGGCCGGTGGTGGCGTAGTGGGACCGGGCGTTCGCCTCGTTGCCGTACTGGTACAGCATCACCCAGTCGGGGTGCTCCTCGGCGAGCTGCTTGGCCACCCGGACCGCCTCGTTGGAGCCGCCGGCCGCCGGCGAGGACACGATCTCCGCGCCCCACATGTGCAGCAGGCTGCGGCGCTCCTCGGAGGTGTTCTCCGGCATCACGCAGACCAGGCGGTAGCCGCGCAGCCGCGCCACCATGGCCAGCGAGATGCCGGTGTTGCCCGACGTCGGCTCCAGGATCGTGCAGCCCGGCCTGAGCAGGCCCTCCTTCTCGGCCTGGTCCACCATGAACAGCGCGGGGCGGTCCTTGACGGAGCCGGTCGGGTTGCGGTCCTCGAGCTTCGCCCAGATGCGGACGTCCGGGCTCGGCGACAGGCGCGGCAGGCCGACCAGCGGCGTGCCGCCGAGGGAGTCGAGCAGGGAGTCGTACCTCATGGCTAGCGCGCGCCGCCGGCGACGGCGGGCAGCACGGTCACCGTGTCGCCGTCGTTCACCTTGGTCTCCAGGCCGCCGAGGAACCGTACGTCCTCGTCGTTGAGGTAGACGTTGACGAAGCGGCGCAGCCCGTTGTCGTCCACGAGCCGGTCCTGGATGCCGGGGTGGCGGGAGTCCACGTCGGTGATCACGGCGGCGAGCGTGTCACCCGCGCCCTCGACGGCCTTGGCGCCGTCGGTGTAGGTGCGCAGGATGGTCGGGATGCGGACTTCGATGGCCATGAGGGCTCCAGATCTTCCGGTATCGGGGTTCAACAGGCTGAAGCGCGCCGGGAGGCCCGGTTAATTCCGCGCCGCACGCCGGCTCAGGAAGTGATCTTGACCTCTTCCTCGGTCACCTCGCCGTCGAGGATCCGGTACGAACGGAACTCCACGTCATCGGGCTCCCGCGTCGACACGAGCACGTAGTGCGCGTTGGGCTCGGACGCGTAGGAGACGTCCGTACGCGACGGGTACGCCTCCGTGGCGGTGTGCGAGTGGTAGACGACCACCGGCTCCTCGTCGTTGTCGTCCATCTCCCGCCACACCCGGAACTGCTCCGCGGAGTCGAACCGGTAGAAGGTCGGCGACCGCTCGGCGTTCGTCATCTCGACGAACCGCAGAGCCTGATCCGACCCCTCCGGCCCGGCCACCACACCACAAGCCTCATCCGGATGATCACGCCGCGCATGCGCCACGATCCGCTCATAGATCCCCCGGCCAATACTCAACATGCCCAAAAGGCTAACCGCAGCCCGCGAGCGATCCTTTACGGGGGATGCCGCGGCGCGCGGCTACCTGGCTACATGGCCGCGTCGGTGTAGCCGATTGTCACGTCGCCGATGCAGACGTGGGCGGACGGGGGGGCGGTGATCTTGATCTGGTCGCCGCTTCCCGTGATGGGGAAGAAGACGCGGCCTAGTTTGCGGGTTACCGGGGCTACCGCGTGGCCGTCGCCCAGGTCGGCGACGACTGAGGTGGGGGTGGCCGTGATGTAGCTGAGCTGGACGGTCCAGGTGCCTTCGGGGACGTGGCCGGTCATGGGGATCTGGACGGCGCCGAACGTGGTCTCCCAGCAGGCGTGGCCGGGGGCGGGGGCGCCGCTGTGCGAGCCGACGACCTTGGCGGGCTTGAGGGTGCCGGTGTCGTCGAAGACCAGCGGCACCTCGGTGGGGGCGCGGCTCAGGAGGGCCGCGCGCTGTCCGGGCGGGGCCAGCGGCGCGAGCAGGTCGGGGGACATCGCGCGGGCGGCGAACAGCGGGTTCATGACGTAGCCGGGCATGCGGCGCGGGTAGATGACGGCGTTCGGCGGGACGTGGCGCAGCGCGGAGCGCGCGTTGGCGATGTACGCCGCGCCGCGGGTGTCGCCGAGGAGCTTCGTGTAGCCGTGCACCGACCACAGGGACGAGACGATGTACGCGCCCGCGGCCACGCCCGCGATCACCGGAAGCGGCCCGCCACGCGACGCGCCCGCCGGCACCCTGCCGCCCGCGGGCACGTGCTCCCTGGACGGCACCCTGCCGCCCGCGGGCACGTGCTCGCCGGACGGCAGCGGCCGTACGTACGGCTCGCGCTCCCCCGCCAGCGGCAGGAACGCCAGCGCGCCCAGGATGGCCACCAGCGGGGCGGCGTCCGCGACGTAGCGGGTCTCGAAGCCGATGATCGGGCCGATCACCGCCATGCGGCCGAGCAGCGGCGGCAGGACGTCGGCCAGCAGCACGTACGCGAACAGGATGATCCACGCGCGGTGCGCCACCCGCCGGTAGCGGACGCTCAGCGCGACCAGCGCGGCCAGCACCAGCCAGCCGGCCACCACCTGGACCGCCGACGGCCGCGGCGTGCCGTAGTCGATCCCGGCGGTCACCCAGGTCCACGGGCCGCCCACGGCGTACGTCACGAACGTCTCGCCGACCAGCCGCCACGTGAACGACAGCGACTGGCCGAACTTCGGGCTGAGCAGGTGGGTGCGCGTGCCGGAGTTCCAGCGCATGAGGTAGACGGCCGCCTGGAGCGCCATCAGCCCGCCGTACAGCGCCCACACCCGGCCGTGGCGGCGCAGCGTGGCCAGCAGGTTGCGGTCCCACGCGCCGGACACGTAGTACGCCGAGGTCAGCGCCAGCAGCACCAGCGGGATGATGCCGCCCTTGAGGTAGCTCGCCTGCGCCAGCAGGATCCAGCCCGCCGCCTGGAGCGCGTAACCGTACGACCCCCGCCGCAGGTAGTGGACGTGCGCGGCGATGGCCATCGGCAGCGCGATCTGCATCGGCAGGTTGTTCAGGCTCGCCGCCCACCAGCCGAGCGTGGGCACGGTCAGCGGGGTGATCAGGTAGACGGCCAGCGGGATGAGGATCACCCACCGCGGCCCGAACAGCACGCGCAGGGCGTACAGCACCGCCAGGCTCGCCGCCGCCTGCATCGCCAGCGTCACCCCGGACGCCGCGGCCCAGCTCAGCGGCGCCGTGTGCGCCAGGACCCACGCGATGGCGAACCCGACGGGCATGATCTGGCCGTCGTAGTTGTACATCAGGTAGTCCCAGCCGAGGTGCTGGGTGACCGCGCGGTACAGGTAGATGTAGTCGTCGTTGATGAAGTACGCGCGGTTCAGCAGGTCGTGCTTCCACACGAGCTGGACGGCGATCAGCGCCACCGCGGCGGTGACGACCGGCGGCACGCGGACGCGCCCGGGGCCGGCCCCGGCGACCGGGCGGCCGGCATCGGTTCGCGTGTCGGTCACGGCAGCACCCCACGATCGGCCGGCGACTGGCGTATCACGGTAGCAATCAAGCGTTTGCTGGAACGGGTCATCGCGCCGCCGGCACCGCATAGCCGACCGCGACGTCGGTGACGCAGACCCGGCCCGGCCCGCTCAGCCGGGTCGTGGCCAGCGCGGCGCCGCCGCCGTGCAGCGCGAACGTGAACCGGCCGTACTTCGGCCGTACGGTGAAGGCCGCGCGCGCCACGCCGCCCTGGCCGTAGCGCACCTCCACGCGGGCCGGCTTGCTGGCCAGGTAGCCGACCGCCACCACGTAGTCGGCCACGCGCAGCGGCTTGGCCAGCGTGATCATGCGCGGCAGCGCGCCCAGTTTCCAGCAGCCCGAACCGTCAGGCGGCGGCGTTCCCGTGGTGCCGAACACGGCGCCGGGCCGCAGCCGCCCGTACGCGTCGAGCACCAGCGGGTGCCGGGTGGGCCGCGGATGGGCCAGCTCGGCCAGCCGGGACGCGGGCAGCAGCGGCGCCAGCACCCGGGTGGTCAGCCGGTCGGCGCCGAAGGACGCGTCCATCATCCGCGTCGGCACGAAGTCGGGGAACACCGTGCGCAGGTCGGGCGTACGGGCGAGCTCGCGCCGCGCGGTGACCAGGAACGCACGGCCCTGCGTGCCGCCGAGCCGGTCGCGGTACGCGTCCAGGCACCACACGGACGCGATCACCACGGCTCCCCCGGCCAGCCCCGCCACCCCGGGCAGCAGCACGCCGGCGGGCATCGGCCGAACGTACGGCTCCTTCTCCCCGGCCAGCGCCGTGCACGCCAGGGCCAGGCAGATCGCGAGGACGGGCGCGGCGTCGGCGACGTAGCGGGCGTCCACGCCGAGGAACGCGCCCAGCCGCGGCGCGCGCCCGAACACCACCGGCGCGACGTCCGCGACCAGCAGGTAGCCGAGCAGGATCAGCCACGCGCGGTACGCCACGCGCCGGTAGCGCACGCTGGTCCACACGACCGCGACGACGACCGCGAGCGCGAGCAGCACCTGGCCGTCCGGCGGGTGCGGCGTCGCGTAGTCCTCCCCGTTGGGCGCCCACCGCCACGGGCCGCCGACGAAGTACAGCGGGAACGTCTGGCCGAGCAGCCGTCCGGCGAACCCGGCGACCTGGTCGGCGTCCATGCCGCCGAGGTCGTCGCGCGTGCCGGCGCCGATCCAGCTCAGCGCGTACAGCACGATCAGCGCGGCCAGCGCGCGGAGCTGCCACCACCACATGCGGGTGTGCCGCTGCCAGGCCGCGCGCGCCGCCTCCGCCCATGTGCCGGTGAAGAAGTACGCGGACGTCACCGCGAACGCCAGCACCGGGATGACCGCCGCCTTCGGGCCCGCGAGCATCCCCACGACCACCCAGCCGACGGTCTGCACGAGGTACGTGGTGCGCTCGCGGCGCAGGTAGCGGACGTGCGCGGCGAGCGCCATCGCCAGCGCCGCCTGCGACGGCAGCGAGCTCAGCGCGGCGGAGTACCAGCCGAGCGCGGGCATGGTCAGCGGCGTGACGGCGTACAGCGCGAACGGCACGAGCACCGCCCACCGCGAGCCGAACATCACGCGCAGCGCGCGCAGCAGCGCCAGGCTCGCGCACCCCTGGAGGGTCAGCAGCACGGCCGTCGCGGCGCCCCAGTCGTACGGGCGGAAACGCGTGAGGAGCCAGGTCACCGCGTAGCCGAGCGGCATGAACCGGCCGTCGTGGTTCTGGAAGAGGTAGCCGAGGCTGGGCGCGCGGTGCGCGGCCGCGGCGATCTGGGCGTAGTCGTCCTGGAGGAAGAACGACCGGCTCAGCACGCCGCCCTTGAGCCACAACTGGCCGGCGACGATCGCGCATCCGGCGAATAAGACCAGGTCGAGGGGGCGGCCGGGCCGGCTCCATCGGCCGGTTCCCCGGCCGCTAGCGGGGGCTTGAACGGTCTCGGTGTCCGGCACGGCGCCTCCTCGCGATCGCCCGTGAAGTCCGCGCCCGCCCCGACAAGTTACGCCCGGGTAGCCGAATCCGCACCCCCTTCGCGCAGACGCGCGTACGGTCAGCGGCCGGCCGGGACCGCGTAGCCCACGGTGATGTCGGTGACGCACAGCGGCGCCGTCGGCACCGACTTGGCGACCCGTACGGCGGCGCCCGCGCCATGGATCATGAACGTGTAGCGGCCGAGCCGCGGGCGCGCGGTGATCGCGACGGTCCGCCCGCCGTTGAAGCTGATCCGCAGGCCGGTACGGCGGGAGGCGAGGAACCCCAGCGACATGGCGTAGTCGCCGTCGCCGACCTGGCGCGTGAGCGCGACGTCCACCGGCTTCTTCCCGACGTACCAGCACGTGCCGCCGTACGGGGGCGGCTTCGCGGCGACGCCGAACACCCCGGCCGGGCGCAGCCGCCCGTCGGCGCCGAAGACGAACGGCTCCTCGGTGGGCCGCGGACGGCCGAGCACCCGCCGCTGCGCCGCGCTGGCCACCGGCGCGAGCACGTGCGTCGACCAGGCGCGGTTCCCGTACGTCGCGGGCAGGACGCGGGGCGGCACCGCGCTGGGGAAGACCGCGCCGAGGTCCGGGCCGCGGCGCAGCGTCGCGGTCGCGGCGGCCAGCCACGCGCGGCCCTCCCGGTGGCCGAGCGCGCGGCCGTAGTCGCGCACGCTGACGAACGACCCCGCCACCACCGCGCCGGCCGCCACCCCGGCGACCGCGGGCAGCAGCGCGCCGGCCGGGAGCGGCCGTACGTACGGCTCCTTCTCCCCGGCCAGTGGCAGGAACGCCAGGCCGGCGCAGACGGCGAGCAGCGGCGCGGCGTCGGCGACGTAGTGGCTGTCCGAGCCCAGCCAGGCGCCCGCGATCGGCACCCGGCCGAACAGCACGGGCAGGCAGTCGGCGACGAGCACGTAGCCGAACGTGATCGTCCACGCCCGCGCGGCCGCGCGCCGGTAGCGCACGCTCAGCGCGATCACCGCCACCGCGACCACCACCGCCAGCGCGACCTCCGCCTGCGGCGGATCCGGCACCGCGTAGTTCAGCCCGCCGTCCGCCCACGACCACGGGCCGCCCACGAAGAACATCGTGAACGTGCGGACGACCAGCTTCGTCACGAAGTCGACGGTGTCCTCCGCGCCCGGACCGCGCGCCTCGACGGTGGCCTGGCCCCAGTTCAGCGCGTACACGACGATCTGCACGGCGAGCACGCGCGCCAGCCAGTACCACAGCCGCCGGTAGCGGTTCCAGGCCGCGCGCACGCCGTCGGCCCACGAGCCGTTGAAGAAGTACGCCGACGTGAACCCGAACAGCACCAGCGGTATCGCGCCCGCCTTGACGTACGCCAGCATCGCGAAGGCCGTCCACAGCAGCGTCTGC
Source organism: Streptosporangiaceae bacterium (assembly GCA_036502625.1). Taxonomy (GTDB): domain Bacteria; phylum Actinomycetota; class Actinomycetes; order Streptosporangiales; family Streptosporangiaceae; genus DASXYG01. Next base: position 42,855 of record DASXYG010000008.1, read on the forward strand.
ACGAGGTAGGTCGTGCGCTGCCGCCGCAGGTAGCGGACGTGCGCGGCGAGCGCCATCGCCAGGCCGATCTGCAGCGGCAGGCCGTTGACCCCCGCCGCGTACCACCCGGTCGCCGGGAGCGTGACGGGCGTGCTGACGTACAGCGCGAACGGCAGCAGCACCAGCCACCGCGTGCCGAGGACCACCCGCAGCGCGCGCAGCACGGCCAGGCTCGCGCACCCCTGGAGGGTCAGTAACAGGCCGAGCGCGGCGCCCCAGTCGTACGGCGCGAACCGCGCGAGGCCCCACGTGGCGGCGAACCCGAGCGGCATGAACTGGCCGGCGTAGTTCTGGAAGAGGTAGCCGAACGTCGGGCCCTCCTCGACGGCGCGCGAGATGTACACGTAGTCGTCGAGGATGAAGGAGCCGTTCCGGAGGACGACGGCGCGGATCCAGAGCTGCGCGGCGATCATGAGCAGGCCCGCGGCGACGATCATCGACCGTGAACCGGTCACGGCGCTCCCTTGCGTACCGTGGCCCCCCACGGGGAAGCTACGCGAGACCCGCGGTCAGTACAACGCCTGGACGAGGGTGTCCTGCAGGAAGCTCAGCCAGTCGTACGCCGCGAACCCGGGGTAGCGCGGGTCGTCGGAGCGCATTCCGGCGATCTCCTCGTGCGCCTCCTCGGTGACGCCGAGGCGCGTGCCGAGCGCGAGCCGCATGTCGTTCAGCGCGCGCAGCCACTGCTGCCCCTGCTCCTCGGTGAGCGTGACCGAGCCGCCGTGGTCGGGCACCGTGGTGATCAGCAGGTCGGCGGCGGCGCGCTTGCCGTCGCGCAGGCCGCCCTCGGTGAACCGGCGGAACTCCCCCGCGGCCTCGTCGTCGCCGGTGTACGCGCTGGGGAACAGCCGGGCCAGCACCGGGTCGTCGGGCGCCTCCGTGCGGCCGTTCATGCCCAGGCCGGACAGGCCGAGCTCGGCGGCCAGCGGGTCGGGGTCCTCCTCGGGGGCGTCCGCGGAGATCAGCTCGATGAGCTGGCCGGCCAGGACCCGCAGGATCTCGGCCTCGTCCGCGTCGAGCTTCGCCGTCACCCGCTTGCCGCGCGCCCGGTGGAATCCGCGCGTCACTCAGGCGTCCTTGCGGAGGGTCGCCCACAGCCCGTAGGAGTGCAGGACCTCGACGTCACGTTCCATCTCCTCGCGACTGCCCGCCGACACGACGGCCTTGCCCTTGTGGTGGACGTCCAGCATCAGCTTCTCGGCCTTGCGCTTCGGGTAGCCGAAGACGGCCTGGAGGACGTACGTCACGTACGACATCAAGTTGATCGGATCGTTCCACACGATCGTCACATAAGGCTGATCGGGGCGGAGGTCCTGCTCGGACTCCGGCCGCTCGACCTCTACCGGGGCGGTGCCCACGACACCTGTCGCCTCCCA
>DASXYG010000009.1:0-52714 GCA_036502625.1 Streptosporangiaceae bacterium
CGCGTACAGCAGGTTCAACGTGCCCACCACGTTGTTCGTCTGCGTGTACACCGCGTGCTTCCGGTCGATCATCGAATACGGCGCCGCACGCTGCTCCGCGAAATGCACCACCGCGTCCGGACGGAAGTCACGCAGCGTGTCGTACGTGAACCCGGCGTCGGTCAGGTCGCCGACGTACGCGGTGATCGCGCGGCCGCTGGCGGATTCCCAGGCGGCGACGCGGGACTGGAGCGACTCGATGGGGACCAGCGACTCGACGCCGAGCTCGAAGTCGTACTCGCGGCGGGCGAAGTTGTCCACGACGCCGACCTCGTGGCCGCGCTGCGACAGGTGCAGAGCGGTCGGCCAACCGAGGTAGCCGTCGCCACCCAGAACCAGGATCCTCATCCGTGCGTCCTTCCGTCGCCGCCCCAGCCAACACTCAACTACACCAGCGCATTCTCAACAAATCCTGAGAGATGGGGACGGTCGACGCGATGATCGGCGGGTGCCGTTCAACCACAACGACCACTATCACCCGCTGCTGCTCGGGCTCGTGCCGCCGGGCGCCGAGCGCGCCCTCGACATCGGCTGCGGCACCGGCGGGTTCGCCCGCGCCCTGGCCGCGCGCGGCCTCACGGTCGACGCCCTCGACGCGGACGAGGGGGTCATCGCGGCGGCGAAGGAGCAGTCGCCGCGCGGCGAGGTCCGCTACGCCGTGGTCGACGTCGCGCACCGCCCGCCGCCGCCCGGCACGTATGACTTCATCTCGTGCGTCGCGAGCCTGCACCACATGGACTTCGACACGCTGGCGCCGCTGCGCGACGCGCTGCGGCCCGGCGGCGTGCTCGCGGTGCTCGGCCTGAGCCGGGGCGGCTCCGGCCCCGGCTATTACGCCCGCCAGGCGCCGGTCGCCGCGCTGAACCTGCTGATGCGCGCGGTGTACGCCGTACGCGACGCGCGTGCCGGGACGCCCGCACCGCTACGACCGCCGGTGCGCGACGCGGAGATGACGCTGGCGGAGATCCGCGTGCGCGCCGCCGCGCTGCTGCCCGGTTCCGTGGTCAGCCCGCGGCTGTTCTGGCGCTACGTCCTCGCCTACCGGCGCCCGTAGAGCGCGCCCCCTGTGTACGGGTTTGTCATAGCCACCGCCTAAGGTCGTCGGCATGGCTTTCGACGTCGCCCAGGTGCGGGCGCTGTACCCGGCGCTCGCCAACGGCAGCGCGTTCCTCGACGGCGCCGCGGGAACGCAGGTGCCGCGCGCGGTGATCGATGCGATCTCCGATGCCTACAAGCGCGGCATCGGCAACTCCGGCGGGGTGTTCCGCGCCAGCGAGCGCAGCGGCGAGATCACCGCCGCGGCCCGCGCGGCCGTGGCCGACCTCGTGGGCGGCGTCCCGTCCGGCGTGGTCCTCGGGCCGAACATGACGACGCTGACGTACCGCTTCGCGCAGACCCTCGGGCAGACGTGGGCCGCGGGCGATGAAGTGGTCGTCTCCCGGCTCGACCACGACGCCAACGTGCGGCCGTGGGTGCAGGCGGCCGAGCGCGCGGGCGCCCGCGTCGTGTGGGCCGAGATCGACCCGGCCACCGGCGAGCTCCCCGCCGAGCAGTACGCCCGGCTGCTGTCCGACCGCACCCGCCTGGTCGCGGTGACGGCCGCGAGCAACATCCTCGGCACCCGGCCCGACGTCCCGGCCATCACCGCCGCGGCGCACGCGGCCGGCGCGCTCGTCTACGTCGACGGCGTCCACGCCACGCCGCACGGCCCGGTCGACATCGCCGCCCTCGGCGCCGACTTCTACGCCACGAGCGCGTACAAATGGTCCGGGCCGCACATCGGGGCGGTCATCGCCGCCCCGGCGCGCCTGGAGGAGCTGCGCCCGGAGAAGCTGCTCCCCGCGCCGGACGACGTGCCGTCCCGCTTCGAGACCGGCACCCCGCCGTACGCCGACCTCGCCGGCGTGGCCGCCGCGGTCGACCACCTCGCCGGCCTCGACCCCGAGGCGGCGGGCGACCGCCGGGCGCGCATCGTCGCGTCGATGACCGCCGTGCGCACCTACGAGGAGACGCTGTTCGCCGACCTCTGGCGGCGGCTGACCGCCCTGCCCGGCGTCACGGCGTACGGCCCCGGCTACGGCCGCACCGCGTACGACGGCGGCGCCGCCCGCACCGCCACGGCCTACTTCACCCTCGCGGGCCGCACCCCGCGCCAGGTCACCGAGCACCTGGCCGCCCGCAAGATCAACGCGTGGGACGGCCACAACTACGCCTGGGAGACCACCGGCGTGCTGGGCCTGCGCGACTCCGGCGGCGCCGTCCGCGTCGGCCTCGCCCACTACAACGACCGCCGCGAGGTCGACCGCCTGATCACCGCCCTGACTGAGCTCACCGGCCCCTGACCTCGGCGCTCCCCCGCCCGCGCCGTACGAAGACCCCCGGAGAAAACCGGTTGCCGGGGCGATCTTGGGCGGTATATGTCTGGCGTGACGGCGAGGGGGCGGGTGTGAACAGCGGGGCGCGGGCGTGGGCCGGTCTTGGTGTGCTGGTGCTGCCGGTGCTGCTGATCTCGGTCGACATGACCGTGCTCGGCTTCGCCGTGCCGACGCTCACGGAGGATCTGAAGCCGGACGCCGCCGAGCTGCTGTGGATCGTCGACATCTACTCGTTCGTCCTCGCCGGGCTGCTCGTCACGATGGGCACGCTCGGCGACCGCATCGGGCGGCGGAAGCTGCTGATGTTCGGCGCGCTCGGGTTCGGCATCGCGTCGGCGGTCGCCGCGTACGCGCCGTCGCCGGGCATCCTGATCGCGGCGCGCGCGCTGCTCGGCGTGGCGGGCGCGACGCTCATGCCGTCGACGCTGTCGCTGCTGCGCAACCTCTTCCCCGACCCCCGCCGCCGGCTCGTGGCGATCGCGGTGTGGGCCGCGGCGTTCTCCGCCGGTTCCGCGCTCGGCCCGATCCTCGGCGGCTGGCTGCTCGAACACTTCTGGTGGGGCTCGGTCTTCCTGATCAACCTGCCGGTCGTGGTGCTGATCCTGGTGCTGGCGCCGCTGCTGATGGGCGAGTCGCGCGACCCGCGGCCCGGCCGGTTCGACCCCCTGAGCGTGGTGCTGTCGATGGCCGCGGTGCTGCCCGCGGTGTACGGCATCAAGCAGGTGGCCGCGCACGGCTTCGCCGCCGTCCCGATCGTGGCGTTCGTCGTGGGCATCACGCTCGGCGTGGTCTTCGTCCGCCGCCAGTTGCGCCTCGCGGACCCGATGATCGACGTACGGCTGTTCGGCATCCGGTCGTTCTCGGTCGCCGTCAGCACCAACCTGATGATCGTCTTCGGGCTGTCGGCCGCGCTGTTCTTCCTCACGCAGTACCTCCAGCTCGCGCAGGGCGTGCCGCCGATGCAGGCCGGGTTCCTGCTGCTGCCGGGGCTCGTGCTGTCGGTGGCGGCGCACTTCGTCGCGGTGGCGCTGGCCCGCAGGTTCAGCATGCGCGCGGTGATCACCGGCGGGCTGCTGGTGCTGACGGCCGGATTCATCGCGATGACCCGGCTGCCCACGGACGACGGCCGGCTCGCCGTGGTGGTCGCGTTCGCGCTGTTCGGCTCGGGCGTCGGGGTGACCGACACGCTGACCAACAACGCGATCCTCACCGCCGCGCCGCCGGAGCGCGCGGGCGCCGCGTCGGCGATCTCCGAGACCGCGTACGAACTGGGCGGCGCGCTCGGCGTCGCGGTGCTCGGCAGCCTCCAGACCGCGCTCTACCGCGGCCGCCTCCCGGACGTCCCCGGGGTGCCGGCCACCGCGATGACGGCGGCGCGCGAGACGCTCGGCGGCGCCGCAGAGGCCGCGTCGCACCTGTCCGCCGAGGCGGGCCGCGCGCTGATGGCGGCCGCGCGCGCCGCGTTCACCACCGGGCTGCACGTCACGAGCGCGGTCGGCGCCGTCCTCGTGCTGGCCGCGGCGCTGCAGGCGGCCCTGGTGCTGCGCGAGCCGGCCGTCGTCCACGCCGACGAGGCCGCCGCGCCCGGGGGCGAGTCCGGCGAGGATCATCGCGCACATCGCGGCTGACCTCCGCAAGGGCGTGCGCCCTGCCGGATGCGGACACCCGCGCACCCGACGTGACCCGTCGGTAACATCGGCGCAGCTCGGACCGCCGCCGGCGCCGCGCACCCCCGCCGACCCGGCGTTCTGACAGATCTTGACGAACCCGCTGTCAAACCGGCGGGCCTTACGACCGGCGACGATCAGCGATAGACCCGTGTCTGTCCGGAAACGCCGAGCTCGTCCCGTCCCCCACCAAAGCCTTCGAAGTGCGCGACCACGCACGTGGGCACCCCGCTCGTCCACGGGGGTCTCGCAACCGCGGCTGGGAGCCGGCGTACCTGCACGATCTGCGGGAGGTACATGATGAGACCCAAAGTCGCGGTCGGAGCCGCCGGTGCGGCGGGCGCGGTGATCATCGCCGTCGCCCTGGCCGGCCCGGCGACCGCCCATCAGGCGGCGCCCCAGGCGCCGTCCGGGCCCAAGGTCGCGACCGGAATGATGCACGCGATGCAGCGCGACCTGGGCCTGACGCCGGCGCAGGCGAAGACCCGAATGGCGCACGAGGCCGCCGCGAACACCGCCGACACGACGCTGCGCAAGCGGCTCGGCAAGCGGTTCGGCGGCGCCTTCTACGACGCGTCGAGCGGCAAGCTGGTCGTCGGCGTCACGCGCGCCGCCGACGCCGCCGCCGTCCGCGCCGCGGGCGCCCGCCCGGTCACGGCGACGTACTCCGAGACGTCGCTGAACTCCGGGAAGAACCGGCTGGACAAGGTGCGGAAGTCCGCGCCGAAGTCCGTCGCCGCCTGGTTCACCGACGTGAAGACGAACCGGCTGGTCGTCACCGCCAAGCGCGGCGCCGACCTGGCCAAGGTCCGCCGGTTCGCGGCCGAGTCGGGCACGTCCGCGGTCACCGTGCGCCAGGTCGGCGCGACCGCGCGCCCGCTCGACGACGTCGTCGGCGGCCACGCCTGGTACGGCACCGGCTTCCGCTGCTCCGTCGGGTTCAGCGCGAAGGGCTCCGACGGGAACTACATGGTCTCCGCGGGCCACTGCACCGGCGAGGGCGGCAACGCCTACGGCGACGAGGCCAACCAGAACCTGATGGGCCCGATGTCGGGCAACATCAACGCGAACGGCGACTACGGCTTCGTGAAGCTGGAGTCGTCGTGGACCCCGACCGCGAAGGTCGAGGGCAGCGACCAGGACGTCGCGGGCGCGAAGGCCTCGGCCGTCGGCGCCTCGGTCTGTCGCTCCGGTTCCACCACGAACTGGCACTGCGGCACGGTCCAGGAGCTGAACGCCTCGGTCCAGTACCCGGACGTCACGGTCACCGGCCTCACCGGTACCAACGTGTGCGCCGAGCCCGGCGACTCCGGCGGCGCGTTCATCGCCGCCGACCAGGCGCAGGGCGTGACGTCCGGCGGCTCGGGCGACTGCACCGCCGGCGGCACGACGTACTTCCAGCCCATCCAGGAGGCGCTCGACGCGAAGAACTTGACATTGACGACAGGCTGATGGATCAAGGAGATATCCGGAATCAGCCATAGTGCGAAGGTCCCCATGGAGGTGTTCCATGGGGACCTTCGCCTGTACGGCCAGGGAACCGCTGGCCAGATGGGTGTGAGGATGCTCCGAAGACGACGGTCCAGACGCGGTGTGATCCTGGGGGTGACGCTGGCCACAGCGCTCGCCCTCCCGTTCGTTCCCGGCCCCGCGCTCGCCGCGGGGGACCACGTACGGATCGGCGGCCTCGACAAGCCGGTCACCATCGACATCGACCACTGGGGCGTGCCGCACATCTTCGCCCGCACCACCGGGGACGCGTTCCTCGCGCAGGGCTTCAACGCCGCGCGCGACCGGCTCTTCCAGATCGACCTGTGGCGGCGGCGCGGCCTCGGGCACCTGTCCTCGGCGTTCGGCAAGTCCTACGTCGCGCAGGACCGCGCGGCGCGGCTGTTCCTCTACCGCGGCGACATGAACAAGGAGTGGGCGTCGTACGGCCCGGACGCCAAGATGATCGCGACCCGCTTCACCAGCGGCGTCAACGCCTACATCGACTACCTGAAGCGGCACCCGGACCAGTTGCCGCCGGAGTTCAGGAAGCTGGACTACCAGCCGGAGAAGTGGAAGCCGGAGGACGTCGTACGGATCAGGACGCACGCGCTGGTCTCCGGCCTGGCCGAGGAGCTGGCGCGGGCGAAGCTGGCGTGCGCCAAGCGGATGGACCTCGACCCGCTGCGCATCAAGCTCCAGCCCGCGCACACCGCGAAGGTGCCCGCCGGGCTCGACCCCTGCCTCCCCAAGGACGTCGCGAACGTCTACGACCTGGCCACCGAGCCGGTCTCGTTCACCGGTGACGCCAAGAAGCCGCTGGCCTTCACCCGCTCCCCCGTGTTCACCGGCGAGGGCAGCAACAACTGGACGATCTCCCCGAAGAGGTCCGCCACCGGCCGGCCGATCCTCGCCAACGACCCGCACCGTACGCAGCAGACCCCGTCGCTGCGCTACATCGCCCAGCTCTCCGCGCCCGGCATGGACGTCATCGGCGCCGGCGAACCCGCGCTGCCCGGCATCTCCATCGGCCACAACGACTCCATCGCGTTCGGCCTCACGGTCTTCGGCATCGACGCGCAGGACCTGTACGTCTACGACCTGAACGCGGACAACACGGCGTACCGCTACAAGGGCGGCTGGGAGAAGTTCCAGAACGCGACCACCGACGTGCCGGTGCGCGGCCAGGCGACGAGCCGCCAGACGCTGACCTACACCCGGCACGGCCCGGTGATCTACGTGGACGCCGCGAAGCACAAGGCGTACGCGGTGCGCAGCACCTGGTCGCTGCCCGGCACCTCGGCGTACTTCGCCAGCATCGGCTACATGCGCGCGACGAACTGGTCGGGCTTCCGCGACGCGCTCACCCACTGGGGGGCGCCCGGCGAGAACCAGGTGTACGCGGACACCAAGGGCAACATCGGCTGGCAGCCGTCCGGGTTCGCGCCCATGCGGTCCGGCTACGACGGGCTGCTCCCGGTGCCGGGCGACGGCCGCTACGACTGGAAGGGCGTGCAGAACGCCTCGACGCTGCCGCACGTCCTCAACCCGAAGCAGGGCTTCTTCGCCACCGCGAACCAGTACAACCTGCCGAAGGGGTGGCCGGCGGACAAGGTCACGTCGTACGAGTGGTCCGACCCGTCACGGCACGACCGCATCGACGAGTCCGTCTCGGCGCCCGGCCGCCGCACCCTGGGCGACTCGGAGCGGCTGCAGAACGACGTCGTGGACGTACGGGCGCGCGCCGTCGCCGCGCACCTGAAGGGGCTGAGCTCCGCCGATCCCGACACCGCGGCCGCGCTGCGGCTGATGCGCGGCTGGAACGGCGCCGAGCCGCTGGGGTCGGTGCCCGCGACGGTGTACCTGTCGTACTGGCAGACACGGCTCAACACGGCCGTGAAGACCGCCCTGGCCCCCGACGACGGCGGGCTGCTGAGCCAGATGGACTGGCTGGTGCTGCTCGACGTCCTGAACAACCCGGACCACTGGCTCGGGTCCGGTGGCGCGGCCGAGCGGGACGCCCTGCTGCTGAGCACCCTGCGGGACGCCTACCGCGCGGCCCGTACGGACCTGGGCGCCGACACCGCGAAGTGGGGCTTCACCGGCAGCCAGCGCACCATGCCGCACCCGATGGGCACGCTGGACCCGTCGCTGAACGTCGGCCCGTACGCCATCCCCGGCTCGGCGACCAGCCCGATCGCCACCGGAAACGCGTCGTACCGGCAGGTCATCGACGTCGGCAAGTGGGACGACTCGAAGACGATCAACAACCCGGGCCAGTCGGGCGACCCGGCGAGCCCGCACTACAAGGACCTCGCGGGCATGTGGTCGACCGGTACGTACTTCCCGATGCTGTACAGCCGGGCGGCGGTCGAGCGGAACACCGAGCGCCGCATCGTCCTGACGCCCTAGCCCCGGTCCACCTGGTCGCCTCCGCGCGGGTCAGCCCGCGCGGAGGCGGTCGGTGAGGTCGGGGAGCCGCGGGAGATCGGGCCAGGCCGTGCGCAGGCCGGCGTGGACGGCGGCCAGCTCGCGCGCGGCGCGGTGGGAGCGGGTGATCACGCTCGCCTCGGTGGCGCGCACGGCGGCGTCGGCGGCGCGTTCGGGGTCGGCGGCGTGGACGTACGCGCCGGCCAGCCGCGCGGAGAACAGCGCCTCGTCGCGCGGGCTGGCACCGCCGATGGCGGCCAGCGCGGCGGCGAACTCCGCGGCGGCCTGGCGGCCGAGCGACGGCACACCGCGCGCCGCGAGCTCGCGCAGGCAGGTCGCGCGGGCGAGCTGCGGCACGCGCTCCCCGGCCGGCCCGCGCAGCCACCACCACGCGGGTCCGGGCTCGTGCCCCGCCTGGGCGACCTCCTCGGCGGTGGTGGCCAGCAGCTTCTCGCAGGCGTAGCGGTCGCCCGCGAGGGCCTGCGCGCGCGCCTCCGCGAGCGCCGCCCACGTACGCGCGCCCGGCCCGATGCCCGGCGTCTCCCGCGCGGCCTGCGCGTAACCCACCGCGGCCACCGGGTCGCGGTCCTCCCAGGCGGCGGTCGCCTTGCGCGCCAGCAGGCGGCTCGCGAGGTCCGGGTCACGCGCGGCGGTCGCCCACTGGTGGCCGCGGTCGTACCAGGCCAGCGCCTGGTGGTGCGCCCCGAGGTCGAACCGCAGCCACCCGGCGAGCTCCGCCCACTCCGCGGCCAGCGGCAGCAGCCGCGCGGGCGGCGCGCTCTGCTCCGTCAGCGCCCGCAGCAGCCCGTCGAGATGCCACTCCACGGGCGGCACGAGCGTGGCCGCGTGCACGTGGTCGCCGGCCCGCCGGTACGCGGCCAGCAGCTCCGTCATGCCCCCGATCGCCGCGTCGTCCAGCCGCGCCGCACCCCGTACGCGCACCGCGGCCGAACCGTCCGCACCGAATGCCGCACCGGCGGTCTCCCCAGGCGCCAGCCGCCCACCGGGCGCCGGTCCGCCCTCGGATGGGCCGCCCAGGCCGAGCCGCGTGTCGCCCGGACCGAAGCCGGTGCCGTACGCGGGGCCGCCCAGGGTCGCGGGCTCTTCGCGCGCCGCCGCGGGCATCTCGCCCGCGTCGCGCTGCCGCTCCACGTTGACCAGGGGCCACAGGCCGCCCAGTTCGCCGCCGGTGGACAGCACCTCGTCGCTGCGGTGCGCGAGGTCCTCGGGCGGCCAGCGGTCGCCGCTCTCCACCTTGGAGATCTGCGAGTTGTCGTAGCCGATGCGCTGGCCGAGGGCGTCCTGCGTCATGTTCCGCGAGCGCCGCCAGTGGCGCAGCCGCCACCCGAAGTACGCACGCAGCGAGCCGGACGGTTCGAGCCGGCGCGGCATCGGGCACATCAACGGCACCTCCGCAGGAACCGCGCGGCGGGGGCCAGCTCCCCGATTTCGGCGGGCAACCGGGCGCGATTCGCACGGAATGTTACCGCAGCGTCGCGTTACGTCCGAGTCCGCGGGCGAATCCCCGCACGGCGCGGGGCGGTCTACCGGCCGCGACGTGGCCGGTCCGCCTATCCGCGAAGCGCCGTGGTCGTGGAGTGCGCGAGCGCGGCGAGCTGGGAGTGCTGGGCGGCCGGCCAGGACGCGAGCCGCCCGGCGACCGCCGTACTGACCGCTTCCCGGAAGCGGGCGACCAGGTCGGTGCCCTGGCCGGTGAGGGACACCTTGACCGCTCGGCGATCTTCGGGATCGGGCCGCCGTCGTACCAGTTCACGTCGTTCCAGCCGATCGACCAGACCGGTGATGTTCGTCTTGTCGCACTGCAATGCGCTCGCCAGCTCGCCGTGTGTCAGCTCCTGGGGGGCGACCAGGGTGAGCAACTGGGCCTGCTGAGGAGTGAGTCCGAGCTCCCGGCTCGCGGTGCCCCTGATTCCTTCGATCACGCAGCACAGTTCGAGCAGCGCTTCTGCGACTTCCGGATCGCGTGCTGGGCGTGCCATGACCCGAGCGTACTTGACAGTCCACGATGTCCACTATTTAGTGTGTGATCTCAACAGTTTAGATCATCGACTTAATGAGGGCGCCATGTCATCGAACGGCACCGATCGGGTGGCGGTCGTCACCGGGAGCTCACGGGGAATCGGCCGGGCGACCGCCCTGCGGCTGGCCGCCCGCGGGGCCGCCGTCGTCGTCAACTACCGTTCCGACGCCGCTTCGGCGAAGCAGGTCGTGTCCGACATCGAGGCCAAGGGCGGTCGCGCCATGATGATGCGCGCGGACGGCGCCGAGCCTGCCGAGCTCCGCATGCTGCTCGACGCGGCCGAGCACCACTACGGCGGCTTGGACGTGCTGGTGCACAACGCCGCCGGCTTCATCCGGGGCCCGCTGGCCACCGCCACCGATGACGACTACGCGCACGCCTTCGCACTGAACGCCCATGCCACCTTCGTCGCGCTGCGCGAAGCCGGGCACCGAATGCGCGACGGCGGCCGGATCGTCTTCATCTCCTCAGCGGTCACGCGCGTCAACCCGCCGGGCGAGGCCCTGTACGCGGCCAGCAAGGCCGCCGGAGAGCACCTCGTCCGCACCTTCGCCCGGGAGATCGGCCCGCGCGGCATCACCGTCAACAGCGTCCTGCCCGGACCGACCAACACCGACGGGTTCGCGGCGTCCTCGGCCCCGGTCGAGACGCTCACCGCCCGGACACCGCTCGGCCGATTGGGCGAGCCGGAGGACATCGCCGAGGTCGTCGGCTTCCTCGTCTCCGACGCGGCCAGATGGGTGACCGGTCAGAACATCGCCGTCGACGGCGGCCTGTCCTGACGCGAGCCGTCCCCTGATCCAGGTCGCGCAGCCTAGTTGTCGTCGTCCGGGCTGTTGACCCCGACCACCGCTTTGTCCTTCTTCAGGCAGGCGTACAGCTTGTTCAGGTCCTGGTCGGTGGCCTGGTCGACGCGGAAGCGCACGCCGTATCTGCGGTTGATGCCGCTGTCGGTGGTGGGCATCGGCTCGGGGACGGTGCGGGGCGAGATCTTCGCGCAGCTCGCGCGGACGCGTTCCTGGGTGGCGCGCCCGGCGTCGGCGCTGAACACGACGACCACCTCCCGCTTGCTCATCGCCGCGTTGAAGTTGCGGGAGCAGCCGGTCGCCGCGAGGGTGGCAAGGCACGTGAGGGCGAGAGCCGCGGCGGCGCGGCGGTGGGACGGGGTCACGCGGACCAGCGTACGGCGCGTCATCGGCCGCGCCGCTCCACCCCCGTGTGCCAAGCTCGGAGCAGACCCATCCGAAAGGGAGACACATGCCGCTGGCGATCGAGGACTACGCCCTGATCGGCGACACGCACACCGCCGCGCTGGTCGGCAGGGACGGTTCGATCGACTGGTTGTGCCTGCCGAGGTTCGACTCCGACGCGTGCTTCGCCGCGCTGCTCGGCGGGCCGGAGAACGGGAACTGGCGCATCAGCCCGGTGGGCGCCGGGCTGGCCACCCGCCGCCGCTACCGGGGCGACACCCTGGTGCTGGAGACGGAGTGGGACACCGAGGACGGCACCGTACGCGTCATCGACTTCATGCCGCACCGCCACGACGCGCCCGATGTCGTGCGCATCGTCGAGGGCGTCAGCGGCACGGTGCGCGTGGACGTCTCGCTGCGCCTGCGGTTCGGCTACGGCCGCGAGATCCCCTGGGTGCGGCGCAGTCACGGGCAGATCGCCGCCGTCGCCGGCCCCGACTCCGTGTGGATCAGCACCCCCGTCCACCTGTCCGGCCAGGACTACGCGCACACGGCCACGTTCGCGGTGTCCGCGGGCGACCGGGTGCCGTTCGTGCTGACCTGGCACCCGTCCCACGAGCACGCACCGGACCCGGTGGACGCCGAGTCGTCGCTGGCGGAGACCGTACGGCTGTGGGAGGAGTGGGCGCGCGGCTGCACGTTCGACGGCGAGTACCGCGAGGCCGTGATGCGCTCGATGATCACGCTGAAGGCCCTGACGTACGCGCCCACCGGCGGCATCGTCGCGGCGCCGACCACCTCACTGCCGGAGACGCTGGGCGGCGGCCGCAACTGGGACTACCGCTACTGCTGGCTCCGCGACGCCACGATCACCCTGGAGGCGCTGCTGCGCGGCGGGTTCGTCGATGAGGCGCGGGCGTGGCGGCGGTGGCTGGTGCGCGCGGTCGCGGGCAGCCCGGAGAACCTGCAGATCATGTACGGCGTGGCGGGCGAGCGGCGGCTGGCGGAGTGGGAGGTGCCCTGGCTGCCGGGCTACGAGGGCGCCGCCCCCGTACGCGTGGGGAACGCCGCCGTGGGCCAGGTCCAGCTCGACGTCTACGGCGAGGTGCTCGACTCGCTGCACCTCGCGCTGCAGTCGGGCGCCGAGCCGGAGGCGCACGTCTGGGACCTCATCCGGTCGATGCTGTCGCACCTCGCCGACCAGTGGCACGAGCCGGACGAGGGCCTGTGGGAGATGCGCGGCCCGAAACGCCACTTCGTCCACTCGAAGGTGATGGCGTGGACGGCGTTCGACCGTGCCGTGCTGATCGCCGACAAGTTCGGCTTCGACGGCGACCTCGACGACTGGCGCCGCAACCGCGACGCGATCAAGGCGGAGGTCTTCGCGAAGGGCTACGACGCCGAGCGGAACACGTTCACGCAGTACTACGGCGCGTCCGAGGTCGACGCCGCGCTGCTGCAGCTCCTCGAGGTCGGGTTCGTGCAGCCGGACGACCCGCGCGCGGCCGGCACCGTGGACGCGGTCGCCGAGGACCTCACGGTCGACGGCTTCGTGATGCGCTACCGCACCGGCGGGGGCCAGGACCAGGTGGACGGCCTCACCGGCGAGGGCACCGAGGGCGCGTTCCTGGCGTGCAGCTTCTGGATGGCCGAGGCGCTGCGCAAGATCGGCCGCGAGAAGGCCGCCCGCGACATGTTCGACCGGCTGCTGGCGCTGCGCAATGACGTCGGGCTGCTCGCCGAGGAGTACGACCCGCGGGCGCGGCGCCTGGTCGGCAACTTCCCGCAGGCGTTCAGCCACGTGCCGCTGGTCAAGGTGGCGTTCGAGCTGGCCGACCACGACGGCGTGCGCCACTACCGGCGCGACGCCTGAGGCGTACGGCCCGTACGGCGCGTCAGCCCGCGTGCCACACGGTGTGCGCGGGCGCGCCGTCGCCGTGGCCGGTGGTGCGGGTGAGCAGCGCCGTGTCGATGTGGAACTCGAAGAGGTCGTGGTCCGCGGGCGGCGGCGGCACGGAGAACCGGGCCCGCTCGCGGACGAAGCGGCCGGCGAGCGCGGCGCGCAGTTCCGGGTCGGCCACGGGACGGGCGCGGCCGGTGAGGGAGAAGGCGTCCTCGTTGTCGTCGCACGGGAAGGAGTGCAGCGCGTACTTCCCGTCGCGGTGCAGGTCGCGCCGCTTGGGCGAGGGCACGACGAACACGTAGACGCCCGCGCCGTCCAGCAGCGGGCAGACCGGGTGCAGGCGCGGGTCGCCCTCCGAGGTCACCGTCGCCAGGAAGGCGAGGCCTACGCCGTGCTGGTAGAACAGCGCCTCGCCCGCCGCGCCGATCTCCGGGACCGCCGCCGCCATCTCCGCCCATGTCGCCATGGGCGGATCCTAGGGCGCGGGTCAGACAAAAGCGCCGAGCCCGGTGATCGCGCGGCCCACGATCAGCGTGTTGATCTCGCGGGTGCCCTCGTAGGAGTACAGCGCCTCGGAGTCGGCGACGAACCTGCCGATGTCGTAGTCGAGCACGATGCCGTTGCCGGCCAGCAACTCGCGCGCCCAGCCGACGACCTCGCGCATGCGGGTCGTGCAGTACGCCTTGGCCAGCGCGGAGTGCTCGTCGCGGTACGTTCCCGCGTCCTGGAGCTGGGCGAGCCTGGCGACCATGGCCAGCG
Source organism: Streptosporangiaceae bacterium (assembly GCA_036502625.1). Taxonomy (GTDB): domain Bacteria; phylum Actinomycetota; class Actinomycetes; order Streptosporangiales; family Streptosporangiaceae; genus DASXYG01. The sequence continues at coordinate 13,893 of DASXYG010000009.1, forward strand.
ACGCGGTCAGGTTGCCGACCATCCGTACGAGGAGGTCCTGGACGAGCTGGAAGGCGCCGATGGGGCGGCCGAACTGCTCGCGGGTCGTGGCGTAGTCGAGGGCGATCTCGTACGCGGCCAGCATGACGCCGACCGACTGCCACGCCACGCCGCTGCGGGTGCGGCGCAGCACCCCGGCGGTGTCCTTGAACGACCGGGCGCCGGCCAGCCGGTCCTCCTCGCCGACGCGGCAGCCGTCCAGCACCAGGTCGGCGTTCTGCACCGTCCGCAGCGCGATCTTGTTCTCGATCTTCGTCGCGGTCAGGCCCGGGGTGTCCTTGCCGAGGACGAACCCCTTGACCTGGCCGTCGCCCTCGTCGCGCGCCCACACGACGATGCGGTCGGCGAACGTGCCGTTGCCGATCCACCGCTTCGCGCCGTCGAGCACCCAGGAGTCGCCGTCGCGGCGTGCGGTGGTGCGCAGCCCGGCGGCGACATCCGAGCCGCCGTTCGGCTCGGTCAGCGCGAACGCCCCGATGGCCCGCATGGCGACCATCTCCGGCAGCCAGCGCGCCCGCTGCTCGTCGGACCCGCAGGCCGCGATGCTGCCCATCGCCAGCCCGGTGTGCACGCCGAAGAACGTGGCCATCGAGGGGTCGGCGCGGGCCATCTCCAGCGCCAGGAACCCGCTCAGCAGGCTGCTCGGCTTGGGGCCCGGCGCGTCCGGGTCGGCGTACGCGGCGATGCCGAGCTCCGCGTAGCGCGGGATGAGGTCCATGGGGAACTCCGCGCGCGCCCAGCAGCGGTTCGCTATCGGCACCACCTCGTCGCGCAGGAACGCGCGTACGCGGGCCAGCGTCGCGCGTTCGTCCGCGCCGAGCAACTCCTCGAACCGGTAGAAGTCGCCGACCAGTACGTCCACGGTCCACCCCCTGCGCCGTCTCGGTTTCCCGAGGCTGCGCTACCCGCGGACGGCGCGCGCAACCCCGCTAGCCGACGGCCTCGAGGACGCCGTCGAACCACGTGAAGACGTCCGGGCTCAGCCGCCCGGGGGCGTCGCGGTACATGCGGACGGCCAGGTCGGTGAGGACCCGGGGCGGCGCCGCGCCCGGGGCGGCGGCGTGCACGATCAGCCGGTCCGGGCCGGGGGCCGCGACGTAGACCGGCCCCTCGGGGTCGGCGCGCAGGCCGGTGAGGTAGTCCTCGAGCCAGGCCGCGTGGACGGGCGCGAACACGGTGTCGGCGCGCAGCTCGCGCAGGACCACGCCGCCGCTCGTGTGGTCGGTGGCGTTCAGCGGGCCGAGGTCGCGTACGGCCGCGCGGCCGAGGTCGAGGAGGCCGTCCTCCTCGACGGGCCAGGAGGCGGCGCGCTCGGCGGTGACCGTCAGCAGCGTGTGGTCGAGCTGCACGGCGACCGCCTCGGCGAGCTCGGGGGCGTACTCCCAGGCCAGGAGGTCGCCGGTGACCAGGGAGCGGGGGTAGACGCGGGCGCGCAGCGCGGGGCGTACGGCGTCGAAGTCGTCCAGGTCGAGGCCCACGGTGTGGCCGGTCTCCAGGAGCGCCAGCGCGCGCATGACGTCGTCGTAGACCAGCTCGGGCCAGTCGCCGCGGCCGGCGTCGCCGACGACCTCGCGCAGGTGGTCGAGGGTGATCACGCCGGTGAACGGCGCGGTGACGCGGATGGTGTCGCCGCCGACGACCATGCAGGCGCGCTGCTGCCGCTCCACGGCCGACACGGCCATCGCGATCAGCGCGCGGTCGGCGGGCTCCAGGTTGGCGCGGCGGCGCCGGATCAGCGGCATGGTCCCCCTTCGGACGGGTCGCCGGGGTCGGCGGGCGTGAGCGTACCGGACCCCGCGTCGAGCAGCGCGGCGGCCCCTAGTCTGACGGTGTGCTGCGGCGCGCCGTGGCCCACCGGGAGCCCCGCGACGACCGGCGCACCGAGGCCGCCGAGGCGCTCGCCGAGCACGGCCGACAGCCGATCGGGGTCGCCGCACCGCGTCCAGCTCCCGAGCGCGATCCCCGCGACCCCGTCCAGCCAGCCGGACATGAGGAGCTGCGTCAGCATGCGGTCCACCCGGTACGGCTCCTCGCCGACGTCCTCGAGCAGCGCGATGCGGCCGCGCGCGGGCGGCGGGGCGTACGGGGTGCCGAGCATCGAGGCCAGCAGCGACAGGTTGCCGCCGGTCAGCGGGCCCGCGGCGCGCCCGGGGACGAGCGGACGGCCGCCGGAGACCCCGGACGGCTCCCCGAGGAGGGCGGTGCGGGTGGCGGCGGCGGTCACCGGGTCGGGGTCGGCGAGGAGGGTGGCCACCATGGGGCCGAAGGACGTGGGGACGGCGAGGCGGGCGCCGAAGGCGACGTGCAGCGCGGTGATGTCGCTCGACCCGTGCAGCAGCTTCGGGCGCGCGGCGGCCAGCTCCGTCCAGTCGAGGTGGTCGAGGACGCGGACCGCGCCGTAGCCGCCGCGCGCGCACAGCACCGCCGCGATCTCCGGGTCGCACCAGGCGTCGCGGAGGTCGGCGGCGCGCGCGGCGTCGTCGCCGGCGAAGAAGCCGTGCCGGTCGCGTACGTGCGCGCCGAGCCGTACGTCCAGCCCCAGGCCGCGCAGCCACCGCACCCCGGCGTCGAGCCCGGCCGGGTCCACCGGCCCGGACGGGGCCACGACCGCGACCCGGTCGCCCGGCCGCGGCGCCGCCACGCCGGTCACGCGGAGGCCGCGATCATGGCGGGCAGGGCGTCCCCGATGGGGTCGCGGACGACGGCGTCGGCGACGCGGTCGTACGGGGTGGGCTGGGCGTTGACGATCACCAGGCGCGCGCCGCATTCGAGCGCGATGTCGCACAGCCCGGCCACCGGGTAGACGCCCAGGGACGTGCCGACCGCCATGAACAGGTCGCAGTCGGCGGCGGCCGCGACCGCGGCGTTGAAGACGTCGGCCTCCAGCGCCTGGCCGAAGGAGATCGTGGCGGACTTCAGGATGCCGCCGCAGGTGCGGCACGCCGGGTCCTCCTCGCCGGCGGCCACGCGTTCGAGCGCGCGCTCCATGGGCGCGGTCTCGCCGCAGTCGAGGCAGGTCACGCGGAACATCGTGCCGTGCACCTCGATCACCCGGCCGGGACTGGACCCGGCGCGCTGGTGCAGCTCGTCGATGTTCTGCGTGACGATCGCGCGCAGCTTTCCGGACCGTTCCAGCTCGACGAGCGCGAGGTGGGCGGCGTTCGGCCGGGCCGACCACGCCGGGTGGTCCGCGCGCGTACGCCAGGACCGCTTCCGTACGTCGGCGTCGCTGACGTACGTGTCGAGGGTCGCCAGCGCCTCCGCGGACCGGTCGCGCGTCCACACGCCGCGCGGGCCGCGGAAGTCGGGGATGCCGGAATCGGTGGAGATGCCCGCGCCGGTCAGCACGGTCACCTTCGCGGATTCGCGCAGCCAGCCGCCGATGCGCGCCACGGTGTCGTCGTCCACACGTCGAGGCTACGACGGGCGGCGCCGCGTACCGACCGGGCACCCCGGACATCCTGCATCAACCACGCTGTGTGTCGTACTGGATTCACTGTGTCATCGGCGGGTGTGCGGTAGCGTCGGGATGCCCGTGGGACGGCGCCCCGCGATCGGGCCCCCGCCCGGTCGTCCCGGCCCGCCCAGGGTGCCACTATTGGGCGGGCAAGTATGGGTTCGATGTCGGAGCGGCGAGGTGCCGAGCGCGGCCATGGGTAACCACATCCTGGTGGTCAACGGGGTCAAGGTCCGCCAGCCGGTGTTCCTCGTTGGCGCGCCCCACTCGGGCGCGAGCCTGCTCGCGCGCGCGCTGAAACGCTCGCCCGGCTTCCACGTGACCGTCGGGCGGCGCGACGTCCTGAAGGTCGCGCTGGCGTTCGCGCGGCAGCCGTCGCTGACGGAGAAGGAGCGCGGCGCGCGGCGGGTCATGCGCGACGCGTTCGCCCGCGCCTGGCAGATCAACCCGCACACCTGCCTGGAGTGCACGTCCGAGTGCCGTACGGCGGGCGGGGTCGCCTCCGTCGGGTCCTGCGTCACCGGCCGCAGCGTCACCCGCTACGGCGACGCCACCACCGAGCTGCTCTACAGCGCCGACACCCTGGTCGAGGCGTTCCCCGACGCGAAGCTCGTGCAGGTCATCCGCGACGGGCGGGACGTCGTCAGCGGCATGCTCGCCGACCGCGGCTCGCACGCCTGGCTGCGTCCGGGCGTCGCGAACGTCGAGTCGCAGTTCCCGAACCCGTTCTTCGGCATCAACACCGAGGCCGACCGCGCCACGTGGAAGGAGCTCAGCGACACCGGGAAGTGCGCGCTGCGGTGGCGCGGCGCCGTGCTGATCTCCGCCCGGCTGCGCCGCGAGATCCCGGACGAGGGCCTGATGACCGTGCGGTACGAGGACCTCGTCGCCGACCCGGACGCCGTGGCCGACGGCATGTCCCACTACCTCGGCGCGCGCGTGTCCGCGTCCACGATCACCGAGCAGCGCCGCGGCGCGGCGGGCGCGTGGCGCAAGCAGCTCTCCGCGCTGCAGGTCGCGGAGGTCGAGAAGATCGCCGGCGAGGAACTGACCCGCCTCGGCTACCTCACGCCCCGCCGCTGACGCACGCGCCGTACGGCCCACACCGCGCCGGCCCCGAGCCAGACCACGGCGAGCACCAGCACCAGGTTCCTGCCGTACGGCAAAGGCAGGATCGACGGGTTGTCCGGCTTCCGTCCCAGCGCCAGCACCACCGGCGCCACCCCCGCCACGACCAGCACGCTCACCAGCAGCCCCGCGCGTACGGGCCGGGCCACCCGCCGCAGCGCCCACCCGGCCGCGACCACCACGGGCGCGATGACGAGATCGTGCACGAGCACGCCACCGGCGAACCACAGCGCCCATCCGATGGGATGGTCGTCCCCGGCGTCGCTGAGCAGCCCGAGCAGCCCGAACAGCATCAGCGCACCGCCGAACGCGTACCCGGCGCCCCGCGCGACCCTCATGACGCGCCTCCGTGGACGATCAGCTCGTTCACCCATTTGGTCTGGAGGACGCCCGGGCGGTCCGGGGCGATGAGCCGGAGCGGATAGCCGTGGTCGAGGTGCAGGACCTCGCCGTCGCAGCGCAGCGCCAGGAGCGTCAGCGGGTCGTGCCAGTGCGGCGGCGCCACTTCGCTCGCCCGGTAGCGGCCGCCGCGCTCCATGGACTCCACCCGTACGTTCGCGTCCTCGGCGACCCCCGCCGCGCGCAGCAGGTCGCGCAGCCGCACACCGGTCCAGTGCGCGGACACGCTCCACCCCTCGACGCAGGCGATCGGCAGCGCGACCGTGTGCTGCGGCAGCGCGGCCAGCTCCGCGAGCGTCCACTCCGCCCGGTGCCGTACGTCGCCCCGCACGCGCAGCCGGTACGCCGCGGGCGCGGTGACCCCGGCGGCGGCCGCCGAACGGTTCACCGGCACGCCGCGCTGCCCGGCCCCCGGGGCGCGCGGCGCCAGCAGCGCCAGCCGCCGCAGCGGCACCAGCGTCTCCCCCGCCGTGGCGAGCACGATCACCCCGGACGCGACCCCGATGGCGGTGAGGAAGCCGCGGCGGTCCGTACCGCCGGTCGCCGGGGGCGCGTGGCGCAGGGGGGTGAGCGCGCGGCGCGCCGTGGCCCACTCGTTGAGCACGTGCACGACGAGGGCGCCGACCACGATGTACGCGGTCCAGTAATGCGCGGTGGTGAAGAAGAACGGCCACGGATACCAGTACGCGATGTTCGTCAGGCCGGTGAACACCTGGAAGATCGCCCCCGCGGTGAGCGGGATGAGCAGCCCGCGCCCGCCGGCCGTCCGCGCGAACTCCCGCACGTCCCGCAGCCGGGCCCCCGGACGCGGCATCCCCTCCCGCATCTCCCTGATCCCGGCCCAGAACCGGGGGTACACGGTCCACAGCTTCCCCAGCAGCAGCGGCAGCACGGCCACGCCGGTGACGACATGCACCCCCTGCGTGACGCGGTACAGCCCCACCGGCCGCGACGGCCACTGCACCGGCCCCGGGTGCTGCAAGAAGTGACTGAACAACCCGGTGACGAACGCGACAGTGAAACAAACCCCCAGCGAAGCCCCAAGCCAGGCCGCCGCCCGCGTATCCACCCCACCCGGCTCCGCACCCTCGGCGTCCCCGGGCTCAGCCGCGTCCCCGCTGCCCGGCGCCTCCACGGGAGGCGCGCCCCGCGCCTCCTCCGGTGCCACCGGTGCCACCGCCGGGGCGGTCTCCTCCGGCCCCTCGTGCCCGCGGTCCGGATCCTGCGTGTTCATGAGGCCTCCCGTACGAGGCGGGTGAACCAGCGGTCGTGTGCGGTCCAGGTCTCGGCGACCGCGAGGCCCGCGGGGGACGCGACCGCGGCGATGTCGTCCACGCTCACGTACGCCCAGTCGAACCACTCGCCGTGCCGGTCGCCATGGCGCAGCCGGACCCGTGTGCGCCGGGTGCGCCGCAGCGGCGCCTCCACCTCGACCAGGGCCGCGCCGTCCGGGGCCAGCAGCTCCGCCACGCGGCGCAGCAGCGCGACCGGGTCGCCGCCGATGCCGATGTTCCCGTCCGCGAGCAGCACCGTGTGCCACCTCCCCGTGCCGGGCAGCGGCGCGAACACGTCGCGGCGCAGCGCGGCGCCCCCGGCCCGCCGGGTCAGCGCGACGGCCGTCCCGGCGATGTCCACCCCCAGCGCCACGTGCCCGCGCTCCGCCGCCGCGACCGTCAGCCGCCCGGGCCCCGACCCCACGTCCAGCACGGAACCCGCGCACCGCGCCAGCAGGGACGCGTCCCCCGGCAGGTCGCCGAACCACCGCTCCACCCCCAGCGGCTCCCGCGCCCCGCCGCCCGTACGCCCCCGCGCGTGCTCCACCTCCACGCCACCCCCGCCCAGCAGCGCCGCCTCGTACAACGGCCCGATCACCCCGTCACCGCCAGCCCCGCCTCGGCGTGCGCGGCCGCGAACGCCGAGCCCGGTACGGCGGCGGCCACCTCGTCCGCGTCCGCCGCCGTGTCCACGTCGCGCAGCGTGGGGGCAAGCGCGACCCGCAGCCCGGCGGCGCGCAGCCTGGCGTGCTGCGCGGCGCCGGTGCCCGGGGTGGACATGGGCACCCCGAGCAGCAGCCCCGGATCCGGACGCCGCAACCCCAGCAGCCAGAACCCCCCGTCCGCGGCCGGCCCCAGCACCGCGTCCGAGGTCGCGAGCGCCGCCCCCGCCGCCGCCAGCAGCCCCGGCGTGACCTGCGGCGTGTCCATCCCGATCAGCAGCATCGGTACGGCGCACCCGGCGTACACGTCCGCGAACGCCCCCGCGATCCGCGCATCAAGCCCGCCACCCCGCTGCCGCACCACCGCGAACCCCGGAGGCGCTCCCCAGCCGCCTCCGGCCCCCGGCTCCCCGAGACCGCCGGGCCGGGCGTCCCCCCGTACGCGCGCCCGCTCGGCGATCCGCCCGTCCGTGTCCGGATCGCCGAGCGCCACCACCCGGCGCACCGCCGCCGTACGCGCGACCGCGTCCAGCGTGTCCGCCAGCGCCGCCTCGGCCAGCGCGGCCGCCTGCTCCGGGCGGTACGGCGGGCACAGCCGCGTCTTCACCCGCCCGGCCACCGGCCGCTTCGCCAGCACGATGACCTGCACCCCCGCGCTCACCACGGCACCTCCGCCACATCGCGTCCGTCGGCCGCGCCGCGCGACGCGGCCTCCCCCAGCACCCGGCGCATGTCCGCGATCGCCCGCGCGGTCCCCCGTACGGACCCCGTCACCTTGGACGTCCCGACCCGGGGCCGGTACGCCACGGGCACCTCCGCGACCCGCCACCCCTCGGCGGCGGCCCGGAGCACCATCTCCAGCGGGTAGCCGAACCTGCGGTCGGTGAGGTCCAGGGCGAGCAGCGCCGTACGGGACGCGGCCCGCATGGGGCCGAGGTCGTGCAGGTCGTAGCCGGTACGGCGGTGGAGGCGGGCGGCGAGCAGGCGGTTGGCCGCCCGCGCGTGCCAGGGCCAGGCGCCGCGCGCGGTGGGCACGCGGCGGCCGAGGACCAGGTCGGCGGCGCCGTCGCGGACGGGGCCGGCCACGGCGGGCAGCTCCGCGGGGTCGAGGGACGCGTCGGCGTCCATGACGCACACGGTGTCGCCGCGCGCGGCCAGCAGCCCCGCGTGGCAGGCCGCCCCGAACCCGCGCGGCGACGCCGTCACGACCTCGGCGCCGTGCGCGCGTGCGATCTCGGGCGAGCCGTCGGTGGAGCCGTTGTCCACGACGATCGGCCGGTACCCGGCGGGCATCCGCTCCAGCACCCATGGCAGCGCCCCGGCCTCGTCCAGGCAGGGCAGGATCACGTCGATCATGGCGCAGACGCTAACGCAGGGTCACCGCCGCTAACCCTTACGAAGTCCTGACGTCACATCGCCACCCGCCGCAGTTCTTACGAGGTGCTGACATCCGCGCCGGATCGGCCCGTGACCGGCCCGGTCGTCCCTAGCGTGGGGTTCGTGATCACCACGCGGGAGCGGCCCCGAGAGAAGCCGCCCACCGCGACGCGGCGGCGGCTCCTGCGCCACGCGCCGCTCGCCGCCGGTGCGCTGCTGCTCGCGGTCACGCTGGTGGTCGGCCACCTGATGCGCGAGCGCGGCGGCCTGCCGATCGACGCCGTACCGCCGTTCCACACGATCCCGCGCCTGCTCGTGCTGCCGATGTGGCCCGCGGTCGCGTACGGCGCGCTCATGGTGGCCGTCCTGCCGCGGCTGGCCCGCGCCCGGTGGCGGCGCGCGCTGCCCCTCGCGTGGGTCGCGGCCATCGGATGGGCCGTGTCCCTGGCGGCCACGGACGGCGTGAGCCGCATCTGGACCACGCTGACCACCAAGTACGACTACCTCGCGGGCCTCCCGGCCGTCGGCGCCGACCCGCTGCGCTGGCTCCGCGGGTTCGCCACGCACCTGTCCGCGTACCCGGAGCACGTGAAGGGCCACCCGCCGCTGCCGGTCCTCGTCATCTGGGCCCTCGACCGCATCGGCCTGCACGGGCCCGTCCCGGAGGCGGCGCTCGTGATCGCCGCCGGGTGCGCGGCCGTGCCCGCGGTGGCGGTGACCGTACGCCTCATGTCCGGCGAGAACGCGGCACGCCGCGCGCTGCCGTTCCTCGTCCTGTCCCCGATGGCCATGTTCGTCGCGACCAGCATGGACGCGCTGTTCCTCGGCGTGACGGCCTGGTCGGTCGCGCTCATCGCCCTCGCCGCCCACCGCGGCACGCGGGCACCGCGGACGGCGGCGCTCGCCGGCGGCCTGCTGCTCGGCGCGGCGCCGTACCTGAGCTACGCGCTGCTCACCGTCGGCGCCCTCGTCGTGGTGGTGCTGGTCTCCGCGCGGACGTCGTGGCGCATGATCGGCTGGGCGGCGGCGGGCGCGCTCGTCGTCCCGGCCGCCATGACCGCCGGGGGCTTCTGGTGGCCGGACGGCGTGTTCGCGACCAGCGGCGCGTGGGCGGCCAGCGCGGGCGGCAACCGGCCGTACGCCTATTTCCTGTTCGGCGACCTCGCCGTGCTCGCCGCGTGCCTCGGGCCCGCCGTGCTGGCGGGGCTGGGGCGGCTGCGCGGCGCGCGCGCCTGGGCGCTGCCCGCCGCCGCGCTCACCGCCGTCGTGGTGCTCGACCTGGTCGGCATCACGCGGGGCGAGGTGGAGCGCATCTGGCTGCCGTACGCTGCATGGATGGTGACGGCGACGACCGCGCTGCGGCCTCCGGCGCGCGGCTGGCTCGCCGCGCAGGCGGCGACCGCCCTGGTGATGCAGGCGACCCTGGGGTCGCCGTGGTGAGCACCGCGCGCATCCTCATCGTCGACGACGACCCCACGGTCGCCGACGTGGTCGCCCGCTACCTGCGCCGCGACGGCCACGACGTCGCCTGCGCCGGCGACGGGCCGACCGCCCTGGCCAAGGCCCACGCGAACCCGCCCGACCTGGTCGTCCTCGACCTCATGCTGCCGGGCATGAGCGGGCTCGACGTGTGCCGCAGGCTGCGCGACGCCGGGCCGGTGGCCATCGTGATGCTCACGGCGCTCGGCGACGAGACCGACCGGGTGATCGGCCTGGAGACCGGCGCCGACGACTACGTCACGAAGCCGTTCAGCCCGCGCGAGCTGGCGCTGCGCGTCCGCTCGGTGCTGCGCCGCACACGCGGCGCGTGGGCGCCCTCTGACGCCGTGACGCTGAGCGACGGCCCCCTGGTGGTCGACGTCCAGGCGCACGAGGCGCGGCTCGGCGGCGCGCTGCTGGCGCTGACCGCGCGCGAGTTCGACCTCCTCGCGTTCCTCATGCGCCACCCCCGCCAGGCGTTCGGCCGCGAGGAGCTGCTCGGCCGCGTGTGGGGCTGGTCGTTCGGCGACCTGTCCACCGTCACCGTGCACGTACGGCGGCTGCGCGCCAAGATCGAGGCCGACCCGTCGCGTGCGCGGCGCATCGTCACCGTCTGGGGCGTCGGCTACCGCTACGAACCCCACGACGCGCCCGATCCCCCGTCGCCCGGCCAGGAAGAGGCGCCATGATCCCGCTCCCCGATCTGCTCGTCGTCGCGGGCATCGTCGCCGGGCTCGCCGCCGCCCTGACGATCGCCGGGCTGCTGCTGCTCCGGCTGATGCGCCGCCACTCCGTGATGTTCGCGCTGGCCGTGGCCGTCGCCGTGACCGTCGCGTCGTGCCTGGCCGGGGTCGCGGTGACGGCAGCGGCGATGTTCATCTCCCCGCACGACCGCAGCGTGGTGTTCGCCCTGGTCGCGGTCTCCGGTGTGGCGGGCGTGCTGGTCGCGGTGGTGCTGGGCCGCCGCATCGTCCGCGACGGCGCGGTGCTCAAGGAGGCCGTCCACCGCGCCTCGGTCAGCGGCAGCTACGTACCGCCGCCCGGCCCGATGCTGGCCGAACTGGCGAGCCTGTCCGACGCGGTCGGCGAGGCGTACGCGCGGCTCCAGCGCGCCCGCGACCGCGAGCGCGCGCTCGAGGAGAGCCGCCGCGAGCTGGTCGCCTGGGTCAGCCACGACCTGCGCACGCCGCTGGCCGGGCTGCGCGCCATGGCGGAGTCGCTGGAGGACGAGGTGGTCGACGACCCCGCCACGATCGCGCTCTACCACGGGCGCATCCGCCGCGAGGCGGAGCGGCTCACCGAGATGGTCAACGACCTGTTCGAGCTGTCCCGCATCCACGCGGGCGCGCTGCAACTGTCGCGCCAGCGCGTCGCGCTCGGCGACCTGCTCGCGGAGACGCTGGCCAGCGCGAGCCCGCTGGCCAGCGCGTCCGGCGTACGGCTGACCGGCCACGCGCCGCCGGACGTCCCGATCGAGGTGGACGCCGAGGAGCTCGGCCGCGCGCTGCGCAACATCGTCGTCAACGCGATCCGCCACACGCCCGGCGACGCCACGGTCGAGGTCACCGGCCACGCCGACGGCGCGACGGCCTGGGTGACGGTGTCCGACGCCTGCGGCGGCATCCCCGAGGAGGACCTCCCCCGGTTGTTCGAGATCGCGTTCCGCGGCGCCGCCGCGCGCACCCCCGACCCGACCGCGGGCGCCGGGCTCGGCCTGGCGATCGCCCGCGGCATCGTCGAGGCGCACGACGGCGGCATCGACGTCCACAACACCGGCCCCGGCTGCCGCTTCGAGGTGCGCCTACCGCTGGCGCTCTGACTCCGGCTCGGTCAGCGCCCGCAGCGCGGGGCGCAGGAGCTCGGCGACGCGCTCGGGCGGCGCGCCGCGCAGCTCGGTGAGGCCGAGGATCTGGTAGCCGATGGTGGCGCCGACGATCGTCGTGATCGCCAGCGCGGCGCGCAGCCCCGGGTCGTCGGCGCCGGCGAGCGCGTCGCTCAGCGCGCCGATCTGGCCGCCGAGCGTGCCCCGGGCGTGCTCGGCGGCGGCCGGGTCGGTGAGCATCGACCGCATCGTCGCGAGCGTGCCGTCGGGCAGGTCGCCGAGCTTCGTGCCGAGGCCGCCGAGCAGTTGGTCGATCAGCTCCTCCGCGCCGTCGCCGGACGGCGGCTCGACCACCACCTCCAGCGCCCGCGCGAACAGCCCGCGCTTGGACCCGAAGTACTGCATGACCAGCGCCGGGTCGACGCCCGCCGACGTCGCGACCGCACGGATGGTGGTGCGGTCGAAGCCGTGCTCGGCGAACAGCCGGCGCGCGGCGTCCAGGATGCGCGCCTCGGTGGCCTGGCGGCGCTCGGCGCGGGACGGGTGGGAGCCGGTCATCCGCTCACTCTACTTGCGTTGACCGTACGGGCTCATTGCTCAACGCGTGTTGACCAAACGGCGCGGCGGGCGCTACCGTCGTTCAGTCAACACCGGTTGAGCGAATGGATGGAACACCGTGCCCGAAGCACCGTCCGACACCTCCGCCCGCGGCCTCCTGGCCCGCTTCTACCAGGCCATGATCGACAAGTCCGCCGACGACCTCGCCGACCTCTACGCGCCCGACGCCGTGCACGAGTTCCCGTTCGCCATGCCCGGCCTGCCCCCGCGCCTCAACGGCCGCGAGGAGGTGCGCGCGAGCTACCGCGCGATGTGGGGCGCCACGCCCGCGAAGGTCGAGGAGATCCGCGACGTCACGACGTACGACACCACCGACCCGGGCGTGCTCGTCTCCCGCCACGTCACGGCCTGCACCCTGCCGGACGGCTCCGCGTTCGCCGTGCCCGGCCTGCTGATCATGCGCACCCGCGACGGCCTGCTCGCCCACGTCGCCGACTACATGGACACCGGCAGCACACCGCGCGCGTAAGGCGCCGCCACCGCCTGAGCACCCCCGCGGCTCAGGCGGTCGCGGCGAACTCGGCGACGCCGTCGGCGAACTCCACGCTCGGGCGGAAGCCGAGCTCCGCGCGGATGCGCCCGCTGTCGGCCGTGATGTGCCGCACGTCCCCCAGCCGGAACTCGCCGGTCACCACCGGCCGCGGCCCGCCGTGCGCGTCGGCGAGCGCGTCTGCCAGGTCGCCGACCGTGCGCACGTGGCCGCTGCCCACGTTGTACGGCCGCAGGGCGCCCGCGCCCGCCGATCCGGTCGCGCCGGCCGCCGCCACGCAGGCGGCGGCCACGTCGCGGACGTGCACGAAGTCGCGGCGCTGCGCACCGTCCTCGAACACCCGGGGCGCCGCGCCGCGCAGCAGCGCCGACCGGAAGATCGCCGCGACGCCGGCGTACGGCGTGTCGCGCGGCATGCCCGGCCCGTACACGTTGTGGTAGCGCAGCGCGATCGCCGCGCCGCCGGTCTCCCGCGCCCACACCGCCGCCAGGTGCTCCTGCGCCAGCTTGCTGACCGCGTAGGCGTTGCGCGGGTCGAGCGGCGCGTCCTCCGCCACCGGCATGGGGTGCAGCGCCGCGCCGCACCCGCAGCGCGGGTCGAACCGGCCCGCCGCGAGGTCCGTACGGTCGCGCGGCGCCGGGCGCACCGAGCCGTGCGCCGGGCAGGTGTAGCCGCCCTCGCCGTAGACGACCATCGACGACGCCAGCACCAGCCGCCCGATGCCGCGCGCGCCCATCGCGGCGAGCAGCGCGGCCGTGCCGGTCGCGTTGACGTCCATGTACGCCGGCATGTCGGCCAGGTCGACGCCGAGCCCCACCTTCGCCGCCTGATGGCAGACCACGTCCGCCCCGTCCAGGCAGCGCGCGAGCACGCCGGGGTCGCGTACGTCGCCGGTCACCGCCTCCACGCCGGGCGGCGCGGCGCCCGGGGCGAGGTCGAGCGTGCGCACGTCCCAGCCGGACGCCGCGAACGCCGCCGCCGCGTGCGCGCCGATGAACCCGGCACCGCCGGTGATGAGGATCCGCATGGCACCGACGCTAACCAGCGCGGACGCCCCGCGTAAGGCGACGCGGCCGGACGTCAGCGGTTCGTAAGGTCACCCCCTTGCTGGTGGCCGCCCGCCGGCCGCGCGAGGATGGGGGGATGGATCTTGGATTGCAGGACCGGGTGTACGTCGTCACCGGCGGCAGCCGCGGGCTCGGCCGCGCCTGCGCCGACGCGCTGGTCGCGGAGGGCGCGCGGGTCGTGGTGGCCGCGCGCGACGCCGACGCCGTACGCCGCGCCGCCGAGGAGCTGGGCACCGAGAACGCCGCCGGTGTGGCCGCCGACAACGCCGACCCGGCCGCGCCCGCCCGGCTGATCGCCACCGCGCGCGAGCGGTTCGGCCGCGTCGACGGCGCGCTGATCAGCGTCGGCGGCCCGCCGGGCGGCGCCACGGCCGACATCACCGACGACCAGTGGCACGCCGCCTTCGACAGCGTCTTCCTCGGCGCGGTGCGCATCGCCACCGAGGTCGCCGCGGCCGTCGGCGACGGGGGCTCGCTGGCGTTCATCCTGTCGTCGTCCGTCCGGGTGCCGCTACCGGGCCTGGCGATCTCCAACGGCCTGCGCCCGGGGCTGGCGGGCGTGGCCAAGACGATGGCCAACGAGCTGGGCCCGCGCGGCATCCGGGTGAACACCCTGATCCCCGGCAGCATCGCCACCGACCGCCTCCGCGAACTGGCCACCATGAAGGGCCAGGACTACGACGAGGTGCGCCGCAAGTCCGAGGCGCGCATCCCCCTCGGCCGCTACGGCGACCCCGCGGAGATGGGCCGCGTAGCCGCGTTCGTCCTCTCCCCCGCCGCGTCGTACGTCACCGGCTCCACGATCAACGTCGACGGCGGCATCATCCCGGCGATCTGACCCTCTGCCCGGCCTATTCGGGCAGCAGCCGGTCGAGCAGCTCCTTGACGGCGGCGCGGCCGTCGCGCAGGGCCTTCGCGGCGTCGTCGGAGCGGGCGATCAGGATGGCGGTCTCGTTCAGCGCGGCCAGCAGCATGTGCGCGAACGGGTCGGCGTACCGCTCGGAGAGGCGGCCGGCGGCGGCGATGCGGCGGAGCATGAGCTTCGTCCCGCCGAGTCCGTAGCGCTCCTCGACCTCGCGCCAGCGCTGCCAGCCGAGGACCGACGGGGCGTCGATCAGCACGACCTGCTGGACGACCGGGTCGTCGCCGGCCAGCTCGATCCAGGTCAGGCAGCCGGCGCGCAGCGCCTCGACGGGGTCCTCGACGTCCACGACCGCCGCGAGCAGCCGCCGGTTCGCGTCCAGCTCCACGGCCTCGAAGACCGCCTCGAACAGGCCGTCCTTGCCGTCGAAGTGGTGGTAGAGCGCGCCGCGGCTGACCTCCGCCGTACGGAGGACCGCCTCGATGGACGTGCCCTCGTAGCCGTGCTCGGCGAACATCCCGGTGGCGATCTCGACGAGCCGGTCCCGGGTCGCGCGGCCGCGCTCGACCTTCTTGTTCATGACCCCTCTTCTCTACCTTCGGAGTAATTGACATACCGACTGTCGGTACGCGACATTGAAACCGACAGTCGGTATGTCATCCCTGAGGAGCCTAATGGACACCCGTACGATCACCACACGCTCCGGCGACATCGCCGTGGCCGACACCGCGCCCGGCGACGGCGGGCGCACCGCGTTCTTCGTCCACGGCGTCGGCACGAGCAGCCACCTGTGGCGCAAGGTCGTCGCCGAGCTGAGCGGCGAGCGGCGCTGCGTCGCCGTCGACCTCCCGGCGCACGGCGGGTCGCCCGGCCGCGCCGACTACTCGCTGCCCGCCGTCGCCGCCGCGATCGAGGACGCCCGCGACGCGCTCGGCCTCGGCGCCGTCGACCTGGTCGCCAACGACACCGGCGGCGCCATCGCCCAGGTCTACGCGGCCGCGCACCCCGAGCACCTGCGCACGCTGACGCTCACCAACTGCGACACGCAGGACAACCTGCCACCCGAGGCGTTCAAGCCCACCGCCGACCTGGCCGAGCAGGGCCTGTTCGCCGAGCTCGCGGCCGCCGCCGGTGCCGACCCGGAGCTGGGCCGCCCCGGCATCGGCGCCGGATACGAGCACCCGGAGGACATCCCGCTCGACACGCTGCGCGCGTACCTGGGCACCGCCGCGGGCACGCCGGAGCGCGCGAAGGAGTTCGAGCGGTTCATCGCCTCGCTGCGCGCCGAGGACCTGCGCGCCGCCGAGCCGGGCCTGCGGAAGCTCGACGTGCCCACGCTGATCGTCTGGGGCACCGGGGACGACTTCTTCGCCACGAGCTGGGCGTACTGGCTGCGCGACACCATCCCGGGCGTCACCGAGGTGGTCGAGGTCCCCGGCGCGAAGCTCTTCTTCCCCGACGAGCGCCCCGGCGACCTGGTGCCGCACCTGCGCCGCCACTGGGCCGCGCACTAGGGCGAACGCGTCACCCGAGCGCGGCGCGCCGCGCTCGGGTGAGCGACGCGACGACGAGGTCGTAGGAGTCCTCGATCAGCTCCCGGACCCGGGCGTCCGGCAGGGAGCCGTCCAGCGTCACGGTCCTTCCCGTCGGCGCCGCCCGCCTTGAACACCGACCGCTCCGGGTAGCGCGGGAACGGGAAGTCCTCCCACGCGCCGGGCGGCGCCAGGCACGCCGCCCGCAGGCCCGCGGTGTCCATCAGCGGTCGAGCTTGACGACCATCTTGCCGGTGTTCTGGCCGTGGAACAGGCCGACGAACGCGTCGACCGCGTTGTCCAGGCCGTCGACGACGGTCTCGACGAACTTGATCCGGCCGTCGCTGACCCAGGCCGACATCTCGCGCTGGAAGTCGGCGTAGCGGTCCATGTAGTCGCTCTGGATGAAGCCGCGTACGGTCAGCCGGCTGACGAGGATGTTGCGGTAGTTGCGGGGGCCGCCCACCTGGTCGGTGGCGTTGTAGCCGGAGATCGCGCCGCAGAACGCGACGCGTCCGAAAAGCCGGGCGGAGTCGAGCGCGGCCTCCAGGTGGTCGCCGCCGACGTTGTCGAAGTAGACGTCGATGCCGTCGGGCGCGGCCTTGGGGAGCTGCTCGGCGACCGGCGCCGACTTGTAGTCGAAGGCGGCGTCGAAGCCGAGCTCGTCGCTGAGGTAGGCGACCTTCTCCGCCGAACCGGCGCTGCCGATCACCCGGGACGCGCCGCGCAGCTTCGCGATCTGCCCGACCAGCGACCCCACGGCGCCCGCCGCGCCGGACACGAAGACGATGTCGCCCTGCTTCATCTCGGCGACGTCGAGCAGCCCGACGTACGCGGTGAAGCCGGGCATGCCGAGCACGCCGAGGTACGCGGACGGCGCGGCCAGGTGCGGGTCGACGCGGCGCGCGTGGCGGGCCTCGATGAGCGCGTGGTCGCGCCAGCCGAGCCCGTGCAGCACCAGGGCGCCCACCGGTACGTCGTCGGTGCCGGAGGCGATCACCTCGCCCACGGCGCCGCCGTTCATCGCCTCGTTCAGCTCGTACGGCGGGGCGTAGGACTTCGCGTCGCTCATCCGGCCCCGCATGTACGGGTCGACGGACATGACCACGTTGCGCACGAGAAGCTCGCCCTCGCCGGGGTCGGGCAGCTCACGCTCCACGACGGCGAAGTCGTCCGCGGTGGGTTCCCCGCTGGGGCGGCTGGTCAGGTGGATCTCTCGTGCGCTGCGCGACATCGGCTCTTCTCCCTCGCTCTTACTGCCGCGGCCGAGCATAGACACCTGGAGCCGCGGCGAATCATGCCAACCAGATTTTCGGCCACCCCATTCCGGTCCGCCGCCCGAATCGCGAGGATGTCCGCATGAATCACGCGTCGGCGTTCGATTCGCCCAAGCCGTACGGACCGCTCATCGAGACCCGGCTCCGGGTCGTCACGTGGAACGTGCAGGGGCAGGAAGGGGCGTGGCGCGCGCGGCAGCCGGTGATCGCAAACGCCTTGGCCGCCGAGGTTCCCGATCTCGTCGCGCTCCAGGAGTCGTGGGCGGACGCGTCCGGAACCCAGGCCGCCGAGCTCGCCGCGCACCTCGGGCTGCACCACGCGTCGTCCGCCGCCGACGGCGCCGCGGCGTCCGGCAACGCGGTGCTCTCCCGGTGGCCGATCGTGGCCACCCACCACCGGACGCTGTCCGCCCGCGCCTGGGGATACCCGCGCACGGCGGCGGCGGGGGAACCGGGCCTCGCCTTCGCGGCGGAGATCGACGGCCCGCGCGGCCCCATCGCCCTCGTCAGCGTCATCACCGGCCCCTTCCGGCCGGGCCAGAGCGCCGACCGCCAGGACCAGGTACGGGCGCTGGCCGAGTTCGTGGCCGGGCTCCCCCGCCGCGCGCTCAAGATCGTCTGCGGCGACTTCAACGCCCCGCCGGACAGCGACGAGATCCGCATGCTCACCGGCCGCGCCGCCGTCCCCGTCCCCGGCCAGGTCTTCTACGACGCCTGGGCGATAGCCGGCACCGGCCCCGGCCTCACCTGGACATCCGCCAACCCGGCAGCGTCCCCCGCCCTCCTGGAAGACCGCCGCATCGACTACGTCCTCACCCCCTGGCCCCGCCGCGGCGCCCAAGGCCACCCAGTAGCCACCGCCCTAGTAGGCACAAACCCCCCACCCCCCTCCGACCACTACGGCCTCCGCACCGACCTCCGCTACTAACGAACCCCAGCCCCACCCCGCACCACCGGCCCGCGCTCCCCTCCCCGGCGGGTCCCGGCCCCCTCTACAGGACTCCCCCGAGGCCGTCGGCGAGGAGGGCGAAGCCTTGCTTGGCGGACTTGGTGGCGGTCGGGTAGGCGGCGGATGCGGTTGTGCCGGCGGCGATCGCTACCTGGTTGTCGATGGCCAGGGTCCACTGCACGGCGATGATCTGGGCCGCCGCGAGGCCCGCGGTGGGGTCGGTGACGCCGGCGGTGTCGCGCAGGGCGGCGGACAGGGCCTGTTCGCCGTTCTGCTTGAAGCGGAGCATCCGGGCCGCCAGGCCGCGGGTCGTCCGTACGAGGCGGAGCAGCGCGATGATCTCCGGGACGTCGTTGAGCCCGGTGATCGGGTCGCGGCGGCGCAGCCCGTCGAGGAAGTGCGCGCGCAGCGCGGCCAGCGGCGCCCGCCCCTCCGGCCGCCCGCGCACCACCCGCGCGCTCTCCGTCTCGTGGTCGGCGAACCTGTGCACGACCAGGTCCTCCTTGGTCGGGAAGTACGCGAACAGGGTGCGCCGCGACACCTCGGCGGCCTCGGCGACGCGCGTGATCGACACGTCGTCGAACCCCTCCTCCACGAACAGCGCGATCGCCGCGTCGGAGATCGCCGCGCGCGTCCGCTCCTTCTTCCGCTCCCGCAGCCCGCCCCGCTGATCCATGCCGCCAGGCTACCGCCCGCCGCACTTAGGCGTATATTGCACTCAGTCTACTTATGCACCCAGGAGGGAATCCGATGGACGTGATCGTGATCGGCGCGGGCCCGACCGGCCTGATGCTGGCGTACGAGCTGGCCCTCGGCGGCGCGCGCACCGTGGTCGTCGAGGAGCTGGAGGAGCGCGTACGGCAGGTCAAGGGCGGCACCGTGCAGCCGCGCACCGCCGAGCTGCTCGACGCGCGCGGCCTCCTCGACGCGGTGCGCGCGCACGCCCTGCCGCGCGCCGAGGTCGGCGGCCACTTCGGCGGGCTGCCGGTATCGCTGGACTGCGCGCCCTGGCACACCCGCACGCCGTACCCGATCTCCGTGCCGCAGTGGCGCATCGAGGAGGCACTGGAGGCGGCCGCGGTGGAACGCGGCGTGGAGGTGCTGCGCGGCCGTCCGGTCACCGCGGTCGCGGCGGACGGCGACGGGGTGACGGTCACCGCGGGCGGCACCGAGCTGCGCGCGGCGTACGCCGTGGCCTGCGACGGCGCGCACAGCACCGTGCGCGGCCTGCTCGGCGTGCCGTTCCCCGGGCGGCCCGGCACTGCCCGCGCGGCGCTCGCGGACATCCGGCTCTCCGCCGTCTCCGACCTGGTGCCCACCGAGCTGGGCCACTTCAGCGACCTGACGCGCGAGGCGAACGGCTACTGGGGCCTGCTCGTGCCGGTCGGCGACCTGGCGTACCGGTTCACGTTCGGCACCGCCGAGGGCGCCGCGGAGCCCACGGAGGAGGGCGTGCGCGCCGCGCTGACCGCGCTGTACGGCGACGGCACCCGGCTCGCGGAGATCCGCACCGCGTCGACGTTCTCCGACGCGGCGCGGCAGTTGGAGCGGTACCGCCACGGCCGGGTGCTGTTCGCCGGGGACGCCGCGCACATCCACCCGCCGTACGGGGGCCAGGGGCTGAACCTCGGCGTGCAGGACGCGGTGAACCTGGGCTGGAAGCTCGCCGCGACCGTCGCCGGGTGGGCGCCCGGCGGGCTGCTCGACACGTACGAGGCCGAGCGCCATCCGATGGCCGCGCGGGTGCTGCACCACACCGCGGCCCAGCGGGTGCTGGCGTTCCCGGATCCCGGGATGGACATGGTGGCGCTGCGGGAGATCGTCACCGACCTGCTGCGGCTGCCGGACGCGAACCGCTACATGGCGGGCATGATGTCCGGCCTGGACGCGGCGGGCCGGCTGCCGGACGCGGACTTGGTCACCGCGGCCGGGCCGACCCGCCCGGCGGAGCTGCTGCGTACCGGGCGCGGCCTGCTCATCGACGTCGGCGGCGGCACGGACCTGCCGCCGGGGTGGGCCGACCGGGTGGACGTGGCGCACGCGAAGGAGGGCGCCGACATGGGGACCGCGCTGGTCCGCCCGGACGCCACCGTGTGCTGGCCCGGCGCGGGCACCCTGGAGGACGCCCTCACCGCGACGTTCGGCCCGCCCGCCTGACGGCGAGCGGGCCGGGCACGACGGGCCGGGGGCGGACGGACCGGGTCACCCCGCGGCGGCCGCCTCCGGAGCCGGGCTGTCCTGGCGGGCGAACTGGGTGTCGTACAGCTCGGCGTAGAGGCCGCCGCGGGCGAGCAGCTCCTCGTGGGTGCCGCGTTCGGCGATGCGGCCGGCGTCGACCACGAGGATCTGGTCGGCCTCGCGGATCGTGGACAGCCGGTGGGCGATGACCAGGGACGTACGCCCGGCGAGCGCGGTCTTCAGCGCGCGCTGCACCGCGACCTCGGACTCGGAGTCGAGGTGGGCGGTCGCCTCGTCGAGCACCACCACCGCCGGGGCCTTCAGCAGCAGCCGGGCGATGGCCAGCCGCTGCTTCTCGCCGCCGGACATCCGGTAGCCGCGGTCGCCGACCACGGTGTCGAGCCCGTCGGGCAGCGCGGCGATGAGGTCGCCGATGTGCGCGGACCGCAGCGCGGCCCACAGGTCGTCGTCGGTGGCGTTCGGACGGGCGAACAGGAGGTTCGCGCGGATGGAGTCGTGGTAGAGGTGGGCGTCCTGCGTGACGACGCCGACCGTGTCGCGCAGCGAGGCCAGCGTGAGGTCGCGGACGTCCTGCCCGTCGAGCCGTACGGCGCCGTCGTCGGGGTCGTACAGCCGGGACGCCAGGTGGGTGATCGTCGTCTTGCCCGCGCCCGACGGGCCGACGAGCGCCACCATCTCACCGGGCGCGGCGGTGAACGTCACGTCGTGCAGCACGGAGGTGGCGCCGCCGTGCTCCGGCCGCGCGATGGACTCCAGCGACGCCAGCGAGACGTCCTCGGGCGCCGGGTAGGAGAACGACACGTGGTCGAACTCGACGCCCACCGGCGCGGTGCCCGAGCCGCGGGGCGTGCGCGGGAGGTCGACGGCGTCGGGCTTCTCGTCGATCATCGGCTTGAGGTCGAGGATCTCGAAGACGCGGTCGAAGCTGACCAGCGCCGTCATGACGTCGACGTGCACGTTGGAGAGCTGGGTCAGCGGCCCGTAGAGCCGGGTCAGCAGCGTGGCCAGCGCCACCAGCGTGCCGAGCTGGAACGCGTCGCCGATCACCAGCGCGCCGCCCAGGCCGTAGACCAGCGCGGTGGCCAGCGCCGCCACCAGGGTCAGCGAGGTGAAGAAGATCCCGCCGTACGCCGACTGGGTGACGCCGATGTCGCGCACGCGGGCGGCGCGGCGGGAGAACGTCTCCGACTCCTCCGCCGGACGGCCGTACAGCTTGGCCAGCATGGCGCCCGCGACGTTGAACCGCTCGGTCATCAGCGAGCTCATCTCCGCGTCGAGCTGCATCTGCTCGCGGGTGATGCGCTGGAGGCGGCGCCCGATGTACTTCGCGGGGACGACGAACACCGGCAGCAGCGCCATCGCGATCAACGTGATCTGCCACGACAGCACCAGCATCGTGCCCAGCACGAGGATCAGGCTCAGGACGTTCGCCACGACCGCCGACAGCGTGGAGGTGATCGCCCGCTGCGCGCCGATGACGTCGCTGTTGAGCCGGCTGATCAGCGAGCCGGTCTGGGTGCGGGTGAAGAACGCGACGGGCATCCGCTGCACGTGGTCGAACACCTGGGACCGCAGGTCGTAGATCAGCCCCTCGCCGATGCGCGCGGACATCCACCGCTCGACCAGGCCCTGCCCCGCGTCGAGCAGCGCGACGCCCGCGACGACCAGCGCCAGCCCGACCACCACGCCCATGCGGTGCGGCACGATGCCGTGGTCGATGATCGCCCGCAGCAGCAGCGGGTTGACCACGGTCAGCACCGCGCCCACGGACACCAGGCCGATGAAGATCGAGAGCTGCCGGACGTACGGACGCGCGTAGCCGGCGATGCGCCGGACCGTGCCCGGCGGCAGTTTCTGCCGGACCACCGAATCGTTCTGCGAGAACGACCGCATGGCCATCCAGCCATTCATCGCCATTGCGCGCTCCTAGGACTCGAACCCCGTTACATGATTACACCGCCCGTTGAACACGCGGGCCGGGCCGCTTGTTCCACCCCTGCGAGCGGCCCGGCTGTCACCGTACGTCGCGCCACCGACATTCCGGCATCGGCTCTTGGTACTAGGACTCAAGCCCCGGGTCAGGCCGTGGAGAAGCGGGTGAGCACCGCCTCGGGACGCACCGACGGCAGCGCCGTGCGGAACACCCGGTAGTACGCGAGCTCCTCCTTGGTGCGCAGCTCGGTGCGCACGCCGGCGCGCTCCCTGGCGAACTCGGCGTCGCCGATCAGCCCGTCCCAGTGCGGCGTGAGCACGTCGCGCGCGCCGCTTCCGGTGCCGAACTGCACCTTCCGCCGCCACAGCAGGTGGTCGGGCAGCCAGCCGTCGAACGCGCGCCGCAGGTGCGCCTTCTCGACGCCGCCGGCGTCCAGCGCCTTCAGCTCCGGCGGCAGCGACATCGCGTGCGCGATGACCTCGGCGTCGAGGAACGGCACGCGCGCCTCCAGCCCGTGCGCCATCGTGACGCGGTCGCAGCGCTGCAGGTTGAGGCCGTGCAGCGCGCCGATCGACCGGGCCAGCTCGCGGTCCAGCTCGGCGGGCGCGCCGTGCGCGGCGTGGTAGTAGCCGTAGCCGGCGAACAGCTCGTCCGCGCCCTCGCCGGTCAGCACGGTCTTGACGTGCCGCGCGGCCAGCTCGGACAGGAACCAGTTGGGCACCGCGCTGCGGATCAGGCTGGCGTCGAACGACTCGACCGCGGCGACCACCTCGTCGAGCGCCGCCGTGGCCTGGCCGCCGTCGAAGACCGCCTCGTGGTGGTCGGTGCCGAGGTACGCGGCGACCTCGCGGGCGGCCAGCAGGTCCGGCGAGCCGGCCGTGCCCACGGCGAACGTCAGCAGCCGCGGGGCGCCCGGCGTACGGGCCAGGTGCGCGGACGCGATGGCCGCGACGAGGCTGGAGTCGAGCCCGCCGGACAGGAACACGCCGACGGGGACGTCGGCCATCATGTGGCGGTGCACGGACGCGATCACCACCTCGCGCGTCGCCTTCTCCGCGACCCGCGCCGGCGTGCCGCTCCAGTCGGCGGCGGCGTCCGGCTCGGGCACGGCCGCGGCGAACCGCACCACGCCGTCCTCCGGCGTCCAGTAGCAGCCCGGCGGGAAGATCTCGACGAGCGGCTGCACGGCCTCGTCGAAGGCGCGCAGCTCGGAGGCGAAGTACGCGGCGCCGCCGTCGCGCGCCCAGTACAGCGGCTTGATGCCGAGGCGGTCGCGCGCCGCGACGAACCCGCCATCGGCGTGCGCGGCGCACAGCGCCCACATGCCGGTCAGCCGTTCGAGCCCGGCGGGGCCGTGGCGGCGCAGCAGCGCGAGCGCGGCCTCGTTGTCCGACGCGGTCGTGAACGCCGCCGGGCCGAGGTCGGCG
Organism: Streptosporangiaceae bacterium; assembly: GCA_036502625.1. Classification (GTDB taxonomy): domain Bacteria; phylum Actinomycetota; class Actinomycetes; order Streptosporangiales; family Streptosporangiaceae; genus DASXYG01. The sequence goes on from DASXYG010000009.1 coordinate 37,884, forward strand.
CGGAGGTCGGCGTGGTTGTAGATCTCGCCGTTGCAGACCAGCGCCCAGCCGTCGTGCGCGGGTCCGCCGGGGACGCCGGTGTCGCCGAGGGGCTGGTGCCCGCCGCCGACGTCGACGATGGACAGGCGTACGTGGCCGAGCCAGGCGCGGTCGCCCGCCGTGCAGTGGCCACTGTCGTCCGGGCCGCGGTGCGCGATGCGGTCGAGCATGCGCAAGCCCTGTTCAGAAGCGTGATGGGGGTCGGTTTCCGTGGAACGCCTGATAGCCACTATGCCGCACATGTCCAACCATTTTATTGGAACGGCATTCGGCATGCGGGGCCGCCCCGGTCCTAGGACCTCAGATCGTGGCTGGACATGGCGTTGGGACGCCGCCGGGCGATGTGCCCGGCGGCGTCCCAGCTTCCTCAGTCACCGGTGTCGCATCCGTACGGCCGGTGTCCCCGCGTGCCGCGATCGACAGCCGATCGCCGAGAATTACGTGCCGTACGGCGCGAACGCCTAATCGGGGGTTTTTCTTGCGGTCAGCGCTTCGCCTTTCCGCGCGTGGCGCCGCCCCTGCCGCGCAGGGACACCCCCGACTCCGTAAGGATGCGGTGAATGAAGCCGTAGGAGCGCCCGGTCGCCGCAGCCAGCGATCGGATGCTCTCCCCCGCGTCGTAGCGCTTCTTCAGCTCGGCCGCGAGCTTGCTGCGCTCAGACCCGGTCACACGGGTCCCCTTTTTCAGGGTCTCGGCCACGAGTACCTCCTGTGATTTCAGGTGTCCGCAGCGTTATCCCCCATCATGATCAGCCATGAACATCACATTCGGCTAGCGGGATCGGGCAAAAGATCGCGATTCGCGTGGCCGGATCGTGCCGCCGCGCGAGGTGGTCCGTACCGAAATCCGGAGAGGTCCTGACCGGATCTCGCGACGCGGTGTTCTCCCGCATATCGACGGGGCCGAAATAGGTGTTATGCGAGGGCGACGAGATCGGTGAAGTCGTCGTTCCACATGTCCTCGGCGCCGTCAGGAAGCAGGATGACGCGCTCCGGGCCGAGCGCCTCGACGGCGCCCTCGTCGTGGGTGACGAGCACGATGGCCCCGGCGTACGTGCGCAGCGCGGAGAGGATCTCCTCGCGGCTCGCGGGGTCGAGGTTGTTCGTGGGCTCGTCGAGCAGCAGCACGTTGGCCTGCGAGACCACGAGCGTCGCCAGCGCGAGGCGGGTCTTCTCACCGCCGGACAGCACCCGCGCGGGCTTGTCGACGTCGTCGCCGGTGAACAGGAACGAGCCGAGGATCTTGCGGACCTCGGTCTCCGGGATGTCCGGCGCGGAGGTGCGCATGTTCTCCAGGACGGTGCGCCCGGTGTCGAGCGTCTCGTGCTCCTGGGCGTAGTAGCCGAGCTTGAGGCCGTGGCCGGGGCGGACCTCGCCGGTGTCGGGCGTCTCGAGGCCGCCGAGCAGGCGCAGCAGGGTGGTCTTGCCGGCGCCGTTCAGCCCGAGGATCACCACGCGGCTGCCGCGGTCGACGGCGCAGTCGACGTCGGTGAAGACCTCCAGCGAGCCGTACGACTTCGACAGGCCGGTGGCCATCAGCGGGGTGCGGCCGCAGGACTGCGGCTCGGGGAAGCGCAGCTTCGCGACCTTGTCGGCCTGGCGCTCGTCCTCCAGACCGGACAGCAGGCGCTGCGCGCGCTTCTCCATGGCCTGCGCGGCCTTCGCCTTGGTGGCCTTGGCGCGCATCTTGTCCGCCTGGGACTGCAGCGCGCCGGCCTGCTTCTCGGCGTTCGAGCGCTCGCGGTGGCGGCGGCGCTCGTCGGTCTCGCGCTGCTTGAGGTACGTCTGCCAGCCCATGTTGTACTGGTCGATCACGCAGCGGTTGGCGTCGAGGTTGAAGACCTTGTTGACCACGGCGTCGAGCAGGCCGACATCGTGGCTGATCACGATCAGGCCGCCGGAGTGGGACTTCAGGTGGTCGCGCAGCCAGGCGATGGAGTCGGCGTCGAGGTGGTTGGTCGGTTCGTCGAGCAGCAGGGTGTCGGCGCCGGAGAACAGGATGCGGGCCAGCTCGACGCGGCGGCGCTGCCCGCCGGACAGCGTGCGCAGCGGCTGGGCGAGCACCCGGTCGGGCAGGCCCAGGCTGGACGCCATGGCCGCGGCCTCCGACTCCGCCGCGTAGCCGCCGAGGGCGTGCAGGCGGTCTTCGGCGCGGGCGTACTTCGCGACCGCGGCGTCGCGCGTCTTGGGGTCGTCGCTGGCCATGCCGTCTTGGGCGGCCTCCATGTTGCGCAGCACCTTGTCGATTCCGCGCGCGGACAGGATGCGGTCGCGGGCGAGGACCTCGAGGTCGCCGGTGCGGGGGTCCTGCGGGAGGTAGCCGATGGTGCCGTTCGTACGGACGGAGCCGGCGGCGGGCTGGCCTTCACCGGCCAGGACGCGGGTGAGCGTGGTCTTGCCGGCGCCGTTGCGGCCGACGAGGCCGATGCGGTCGCCCGCGGCGACCTGGAGGCCGGTGGCCTCCAGCAGGAGGCGGGCTCCGGCGCGCAGCTCGATGTCGGTCGCGATGATCATGACGGTGGTGCTCCTGGTTGACGGCGTGGCGGACGCTGGACACACGAAACCGGCCGAAACGGTTTGATAACGGGCGAAACCGCAGGCCGGTGGCGGACGTCAATCCTGGAGCAAGATAAGCATGATCTCAGTGTACGTGCGCGTGACCCCGACCGCTAACGAATAACTCCACCGCGGCGGCCGTTGTTCCGCGGTCCTGCCGTCCTTTCGGAGGTTCGATGTCCGTGCGCGCTCCGGTACGTACCGTGGCCCGGCTGCTCGTGGTGGCGCTCGCCGTCGCGCTGACCGGCGCCATCGCCGCGCCGGCCCGGGCCTGCGCGTGCGGTGCGCTGCTGTCGAACGACCCGCGGCTGCGGGTCTCCGGCGAGACGTCCGTCGTCCGCTGGGACGGCGCGCGCGAGGAGATCGTCATGAGCATGGCGGTCACGTCCAGCAGGAAGGACGCCGCGCTGCTGCTGCCGACGCCCGCGCCGGCGACCGTACGCCTCGGCGACGACCAGTGGACGGAGACGCTGGGCCGGATCAGCTCGCCGGACACCCGTGCCGTCGCGTCGGACTGGTGGCCGTCGCACCTGTTCGACCCCGGCCCGATGGTGGGCTCGGGCGCGGTGCCGCACCGGCCGGACGTCACGGTGCAGAGCGAGGCGAACGTCGGGCCGTACCACGTGGCGTCGCTGTCGGCGCGCGACCCGAAGGCCCTGGCCGCGTGGCTGAAGACGAACGGCTACCGGCTGAAGGGCTCGGTCGCCGCCGGGCTCGCGCCGTACGTGAAGATGGGCTGGCGCTACACGGCCGTGAAGCTGCGCGCCACCGGGGGCCGCCATGGGGAGACCACCGGGCCGAGCCCGAGCGCGTCGCCGTCATCGGGTGCGGGGCTGACGGGGTCGCTGTCGCCGCTGCGGATCCGGTTCGCCGCGAAGGCGCCCGTCTACCCGATGCGGCTGTCGCACGCGATCACCGCGGACCAGAGCGTCCGGCTGTACGTCCTCAGCGCGCACCGGATGCGGCCGCGCACCGGCGGCATCTCCTTCGACACGTCGTACGCCGGACGCGTCGACCCGCGGTCGTACCAGGGGTCGTTCACCGGGCTGCTCGCGCACGGCACGACGTTCCTCACCACGCTGGACGGCACCGCGCGGCCGGGCGCCGTCAACGACGACATCAGGTTCGCGCGCGTGGCGGACACGCCGTACGCCCGCAGCACGACCGTGGAGGAGCCGGTCTACATCATGGGCGTCGCGGGCGGGCCGTTCCTGGTGTTCCTCGGCTTGCTGCTGCTCGTGGCGGCGGCGGTGGTGGTCACGGCGGTGGTCGCGGGGCGGCGGTCCGGACGGCGTTCGGTCCATACGGGTTCGTCGGGCTCGTAGACCTCGCCGTCGGCGCCGAAGACCAGGAAGCGGTCGAAGGAGCGGGCGAACCAGCGGTCATGGGTGACCGCGACGACCGTGCCCTGGAAGGCGGCGAGGGCGTTCTCCAGGGCGTCGGCGCTGTCGACGTCGAGGTTGTCGGTGGGCTCGTCGAGCAGGAGGAGCGTGGCGCCGCCGAGTTCGAGCAGCAGGATCTGCAGCCGCGCCTGCTGGCCGCCGGACAGCGTCTCGAACCGCTGGTCGGCCTGCGCCGCGAGCTCGTAGCGGGTCAGGGCGCGCATCGCGCGGTCGAGCGGGAGGTGGGCGTCGGCGAGGATCTCCACGAGGGTGCGGCGCAGCCACTGGGGGTGCGCGTGGGTCTGGGCGAAGTGGCCGGGGACCACGCGCGCGCCGAGGCGGCAGGTTCCGGTGTGCGCCACCCGCGACGGGGGGTCGGCGAGGCTGCCGCCGTCGGCCAGGAGGCGCAGGAAGTGGGACTTGCCCGAGCCGTTGCCGCCGAGGACGGCGACGCGCTCGCCGTAGAAGACCTCGGTGCCGAACGGCTTCATCAGCCCGGTCAGCTCCAGGTCCGCGCAGGTGACGGCGCGGACGCCGGTGCGGCCGCCGGTCAGCTTCATGCGGATGTTGGCCCGGCGCGGCAGCTCCTGCGGCGGGCCCGCCTCTTCGAACTTCCGCAGCCGCGTCTGCATGGCGCGGTAGCGGCTGGCCATGTCGGCGGAGTTGGCGGCCTGCTGGCGCAGCCGTTTGACCAGCTCGCGCAGGCGGTTCAGCTCCTCGTCCCACCGGCGGTGCAGCTCCTCGACGCGGTCCCACCGCGCCTCGCGCGCGTCGTGGTACGTGGCGAAGCCGCCGCCGTGGGTCCAGGTCGTCCGGCCCTCGATGGTGATCACGCGGCGGGCCGCATGGGCCAGCAGCTCGCGGTCGTGGCTGACCAGCAGCACGGACTTGGGCGTCTCCGCCAGCCGCTCCTCCAGCCAGCGCTTGCCGGGGACGTCGAGGTAGTTGTCCGGTTCGTCGAGCAGGAGGACCTCGTCGTCGCCGCGCAGCAGCGCCTCGAGCGCGAGCCGCTTCTGCTCGCCGCCGGACAGCGTCGCCAGGTCGCGGTGGTGGACCCGGTCGTACGGCATGCCGAGCGCGGCGGTGGTGCAGACGTCCCACCCGACCTCGGCGTCGTAGCCGCCGGCGTCGCCCCAGGCGGACAGGGCCGCGGCGTAGCGGAGCTGGGTGGGTTCGTCGTCGCGCTCCATCATGGCCAGCTCGGCGGCCTCGAGCTCGGCGGCCGCGGCGCGCAGGGCGGGCGGGCCGACCTCGACGAGGAGGTCGCGTACGGAGCGGCCGATGGGGGCACCTCCCGCCGCGGTACGGACCGTCGTGCCGCCGACGGGTGGGCCGCGGTGGGGGATAATGGAGCCGATGAACTGGCGCATGACGCCGAGGCCGCCGGAGCGTGAGACGCCGCCCTCGGTGGGTGTGAGGTCGCCCGCGACGATGCCGAGGAGGGTGGTCTTGCCCGTGCCGTTCGCGCCGATGAGCGCGGAGACGTCGCCGTCGCCGACGCGGAACGCGACGTCGTTCAGGAGCGTGCGGCCGTCGGGCAGGACGTACGAGACGCCCGAGACGTCGATGTGCCCCATCTGTGTTCCCTCCCGCACGGCCCGCGTCCGCGATCGTAGGCGACCCGGGGCGCGCCGGGCACCTGGTTTTCCGGTGGTGATCAGGCCACCTGCCCGGATTGGCCGTGGGCCGTGCGCGGGGTGCGGCCGTACGGTCCAGGTATGCGAATCCGAGTCATCGACGCCTTCACCGACCGCCCGTTCGCCGGGAACCCCGCCGCCGTCTGCCTCCTGGACGGGGACGGCTGGCCGGACGAGCGCTGGATGCGCGACGTCGCCGTCGAGATGAACCTCTCGGAGACGGCGTTCGCCCGCCCGCTGCCCGCGGGGGCGGACGCCGACTGGGCGCTGCGGTGGTTCACCACCGTGACGGAGGTGAACCTTTGCGGCCACGCCACCCTCGCGACCGTGCACGCGCTCGCCTCGGACGGGCGGCTGCCCGGCGGGAGCGTGCGGTTCGAGACGCGCAGCGGTGTGCTGACCGCGCGGGTCGAGGACGGCTCCCCCGGGTCGATCACGCTGGACTTCCCTGCCGCCCCCGCCGTGGACACCGCCGAGCCGGACGGGCTCGCCGCGGCGATCGGCGCGAAGCCGGAGGCCGTCTACACCACGGGCGCGCTCGGCGACCTGATGGCCGTGCTCCCCGACGAGGCCGCGGTGCGCGGGCTCGCGCCGGACTTCGCGGCCATCGCCGCCATCACCGATCGCGCCGGGCAGCGCGGTGTGATCGTCACCGCGCCGGCGGACGCAGGACGGCCGTACGACTACGTCTCCCGCTTCTTCGCCCCGGCCGTGCTCGCCGGGGCGAACCCGGAGGACCCGGTGACCGGCAGCGCGCACACGGCCCTCGCGCCGTACTGGGCGGCCCGCCTCGGCCGCGACGGCCTCACCGCCCACCAGGTCTCCGCCCGCACCGGCACCCTGCACACCTCGCTCCACGCCGACCGCGTCCACCTCCGCGGCCAGGCCACCACCGTCCTCGACGGCACCCTCCTCCCGACACCCGCCTGACCACGGCCCGGCGCCGCGCGGCCCGGGCGTCACAGGCGCCGCGCGGACGCCGGGGCGAGCAGGGGTGCGGCGAAGCGGCAGATCTCCTCCGCGGCGTCGAACTCCTGGGTGCCCGGCTCGTTCCATTCCGGCTCGGGGGTGAGCCGGGCCAGGTGTGGCCGCCGCCGAGGATCGTCCAGGCGGCGACCCGGGCGCCGCCCGCACCGGCCGCCGAGGTCACGCGGCGTGAGCCCTCCGTAGCGCGGGTCGCGTCGGGGCCGGGCGGGCAGTGGTCGATGGCGCCCCAGCGCGCGGCGGTCTCCTCCAAGGAGAGGGTGCGGCCGCGGAGCTCCCCGTTCGGACCGCGGCGCCGCGGGCACGCCGCCCGCGGCGGCGACCACGGCCGCCCGGCCGCTCGCCTCCAGCGCCAGCCGGTGGGCCATGAACGCGCCGTTGGAGACGCCCGCCACGACCGAGCGGTCCGGCGCGGTGCCGCAGCGCCCGGCGGACCAGTCGACGAGCGCGGCCAGGAACGCCACGTCGTCGACGCCCTCGTCGTCGGCCGCCGTGACGCCGCGGCCGGCCACCGGATCGTGAAGCCGCGCCGCCGCCCGCCCGCCGCCAGCTCGGCGGCGATCAGCCCGTCGTCGTCCATTCCTCTCCCCTCGCCGCCCCCCATCATCGCGGCCCGCGCCGGGATTCGGCGGCCCCCGAACCCGATTCTGTGGACAACCGGGAAGCACGTCCCGGGTGCCGCGCGCCGGTGGCGGCACTAGCCTTGACGGGCGACGCTGGAATCCAGAGCACCGAAATACGAGGACACCTTCATGGCCTTCCCGAACAACCCGACCGAAGAGGCTCTGCAGGCCGCGATGCAGGACCCGGAGAATCCCGAGCGCATCGGCGAGTTCTTCGGCGCGCTCGTCGCCGGGCGCCTCTGGGTGCCGCTGCCGGAAGGTGCCGGTCCGCAGGAGGACGGCTCGTTCGCGATGCCGACCCTGGAGTTCCAGGACGAGGAGACCTCCGAGCCGCAGCAGCTCATCCCGGCGTTCACCTCGCCGGAGCAGTTCACGATCGGCGCGCCCGAGGGCGTCGAGCAGATCGAGCTGCCCGCCTCCGACATGGTCCAGCAGTGCCCCGACACCGTCGGCCTGGCGATCAACCCGGGCTGCGAGGAGGGCATGCCGATCCCGCCGGAGGGCGTGCAGATGCTCGCCCAGGACTTCGCCGGCGAGGCCCGCATCACCATCGACCACCCCGAGGTCGAGCCCACCGAGCTGCTGACCGCGATCGGCACCGCGCTGAAGCCGCTCACCCAGGTCGTCTCGGCGTCCCGCGCGTGGATCGACGTGGAGGACGCCGGCGAGGGCCTGATCATCGGCGTCGAGCTCGACGACCCCGCCGACGAGCAGGCGCAGGAGCTGACGCTGCACGCCGTCGAGGAGGTCGTCAAGGAGGTCGAGCCGTCCTTCTCCCTGGACGTCACGTTCGTCGACCTCGTCGAGGACGACCCGATCGACGAGTGGCTGCTCGACAACACCGACCCGTTCTACACGCGCGCCTGATCTTTCGTGCGGCGTGATTGAAACGCCCGCTGCGGGTCAGCTTCACGGTGCAACGTGAAGCTGACCCAGGGGGCGTGATGGCGAGCGAGGCATCCGGCGCGGCACGTACGAAGGCCCGCTACGGCAAGGCCGTCGGCGTATCGGCGGCGGCCGCCGTGGGCGGGCTGCTGTTCGGGTTCGACAGCTCGGTGATCAACGGCGCCGTCGACGCGCTGACCGGCCATTTCAAGCTGACGTCGGTGATGTCCGGCCTGGCCGTGTCGATCGCGCTGATCGGCTGCGCGATCGGCGCCTGGTACGCGGGCCGCCTCGCCGACCACTGGGGCCGCCGCAAGGTGATGCTGCTCTCGGCCGGCCTGTTCGTGGTCAGCTCGGTCGGCGCGGGGCTGGCGTTCGCCGTGTGGGACCTCATGCTGTGGCGGTTCGTCGCCGGGCTGAGCATCGGCGCCGCCTCGGTGATCGCCCCCGCGTACATCTCGGAGATCGCGCCCGCCCGGCTGCGCGGCGCGCTCGCGTCGCTGCAGCAGCTCGCGATCACCACCGGGATCTTCGTCGCGCTGCTGTCGGACGCCGTCCTGGCCGACGCCGCCGACGGCGCCGCGAAGGAGCTGTGGCTCGGCACGGCGGCGTGGCGGTGGATGTTCCTCGTCGGCGTCGTGCCGTCCGTCGTGTACGGGGTCCTCGCGCTGCTGGTCCCCGAGTCGCCGCGGTTCCTGGCCGGGCGCGGGCGCGACGCCGAGGCGGCGTCCGTCCTGGGCCGGGTCAGCGGCGAGCCGCGCCCGGACGACAAGGTCGCGGAGATCAAGGAGACGCTGCGCGGGGAGCGCCGGCCGTCCGCCGCCGACATCCGCGGGCCGCGCCTCGGCCTGCACCCGCTGGTGTGGGCGGGCATCATCCTGGCCGCGCTCCAGCAGCTCACCGGCATCAACGTGATCTTCTACTACTCGACCACGCTGTGGCACTCGGTCGGCTTCACCGAGTCGGACTCCTTCACGGTCTCCGTCATCACCGCGCTGACCAACCTGGTGCTCACGTTCGTCGCGATCGCCCTGGTCGACCGCATCGGACGGCGCCTCCTGCTGCTCATCGGCTCCGCCGGGATGTTCGTCGGCCTCGCCGCGATGGCCGTGTCCTTCTCCCAAGCGCACGGCTCCGGCGCGAACGTCACCCTGCCGTCCCCGTACGACCTGATCGCCCTGGTCGGCGCCAACTGGTTCGTCGTCTTCTTCGCGGCGACGTGGGGCCCGGTCATGTGGGTCCTGCTGTCGGAGATGTTCCCGAACCGCATGCGCGCGACGGCCCTGGCCATCGGCACGGCCGCCAACTGGCTCTTCAACTTCGCCGTGACGACGGCCTTCCCCCCGGCCGCCGCGAACCTCGGCCTCACCTGGGTCTACGGCTCCTTCGCCTTCTTCGTCCTCCTCTCGTACTTCTTCGTCCAAGCCAAAATCCCCGAGACCAAGGGCCGCACCCTGGAGGAGATGACCGGCCGCACGCAAGCGGAGCTCCGCGCCGGCGCCGCGCCCACCAGCTAGGCCTCTTCGCCGGTTCCGGCCATCCCGCGTGGGCCGCTGTGTTCCGCCCACCGGGTCGAATAGCGTGACACCCGACACACGCATGAGGGGTCGGCGGGAGTGGCGCGATGCACGACGAGCGGTCACCGGACGCGTCCGGCGGCGTCCACAACGAGCTCGTGGGTGCCTCCGTGGGCGGTCCCGTCGTCCAGGGCCGCGACATCACGGTCAACATGCCCGCGCCGTGGCGTACGAACATCACGCCGCGGCAGGTACGGCCGCCCACACCGCATTTCGTCGACCGCACCGCGCTGATCGACCGCCTCGACGCGCTGCTGTCGCCCGCCGTGCACGAACGCCGGCGCGTCGTGCTGACCGGCCCGCCGGGTATCGGCCGTGACGCGCTCGTCCGGCGCTGGGTGGACCGTGTACGCCACCGCTTCCCCGGCGGCGACCTCTACCTCGACTGCGCCGACCTGACCGCCGAGTCGCGGCCCGCCGCGCCGCACACCGCGCCGTACGGGCGGGTCGACGTGGGCGCCGCGCTCGAACAGGGCCTCGTCGAACTGGGCGTCAACCCCGCCTTCCTGACCGGCGGCACCGGCACGCTCCAGAGCTACTACTCCTCGGGCACCGCCGACGCCCCGATGATCGTCGTCATCCGGCACGCCACGAACCCCGCGCAGGTGGAGGCGCTGATGCCCACCGCGGGCGGCAGCGTGGTGCTGGTGACCGCCGCCGGCGACCTCAGCGGGCTGGACGCGGAGTTCCTCGAGGTCGGCCCGCTGGACGCGGCGAGCGGCATGGACCTCCTGACCCGTGTCTGCGGCGCGGAGCGCGTCCGCGCCGGGCAGGCGGCCGCCGACGAACTCGTCCGCCGCAGCGGCGGCCACCCGCTGGCGCTGCGCACCTGGATCGCACCCGCCCTGCCGCCGCACAATCGTCCGCTCGGCGAACTCGCCGCCGAACGGACCGCACCGGATCGGACGGACATGGACGCCGAACTCCACGTTGCCTACCGGCGGCTGCCCTCCTCGACGGCGCGCGCATTCCCGCTGCTCGCCGCGCTGCCCGTACACGACTTGACGGCGCACGCCGTCGCCGCCGCCCTCGACACCGACGACGCCGCGGCAAGCGTGCTGCTCGGCGACCTCGTCGCGGCGTACTTGATGATCGAGGAGCCGCGCGGCCGGTTCCGCCCGCACCCGGCGTACCGCGACCCGGCGCGTGGGCAGGCCGTGGCCGACGAGGTCGGCGCGGCCACCCTCCGCCTGGTCGGCTACGAGCTGCGCCGCGCCGCAGCCGCCGACCTATGGCTCAACCCGGACCGTACGCGCGCCACCGACGTGGCGCGGCTGCTCGCCGGTCACCAGGACCCGTTCGGCGACGCCACGCGCGCCGACGTACTGGCCGTGCTGGACGCCGAGGCCGACAACCTGCCCGCCGTCGTACGCGCGGCGGCGCGCATGGGCCTGCATACGCAGACGTGGCAGCTCGCCGAGGCACTGACCGGCTTCTACCTCCACCATCGGTACGTCTCGCGGTGGCTGGAGACCAGTGAGCTCGGCATCGCCGCGGCGCGCGAGGCACAGCACGCCCGCGCGGAGATGCGCCTGCGCACGCTGATCTCGCGGCCGTACACCGACGTCGGCGACCTCGACGCGGCGGGCCGCCACCTCGACGCCGCGGCCGACCTCGTACCGACTGTCGGGGATCTGCTGTGCGAGGGGTCCCTGTGGGAGTTCCGTGCGCGCTACCTCGAAGAACGGGCGATGCGCGAGGCGTCGGCGCCGACCGCCGATGCGCTGGCGTCGGACGCCGAGGCGGCCTTCCGCCGCGCCGAGGACCTGCACGAGCGCGCGGATGGGCGGCACGGGCCGCGCGGCGTGGCGCTCGCGATCTACTACCGCGGCGCGTTCCTCGACCGCAGGGGCCGTACGGAGGAGGCGCTGCCGCTGCTCGCCGACGCGCGCGACCGCTTCCTCGCGCTGCCCGACCCGGACACCAGGATGGCCGCGCGTGCCCTGACGGGGCTCGGCACGGCTCAGGCACACGCGGGCGCGCCATCCGCACCGGCCTCGTTGGAGGCCGCCGCGGCCCAGTTGGCGGGCACCCACTACGCGGCCGAGGCGTGGCAGGCGCTGGCCGATCTCGCGCACCGCCAAGGTGACGCCGCCGCGGAACGCGCCCACCTGCGGCGCGCGGTGGAGATCCTGGCGTCGTTCGGCCACCCGGGCTCCGGCGCGCTACAGGCCCGCCTCGACGAGCTCGGCTGAGCGGCTACGAGCTCGCGTCGATGTCCAGGGCGTGCGTCGCCGCGCCGGTTCGCGCGGTCAGCCGCCCCGTGGCGAGGCGGCCGGCGCGCAGCGCGGTGTACAACACGGAGGCCGCCAGCGAGGTGGGGGCGCCGGTCACCGCGGTGATGTCGCGACCGCCGCGGGTAGCGGCCACACAGCCGTCAGGGGTGGCCGCCGCCGCGACCTGGGCGCCCGGGTACCCGCGCAGCGCACCTGCCGCCCAGGCGCGACCGTCATCCGCGGTGGCGGGCCCGCGCCGGTAGAGCACGGACGCGTTGCCGGGCAGCAGCCGGTCGGGTTCGTGCTCGCCGGCGCACAGGTGGCGTACGGCCCCGGGCGGCCCGTCGGCGGGTGCGCCCGCGGCCGCGGGGTGCCGGCTGAGCGCGATCTCTCCGTCGTCGCCGATGGAGGTGAACACGATGTACGACGCGACGGTTTGCGGGCCGTGGTCGGCGCGCGGGTCGGGCAGCGCGCGGGCGCGTGCGGCGCCGTCCGGGGGCGGGAGCTCGAGGACGCTGTAGAGGAGGCCGCTCAGGCTGGTGCGGCCGGTCGTGGCGAACATGCCGGCCGCGATGGACGTCAGCGATGTGTCCGCCCCCGCGGACTCGACCTGCGGGCGCAGCGCGACGTCCGGGTCGAGCCATGGGGCGCGGCGGCCGAACTCCGCGAGCGGCGTTCCGGGCACGGTCTCGTCGCCGAAGCAGGCGAGCAGGACGGGCCGGCCGATCGCGGCGCCGTACACGGTGACGGATCCGTGGTCGCCGATCAGGGTGTCGGCGGCGATCAGGGCCGCCTGCCAGCCGGTGTCCGGCGGGATGAGCAGGAGCCCGGCGTCGCGGGCATCGGCGAGCCAGCTCCGCACCTGCCACGGGCCGTGGCCGAACCACACGTTGGGGTGGACGACGAGTGCCACCTGGTGCTCGTCGGCGGGCAGTTCGGCGAGCAGCCGTACGGGCAGGTCGGGGTGGCGGCCGAGCAGGGAGCCGCGGCCCCATGTGGAGCTGAGCACGGTGAGCCGGGCGCGGGGGGCGACCCCGAGAGCGCGGCGGTACTGGTCGCGGAGGGTGAGGCAGGCGCGGATGCGGTCGTACGTGGGGTCGCCGACGATGACGGTGCGGAGGGCGGCTTCGGGATGGGTGGCGGCGAGCTGGTCGCGTTGGGCCGGGTGGGCGGCGGTCATGATGACGTGGCCGTCGCGGAGCCTGCTTTCCGGGACGACGCCGGAGACGCGGGCGTCGAGGGATTCCGAGTCGGGGACGTACTTGTGAAATCCGATTCCGTGCGGGATGACGACGACGGGGGCGCCGATCGGGCGAATTTCGATGTTCTCACTCGCGGTTACGGCGAGGTCGAATTTCGTGCCGGATATCTGGTCCCAGGGAATGATGCGGGCGCCTTCGGAGCGGAGGAGGCCGATGATTCCGTCGTTGAAAGCGGAGGTCTCGTCGACGGCGAAGACGACCTGGACGCGGAGGTCGCCGCGGAACGCTTCGAGGGCGTCGAGGAGCCTGGTGGCGCTGGTGAAGGTGCGCGCCACGGCGAGGACGTCGCGCTCGGCGTCGACGGTCACCCAGCGGCGCGCCTCGGGACCGACGGGCACTCGGAACACGGGTTCACTGGGCACGCGTCACCTGCCCTCGATAGCCGACGACGACGCCCGAGTTCCCGAGTTCCCGAGTTCCCGAGTTCCCGAGTTCATTTTACTCCGAGAGTTTATCGTGGCGACATCGACACGCATTGTTATCTGTCACTTTCCGGAAAAGACTCGGGTCGTCGCCGTTGGAATGGCGGAGCCGGTTCCGTACGTGTTCATGCCGTCGAACGTACCGCCTGGGGACCGGCGGGGCATCGGGGTGTGGCCGGAGCCGGACGCGGGGCGGCCTGCGGCGACGGTCTGGACGGTGCCGGGGCGGCGGCATACTGGCCGTATGCCCTTTCCGGTCAACGCGGCCGAGCGTGCGCTCACGGCCGTTCTCGATGACGCGCCCATGGCGGGACTGCTCGACGAGCTCGCGCGGGCGCGCCTCTGGGTGCCGACCGGCGGTGACGGGGGCGGCGCGCCGGAGCTGGCGGCGTTCGAGTTCGACGGGATGCCGTTCGTGGCGGCCTACACCTCGACCGAGCAGGTCGCGGCGGGGACGCCCGGGGCGGAGTGTGCGACCGTGCCGGGGTTCCGGCTGGCGCGGCTGCTGCCCGAGGGGTGCGGCATCGCGCTGAATCCGGGCGGGCAGGTGCAGTTCCCGGTGTATCCCGAGGGTGTGGCGGTACTGGCGGCGGCCGAGGTGCCGCCCGACGCCGTGCCGGACAGCGCGGAGCCCGCGGGCGACGGGGTTACGGTTCGCTCCCCCTCCGCCGACACCCGGCCGCTGCGCGAGGCGGTAGCCGCGCTGCTGCCCGAGGTGCCCGAGGTCGCCGCGGCCGCGGACGGCTGGGCGGAGACGTCCACCGGCGAGGTACTGGTCGTGGCGGTGACGCTGGACGTCCCGGACGACCCGGAGGCGCAGGACGCGGTCATCGCGGCGGTCGAGCAGGCGGTAGGCGAAACAGGCCCGGACTTCGCGGTCGACGTCGTCTTCCCCGGCGCCCCCGACGAGGACGCCACCGACGACGCGCCGGGCGGAGCCCTGGACGCCAACATCTGCGGCGCCGACGACTGCTGCGGCGGCGGCTGCGGCGCAGGCGTTTCAGTCCCCAACTGGATCGCCACCAACCGCCCTCCCTTCTACGTCCGCCCGTAGCCTCTCCCCCAGCTCCCCCAGCCCTCCCGGCCCCCAGCCCCCGCCCGGTCTCCCCCGGGCTCCGTTCCGCGCCCGCCCATCCCCGCGCCGCGCCCCATCCCCGCGCCGTGCGTCCGCGCCCCAGCTCCCCGCTCCACCCCCACGCCTCATCTCCGCGCCGCGCCTACCGCCACACCCCGCCGCCACACCCCGCC
>DASXYG010000010.1:0-34810 GCA_036502625.1 Streptosporangiaceae bacterium
GGGTGCGGGGTGTGCGGGGTGCGGGGTGCGGGAGGTGGGGGGCTAGTTGCGGTTTTGGCGGGGGAAGACTACCTCTCGCATGATCAAGAGGAGGGCTGCTGCTGCGGGGATGGCGATCAGGGCGCCTACTATGCCTAGCAGTGCGCCGCCGATCAGGGCCGCGATGATCGTGACTGACGGGGGGACGTTCACCGAGTGCTTCATGACTCTCGGGTAGATGACGTAGTTCTCGAACTGTTGGTAGGCGATGACGAAGACCAGGCAGGAGATGCCGAGTCTTACGGATGTGAGCAGGCCGATGCCGGTCACGATGGCGCCGCCTACCGTGGCGCCTACCAGGGGGACCAGGTCGGTGATCGCGACCACCACGGCCAGGGCCAGGGCGTACGGTGCGCCGGCGATCGTGAGGAAGACGAACGCGCAGATGCCCGCGCACAGCGCCACGGCGAGCTGGCCGCCGACGTAGCCGCCGATGCGGACCAGGATGGCGTCGCCGAGCAGGCGGGTGCGCGAGCGGCGGCTGCTCGGCACCATGCGGTAGAAGAACTCCTTGATCGACGCCAGTGAGCCGAGGAAGTACAGCGTCAGGATCAGCACGGTGATCAGGCTGAACGCGGTGCCGAACACGGCCTTGCCGGCGCCGACGATGCCGCCCACCGCCATCTGCCCGATGTTCGCCGAGGCGATGGCCGCGGACAGCCGCTGGAGGATCTGGTAGCGCTGGTCGAGCTCGGCGATCCGCGGGTTGTGCTGGAGCTGGTTGACGTAGTCCGGTACGTGCGTGACGAACTCGGTGGTCTGGGTGACCAGCGGTGGCACGAGGGCGTAGCCGAAGACCACGAAGAACGCGATCACCACGAGGAACACCGCGCCGATGGCCAGGCGTCGGCCGAGCCCGCGGCGCTGGAGGAACTCCACCGCCGGGTTCAGCCCGATCGCGAGGAACAGCGACACGACGATCAGTACGAGCGCCGACTGCGCGCCCTGCACGGCCTTGACGAGGAACCACGCGCTGAACGCGCCGAGCGCGCCGGTGAAGCCGATCAGGAACGGATGGGCCCGCAGTGGCCGCCCCGGGCGCCCGAACGGCTGGTCGTCGCCCGTTACGGCACCGACCAGCCGTTCGCTCGCCTTGCTGAGACGGGACGCCTCTTCGTCGTCGGCGCTCGCACCGGAATCGCTCATGGTCGCTCCCCCGAGTGACAGACAGAGGAGCCTAGGGCCTCAGCGGCCCCAGGCTCCTCGGCGCGATGGTCAGGCGGTCAGTCCTGCCACCACTCGTGGTCCTCCTCGGCGTCCTTACGGGACTTGCCCTTGGCGCCGACCGGCTGCGGCTGCGCGGCCTGCTGCTGCTTGGCCTCGCCGCCCTCGGGCGCCTCGCCGGAGCCGGACGCGAGCGCCGGCTTCTCCGCGGGGGCGTCCAGCGCGGCGTCGATCCCCGGGACACCGCCGCCGAGCAACTGGCGGAGCTGGCTGAGGTGGCTGGAGATGCTGTCCTTCTGACGGGTGAGCTCGTCGACCTGCCGCTGCGCGTTGGTGCGCACCCGGTCGGCCTCGGCCTTGGTCTCCGCCATGTGCTGGTCGGCCTGGCCCTTGGTCTCGGCCAGGATCTGGTCGGCGTTCTTCTTGGCGTTCGCGACGAGCTGCTTGGCGTGCTGCTCGGCCTCGCGGCGGGTCTGCTCGGCCTGTGTGCTCGCCTTGGTGGCGCGCTGCTCCGCGGTGGCGGCGCGCTGCTCGGCCTCGGCGACCAGCTTCTGCGTCGCCTGCTGGGCGGCGGTGAGGCGCTCGGTCTCCTGGCGCTCGGCCTCCTCGCGGCGGGCGGCGAGCTGGATCTCGAACTCGGCCTCGGCCTGCGCGCGCTGGGCCTCGGACTCTTCGAGGATGCGCTGTGCCTGCGCGCGCATCTCGTCGGCCTGGCGCTTGGCGGTGGTGAGGATCTCGTCGCGCTCGCGCTTGGTGGACGCGCGTAGCTGCGCCACCTCGCGCTCGGTGGTGGTGCGCAGCTTGGCGATCTCGCGCTCGATGGCCGCGCGCTTCTCGGCGATCTCGTGGTCGGCCGTGGCGCGCAGCTTCGAGACCTCGCGCTCGGTCGTGGAGGTCAGTTCGTCGGCCTCGCGGCGCGCGGTCGTACGGATCTCTTCGGCCTCGCGCTCGGCCGCGTTGCGCTGGTCGTCGGACTCACGCTGGACGGTGGCGCGCAGCTCGGCGGCCTCGTTCTCCGCGGCGGCACGGACCTCGGCGGCGTCGACCTTCGCCGCGGCCTTGATCTCGTTGGCCTCGGAACGCGCGGCCTGGACGAGCTCGGTGGCCTGCTCCTCGGCGAGACGCAGCAACTGCTCGATCCGCGCGCCGAGACCCGAGTAAGTGGGCCGCTCCTGCTCCTGGATCTGGCGGTGGGCGTCCGACAGCTCGCGCTGCAGCGCCTGCACCTGCTCACGACCCTGGCGACCTTCGTCGTCGAGCGACTTGATGTGTTCGTCGACCTGGTGCCGGTCGTAGCCGCGGAGCACCACGTCGAACTCGCGTGGGGGAGTGTCCTCGAAGAAGTTACTGAGCTGGGCGTCGATGTCGGACTGCATGTGGCTCGATCCTGGGGTGGTGACGGACGGCTACGCGTACCGGTTAACCGCCGTAGGCGTCGTGCGGACTGACCGAACTGACACTGCGGGCGAGACCCTTCTCCGGTCCTAGGCAGAGTACTCCGCCATCACCGCCGGGATGGCCGGTACGGCCAACACGGACGATGCGCGACGTTTGCCGAGGGGTCGATGGGGTGTGCGATCGGCGGACTGGGACCAGGCGCTCGGGTGGCGGGGGCCGTCCGGGCGCCAGGGCCGAATATATGACGTCCGAGGGTGGCCGTGCGTGCGATCTCAGTGATTACTCGCAGGATTTCGTTCGATGAACTGGTACGTGCCCGGACTGTTATCCCTTCGTTGTCCCTCTCTCCCCGTACGGCTGGACACCGACAAACAAGAGCCTCTATGTTGGGGCTCCAACTTGAGCGACGATGTCAGGGAGAAGACCATGTGGCGATCGATGACCGGCGGAACCCGCGCCCGCCTGGCCGTCCTGAGCCTGGCCGGCGCGGTCGCGCTTGCCACGTCGGGATGCTCGCTGCTGTCGGGCGGCTCCGGCGGCGCGGACCCCGCGTCGGCGGGCCGGCCGTCGATCCAGATCGGGCCGGACAAGCACGTCAAGGGCGCCATCGCGAGCACGACCGTGCCGTACCAGGGCTACAAGATCCAGGCGGACATCGTGTCGCTCACCCGGTACGACAAGGTGACCCGGCTGGTGTTCGTGGTCACGCCGATCAGCAGCGGATCGACCGACCCGCTCCCCAAGGACACGTTCGGCGAGACGGACTACACCGGCGACGTCGCCGAGGTCTCGCTGATCGACACCAAGGGCCTGCAGGAGTACGACCCGCAGACGCGCGGCTCCGGCGACGACGCCGTGTGCGCCTGCTCGTACCCCGACGACTTCCCGCTCGACCAGCCGACGACGCTGTACGCCGACTACCCGGCGCTGCCGGAGTCGGTGGACCACGTGACCGTCCTGCTGTCGGCCGCGGGCCCGGTCCCGAACGTGAAGGTGTCGTCGTGAGGCGCCGTACGACCGCCGCCGCGCTGGCCGCCGCCGTCACCGCCGGCCTGCTGACCGCGGCGCCCGCGGGCGCGGTGCCCACGCCGAGCCCGAACGCGGCGTGGCCGTCGCCCGGCCAGGACGTGAAGGACAGGTCCGCGCCGAAGCCGCGGCCCATCACCGGGTCGCCGATCACGCTCCAGCCGGACGCGGGCCGCAGCCCCCTTGTCGTCGTGGAGAACGACCAGGAGAAGGGCGGCAACTCCTTCACGATCCCGTCGGACGTGCTCTTCGACAAGGACAGCGCCGAGCTCAGCGGCAACGCGAGCGCCAACCTCGACAACGTCGTCAAGCGGCTCCAGGACGCCGGCGTCAGCGGCGCCGTCAAGATCGTCGGGCACACCGACGACACGGGCACGAAGCGGCACAACCTGACGCTGTCCAAGCAGCGCGCCAAGGCGGTGAACGACGCGCTGACCGACAAGCTGCGCAACAGCGGCATCAGGCTGAAGTGGTCGGGCGTGGGCGAGGCGGGGCCCCTGGCGAAGAACGACTCCGAGGCGAACCGCAAGCGCAACCGGCGCGTGGCGATCATCTACAAGGCGTCGTCCGGCGGCAGCACGAGCGACCAGTACGACTTCTCGGTGCCGCTGACGCAGTCCGTCACGAAGCCGCCGGCGAGCGAGCCGGGCGCCATCGCGTCGGCGGTGCGCACGGTAAAGCTCAACCAGGACACCACCTACACCGTGCGGCTTGACGTCATGGGCCTGCACCGGCAGGACAAGCTGCTGCGCCTCGACCTGCGCACGGTCCTCGTCGGCCAGAACGGCACGACGTCCTTCGACGACATCGGGCGGGTCTTCTCCGGCACCGAGGACGCCACACACGAGGACGACCAGCGCTCGCTGCTGTTCGACCCGGACAAGAAGCAGCAGCTCGCCCCGCTGATCACCGGCAAGGGGGACGTCGTCGCGAACCTCGGCGACGGCGACGAGCTCGGCGCGGGCGGCATCCGGCAGGGCTACATCTACTTCCCCGCCCCGACCACGGGGGCGGCGAAGCTGTCGTACTACGTCCCGATGTTCGGCACGTTCGACGGCCTCCCGATCACGTAGCGGCCTGCACCAGCTCGGTCAGTACGCCGCCCATGTCCTTGGGGTGCAGGAATCCGATGGAGGAGCCCATCGCGCCGTGGCGCGGTGTCCGGTCGATCAGCCGGATGCCGCGCCCCTCCAGGTCGGCCAGCGCGGCGGCCGCGTCGGCGACGCCGTACGCGATGTGGTGGATGCCCTCGCCCCGCTTGGCGAGGTACTTCCCGACCGGCGTGTCCGGCGACAGCGGCCGCAGCAACTGGACGTGCGAGGCGCCCATCGGCCCGTCCGACACGCGCAGCATGACCTCTTCGACGCCCTGCTCCTCGTTGACCTCGCGCGCGACGACGGTGAGGCCGAACGCCGACTCGTACGACGAGATCCGCGCGTCGAGGTCCTGACAGGCGATGCCCACGTGGTCGATGCGCGTCAGCATGGAATCCATGGGGTCCTCCCCGAGGGATGGGCTTCCTTCGTCGGTATCGTGGCAGGCGTCGTGGAGGTCAGCGCACGGAGGGTCGCATGCCCGGTTCGGTCATCGTGGGCGGAGCGCGTACGCCCATCGGTCGTCTGCTCGGCTCGTTGAAGGGGTTCTCCGGCGTCGATCTCGGCGGTGTCGCGATCAAGGCGGCGCTCGAGCGCGCCGGAATCGCCGGCGACCAGGTCGACTACGTCATCATGGGCCAGGTGCTGCAGGCGGGCGCCGGGCAGATCCCGTCGCGGCAGGCGGCGGTGAAGGGCGGCATCCCGATGGGTGTGCCGTCGCTGACGATCAACAAGGTGTGCCTGTCCGGCCTCGACGCCATCGCGCTGGCCGACCAGCTCATCGCCGCGGGCGAGTACGACATCGTGGTCGCGGGCGGCATGGAGTCGATGACGAACGCGCCGCACCTGCTGCCGAAGGCGCGCCACGGCTACAAGTACGGCTCGGTCGAGGTGCTCGACGCCACGGCGTACGACGGCCTCACCGACGCGTTCGACGGCGTCTCGATGGGCGAGTCGACGGAGAAGTACAACACGCGCCTCGGCCTCGAACGCCCCGAGCAGGACGCCTTCTCGGCGCGCTCGCACCAGCGCGCGGCCGCCGCGATCAAGAACGGCCTGTTCGCCGACGAGATCGTGCCGGTGGAGATCCCGCAGCGCAGGGGCGACCCGATCGTGTTCGCCGAGGACGAGGGCGTACGCGCCGACACCACGGCGGAGAGCCTGGCCAAGCTGCGCCCGGCGTTCAGCAAGGACGGCACGATCACCGCGGGCAGCTCGTCGCAGATCTCCGACGGCGCGTGCGCGGTCGTCGTCATGTCCGCCGCGAAGGCCGCCGAGCTCGGCGCGCCCGTCCTGGCGGAGATCGGCGCGCACGGCGTCGTCGCCGGGCCGGACAACTCGCTGCAGTCGCAGCCCGCCAACGCGATCCGCAAGGCGCTGTCCCGCGAGGACGGCCTCGACGTCTCCGGGCTCGACCTCGTGGAGATCAACGAGGCGTTCGCGGCCGTCGCCGTGCAGTCCACCCGCGAGCTGGGGCTCGACGACGACAAGGTGAACGTCGACGGCGGCGCGATCGCCCTCGGCCACCCGATCGGCATGTCGGGCGCGCGCATCGCGCTGCACCTCGCGTACGAACTGCGCCGCCGCGGCGGCGGAACGGGCGCGGCCGCGCTGTGCGGCGGTGGCGGCCAGGGCGACGCGCTGATCCTGCGCGTTCCGGGGGCCTGATGCCCCGCGCGGTTGACGTCGACGACCTGGTCGGCCGGGCCAGGAAGGGCGAGCCGCGCGCGGTGGCCCGGCTGATCACGCTGGTGGAGAACGCCGCGCCCGAGTTGCGTACGGTCATGGCCGCGCTGGCGCCGCTGGCCGGGAACGCGCAGATCGTGGGGCTCACCGGGGCGCCCGGCGTGGGGAAGTCGACCACGACGGGCGCGCTGGTCGCCGCGTTCCGGCGGGTCGGCAAGCGGGTGGGCGTGCTGGCCGTCGACCCGTCGTCGCCGTTCACCGGCGGCGCGCTGCTCGGCGACCGCGTCCGAATGCAGGACCACGCGACCGACCCCGAGGTGTACATCCGGTCGATGGCCAGCCGCGGCCACCTGGGCGGCCTGTCGTGGGCGACGCCCCAGGCGCTGCGCGTGCTCGACGCCGCGGGCTGCGACGTCGTCCTGGTCGAGACGGTCGGCGTGGGGCAGGCGGAGGTGGCGATCGCCGGGCTCGCCGACTCCACGCTCGTGCTGGTCGCGCCGGGCATGGGCGACAGCGTGCAGGCCGCCAAGGCGGGCATCCTGGAGATCGCCGACCTGTTCGTGGTGAACAAGGCCGACCGCGACGGCGCGCAGCAGACCGTCCGCGACATCCGGAACATGCTGGCGCTGGCCGACCGCGGCGAGGACGACTGGAAGCCGCCGATCGTGCAGACGGTCGCCGCGCGCGGCGAGGGCGTCGACGAAGTGGTGGAGCGCCTGTCGCAGCATTTCGCGTGGCTGGCCGGCACGGGCGAGCTCGACCGGCGGCGGCGTGCGCGGGCGCGCGACGAGATCGAGGCGATCGCGGTTACCGCGCTGCGCGAGCGGCTTGGCCGGGCGTACGGCGAGGCGCGGCTGGACGAACTGGCGGAGACCGTGGTGGCCGGCGACCTCGACCCGTACACCGCGGCCGACCGCCTGGTGGAGGAGACGACCGGCTGAGGCGCGCCGGTCAGCCGGCCAGCGTGTCGTGCGGTGCGTACGCGGATCGGGGGACCACCTGCCGCCAGCCGAAGTCCGCGGTGCGCACCCGGCAGGTGCGGACCTGGTCGTAGTGGGCGCGCAGCCAGGCGCGGCGCTCGCCCTCGCTGAGCCGGCCGAACGCGCGGCCGCCGGCGGTGCGCCGGTCGACCTGGCCGGTCGCCAGCCAGCGCAGGACGAGCCCGGTGGCGGCGGCATCGGCGCCGGGCGCGGCGCAGGCGGCGGGGTCGGGGATCTGGCGTACGACGCTGGTCATCGCGGTGTCGGCGTAGCCGTGCGCGAGCGCGGGCAGGCGGATCCAGCGGACACCCGGCCCGGCGACCGCGCCGTTGCCGACGGGGAGCTGCACCAGCCGCTGGAACTCGCCCGGGGTGTGCGAGAGCCGCTCGGCCACGGGCATCGCGGCGATCTCGAGGTTCTGGAGGGCGCCGCGCATCGCCGGGTGGACGCACACCGTCAGCGGCCAGTCGCGGCAGACGAGGTCGCGCGGCGCCGAGACCGCGAGCGCGCGGCCGCGGTAGTGGTGGAGCTGGACGACACCGAACGCGGCCAGCGCCACCGCCGCGGCCAGCGGCACGACCAGCCATCGGCGGCCCAGCGTGACCAGCAGGTACGCCGCGGCGACCGCGAGCGCGAGCCCGGCGTACCACGCGAGCTGGCCGTGGAAGACGGCCGGGCGCCAGTGCGCGAACACGCTCTCCGGCGGCGCGGACGTGGGCGCGAGCAGCCGCCACCACACGCCGCGCCGCGCGAGCATCCAGGCGTCCGCGGCGTACGCGAGCAGCGCCGCGGCGGGCGCGGTCAGCGGCGAGCGCAGTAGCGAGCCGGCGGCGTAGCCGATCACGACGTGCAGCAGGAGCGCGGCCAGCCCGGCGAGGATGCCGCTGAGCACGAGGTGGCCCGAGGTGTCGTGCCACAGGGTCTTGGCGGCGACGCCGATGGCCAGCGCGGTGTACGACGCGGCGGCGATGGCGCAGGCGCGGACGAGCCCGGCGCCGCGCCGCTCGGGCGTCCGGCCCGCGGCGATGAGCGCGGCCAGCCCGGCCGCCAGCGGCCCGGTGACGCGGACGGACGCGACCAGCGCGCCGACGGCGTTGTCCCAGTATGCGATGCCGGGGATGAGGTCACGCCACGCGGTTATCAGACCGCAGACGGTGAGCAGGGCGGCGGCGGCGACGGCCGGCCACGGGGCGCGTACGAGCCCGGTGGCCGGCATTCGGCGCGGCTCAACGGCGAGCGCCGGACGCGCACCCACGCCTCATCCCAATCCCCCGATCAGATGACCCGTGGCGGGTCGTTCTCGTCGATCACCACGGCGGCGGCCTGTGTGCCGATGCGATCATAACTTGGCATTGGCTTTGCTTCCGGTTTCTCGAACACGAACCGTGTCGGGCCGTTGGCAACCCGCAGGCAACGAGCGGCCCGCATTCGGGCAAGGGCGCGGTATGCCGCCGCCGCTGACTACGCGCTACGGTGTGGCCGTGGTACGCCCACTCAACCTTCCCTTTGATCCGATCGAACGGGCCGCCGAGCTGTGGGAACGCAGGTGGGGCCCGTCTCCGGCGGTGCCCGCGATGGCCGCGGTCACGTCGGTCATGCGCGTGCACGCGATCCTGCTCGGCGAGATGGACGCGATCCTCCGCCCGTACGGCCTGACCTTCGCGCGGTACGAGGCGCTCGTGCTGCTCACGTTCAGCAGAGAGGGCGCGCTCCCGCTGCGCAAGATGGGCGAGCGGCTGATGGTGCACCCGACGAGCGTGACCAACGCCGTCGACCGCCTGGAGACCCAGGGCCTGGTGCAACGCCGCCCGAACCCGAACGACGGCCGGGGTGTGCTCGCCGAGATCACCGACAAGGGCCGCGACGTCGTGGAGAAGGCGACGAAGGACCTCATGGCCGCGGAGTTCGGCCTCTCGTCCTACTCCGAGGACCAGCTCAAGGACATGTTCGCCCTGCTGCGCGAGCTCCGCGTCGGCACCGGCGACTTCTGAGCGCGCGCTCGTCAGTTCAGTCGTCCGCGTCGGCCGCGGTGGCCACGCCCCGGATGGTGGTCCGGTCGTAGCCGGATTCGGCGAACAGCCTGCGGACGTGCGCCAGGATCCGCGCCTTGGGGCCGGTCGAGGTTCTGGAGGGGTGGCGGCGGTTGGTGGTCGCGGGGGGCGCTGCCGGGGACGGGTCGCGGGATTTAGTTGGACGTCCTAGTATTTCGGGTGGGGTCACCACCGCATCCGGAGGGGCGTATGGACGAGTCGGAGATCGAGGCCGGGCGCGCGCGCTGGCGGGAGAGGTACGACGCGGCGCGCAAGCGCGACGCCGACTTCACCACGTTGTCGGGGGTGGAGGTCGATCCCGTCTACGGGCCGCCGGAGGGCGCCGCCGTGCCCGGGTTCGAGCGGATCGGGTGGCCGGGGGAGTTCCCGTACACCCGCGGCCTCTATCCCACCGGCTACCGCGGGCGGCCGTGGACGATCCGGCAGTTCGCCGGGTTCGGCAACGCGCAGCAGACCAACGACCGCTACAAGATGATCCTCCGCGAGGGCGGCACCGGGCTCTCGGTGGCGTTCGACATGCCGACGCTGATGGGCCGCGACTCCGATGACCCCAAGTCGCTCGGCGAGGTGGGCCACTGCGGCGTGGCCATCGACTCCGCGGCCGACATGGACGTCCTGTTCGGCGGCATACCGCTCGGCGGCATCACCACCTCGATGACAATCAGCGGCCCCGCCGTGCCGGTCTTCTGCATGTACCTCGTGGCGGCCGAGCGGCAGGGCGTCGACCTCGGCACGCTCAACGGCACGCTCCAGACCGACATCTTCAAGGAGTACATCGCGCAGAAGGAGTGGCTGTTCCCGCCGGAGCCGCACCTCCGCCTGATCGGCGACCTCATGGAGTACTGCGCCCGCGAGATCCCCGACTACAAGCCGCTGTCGGTCTCCGGCTACCACATCCGCGAGGCCGGCTCCACGGCCGCGCAGGAGCTGGCGTACACCCTGGCCGACGGGTTCGCGTACGTCGAGCTCGGCCTGTCGCGCGGCATGGACGTCGACGCGTTCGCGCCCGGCCTGTCGTTCTTCTTCGACGCCCACATCGACTTCTTCGAGGAGATCGCGAAGTTCCGCGCCGCACGCCGCATCTGGGCGCGCTGGCTGCGCGACCGCTACGGCGCGACGACCGAGAAGGCGCAGTGGCTGCGGTTCCACACGCAGACCGCCGGGGTGTCGCTGACCGCGCAGCAGCCGTACAACAACGTCGTGCGCACCGCCGTCGAGGCGCTCGCCGCGGTGCTCGGCGGCACGAACTCGCTGCACACCAACGCCCTCGACGAGGTGCTCGCGCTGCCGTCGGAGCAGGCGGCGGAGATCGCGCTGCGCACCCAGCAGGTGATCCAGACGGAGACCGGCACGGTCAACGTCGCCGACCCGCTCGGCGGCTCGTGGTACGTCGAGGCGCTGACCGACCGCATCGAGGATGAGGCCGAGCGGATCTTCGCGCGCATCGAGGAGATGGGCGGCGGCCGCGACGCGAACCACGCGATCGGGCCGATGACGTCCGGCATCCTGCGCGGCATCGAGGACGGCTGGTTCATGGCGGAGATCGCCGACGCCGCCTTCGACTACCAGCGGAAGCTGGAGAAGGGCGACAAGCAGGTCGTCGGGGTGAACGTCGCGACGTCCACCGACGAACAGGAGCTGGAGATCCTGCGCGTCAGCCACGAGGTCGAGACCGAGCAGAACGCGGTGCTCGGCGAGCGGCGCACCGGCCGCGACCAGGCGGTGGTCGACGCCGCGCTGGCCGAGATGGTGGCGGCGGCGCGCGGCGGCGCGAACCTGATCGAGCCGATGCTGGCCGCCGTACGCGCGGAGGCGACGCTCGGCGAGATCTGCGGGGCGCTGCGCGACGAATGGGGCGCCTACGCCGAGCCGCCGCGATTCTGAGTCACCAAGGCGTGACCTCCTGGAACCGTGGGGACACTGGCGCTCGGCCGCACCGGCGAGCAGGATCGGTATGCGGCATGAGGCAGGATGGATGACATGAAGCCCTCGGATTTCTCGATGCACGGCGCGATCGATCTCGGCGCGCGCAAGGCGCAACTTGACCGGGCACAGCAGGGCGCGACCGCGCGCCCGTCCGGCCAGACGGGCCCGCCGGGCCCGGGCGGCGCCTTTGTGTTCGACGTGACCGAGGAGACCTTCAACGACGAGGTCGTGGAGCGATCGCGCACCGTACCGGTGATCCTCGACCTCTGGGCCACGTGGTGTGAGCCGTGCAAGCAGCT
The DNA here is from genome assembly GCA_036502625.1 of Streptosporangiaceae bacterium. Taxonomy (GTDB): domain Bacteria; phylum Actinomycetota; class Actinomycetes; order Streptosporangiales; family Streptosporangiaceae; genus DASXYG01. Next base: position 11,664 of record DASXYG010000010.1, read on the forward strand.
CTCCCCGGTGCTGGAGAAGCTGGCGACCGAGGCGAACGGCGCGTGGCTCCTCGCGAAGGTCGACGTCGACGCCAACCAGCGGCTCGCGCAGGCGCTGCGGGTGCAGAGCATCCCGACGGTGATGGCGGTCGTGGCCGGCCAGGTGGTGCCGCTGTTCCAGGGCGCGCTTCCCGAGGAGCAGGTGCGTGAGGGCATCTCCCAGCTCTTCGCGGCGATCCAGCAGCAGGGCCTGATGCCCGAGGGCGCCGGCCCCGACGACGCCCAGGGCGACGTGCCCGAGGGCGACCCGGCGTACGAAGAGGCGCAGACCGCGCTCGACTCCGGCGACCTCGACGGCGCCATCGCGGCGTTCAGGTCCGTGCTCGACAAGACGCCCAACGACGAGTACGCCAAGGCCGGGCTCGCGCAGGTGCAGCTCGTGCAGCGGGTGAGCGGCGTCGACGAGGACGACGCGCGCCGCCAGGCCGGCGACGAACCGAACGACGTGGCCGCGCAGATCCTGGTGGCCGACCTCGACATGTACGGCGGGCGCGTCGATGAGGCGTTCGACCGCCTGGTCGGAACCGTGCGCCGCACGCGCGAGGACGACCGCGACCGCGCGCGCCGCCACCTCCTCGACCTGTTCGCGCTGCTGCCCGCGGGCGACCCCCGGGTCGCGCAGGCGCGCCGCGCCCTGTCCAGCGCGCTGTTCTGAGCCGCGATGGCCACCTGGATCTGGACCATCTGCGGCGTCATCGCGATCGCGCTGGCGCCGCCCTTCGCCGTGCGGATCGCCCGCAAGCGGCGGGCCGAGGCCGCGGAGGAGCAGGCCGAGGAGCAGGCCGGAGAGGGCTAGCGCCGCGCCCGTGCGTCAGGCGATCTTGGTTTCGCGGCGCCGCGGCATGTCGGTGAGCTGCTCCAGCGCGGGCAGCGCCTGGTCGAGCTGGAGCCGCTGCTCCGGGGTGAGGTCGTTCAGCCGCTCCGCGAGCGCGGCCGTGGTCTCCTCCCGGTTGCGGGCCAGCAGCCGGTGGCCGCGGGCGGTCACCGCGACGCGGCTGGACCTGGCGTCGCCGGGGTCGGTGCGCCGGTCGAGGTAGCCGCGCTCCTCCAGGACGGAGACCAGGCGGGTCAGCGTCGAGGGCGTGATGCCCTCGGACGCGGCCAGGTCGCCGAGCCGGACGGGGCCGCAGCGTTCGACGGTGGTGAGGGCGGACAACTGGGTCGGGGTGAGACCGCCGATGCTGTGCCGCCGCAACTCGCGGGACAGTCGTACGATCACAACACGCAACCGGCCCGCGTCGAGCGTCGTCGGGAGGTCGGTCATGGCGTGTCTCCTTTAAGGGTAATTCCGGACGCGAAGCGTCGCGATTAGGGTGGCGGCTGGGTGACGGGCGGGCGGCGCGGCGCGATAGGCGGTAAGACGGTGTGCCGTGGGAACGACCTGAAACACGGCAAAGGTTCCTGAAACCAAATAATGGTGAGCCCCGACGATGGGATGCCGACCATGCAGGTGATCACGTTGTCCGCGACGTACGGGGCCGGCGGCGCCGCGATCGGTCCGGCGCTCGCACGCCGGATGGACCTCCCGTTCGTCGACCGCGCGATTCCGGCCGCGGTCGCCGTGGAGATCGACTGCTCGCTGGACGAGGTGCTGGCGCATGACGGCCGTACGGAGACCGGCATCGGGCGGATCTTCGCCGGCGCCGCCCGCCTGCCGAGCGTGACCCTCGGCGGCATGGACCTCTACACCCCCGACGCCACCGGGCGGCTGCTCGACGAGGCCGACTTCGTCGAGCAGACCGAGCGCGTCCTCCGTGAGACGGCGGACCGCCGCGGCGGCGTGATCCTCGGCCGCGCGGGCGCGTGCGTGCTCGCCGACTTCCCCGGCGCCCTGCACGTACGCCTCGACGGCCCGGCGGAGCGGCGGCTGACCCGCGCGCGCATGGAGTCCGACGAACCGGACATCCGGGCGCTGGAGCGGCGGCTGGCCGAGACCGACCGCGCGCGTGCGGCGTACGTCAAGCACTTCTACCGCGCGGACGCCTCCGACGCCCGGCTCTACCACCTCGTGCTGGACTCCACGGTGCTGCCGGACGCCACGGTCGTGGAGATGATCGCGCTGGCCGCCGAGGGGCGCGCCGGCCACCCGTGATCTTCATCTCAAATCGGGCTCGGCGCATCCGGTATCGGCCGGTCCTCGATACGAGCACTGCCGCGGTGGTGGCACGATGACAAACGAGGATCGGACTCGAAGGAGCTAATACCGTGGCCACCGTCCCCAGTGTCTCGTACTCGATCACTGTGCGGCTGGAGGTGCCGACGCGCGGACGCGCCGTCAGCGACCTCACGCACGCAGTGGAGAACGCCGGGGGCATCGTCACCGCCCTTGACGTCACGCCGTCCGCGGGCGACCGGCTCCGGGTCGACGTCACCTGCGCCACGCGCGACACCGACCACGCCCAGGCCATCGTCGACGGGCTGTCCGCGGTCGACGGCGTCACCGTGCACAAGGTCAGCGACCGTACGTTCCTCATGCACCTCGGCGGCAAGATCGAGATGCAGTCGAAGGTGCCGCTGCGCAACCGCGACGAGCTGTCCATGGCCTACACCCCGGGCGTCGCGCGCGTCTCGCTGGCCATCGCGAACAACCCCGAGGACGCCCGGCGGCTGACCGTCAAGCGCAACAGCGTGGCCGTGGTGACCGACGGCTCGGCGGTGCTCGGCCTCGGCAACATCGGCGCGGCCGCCGCGATGCCGGTCATGGAGGGCAAGGCGGCGCTGTTCAAGCGGTTCGCCGGCATCGACGCCTGGCCCATCTGCCTCGACACCCAGGACGTCGACGAGATCGTCCGTACGGCGCAGGTCATCGCGCCCGGCTTCGGCGGCATCAACCTGGAGGACATCGGCGCGCCGCGCTGCTTCGAGGTGGAGCGCCGCCTGCGCGACCTGCTCGACATCCCGGTGTTCCACGACGACCAGCACGGCACCGCCATCGTGGTGTTCGCCGCGCTCACGAACGCGCTGCGGGTGGTCGGCAAGGAGATCGGCGACGTCCGCATCGCGATGGCGGGCGCGGGCGCGGCGGGGTCGGCGATCCTGCGGCTGCTGCTGTTCGCGGGCGCCGGCGAGGGCACGGGCGACGTCGTCGTGTGCGACTACCTCGGCGCCGTCCACAAGGGCCGTACGGACCTCGACGAGAGCCTCGCCTGGATCGCCGACCACACCAACGCGGACAACTACGACGGCGACCTGTCCGGCGCGGTCAAGGACGCCGACGTGTTCATCGGCGTCTCCGCGCCCGGCATCCTGACCGGCGACGACGTCAAGTCGATGGCCGGCGACGCGATCGTGTTCGCGCTGGCCAACCCCGACCCCGAGGTCGACCCCGAGGTGGCGCGCGAGTACGCCTCCGTGGTGGCCACCGGCCGCAGCGACTACCCGAACCAGATCAACAACGTGCTGGCGTTCCCCGGCGTGTTCCGCGGCCTGCTCGACGCCCAGAGCCGCGGCGTCACCGAGCCGATGCTGCTGGCCGCGGCGCACGCCATCGCCAACGTCGTGACCGACGAGGAGCGCGGCCCGAACTACATCGTGCCGAGCGTCTTCCACCCGGACGTCCACAACGCGGTCGCGACGTCCGTACGCGAGGCGGCGGGCGGCCGGGCGCGCTTCACGGAGGCGTGAGCGGGGTCAGTCGCGCGGCGCGCGGCGGATGATCGCGATCGCGATGGCCGCGCCGATGAGGGCGCCCGCGCCGGTCGCGAGCCGGTTGTTCACCGTGTGCGAGCCGGCCGGACCGGAGGGCGCGGGCGTGACGGGTGCGGCGCGCGCGGTGCTGAGCGTCAGGATCGCCAGCGCGGCCAGCAGCGGCACACAGGCGAGCATGGTCAGCACGCGCGGGCTCATCGGGCCTCCGTACGGGATCGCTACGTACAGGCAACGGAACGGAACCTAGCGTAGTTTTCCGTGGTCGTACGGCAGGGACGGTCGCGTGCCCGGTTACGGCGGCCCGATCGGGTCGCGCACCGATGTGTCATCGGGCGGGGCGGGGCACGATGATGGTGGGCATGGACGAGCCCATCCGAGTTGGTCGTCTCCTGGTGGCCACGCCGACCCTCACGGACCCCAACTTCCGGCGGACCGTCGTGCTCGTCGTCGAGCACGAGGACGACGAGGGCACGCTCGGGGTGGTGCTCAACCGGCCGACCGAACTGCCCGTCGAGCAGGTGCTCGGCGCGTGGTCGGACCTCACGTCCGGGCCGTCCGTGGTGTTCCAGGGCGGCCCCGTCGCGCTGGACAGCGCGCTCGCGCTCGCCGCCGTCGGAACCGGGCCCGAGGAGGACCAGCCGCTGGCCTGGCGCGGGCTCGACGGCGTGCCGGCGATGGCGCGGATCGGGCTCGTCGACCTCGACGCGCCGCCGGAGGTGCTGGCCGGGGAGCTGCACGGCGTGCGGGTGTTCGCCGGATACGCGGGATGGGGCGCGGGCCAGCTCCGCTCGGAGATCGCCGAGGGCGCGTGGTACGTCCTCACCGGCGAGCCCGGCGACCTGTTCGTGGACGAGCCCGACCGGCTGTGGAAGGACGTCCTGCGCAGGGCCGGCGGCGAGCTCGCGCTCGTCTCGACGTTCCCCGACGACCCCACCATGAACTGAGGCGATCCGGTCGCGCCGGGTCGAGGTGTGCGTAGACTCGCGTGGGTGAGCACGCTTTCGATCACCAACAAGGTCCTCCCCGACAGCGAGACGAAGCCCGACCTCTCGCACGGCGACGACGGCGACCACGAGCGGTTCGCCCATTACGTCCAGCGCGACCGCATCATGGAGAGTGCGCTGTCCGGCGACCCCGTGATCGCGCTCTGCGGCAAGGTCTGGGTGCCGAACCGGGACCCCAAGAAGTTCCCGATCTGCCCGGAGTGCAAGGAGATCTACGAGGGCCTCTCCGGTGGCGGCGACGACGACGAGTAGTCGTCCGGGCCCGGCGCGACCGGCCGCGTTCCTGATCGCGGCCGGGCTCGTGCTCACCGGGTGCGGGTCCGGGGGGACCACCGCGCGCCCGGCGCACACGGCGCCGCCGCGCCCGTCCGTCGCCTTCCTCGGCGACAGCTACACCGTCGGCGTGAACGACATGCCGACGTCCCGGACGTACGCGTCGGTGCTCGGCCGCGAGCAGGGCTGGCACACCACCGTCGCGGGCTACGCGCTCGCCGGGTTCGTCCACAAGGACCGCCACGGCCGCGACTACGCCGACCTCTTCCGCCGCGAGCTCGCCAACGTTCCCGCCCCGGACCTCCTGGTCATCGCCGGGGCGCACAACGACAGGACCGAGCCGCCGCGAATGGTGCGGGTGAAGGCGGCCGCGCTGCTCGCCGGCATCCACCGGCGCTGGCCGCGCACCCGGATGGTCGTGGTGGGGCCGATGTGGGGCGGCGACCCGACGAAGGCGGCGCTGCGCGTGCGCGATTCCGTACGCTCGGCCGCGCGGTCGCGGCACGTCCCGTTCGTCGACCCGCTCGGCGAGCGGTGGATCACCGGCCACCAGCGCAAGGGCAAGCGCAAGGCCACCGGCAACGCCGCGCGCTACATCCTGCCCGACCGCACCCACCCGAACACCGCGGGCCACCGCTACTTCGCGACGCGGCTACGCGCCGACCTCGCGCGCCTCGGCCTCCCGCGCTGACCCCACCGGCGCCAGCAGGCGGTGCGGGGCGCGCAGCTCCAGGCTGACGGCGTCGGTGCGCGTGGAGTCGAGGCCGGGGCCCGGCGTCATCTCGATCTCCTCAAGCGCCACCCGGCCGCAGTGCGGGCACGCGCCGGCGCCGTCGAGCTCCCGGCCGCACGCCCCCGCGTGGTGGAAGATCCGGCACGGGCCGTCGCCGGTCAGGTGGTCGTCGGCCCACGAGGAGAGCGCGACGATGATCGGCCAGAGCTGCCGCCCGCTGTCGGACAGGACGTACTCGTCGCGCGGCGGCGCCTCGGAGTAGCGGACGCGGTCGAGCACGCCGGCCTCGGTGAGCCGGTGCAGCCGGTCCGACAGGACGGCGCGCGGGGTGTCGAGCCGGGCCAGGAAGTCGCTGTAGCGGCGGACGCCGTAGATGGCGTCGCGCACGATCAGCAGCGTCCACCGTTCGCCGAGCAGCTCGAGGGCGCGCGCCAGCGAACAGCTCTGCCCTTCGTAGTCCTTGCCGAGCGCCATAGCCGACAGCCTACCCCCAGGTGTGTTCATTCACCGAACCGACTCGTGCTACGGTGAGCGAGTTCATTGACCGAACCAAGGGGTGAAATGGTGGAGACCGCCGTGTCGCCGAGCCGTACGGGCCGGGTGGCGCCCGTACGGACGAATGCGACCGCCACGCTGGTGATCGGGTGCGCGGCCGTGCTGCTGGTACTGCTGGCGTACAACGCGCCGCTCGCCGCCGTGCCGCAGATGGCGGCGTCCCTCGGCGCGGGGATGTCCGGCCAGACGTGGATCATGAACGGGATGGTGCTCGGGCTCGCGGTGTCGATGCTGATCGCGGGCAGCGTCGCGGACGACTACGGGCGGCGCCGGGTGTTCCTCATCGGCACGGGGCTGTTCGCGGCGTCGCTGGCCGCGGGGGTGGCCGCGCCGTCGACCGCGCTGTTCGTCGTCCTGCGCGTCCTCCAGGGGCTGGGCGCGGCGGCGATGCTGACGGCGAGCACGGGGCTGATCGTCAACGCCCACCCGGTCGGCCCGGGGCGCGTCCGGGCGATCGGGCTGTGGAGCGCGATGATCGGCCTGGGCATCGCGGTCGGCCCGCTGGTGTCGGCGTCGCTGGCCACCGCGTGGAGCTGGCGGGCGTGCTACGGCATCTACGCGGTGGCCGCGCTGGCGATCGTCGTGGCCACGCCGCGCCTGGTGCCGGAGTCGCGCGCCGAGCACCGGCAGACCATCGACGTCCCCGGCGTGGTCACGCTGGCGGCCGGCATGGCGCTGCTGCTCACGGCCTTGACGGAGGCGCGCAGCGGGTGGCTGCGGCCGGAGGTGGCGATCCTGTTCGGCGGCGCCGCGGTGGTGCTCGCCGGGTTCGTCGTCATCGAGTGGCGGCGGCGCGCGCCGATGCTCGACCCGCGGCTGTTCCGGTCGCCGGCGTTCGTCGTGGCGACCATCGGCGCGCTGGTCACCGGGCTCGCGGTGATCGGGTTCGTCTCGTACCTGCCGACGGTGTTCCAGCGGTCGCTCGGGATGTCCGCGCTGAGCGCCGTGGCGCCGGTGGTCGTGTGGGCGGGCGTGTCGTTCCTGGTCTCGCTGCAGGCGCGGCGGCTGGCGGTGGCCGCGCGCTGGCAGATCGCCGCGGGCCTGGCGCTGGCCGCGGTCGCGTACGCGGTGATGCTGGGCGCGGTGGACGCGGGCGCGGTGGGCCGGCTGTACGCCGGGTTCGTGATCAGCGGCGTCGGCAGCGGGCTGATCAACGCGTCGCTGGCGCGGATGGCCGTGGAGAGCGTGCCGGCCGGGCGGGGGAGCATGGGCGCCGGCGCCAACCAGACGGCGCGCTACCTCGGGTCGAGCGCGGGCCTGGCGATCACGGTCGTGCTGGCCACCAGCGCGTCCGGCGGCGGCCCGGCGCACGCGCTCGCGCACGGCACGGACATCGCGATGATCGTCGCGCTGGCGCTCACGGTCGCGGGCGCGCTGACCGCCGCGGTGGTCAGGCCGCGTACGGCCTGACCACCCGCCGCGCGCGTGCTACAGCGTGCGCAGCGCCTCGGTCGGCGGCATCCGGGCGGCGCGGATGGCCGGGAGCAGGCCGGCGACACCGCCGATGACCAGCGACGCGGCCAGGCCGCCCGCCCACGCGAGCGGCGGCACCACCACCGCCCATCCGCGGGTCGCCGCGTAGATCCACGTGGCGGCCGCGCCGAACAGCACGCCCGCGGCGCCGCCCAGCACCGACAGCAGCAGCGCCTCGCCGAGGAACTGCACCCGGATGTGCGCGCGGGTGGAGCCGAGCGCGCGGCGCAGCCCGATCTCGCCGCGCCGCTCCAGGACGGAGATCACCATGATGTTGGCGACCCCGACGCCGCCGACCAGCAGCGCGACGGCGCCGAGCCCGAGGAACAGGCTGGTCAGCGTGGAGCTGGCCTGGGCGCGCGCGACGAGCGCGGCGGACGGCTGGCTGACGGTGATCTCGGACGGCGACTCCGGGTTCGCCGTCGCGGCGAGCACGCCCTGGACGGCCTGGACCTGGTCGACGACGGCCCGTACGTACAGCTCGCCGGGGTGGCCGTCGAAGTCGAGGTACTTCTCCGCGGCCGGGAACCCGACGAGCACCGAGCTGTCGATCTCCGGGGCCAGCGGGTCGGCCGCGAGGATGCCGGCCAGGTAGAACCAGTGGTTGCCGATCCAGACCTTCTGGCCGCCGGTGACCTGGCCGAACCCGAGCTGCTTCGCGGCCTGGGCGCCGAGCACGGCGACCGGCTGGCGTTCGGTGGCCGCGTTGAGGTAGCGGCCCGAGACCACCCGTGTGCCGACCGTCTGCGGCAGGCCGATGCTGGCCGCCTTCACCGAGATGCCGCCGGTCTGGATCTTCGGGATCAGCGGGGTGCGGTACACGCTCTGCCCGGTCTCGCCCGTCTGCGCGACCGCGGTGACCGGCGGGATCCGGCCGATCATCGACGCCGCCGCGACCGGCATCTTGGCCGCGTCGCCGGTGATGGACGATCCGCTCGTCGCCGTCAGCAGGTTGGTGCCGAGCCGGTCGATCTGGGCGAGCAGCCCGGCCGAGGACGACGCCGACAGGCCGAGCACGGCGACCAGCGCGGCGACGCCGATCGCGATGCCGAGCGCCGACAGGCCCGCGCGCAGCCGCCGCGTACGCAGGCCCGCGGTGGCCACGCGGAACAGGTCGGCGGGGCGGAGCCGGGACGGGGGGAGCCCGCCGTTGCCGTTCACCGCCGCGCCACCAGGGTGTCGCCGTTCGGCGCGACGGCATTGTCGGCGACGATCCGCCCGTCAAGGACGTCCACGCGGCGCGGCATCCGGTCCGCGAGCGCGGTGTCGTGGGTGATCACCACGATCGTGCTCCCCGACGCGTGCAGGTCGAGCAGCAGCTCGATGATGCTCGCGCCCGTACGGCTGTCCAGGTTCCCGGTCGGCTCGTCGGCCAGCACGATCGACGGGCGGCCGACGAGCGCGCGGGCGATCGCGACGCGCTGCCGCTGGCCGCCGGACAGCATCGTGGGCCGGGCCTGCGCGCGGTCCGCGAGGCCGACCCGGTCCAGCGCCTCGGTGGCCAGCCGCCGCCGCTCGGCGACCGGCACCCCGGCGTACAGCAGCCCGTTGCCGACGTTGTCCAGCAGCGTGGCGTGCTCGGTGAGGTGGAACTGCTGGAAGACGAACCCGATGCGGTACGCGCGCAGCGCGGCGAGCCGCTGGTCGGACAGCTCGGCGACGGCCAGGCCCGTGACCCGTACGGTGCCGCTGGTCGGCCGGTCCAGGGTGCCGATGACGTGCAGCAGCGTCGACTTGCCCGAGCCGGACGGCCCGGCGATGGCCAGCATCTCGCCGTCGCGCACGGTCAGGTCCACCCCGCGCAGCGCCTCCACCGGCGGGCTGCCCGGGTACGTCTTCGTGACGCCGGCCAGTTCGAGTACCGCGGCCGCCGTCATGACGCGGCCACCACGATCGTCTGCCCGGCCCGCAGGTCGGTGCCGGTGACCTGGACGAGGCCCGCCGAGTCGTCGAAGACGCCGGTGCTGACGGGCACCAGGGTGTGCCGCTTGCTCGCGTCGACGGTCTCCACGGCGTAGCCGCCGCCGGTGGTGGCGAGCAGCGCGGTCACCGGGACGACCAGCGCGTCCTTCACCCGGTTCGTGGTGATCTCCACCTGCACGGGGCCCTGGTCGACGTGGCCGGTCGCCTTCGGGTGGTCCGGCGTGATCTCGACCTCGATGGTCGGCGACGGGCTGGCGCCGGAGTCCGGGCTGCTGGACGGCGACGTGGCCACCGTGCCCACCTTCGTGACCCGGCCCGGGGTCGTGTCGTTGTTCGGCATCGTGATCGCGACCTTGTCGCCCTTCTTCACCTCGGACTGCTCGGCGGCGTCCAGGTCGATCGTGACCTCACGCGTCGTGGACGTGCCCTTGAGCACGGGCCCGTTCGCCGCGCCGCCGGCCGTGCCGGGCACCGCCGTGACGCGCACCGCGGTGGGCAGGAACACGGCCTGGCCGAGGTGCAGGACGCCGTCCTCGGTGACGCCCATGTCGTCCTGGAGCCGCTGCACGGCGTCGGCGGTGGCCGCGCCGTAGTAGTCCGACGACGGGTCGATCTGGGCGTCGCTGGCGTAGTCGAGGGCGACGAGCGCGCGGTTGAGCTCCTCGACGTCCGGGCCGCTCACGCCGTCGGCGAGGTCGCGGTACGCGGGGGTGTGCCCGTACAGGAGCTTCACCGGGTCGCCGTCCACGCGGTACGCCGTGCCGCCCTCGCGGATGACCTTCCCGATCTCCGGAACCCAGGTCAGCGTGCCGCGCGACGTGGCGAGCACGGTGTAGGCGCCCGAGTAGCCCAGCAGCCCGTCGACCTGCTCGCGCGCCGTCAGGTCGTGCCGGGCGACCGTGGCGGTGCTGGTGGGCCCGCCGCTGTACGTGCGGTCGGCGACCGGTTCGGGCGCCCACATCCGGGAGATCCGCGGCCACCCGGCCGCCACGCCGCCGCCGGCCACCACGACCACCAGCGCGACCGCCGTGATCAGGCGCCACCGGCGCGGCTTCCGTGTGCGGGTGCGGCCGCCCGGATCCGTACGGCCGGGGGCGCCGACGGACGTCACGGCTTGCCGGCCTTGACCAGCATGCCGCCGCCCGGCGACTTGGACTTGCACGCCTGGAGCGCCTTCTGGAACGCCGGCGACTGCGGGGAGATGCCGGTGCCGCTGAAGTCGATCGTGAGGGCGCTGCCGTTGTTCTTCGGGTCGGGGAAGTTGGGCACGCCGTGCGCGCGGATGCAGGACGCCCAGGGGGCGATCTTGGTGGCGTCCACCTTGGGGCCGTCGCCGTTGGCGGAGTTGCCGGGCTGGAGGCTGTGGCAGGCCTGCTGCGCGGCCTGGTACTGCGGCGACGAGGCGACCTTCTTGTCCAGCTTCATCTGGATGCCGCCGCCGGCGCGCTTCGGGTCGGGGAAGCCCGCGACGCCGTGCTTGCGCATGCACTTCGCGTAGTTGAGGGCCTGCTGGAAGGGGTCGCCGCTCTTCGCGGCCGTCGATTCCGTGGGCTTGGCCGTCCCCTGCGCGACCTTTGGGCCGTCGGAGGAGCCCGCCGAGCACGCGGTGGCCAGGACCGCGGTCAGCAGCAGGGGAACGGAGGCGAGGGCGCGGAGCCGCGCCGTACGAGTCGTGGTCATGGCAGCGGTTCTACCGAGCGGGCGGTTTCACGACGGGAACGCGTGCTGTTACTCCGGTGTAACCGCCGAGCTGGACATACTTGGACGATGCGGGTGCTCATCGTGGAAGACCACCGGGAGCTGGCCGAGACCGTGGCCACCGGCCTGCGGCGTGAGGGCATGGCCGTGGACCTCGCCGCGGACGGGGAGGCCGCGCTCGACCTCGCCGTCCTGTACGACTATGACGTGGTGGTGCTCGACCGCGACCTCCCGAAGGTGCACGGCGACGACGTGTGCCGGCGGCTGGTCGGCGCGGGCGGGCGGGCGCGGGTGCTGATGCTCACCGCGGCGTCCACCATCGCCGACCGGGTGGACGGCCTCGGCCTCGGCGCCGACGACTACCTCACCAAGCCGTTCGCGTTCGCCGAGCTGGTGGCGCGCGTACGGGCGCTGGCGCGGCGGTCGCGCCCGGTGGCCCCGCCCGTCCTGACGTACGCCGACATCAGCCTGGACACCGCGCAGCGTGTGGCGCGCCGGGCCGGGCGGCGGCTCGACCTCTCACCGAAGGAGCTGGCCGTGCTGGAGATCCTGCTGAACGCCGAGGGCACGGTGGTGTCCGCGGAAGAGCTGCTGGACCGCGCGTGGGACTCCGCGGCCGACCCGTTCACGAACACCGTGAAGGTGACGGTCAGCCGCCTGCGCCGCAAGCTGGGCGACCCGCCCGTCGTGGAGACGGTGCCCCATGCCGGCTACCGGATCTGAGCCGGTGCGGCGGCTGCGCTGGAGCCTGCGGCTCCGGCTGACCGTGCTGTACGGCGTGCTGTTCATCGTGTCCGGCGCGGCGCTGCTCGCCGTCACGTACGTGCTGTTCGCCAATACCGGAGCCATGACCGTCATCTCGTTCCAGCAGAGCGGGGGCGGCGGGGGCGGGACGCTGCCGCCGGTCGTGCCGCAGATGGTGCGCCTGCGCGCCGAGACGCAGCACGACGAGGCGCTGAGGGAGCTGCTGACCATGTCGGGGATCGCCCTCGCCGTGATGTCCGTCATCTCCGTCGTGCTCGGCTGGCTCATGGCCGGCCGGGCGCTGCGCCCCGTCCGCACGATGGTCGCGCGGACGCGCCGCATCTCCGAGCGCAACCTGCACGAACGGCTCGCGGTGCGCGGTCCTGACGACGAGGTGAAGGAGCTCGGCGACACCCTCGACGGGCTGCTGACCCGGTTGCAGATCGCGTTCGACTCCCAGCGCAGGTTCGTCGCCAGCGCGTCGCACGAGCTGCGCACACCGCTCACCCTCCAGCGCGCCATAATCGAGGTCGCGCTGGCCGATCCGGACGCCGACGCCGCGTCCCTGCGCGAGGTGTGCGGGCGGGTGCTGCGCGCCGGCGAGGCGCAGGAGCGGCTGATCGAGGCGCTGCTCACGCTCGCGACCAGCGAGCGCGGCCTGGACCGCGGGGAGCCGGTCGACCTCGCGCTCGTCACCGCCGACGTCCTGCGGCTGCCGCGGCCGGACGAGGACGACCCGCCTCATCTGGAGTCCGACCTCGGGCCCGGGTGGGTCACCGGCGACCCGCGGCTCGTCGAGCGGCTCGCGGCCAACCTGGTGGACAACGCCGCGCGGCACAACCGGCCCGGTGGCTGGGTGCGGGTGGCGACCGGCGCGGACGGCGGATGGCCGGTGCTGCGCGTGACCAACAGCGGCCCGGTGGTGCCGCCGGACCGCGTGGGCTCGCTGTTCCGCCCGTTCGAGCGGCTGGCCGGGCGCACCGGTGACGGCCACGGCCACGGCCTGGGGCTGTCCATCGTGGCGGCGATCGCGGCCGCGCACGGCGCGCAGATCGCCGCGTCCGCGCGTACGGACGGCGGCCTTGACGTGACCGTGACCTTCCCGCGCCCCGGTGCGGCGGCCCCGGTGGTGGCGGAGCTCGCCGCGACGGGCTAGTCGCCGAGCGGCGGCGCCGCCGACCTGGTCTCGTGGTACGTACGGATGCGGTCGACGACGCGGTCGATGATCGCGCTCGCGTAATGGGTGGGGTCCCATCCGGCGTACAGCGGCACGCTCAGCGGCCCGCCGCCGTGCTCGACGCGCAGCGCGCGCAGGCCGAAGCGCGGCCCGTCGGTCACCACGCAGACGCCGCGCCCGGCCGCGGTGAGCGCCTGCGCGATCGCCGACGACTCGGCCTCGTGCGCGATCTCGTACGCCATGCTGATCTCGGTGACGGCCTCGTCGAAGGCCAGCCGGGTGAGGTTGAGCTGGTTCATCACGATCAGCGGCTCGGACAGCAGCTCGGGCAGCGGCACGGAGGCGCGGCCGGCGAGCCGGTGGCCGGGCGGCACCTGCGCCCAGATGCGCGCGTCGCCCAGCGACCGCGACTCCAGTTGGCCCGGCGGCGGGATCGTGGAGATCGCGAAGTCGGTGTCGTCGCGCGCCAGGGTCTCGAACACGCGCAGCGGCTCCTCCTGCCGCGCGTCGAGCATCGGGAGGTCCGCGCCGTGCGCGGCGATGAACGGCGCCAGCAGGTAGTTCACCGTGGCCGGCGGCGCCAGCACCGTGAGGATCAGCGACCGCTCGCCGTCGGCGGACCGCATGACGTCGGCCGCGCGGCCGGCCCGGGTGACGAGGTCGCGGGCGATCGGCCGGAACCGCTTGCCCGCCGCGCTGAGCCGCAGCGGGCCGGGCCCGCGCACGAACAGCGCCGCGCCGAGCTCGTGCTCAAGGGCCCTGAGCTGGCGGGACACCGACGGCTGCGCGACGTGCACGGCGCGCGCGGCGGCCGTCACCGAACCGGTGTCGGCGACCGCGAGGAAGTACCGCAGGACCCGCAGCTCCATCACGCCCCCATGCCTCGCAGGCATCGCTTACGTCGAGAACAAGTATTAGACGCTATTACCCGAGCGTATGAGACTGAGCGCAGGGCCGTGCCCGCGCGGCCCGCCGCCCCGATTCCCCCCACCCCTGCGTTTCCACCGGGAGGACCTTTGCCGACGCGACCCCGCGCCAGCGGCCAGGCACGACGTGCCGGCACCGCATCGTTCATCGGCACCACGATCGAGTGGTACGACTTCTACATCTACGGCACGGCGTCCGCGCTGGTGTTCGGCAGGCTGTTCTTCCCCGGCATCAGCCCCGCCGCCGGGATCATGGCGTCGTTCGCGACGTTCTGGGTGGGGTTCTTGGCGCGGCCGCTCGGCGGCGTGGTCTTCGGCCACCTCGGCGACCGCATCGGCCGCAAGAAGACGCTGGTCACCACGTTGCTGATGATGGGAATTGCGACGTTCCTGGTGGGCGTGCTGCCGACGTACGCCGCGGTCGGGGTGGCCGCGCCCGTACTGCTCGCGGTGCTGCGGGCCGTCCAGGGGATCGCGGTGGGCGGCGAGTGGGGCGGCGCGGTGCTGATGGCGTCCGAGAGCGCGCCCAAGGGCCGCGGCGTCGTGTTCGGCATGTTCGCCCAGCAGGGCTCGCCGGCCGGGTCGATCCTGGCCACGCTGATGTTCCTGCTGTTCGGCACGCTGCCCGAGGGCGCGTTCCTGGCGTGGGGCTGGCGGGTGCCGTTCCTGCTGTCCGCCGCGCTGGTGATCGTCGGCCTGGTGATCAGGCTGCGGGTCGAGGAGTCGCCGGAGTTCGCCGGGCTCAAGGAGCGCGCCGAGGTCGTCCGGCTGCCGGTCGCTGAGGTGCTGCGTACGGCGTGGCCCGCGGTGCTGCTCGGGGTGGGCGCCAGCGCGATGGGCATCGCGTCCGCGTACTTCACGAACACGTTCGTGCTGTCCTGGACCACCACGGACCTCGGCGTGCACCGGCAGACGATGCTGAACGTGCTGCTGGCGACGTCCGTGGTGCAGTTCATGTGGCAGCCGATAGCGGCGCTGATCGCCGAGCGCGTGGGGTCGGTGCGGTTCATCACCGTCTCGCTGGTCGGCAACATCATCATCGCGGTCCCGATGTTCCTGCTCATCGGCACGCAGGCGCCGATCTTGATCTTCGTGGGCATCGCCATGTCGATCCTCACCGGCTCCGGCTACTACGCCGTGCTCGCCGGGTTCCTGGCCAACGCGTTCGCGCCGCGCGTCCGCTACACCGGGATCTCGCTGTCGTACCAGCTCTGCAGCACGCTGATCGGCGGCACCACGCCGCTGCTCGCCGAATACCTGCTCACCAGGTCCGGATCGATCTGGCCGGTGGCCGTCTTCTACATCGGGCTGCTCGTGCTCACAGTGGTGTGCGTGGCGGGGCTCGGCTGGTACGGGCGGCGCCGCACCGCCCAGCCGGTGGCCGCGCACGCCGCGGCCTGACCCGTCCCGCACCCTTCAACCCTCGACCTGGGAGGACAGCACAGATGCGCCTGGACGCGATCTTCCGCAACGGACGTTTCACCACGCTCGACCCCGCCCGTCCGACGGCCACCGCGGTCGGCGTGCTCGCCGGCCGGATCGCCGGCCTCGACGCGGACCTGGACGGCTGCACGGCGGCGTACGAGGCGGACCTGCGCGGCGCGCCCGTCGTCCCCGGGTTCAACGACGCGCACCAGCACCTCAGCATGCGGGGCAAGCGGCTGCGCGAGCTCGACCTCGGCGCGGACGCGGTCGGCAGCCTGGACGAGCTGTACGCGGCGGTGCGCCGCCGCGCGGAGGCGCTGCCCGCGGACGCGTGGGTGCTCGGCGCCGGCTACGACCAGAACAAGATCGGCGCGCACCCCACGGCGGACGGGCTCGACGCCGTGTCCGGCGGCCGCCCCGTCTGGCTCGAACACTGCTCGGGGCACATGGGCGTGGCCAACACGGCGGCGTTCACGCGGATGGGCTTCGAGCGTACGCGTGTGCCCGACGTGCCGGGCGGCAACGTGGCGCGCGACGCCGATGGGCGCGCGGTGGGCCTGCTCCAGGAGAAGGCGCAGAGCCTGGCCGAGAGCCTGCTGCGCCCCGCGCCCGCCGAGGAGCACCTCGCGCGCATCGCCGAGGCGTCGCGCGTGGGCCTGTCCGAGGGGCTGACCAGCGCCACCGAGCCGGGCATCGGCACCACGACCGGCATCGGCAACGGCCCGGCCGACCTGCACGCGTTCCTGCGCGCGCACGAGACGGGCGCGCTGGGCGTCCGGATGACGCTGATGCCGTACATCACCGCGCTGCGCGACGTGGGCGTGTTCGAGCCCGGCGGCGAGTGGTTCGGCCTCGACCTGGGCGTGCGCACCGGCCTCGGCGACGAGTGGGTGCGGGTGGGCCCCACCAAGATCCTCTCCGACGGCTCCCTGATCGGCCGCTCCGCCGCGATGTGCTGCGACTACCACGACGACCCCGGCAACTCCGGCTTCTACCTGTTCGACCCCGAGGAGCTGCGCCGGCTGATCCTCGACGCGCACCGCTGCGGCTGGCAGGTGGCCACGCACGCCATCGGCGACTCCGCGGTCGACACGGCGCTTGAGGCGTACGCCGAGGCGCAGCGCCGCGACCCGCGCCCGGACGTACGGCACCGCGTCGAGCACTGCGCGGTGGCCTCGGACGACCAGGTGGCGCGGATCGCCGCCCAGGGCGTGGTGCCCGTCCCGCAGGGCCGTTTCATCTCCGAGATCGGCGACGGCATGCTGGCGGCGCTCGGCCCGGACCGCGCGCGCCTGGCGTACCGCATGCGCGCGTTCCTGGACGCCGGCGCGGTGCTCCCCGGCAGCACCGACAGCCCGGTCGTGCACGGCTCGCCGCTGCTGAGCATGCACGACATGGTCAACCGCCGCACCGCGTCCGGCGCGCCGTTCACCCCGGAGGAGGCGGTGACGGCCGAGGAGGCGCTGCGCGCGTACACGGTCGGCTCCGCGTACGCCGTCCACGAGGAGGACCGTAAAGGCACCCTGGCGCCGGGCAAGCTGGCCGACTTCGCGGTGCTCTCCGACGACTTGCTGGCGGTGCCGCCGGAGCGCATCCGCGCCATCACGGTGGGCGCCACGGTGGTCGGCGGGGCCGTCGCGTACGACGCGGGCGCGATCGGCGCGTGAACCGCGGGAAGCGGGCGGTGGCTGAGGATGTCGGTGGGGATCGGTAGCCTTCTGAGACCGTGAGCACTTCTGCCGCCTCTAACCTGCCGCCCGCGTTGCCCGGCCGTGCGCCCCGGGGAACGGCGCCTGCGCTGCGTGCTTGGCAGCAGCAGGCGCTGGAGGAGTACTTCCGCCGCGACCCGCGCGACTTCATGGCCGTGGCCACGCCCGGCGCGGGGAAGACGACCTTCGCGCTGAAGCTGGCCGCCGAGCTGCTGGAGCGGCGGGTGATCGCGGCGATCACCGTCGTGTGCCCGACCGAGCACCTCAAGCGGCAGTGGGCCGACGCCGCGGTGCGGGTCGGCATCCGGCTCGACCCCGAGTTCAAGAACGCCCAGGGCCGCACCTCCAGCGACTACATCGGCGTCGCGGTGACGTACGCCCAGGTCGCGGCGCACGCGGCGCTGCACCGCGGGCGCACCGAGGCGCGGCGCACACTCGTGATCCTCGACGAGGTGCACCACGTGGGCGACGCCCTGTCCTGGGGCGACGCGGTCCGCGAGGCGTTCGACCCGGCCGCGCGGCGCCTCGCGCTGACGGGCACGCCCTTCCGGTCCGATACCAACCCGATCCCCTTCGTGTCGTACGTCGAGGGCGCCGACGGGGCGCGCCGCAGCGTGTCCGACTACAACTACGGCTACGACTCGGCGCTCGACGACGGCGTCGTCCGCCCGGTGATCTTCCTGGCGTACTCCGGCGAGATGCGCTGGCGCACCCGCGCCGGCGACGAACTGGCCGCCACCCTCGGCGAGCCGCTGACACAGGACCAGCTCGCGCAGGCGTGGCGGGCCGCGCTGGACCCCAAGGGGCAGTGGATCCGCCAGGTGCTGGCCGCGGCCGACCGGCGGCTGACCGAGGTGCGCCGCGGCGTGCCCGACGCGGGCGGCCTGGTCATCGCCACCGACCACGAGTCCGCGCGGGCGTACGCCCGGGTGCTGCGCGAGGTCACCGGCAAGGGCGCGGTGATCGTGCTGTCCGACGACCCCGACGCCTCCGACAAGATCAAGCGGTTCGCGTCCTCCGACGACCGCTGGATGATCGCCGTCCGCATGGTCTCCGAGGGCGTCGACATCCCCCGCCTGTGCGTGGGCGTCTACGCCACGAGCACCAGCACGGCGCTGTTCTTCGCCCAGGCCGTCGGGCGGTTCGTCCGGGTGCGTAAGCGCGGTGAGATGGCCTCGGTGTTCCTGCCGTCGGTGCCCACGCTGATGGAGTACGCCTCGGAGATGGAGGCCCAGCGCGACCACGTGCTCGACCGGCCCGTCTCCGACGACGACTTCGACCCCGAGGCCGACCTGCTCGAACGCGCCCAGCGCCGGCAGGACAACGCCGACCTCGGCGACGAGCTGCCGTTCGAGACCGTCGAGGCGTCCGCCACGTTCGACCGCGTGCTGTACGACGGGGGCGAGTTCGGCACCGGCGCCGAGGCGGGGTCGCCGGAGGAGGAGGACTTCCTCGGCCTGCCCGGCCTCCTGGAGCCCGAACACGTGCGCACGCTGCTGAGCAAGCGGCAGTCGGAGCAGCTCAAGGCCAGGCGCGCGGGCGCGGCGGAGGAGCCGGCCGAGGAGCCCGAGGTCACCCACGAGTCGATCCACGCGCTGCGCAAGGAGCTGAACGGCCTCGTCGGCGCCTGGCACCACCGCACGGGCCAGCCGCACGGCGTGATCCACAACGAGCTGCGCACGGCGTGCGGCGGCCCGCCGATCGCGCAGGCCAGCGCGGTCGACATCCGGGCCCGCATCGACCGCATCCGCCGCTGGGCCATCGGCAAGCGGTGACCCGCGGCCGCCGGGTAGCGTGCCCGGTATGACGACGGCGCTGGTGATCGTGGACGTGCAGAACGACTTCTGTGAGGGCGGCAGCATGGGCGTCGCGGGCGGCGCCGGCGTCGCCGCGGCCATCGCGGCCTACACCGCGGCCCACCGGTCCGCGTACGGCCCCGTCGTGGCCACCCGCGACTACCACATCGACCCCGGCGCCCACTTCTCCGCGCACCCCGACTTCGCCGACTCCTGGCCGCCGCACTGCGTCGTCGGCACCGGCGGCGCCGAGTTCCACCCGGCGCTGTCCGGCACCCCGGTCGATGCCGTGTTCAGCAAGGGCGAGCACACCGCGGCGTACAGCGGGTTCGAGGGCGCCGACGCGTCCGGCGAGTCGCTGGAATCGTGGCTGCGCGACCGCGGCGTCGACACGGTCGACGTCGTCGGCATCGCCACCGACCACTGCGTACGCGCCACCGCCGCCGACGCCGCCCGCGTCGGCTTCACGACCCGCGTGCTGCTCGACCTCACCGCGGGCGTGGCCCGCGCGACGACCGACCGCGCGCTGGAGGAACTGCGCGCCGCCGGGGTGGCGCTCGCCGGCGAACCGGTCGTCCGCGAATAGGTGACACTCCCTGTCGTCTTTCGGCGCCACGCTGCTGGGAAACGACACCACAGGGAGGGCGCATGGGAGCACTCGACGAGAAGATCGCGCTGGTCGCGGGGGCCACGCGGGGCACGGGACGCGGCATCGCCACCGAGCTTGGCGCGGCGGGCGCGACCGTCTACGTCACCGGGCGGTCGACCCGGGGGCGGCCGTCGGAGATCGGCCGCGCGGAGACCATCGAGGAGACCGCCGAGCTGGTCACCGCCGCCGGCGGAACGGGGATCCCGGTGGTGTGCGACCACCTGGACGAGGAGCAGGTACGCGATCTGGTCGCGCGGATCGACCGCGAGCAGGGGCGGCTTGACATCCTGGTCAACGACGTCTGGGGCGGCGACCACCTCTTCGAGTGGACCTCGCCCGTATGGGAGCACGACCTCGGCAACGGCCTGCGGCTGCTCAGGCTGGCCGTCGACACGCACATCATCACCAGCCACTACGCGCTGCCGCTGCTGCTGCGCGACCCGGGCGGCCTGGTCGTGGAGGTCACCGACGGCACCGCGGAGTACAACGCGGACAACTACCGGGTCACGTTCTTCTACGACCTGGCGAAGTCCTCGGTGCTGCGCATGGCGTACGCGCTGGGCAAGGAGGTGGGCAAGCGCGGCGCGACCGCGGTGGCGCTGACGCCCGGGTGGCTGCGCTCGGAGATGATGCTGGACATCTACGGCGTGACCGAGGCGAACTGGCGCGACGCCATCGCCGCGGAGCCGCACTTCGCGATCTCCGAGACGCCGCGCTTCACCGGCCGCGCCGTGGTCGCGCTGGCCGCCGACCCGGACCTCGCCCGGTGGAACGGCGCGTCGCTGTCCAGCGGCGGGCTGGCCCAGGCGTACGGGTTCACCGACCTCGACGGCTCGCGCCCGGACTGCTGGCGGTACGTCGTCGAGGTGCAGGACGCGGACAGGCCCGCGGACACCACCGGCTACCGCTGACCGGTCTCCCCGGGGTCCGCGTACCGCGCGGCCATCCGGGCGGCGGCGTCCGCGAGCCGTTCGCGCAGCTCCGGCGGGTCGAGCGCCTCGGCCTCCGGGCCGAGGCGCAGGAGCTGCGAGTAGACGATGTCCAGCGACTCGGCGGGCAGCGTGATCCGCACCCAGCCGTCGGCGTCCGGCGGTTCCGCGGAGGCCAGCGCCTCGGGGACCGCCGCGTCGTCGGCGACCAGCGGCAGCATCCGCAGCCCGTCAGGGCTGAGCCGTGCGGACACCCGGATGCGCAGCAGCGACCGGGCGAACTCCGCCGACCACCGCGCCCAGAACTCCGGCAGGTCGAACCCCGGATCGCGGTCGAACCCCTCGCCGGTGGGCGCGGCCTCGGCGAACCGGTCCACCCGGTACGTACGGAACGCCCCGCCCGAGCGCCCCACCACGTACCAGACGCCCGCCTTCAGCACGAGCCCGTACGGTTCCACGGTCCGCTCGCGCACGGCGCCGTCGCCGCGCCCGTACGAACCCCGCACCACCTGGTCGCCCCACACCGCCTCGGAGATCACGGCCAGCGCCGGCGGTGTGGCGGCCTCGCGGAACCAGCGCGGCGCGTCCAGGTGGAACCGGCCCGCAGCGGCCAGCGGCGCGTCCTGGAACGCGGACGGCAGCGCGGCCTGCATCTTCAGCCGCGCCGCGGACGCCGCCTCGGCCAGCCCCATGTCGCGCGCGGCGTCCGGCAGGCCGGCGAGGAACAGCGCACGCGCCTGCGTACGGTCCAGGCCGGTGAGCCGCGTACGGTACCCCTCCACCAGCCGGTAGCCGCCGAGCCGGCCGCGCTCGGCGTAGACCGGCACGCCCGCCTCGGACAGCGCCTGCGCGTCGCGGTGCACGGTGCGCTCGGAGACCTCCAGCTCGGCGGCGAGCTCGGCCGCGGTCAGCGCGCCGCGCGCCTGGAGCAGCAGCACCATCGAGATGAGCCGGGCCGCGCGCACCGCTCAGGCGCCCTCGAACACCGTCGGGATCGCGGGATCGCCCCGGGAGAGCTGGCGCGCCATGCCGGGCAGCTCGCGTACGGCCGCGGTGTGCCGCTCGCGCGCGGCCGTGAGCGGCTCGCGGCCGACGACCTCGCCGCCGCGGACCAGCGGCGTCAGCAGCGGGCGGTCGCGGGGGTTCACCTTGGGCTCGGCGAGCGACACGCGCTCGGCGGCGGCCACGCCGTGGTCGTCGCGATGGCGGACCGCCCACTTGCGGCCGCCCTTGCTCGGCTTGCCCACGGACCGCTTCGCGACCGGCCGCAGCGGCCCGCCCTCGGACTCCGCGCGCGCCACCAGCTTGTAGACCAGCGAGGCGGTGGGCGCGCCCGAGCCGGTGACCAGCGCCGTGCCCACGCCGTAGCCGTCGACGGGCACGACCGCGAGCCCGGCGATGGCGAACTCGTCGAGGTCGCCGGTCACCACGATGCGGGTCTTCTCCGCGCCGAGGGAGTCGAGCAGGTCGCGCACCTCGGCGGCGACCGTCGCGAGGTCGCCGCTGTCGATGCGGACGGCGCCCAGCTTCGGCCCGGCCAGCTCCACCGCCGTGCGCACGGCGCGGGGCACGTCGTAGGTGTCCACGAGGAGCGTCGTCTCCGGCCCGAGCGCGTCGAGCTGCGCCTCGAAGGCGCGCCGCTCGCTGTCGTGCAGCAGCGTGAACGCGTGCGCGCTGGTGCCGGACGTGGGCACGCCGTAGCGGCGCCCGGCGGCCAGGTTGGACGTGGACCCGAACCCGGAGATGTACGCCGCGCGCGCCGCCGCGACCGCGGCCTCCTCGTGGGTGCGCCGCGAGCCCATCTCGATGATCGGCCGCTCCCCGGCGGCCAGCGACATGCGCGACGCGGCGGTGGCGATCGCGCTGTCGTGGTTGAGGATCGACAGGGCGATCGTCTCCAGCAGCACGGCCTCGCCGAACGTCGACTCCACGACCAGGATCGGCGAGCCGGGGAAGTAGCAGTCGCCCTCGCCGTAGCCCCAGATGTCGCCCCGGAAGCGGTAGTCGGCCAGGTAGTCGCGGGTGCGTTCGTCGACGACGCCCGTACGGAACAGGTGGTCGAGGTCGTCGGGCGCGAACCGGAAGCGCTCGAGCGCGTCGAGGAACCGCCCCGTGCCGGCGACCACGCCGTAGCGGCGGGCGTGCGGCAGGCGGCGCGCGAACACCTCGAACACCGCACGCCGGTCGGCCGTACCGCTGGCGAGGGCGCCGCGCAGCATGGTCAGCTCGTAATGGTCGGTCAGCAGAGCCGTACTCTCCACGATGGCGAAGCTACCGCACACCGGTTACCACCCCGTCGAGGCGCCCACCGGTGATAGTTTCCGGTCGCCGCCACGATCACCGGCGCGGGGGGAACGCGGCCGATCGGGCGAGGGTGTTCCCGTGGTGGGGGTGGACAAGGGGAATGCGGACGCGGACGACCGCGTCCCGGTGGAGGCAGTTGGGA
>DASXYG010000011.1:0-25053 GCA_036502625.1 Streptosporangiaceae bacterium
CGGTGGAGTTGACGATGTCGATGCCGATGTCCCGGTAGTGCTCGACCACGGCCTCGACCCGGCGGACGCACAGGTCCTTGGTGGGCGCGGTCACGATCAGCCGGTGCCAGCCGTACACGAACGGCAGGCGTTCCTTGGTGATGCCGTGCTCGAGCATCCGCGCGGCGTCGATCTGCTCGGCCAGCGCGATCGGCGCCTCGGCGCCGGCCTCCCTGATGTGCTGGTCCATGTCGCGGGCGTGCGCGAGCTTGCGGCCGACGTCCTTGCTGGCCTTCGCCGGCGGTATCAGCCGCATACGGGCGGTGACCTCGACGGGGAACGGCAGGGCGTCGGCGAAGTGCAGCCACGGCTCGCCGTCGGGGAAGGCCATCATGTCCGGGAAGCGGGCGAAGGAGAGGTACGCGGCGTACGAGTCGCCGTTCGGCTGCTCCATGCGCAGCAGCGAGCGCCCGTTGTGGATCTGCCCCTCGACCAGCGTCTCGATCTCGCCGGCGCCCCATGTGCGCCGGGGTGTGGCCGACGGCGGCGGGTCGCCGATCGTGCCGGACACGCCGTGGCGGAACATCCACGCGATCTCGCCGGACGTGGCGTGGCGCGCGTACAGGGCGCTGGCCGACAGCGCACGGCCCAGCCGCTCGGCCTGGGTCGTCCACTTGGCGACCTCGCCGGTGTCGATCGCGTCGTCCTCGATGCCGAGCGCCTGCTCGCCGCGCTGGTAGAAGGCCAGGAACTGGGCGAGCACGCCGCCGCTGAGCTGCGCGCGCATGCCCCGCTGGCCGAGGCGTACGCCGAGGTAGACCTCCTTGGTCCAGAAGTCCTTCGCCCAGACGTGGCGGTACATCTCCTCGAGGTACTCGATCCAGCCGGGGCCGCCGTCGGAGGTGGTGTCGAGCTGGGTGGCCCAGTCGGCGGCGGGATACGAGCGGTGGGTGATGCGCAGGTGGACCTCGGCGTCCGGCATGCGGATCGCGGCGAGCGCGATCGTGATGTTCGTGGCCAGCGCCTCGCGCTCGTCGGGCGTGGTGAACTCGTACGACACGGTCGGCAGCCGGAAGTAGGCCCAGACGTCGGAGTCGGTGAGCACGACGCGGTCGTCGAAGTACCTGACCGCGAGCCTGCTCCTCGACTTGGCCGTCTTGCTCACTGGGACGCCTCCTGGTCGGTTCGCTCCGGCATGCTGGCGAGGCCGGACGCCACGATTCCGGCGAGTGCTGTGTACGAACGGCGGGTGACCGCGCGCAGGTCATCCAGCTCGGTGGTGGTGCCGCGGTCGGCGCTGAGGTGGTCGTCCCACGGGATGCGCACGATCGCGCGGCAGCGGCCGCGCGCGACGCTCTCGGCCCGCTCCACGTCGGCCTGGCTGCGCTTGCTGACGCCGTTGACCGCGACGACGGCGCGGGACCGCAGCTCGGAGTAGCCGTGGCCGTCGAGCCATTCGAGCGTCATGGCGACCGCGCGCGCCGCGTCGCCGCTGGCCGGGGCGACCAGGACGAGCTGGTCGGCGTGCGGGAGGACGCGCGCCACGCCCGCGGCCGAGGGGTCGACCAGGGTGATCTTGTAGTAGCGGTCGAGCAGGTGGACGAGCCCGCTGTACGCACGGTCGTCGAGCGCCTGCGTGGCCGCGATGTTCTGGTCGGACGCGACGACCTCGAGCCGGGACTGCGACTGCGAGGTGTACGCCCGCATGGCGAGGTATCCGCCCACGTCACCGGCGTGTGCGAGCAGCGTGGTCAGCGTCTCGGGCGTCTCGTTGCGCGCGCGCCGTCCCAGTGAGCCGGTGCCCGGGTTCGCGTCGACCGCGACCACCCGGTCGTCACGCAGGGTGGCGAGCGTGTGGCCGATCATCATCCCGGTCACGGTCTGCCCCGCACCCCCGGTGCAGCCCAGCACCACGATGCGCCGGCAGCCGTCGAACGCGGTCCGTGTCCGCTCGGCGTCGATCGCGTCCTGCTCCGACTCGCGCCCACGCCCCCCACCAGGGACGACCTTCGCGAACTTCCGCCACCCCGTACGGGGCCCACGGCGTACGGCCTGCTCCACGGTCCGAACGCGCGGCTCGCCCTGCTCGGTGGGCGCCCCCGGCACGGAGACCCCGGCCGGGCCACTGACCGGCGCCGTGGGGACGGGCCTGACCTGCGGGGATGGCGGCGGGGTCGGCCCGGTGACCGGAGGCGGCACGGCCCGGGGGGCGCGCCGGACCCAGTCGGGGGTGGGGCGCTGGGGGGTGCCTTGCCCGGGGGCGGTACGGCCGGGGGTGCCGGGCGCCGCGGGGGTGCCGGGGCGTGCCGGGGTGGCGCCGGGCGCGGGTCGAGCGGTTGCGGCCGGGCGGTCCGGTACGGCCCCGGGGGCAGGGCGTCCGGTCGCCGCGGGCCGGTCGGGCGTGGCGGGACGTTCCGGGGTGGCGCCGGGGCCGCGCGGCGCGGCGGGGCGATCAGGGGCCGCGCGACCAGGAGCCGTAGGTGCCGGACGGTCAGATGCCGGGCGGGGCTCCGCGGGGCTGCCCGCTCCGGGCCGGGCGGCTTGGCCGGGCTGCGGGCCGGCTGCGGCGGGGCGGTCGGTGGTGCCGCGTGACGGCCGGCCGGGCGCGCCGGTCGGACGTGCGGTGGTCGGGCGCTCGGAGGCGGGGGCGTCCGTGTCCGGCCGGGCGGTACGGGCGGCGGCGCCCGTAGCGGTGTCGGAGGTCGCGGCGGGCTCGGCGGCGCGGTCCGGTGGGGCGGGGTGGCCGGTGACGCGGGGATCCGCGCCGGTCGGAGCCTGGGCGGCCGGGTCCTGCGGATCCGCGCTGGGGAGGGCGTCGCCGTCCGGGGTCGGCTGGTCGGCGGCGCGGGCGACGAGGCGGTCGCCGGAGTGCGGCGCGGCGGGCTTGTCGCGTACGTCATCCGGATCGCGGACGACCTCCAGGTGAGAACGGCGCGCCCGGCGCTCCGCCGCGTCCGGTGGCTCAGGGTGCGACCGCGTACGCGCGGCAGGCGCCTCCTGCTCAGGCGCGGCCCGCCCCTCCCCCGGCACCGGCTCAACGTGCCCCGCCGCACCGTCGCCAAGAGAACCACGCTCGGCCTCAGACACACTGCCGGACTCGAGCTGGGATGCGCCGGACGCGGCCTCGGCAGCGGTGCCGGACTCGGCCTCGGCACTGGTCTCAGACTGGGGCTCGGCCTCGATGCCGGACTCAGCCTCCGGCTCGTGTGCGGACTGGGCATCCGGCTCGATGCCGGACTCGGGGGCGGACTGAGTCTCGGGGGCGGCGCTCCAGCCGGGGCGGGGCGCGATCTCGGCCTCGGGCCGTGCGGCGGTCTCGGGCTCCTGCGCGGGCCGGGATTCGGGCTTGCCCGTCCTCGGCCCGGAGATCTCCTGTTCCTCGCCGGAGGCGGCCTCAGGCTCCGCCGCATCGAATGCGTCGGACCCGGTCTCCGCGTCCGCCCGTGGCGTGGATGCAGGCCCGGACGCGAGCTCGGCCGCGACCTCGGACTCCGCCTCGGGCTCTGACGTGAACCCGGCCTCGGGGCTGAGCTCGGGCGTAGCCTCCGCCTCGGGGCTGAGCTCGCCCGCGGGCTCGGGGTGAACCGTCCCCTCGGTCTCCGGCTCTGGGCTGGATGCCTCAGCTTGCGCCTCGGAGACAGGCTCGGGCGTGGCCTCGACGCCGCTGCCCGGCTCGGTGCTCTCCTCCATCTCGGGCGTGCCCGTGGAGGAAGAGGCGCTCAGGGAACCGGGCTCCCGCGCCGCCGCAGACCCGGACGGGATCTCGTACGCGTTCTCCGCGGAAGCGGATGCCACGGGCTCGGCAGGAGCCTCGGACCCGGACGCCCCAGGCTCGGACGGAGCCTCGTACCCGGTTTCCGCAGGCGCGGAAGCGACGGGCTCAGCCGGAGCCTCGGACGGGATCTCGTACCTGGATTCCACGGGCGCGGAAGCCGCAGGCTCAGCCGGAGCCCCAGACGCGGCTTCGAACCCGGGCTCCGCAGGCATGGAAGCCGCGGGCTCAGCCGGAGCCTCGGACCCGGAGGCCGCGGGCTCGGCCACAGCGTCGGGCGCGGTCTCGTACTCGGTCTCCGCAGGCATGGAAGCCACGGGCTCAGCCGGAACCCCGGACCCGGGCTCGGACTCCGCAGGCGCGGAAGACGCGGCCTCGGCCGGTGCGTCCTGCGTGGGCTCCGCCTGTGCGGGGCCAGTGGCGGCGGGGCTCGGGGCGTGCACCGGGGTGACCGCGGCGGTGCCGTCCTCGTGGGCTACCTCCGGGGCCGCCACGTCGCCTGCGGGCTCGCTCGCCTGGGGGCTGGGGCGCCACGGGGCCGGGGGGAGGAGGTGGTCGCCTGGGAGGGCCTCGTCTGGGGCGGGCGCGGTGGGCTCCGGGGCCTGGCGCGATGCGGCCGGGGCCTCGGCGGGGGGCTGCTCGGTGGGGGGCGGGGCGGGCTGATCCGCGGACGGGACGGCGGCGGGGGGCTGGCCCGGGGCCGCGGGGTGGTTCGGTACGACGGGCGGGGGCCACGCCGAGGTACGGCGCTGGGCGACCCAGGTCGGGGCGTCGTCGTGCTGGACCTCGGGCGCGGGGCGGCGGCGCGGCCGGGACCACTGGATGGGCGGCGTCTGCGCACCCTGGCCCGGGGCCTGATCGCGACCCGTGGGAGCAGCGCGGTCGCGGGTTCCCGGAGCGGTCGGGTCCGGGGACTGGGCGCGCGGGCCTGCGGGCTGGGGGGTTCCGCGGTCGCGGGTTCCCGGCTGGGCGGGGCCTCCGGCTCGGGCGGCTGGGGACTGGTCGCGGCCGGTGCCGCCGGCTCGGGCGGCCGGAGACTGGTCGCGGGCGGGGCCCCCGGCTCGCGTGGCCGGTGACTGGTCGCGGGTGGGGCCTCCGGCTCGGGGTGCCGGGGACTGCTGGGGGCGGGACGGGGTGCGGCTTGTGGGCCACGGGGTGGGCGTCGCGGTGGGCTGGGCGCGCGAGGACAGCGGCGGCGGGAGGGCGTCTTGGCGGCGGGCGGTTCCGGCCGCGGCGGCGTGGCGGCGGCGGGCCTCGCCGTCGTAGCCGGTACGCGCGTCCTCGGAGCCGGTGCGGGCTCGGCTGTCCTCGGAGCCCGTACGGGGCTCCGCCGCGCGGGCGCGGGCCTTGGCCGCCATCTGCTGTTCCTTGCGGGCCCGGCGGCGTTCCGCGCGGGTGCGGGGACGGGACTCCGCCTCGCCCTGACCGGCCGGGCGCGGGATGCTCGGCGCCGCGGCCGCCATGTCGTACCCGGCGCCGTTCCCCGCGCCGGCGCCGGCGGGCACGCCATAACCGGCGCCGTCCGGTACGTCGTACCCGGCTCCGTCCGGAGCTCCGTAGCCGGCCCCGGCACCGGCCTCGGACGGCACCTGGGCGCCGGGGTCGGTTGGGGCGTCTGGGGACGCGTAGCCGGGCGCGGCCGTGGCGAGGCCCGCCGCGTACTCGGGGGCGCCGGGGGCGAGGCCCGGCGCGGCCGCGTACTCGGGGGCGTCCGGTGCTGTGGCCAGGGGCGGGGCCGCGGCTACCGAGGCGGCCGGGACCGCGGGCAGCGGGAGACGGTCGGGGGCGGACGCGCGGCGGCGGGTGCGGGACTTGGTGGCGGCGTGGCGGCCCGCGGGGGCGGACACCGGGGCCGGGGTGCCGCGCCAGACTCGGACGACGACGACCAGGTCGTCGGGCTCGTGGGCCGGGGACATGCGGACCCATGTGCGAGGTTCGCCCAGGTAGCGGACCTGGGACTGGAGGAGCTCGGGCAGGCGCTTCTGCTCGATCACCGGACGGGTCGCCAGCCAGGTGAGCAGGCCCGGGGGGACGAGGTAGAGGACGTTCCAGCCCTGTGCCATGAACGGCACGCCGATGATCTTGAGCAGCAGGAACCAGGGCACGATGATGCCCACGAACACGCCGATCTGGCCCAGCGGAAGCGGCATGGGGAGCTTGAAGTCGTACAGCTTGTAGAGCCGCTTCTCGATGCGCCAGATATTGGTGTAAGTGGGCAGGTCCAAGGCCGTACTCTCCTTTCGCCGGGGCTGGGACCCGAGGGCGACTACGGCCTACGAGACACCGAGTGCCTTCGCGATGGCACGCGCCGTCGTCTCGATGATGTTCGGGACGTAGAAGATGATGCCGATCGCGATCGCCAGGATGATGAACTGAACGAACCGCGTGATCTCCCTGGTGAACAGGAAGAAGATCGCGACGATCGACACCACCACGAGGAACAGGGGGCCGAAGAATTTCCGCAGCCAGTCGGCCAGGCCCGTCGGATCGAGGCTGCCGGCGGCGATGATGTGGTGGAGCATCTAGTCAGTTCCTCCTGGCTTGGGGGACGCGTCGCTTTCGTGACCCTGGTGTCGCGTCATGGTCCGGCCGGTTCGGTGGATCCGCGGATCTGCCCGACATCCCACTTGTCCTGATCCTTGATGATCGTCAGGTCGTAGGTCTGGTCGAGCTCGCCGGCCGACGCCCCCTTCACACGCGCCGCGTTCGGTATGCGCCACGTCACCGTCACCATGGCGTGCCGCTGGTCGCCCCCCTCGGGCACCACGACGTCCTTGATCCCCGCGTACTGCACGGCACCGCCGAGACCGGTCACGCTGCTGTTCGGCGCGACGAAGCGGTCGAGGCTGGCGGTGTCGCTCGCCGCGTACGCGACGAAGAACCCCTTGAGGTCGGTCTTCAGTTGCGTCTCCACGGCCGAGTCCTCCGTGACGTTCGGCGCCTCGGGGAGGGTCGCCTTACGGGGGACGGGCATGAGCGCGGGCTTGCCGATGATCGCCATGGCGCCGCCGCTGCTGTAGACGGGCACCGCGAGCTGCATCGAGCTGCCGTTGACGGAGACGGCGAGGGTGACGAGCGCGTTGTGGTCGTCGCGGACGTCAACGCCGGCGACCTGCGCGGAATCGAGCTTCATCGACCCGGAGCCGTTCCAGCCGAGCTGCTGGTCGGTGGTGTCCGGGAGGTACGGGGCGAGCTTCGTGGCGCGCGCCGCCGGGTTGCCCTGGTCGTAGTTGAGGTAGGCGCTGGCGAACTGGAGCGCGTACGCGGACGCCTGGGTGGTGGGGAAGGTCGACTTCGGGGTGGTCGTGGCTCCGCCGGTAGGCGTATCCGACTGGGTGAAGCGCTCGAACGGCGCGCGGACGCCGTTCACGACGACGACGATGATGAACGCCCAGAGCACGGCGCGCCCGACCCAGACCCACCAGCGGCCACCGGAGCCGCGCCAGCGGCTGCGGCCACGCTCACGGTCACCCATCGCGTCGCTGCCGTATCCCTCTGTCATGGACGTGTCGTACGCCATGTCGCCCTCGGAGGGGATGCGACCCGGCGCGTGCCGGCGCGCCCCGCGCTCCGCGGTCGCCCTGCGAGCCATCACCCCTCCGCTCGTTCCTCCACTGGTCAGCGCCCTGTTTTCCGACGTCGGCGGCTGGATCCGGCGTCAACCGCAGCTCGAAGTCGATATCCATCGTGCGCCATTTACGTCGGTCGTGCGGCTCAATTCTTCCAGGGCGTCGACGGGATGCACAGCCCCGACGCACCCCACTGGGGCGAACAATGCAGGTTACGCCGGGTTTTTGCGGCGATCGGATTACCTGGACGTCACTGATCCGTAGCCTTCCATGCGTCCCGGCGTGTCCCGTCATACATCACCCCGCGTGTCCGCCGACACCAGTCGGCCGATACGCGCCGGTTGCCCCGAAGAGTCCGCGCACGGCGCGCGGCGGCGGTCGTGACCGGCCGTGCGCGTGCACGGAACGTAAGCGTGGGCGGGGTTCAGACATTGAATCGGAACTCCACGACGTCGCCGTCGCGCATGATGTAGTCCTTGCCCTCCATGCGGACCTTGCCCTCGCCGCGCGCCGCCGCGACCGAGCCGGCGGACATCAGATCGTCGTACGACACGACCTCGGCCTTGATGAATCCGCGCTGGAAGTCGGAATGGATCACGCCGGCCGCCTCGGGTGCGGTCGCGCCCTTTCTGATCGTCCACGCGCGGGCTTCCTTCGGGCCCGCGGTGAGATAAGTCTGGAGGCCGAGCGCGGCAAATCCAATTCGGACAAGCTGCGCCAAACCCGGCTCTTGTTGGCCGGTGGACTGCAGCAATTCCAGCGCTTCGTCGTCCGGAAGCTCGATCAGCTCCGATTCGAGCTTGGCGTCCAGGAAGATCGACTCGGCGGGCGCCACCGCGTCGGTCAGGCGTTTCCGCAGGTCGTCATCTGCGAGCTCGCTCTCGTCGACGTTGAAGACGTAGAGGAACGGCTTGGTGGTGAGGAGGTTCAGCTCGCGCAGCGCCGGGAGGTCGACGCTGCCGCCGGCGGCCGACAGGGGCTTCCCCGTGTCGAGCACCGCCTCGGCGGCCTTGGCCGCTTCGACGGTGGCCGTCTTCGTCTTGTCCTTCGCGAACTTGGCCTCTTTCTCCAGCCGCGGCACCGCCTTCTCCAGCGTCTGCATATCGGCGAGGATCAGTTCGGTGTTGATCGTCTCGATGTCACGCGGTGGGCTGATGTCGCCGTCGACGTGGGTGACGTCGGGATCGTCGAAGACGCGCACGATCTGGCAGATCGCGTCGCACTCGCGGATGTTGGCGAGGAACTGGTTGCCCAAGCCCTGCCCCTCCGACGCGCCGCGGACGAGGCCCGCGATATCGACGAACCGGACGCTCGCGGGGACGACGCGCGCCGAGGAGTACAGCTCGGCGAGGTGGTCGAGGCGGGGGTCGGGCACGCCGACGACGCCGACGTTGGGCTCGATGGTCGCGAACGGGTAGTTCGACGCGAGAACATCGTTCCTGGTCAGGGCGTTGAATAGGGTCGACTTTCCGACATTGGGCAGGCCGACGATACCGATCGAAAGACTCACGCGGGAATTCTAGTGGCGACCGGGTACGATCATCGCCCGCCGATCCCAGCTTGTGGATAACTCCGCACCCGTACCGAACTGATGTGCGAGTCGGTCACCTGAATCGTACGGGCGGACTGACAGCATTTCCCCATGGATGTGGCATCGCTCGTCATCGGACTGCTCGCCGGGCTGGCCGCGGGCCTCGTCGCCGGCCTGGCCGTCGGACGCTCGCGGCAGGCGGTCGCCCAGGCGCGCGCGGATGCCGCGCGGGACAAGGCCGAGTACGTCGAGACGCAGCTCGCCGAGCGGTTCCGCGCGCTGTCCGCGCAGGCGCTCGACGCCACCAACCAGCGGTTCCTCGACCTCGCCGAGGGCCGGCTGCGCGCCGCGGACGTCCGCGCGACCGGGGAGATGGACCGCAGGCAGGAGGCCGTCGAGCACATCGTCGCGCCGCTGAAGGACACCCTGTCCCGGGTCGAGACGCAGTTGCGGGAGTTCGAGTCGGGGCGCCGCGCCGCGCACGCGGAGCTCGCCCAGCAGGTCGAGTTCGTACGCCGCAGCAACGACCAGCTCCGTACGGAAACGCAGTCGCTGGTCACGGCCCTGCGCCGGCCCGAGGCGCGCGGACGCTGGGGCGAGCTGCAGTTGCGGCGGGTCGTCGAGCTCGCCGGAATGGCGCGCTACTGCGACTTCGAGGAGCAGGTCTCGGTGGCCACGGCGGACGGGGCGCAGCGGCCGGACATGGTCGTACGGCTGGCCGGCGGCCGCAGCGTGGTCGTCGACTCGAAGGTGTCGCTGGCCGCCTACCTGGAGGCCGCGCAGGCCGACGACGAGTCGGTGCGCAACGCCCGCATGGACGCCCACGCCCGGCATGTACGCCAGCACGTCGACCGGCTGGCCGCGAAGTCCTACTGGGCCGCGTTCAGCCCGTCGCCGGAGTTCGTCGTGCTGTTCATCCCCGGCGAGGCGTTCCTCGCGCCCGCGCTCGACCACGACCCGCAGCTCCTCGAGTACGCCATGGCCAAGCGCGTGCACATCGCGACGCCGACGACCCTGGTCAGCATGTTGCGCACGGCGTCGTACGCCTGGCAGCAGCAGGCGCTCGGCGACAACGCGCGCGCCGTATTCGACCTCGGCCGCGAGCTGTACGACCGGCTGGCCACCATGGGGCGCCACGTCGACGCCCTCGGGAAGGCGCTGACCCGTACGGTCGCGACGTACAACCAGACGGTGGGGTCGCTGGAGAGCCGGGTGATGGCCAGCGCGCGGCGGCTCGCCGATTTGGACGTCGTGTCGGAGGACCTGCCGTCGTCCGAGCCGGTCGAGGAGGCCGCGCGGTCGCTGTCCGCCCCTGAGCTGGTCGAATCGGCCGACCGCGCGCGTGCGCTGCGTGCCGTCGAGGCCACCGGGGCGGCGGACGGCGAGGAGGGCACCGCGAACGGCCGCTGACCGGTTTGGGCCATTGCGCGCGGGCACCGTTCCGCGAATACGGAATGGTGACTGGTACGGTCCGTCCGTATTGGTGGTATGAACACGCCGTGGCGCACCGTGGTTGACTGACGCCGCGGGGCGGCGTGGGAGAGAATGAGCCCGTTGGCCCCGCGAGGGCGGCGCGGGGTGGGATCCGGGAGATGGGGGCCGAGCAGATGGGCGGAGCGCGCCGTTCACAGGGTTCCCGTACGCGTCACGCACCACCGCAGTCCGGTTCGGCGCGCCTGACGGCGCGCGGGGCGATCGCCATCCTGTTCGGCGTCTCGCTGGTCGGCGTCCTCATCGCGACGTGGTTCGACCAGCCGTGGGCGTGCGGCATCGTCTTCGTCATCGGCTGCCTCGTCGCCAGCCTGTGGGTGCGGCCGTCGGACACCTATCTCCTGGTGGTGGCGCCCCCGCTGGTCTACTTCCTGGCGCTGCTGATCGTCGAGATCTTCGACGGCATCACCTCGGGCAAGTTCCTGCAGGTCGCCGCCATCGGCGTGGTGCTGAACCTGTCGTCGGTGCTGTTCTGGCTGCTCGGCGGCACACTCCTGGCCATCGTGATCCTCTGGATCCGCGGGCTGCCCGCCGCCTGGCGCGACTTCCTCGCGGAGCTGCGCGGCGAGGACGAAGACGAGGACGACCCGTACGGCGCGCCCGCGCCCGACTACGGACGCCGGCAGCAGCCGATGCCGCGCCGCCCGGCGCCCGGCTACCCGTCGCAGCCGTACGCGGACCAGCGCCCGCGGCGCCCGGCTCCCGCGCAGATGCCGCCGAGGTACGCGCCTCCGCCGCAGCAGCCTCCGCCGCGCGGCTACCCGCCGCCAAGGCCCGGCTATCCGCCGCAGCCCGGCGGCGGCTACCGCTGACGCACGCCGTCAGGGGGCGGTCGGCGCCTCGCGGCGACGGCGGCGGAACTCCGGCGGGAGCGCGAAGACCAGCCGCTCCTCCGCGGAGTCGACCTCGGTGACCTCGGCGAACCCCGCCTCGGCCAGGCGGTCGAGCACGCCGTGGACCAGGTCGTCCGGCACCGAGGCGCCGCTCGTCACGCCGACCGTGCGCACCCCGTCGAGCCAGGACGGGTCGATGTGCGCGGCGTCGTCGACCAGGTGGGACGCGGCGGCCCCGGCGTCGAGCGCGACCTCGACGAGGCGCACCGAGTTGGAGGAGTTCACCGAGCCGACCACGATCACCAGGTCGGCCTCGGCGGCGATCTCCTTGACGGCGACCTGGCGGTTCTGCGTGGCGTAGCAGATGTCGTCGCTCGGGGGGTCGAGGAGGTTGGGGAACCGGCGGCGCAGCGCGCGCACGGTCTCGACGGTCTCGTCGACCGAGAGGGTCGTCTGGGACAGCCACGCGACCTTGTCGGGGTCGCGGACCTCGACGTCGCCGACGGAATCGGGGCCGTCGACCAGGTGGATGCGCTCGGGCGCCTCGCCGGTCGTGCCGACGACCTCCTCGTGGCCCTCGTGGCCGATGAGCAGGATGTCGTAGTCCTGCGAGGCGAAGCGGCGCGCCTCGTTGTGCACCTTCGTCACGAGGGGGCAGGTGGCGTCGATGGTCCGCAGCTCGCGGCGCTGGGCCTCCTCGTGCACGACCGGCGCGACGCCGTGTGCGGAGAAGACGACCATGCCGCCCTCAGGAACCTCGGCGGTCTCCTCGACGAAGATCGCGCCGCGCTCCTCCAGTGTCTTCACGACATGGGTGTTGTGGACGATCTGCTTGCGGACGTAGACCGGGGCTCCGTATCGCTGAAGCGCCTGCTCAACCGTCTGGACCGCGCGGTCTACACCGGCGCAGTAGCCGCGGGGCTTGGCGAGGAGAACACGGCGGTTGCTTGCGGACATGCCCCCATCGTACGTACCGGTCCCCGGCGAACGGACTGAGTGGGCCGCGTTCACCGCGGAAAGTAGGGCACAGTAGATCGGGACGGAGAGGAGTCGGCGTCATGTCACTCGCGAACAAGGTGGCGGGTGCGGCCCGAGCGGCGGTCGACAACGCCAGGAAGACCGCCGACCAGGCGCTGCACGACCCCGCCGCGCTGCGCGACCGGATCAGGACCCAGGTCAGGGATCTGCCGATGACCGCCGTGCAGTTCACCGTGAAGGGTGTGGGCCAGGCCCTGCAGCTCGGCGACCGGGTCAGGCAGGAGCTCGGCCACGTGCGCGAATCGGGCATCGGCGGGCTGGCCTCGCGCATTCACGGCGGCGACGAGCGTACGGAGGGCGCGGAGCCCGCCGCGCCGCCCGCCCCGGCGGCGCGGAGCCCGTTCGAGGAGGCGGGGCGTACGGACACCGCGCCCGCGGACGAACCGCTGCCCGAAGGTGTGCGCCCGGCGCGGAAGGCCAGGTCGGCGCGGAAGCCCGCGGGCGGCGACAGCACGGTCGTGCCCATCAAGCCCCCTGCTGACCTGCCGATCCCCGACTACGACGAGCGCACCGTGCCGTCGCTGCGGGCGCGGCTGCGGAACCTGTCGGCCGACGACGTGCGCCGGCTGCTGGAGTACGAACGGGCGCACGCCGCGCGCGACGAGGTGATCGGCATGTTCGAGCGGCGCATGACCAAGATCACCGAGGGGTAGCGCGGCTCAGGGCGCGGCGGTGAAGTCGACCTCCGCGGTCGCGACCGTGCCCGCCGTGCGGCCCGGGGCCTGGTGGTAGCGCCAGTAGAGGTTGGTGTGCGCGATGACGGCCTCCGGCGGCGGCGCGCCGTACGCCGAGTGGTCGTCGGTGGTGTGCGCGTCGCCGACGAGGGTGGCGTCGTAGCCGCGGACGAGGGCGCCGTGCAGCGTGGCGCGGACGCATTCGTCGGTCGCCGCGCCCGTGACGACCAGGCGGCCGATGCCGCGGGCGGCCAGCTCGCGCTCCAGGGCCGTCTCCTCGAACGAGTCGGGGTACTCCTTCTGCACCAGCGCCTCGGCCTCGAGCCGCGCGAGCTCCGGTACGTACGCCCAGCTCTCGGAGCCGGCGATCATCTCCTCGTTGTTGTGCTGCACCCAGACGACCTCGACGCCGGCGGCGCGCGCCCGGTCGACCAGGGCGGCGATGTTGGCGACGACGCGGTCGCGGGCGTAGGCCTCCCCCACGACGCCGTTCTGGACGTCGATGACGAGCAAGGCGGTGTTGGGTCGGTCGACGAGGGTCGTCATCGCTCTCCTGGAGGCCGTACGGGACCTGGACGCGAACACACTACGACCGGCCTGTGACATTCCCCGCCGGGATCCGCGCCGGGCCCGGCCGCTGGGCTAGGGTCCACCTCATGCCCATGGAGACCTCGGCGGAGGCGCCCGTACCGGTCCGCACCGTCCTGCAGATGATCGGCGGGTGGATCGCGCGGCTCGGGCGCATCTGGGTCGAGGGGCAGATCGCGGAGCTGTCGGTCCGCGGCGGCACCGTGTTCATGACGCTACGCGACCCCGTGTCCGCGGTGTCGGTCCGCGTGGTGTGCCCGCGCAAGATCTTCGAGGCCGCCGCGCCGCGCCCGGAGAACGGCGCACGCGTGGTGGTGTGGACCAAGCCGGACTTCTACATCAACCGCGGCTCGTTCGCGCTGACGGCGCTGGAGATCCGCCCGGTCGGCGTCGGCGAGCTGCTGGCCAGGCTGGAGCGGCTGCGGAAGGTGCTGGCCGCCGAGGGCGTGTTCGCGGTCGAGCGCAAGCGCGGCCTGCCGTTCCTGCCGCACGTCATCGGGCTGGTCTGCGGCCGCGACTCGGCCGCCGAGCGCGACGTCCTGGAGAACGCGCGCCGCCGCTGGCCCGCCGTGCGGTTCCGCGTCGAGGAGGTCGCCGTCCAGGGCTCGTACGCGGTGGCCGAGGTGACCGACGCGCTGCGCGCGCTCGACACCGACCCGGACGTGGACGTGATCATCGTGGCGCGCGGCGGCGGCTCGATCGAGGACCTGCTGCCGTTCTCCGACGAGTCGCTGGTCCGCGCGGTCGCCGCGTGCCGTACGCCCGTGGTCAGCGCCATCGGCCACGAGCAGGACACCCCGCTGCTCGACCTGGTGGCGGACGTCCGCGCGTCCACGCCGACCGACGCGGCCAAGAAGACGGTCCCGGACGTCGGCGAGCAGCTCGCGCTCGTGCGGCAGTTGCGCGACCGGGCCAGGCGGTGCCTGACGGGACGGGTCGAGCGCGAGGTGGCGTGGCTGCGCGACGTACGGTCGCGGCCGGCGCTGGCCGATCCCGTACGCGAGATCGAGCGCCGCGGCGAGCAGGTCCTGATGCTGCGCGACCGGTCGCGCCGCCACCTCGCGCACCGCCTCGACCGCGCGGACGACGACCTCAGGCACACCCGGGGGCGGCTGCTGGCGCTGTCGCCGGCGGCCACGATGCGCCGCGGCTACTCGGTCGCGCAGCGCGCCGACGGCAGCGTGCTGCGCTCGGCCGAGGGCGTGGCGGCGGGCGAGGAGCTGGTCATCAGGTTCGCCGCCGACCGGCTCGCCGTGACCGCGCATCCGGATGAGACATCCGGCCAGGTCCCCGGCTAGGTTTGCGCGGGCACCCAGGGAGGACGGATGAGCGAGGCGGCCGCTGAGCCGGTGCCGGGCAACGGCGAGCACGAACAGAAGGTCACCTGGCTGGAGCTGTTCTTCGACCTGGTCGTGGTCGTGGCGGTGGCGCAGCTCGCGGCGCGGCTCGAGGAGCACGGCACGGTCCGCGGCGTGGGCGTGTTCGTGGTGCTGTACGGCGCGGTGTGGATGGCGTGGACGTCGTTCACGCTGTACGCCAACGTCAGCGCCGGTGCCGTGCGCCAGCGTGCGTTCATCTTCGCGATGGCCGGGATGGCCGTCATGGCGACGGCGATCCCGGACGCGACCACCGACAGGGCGACGGTCTTCGCCGCGTCGTACGTCATCGTGCGGGTGATCGCGCAGAACGTGTTCAACCGTACGCACAAGGCCGTGGTCGCGTGGTCGGCGGCGCAGGTGCCGTACGGCGTGCTGCCGTGGTTCGTGTCGGTCTTCGTCGACAGCCCGGCGCGGTTCTACCTGTGGGCGGCGGGGCTGGCCATCGAGTTCACGATGTCCGTGGTGCGCAGCGGCCACCCCGAAGAGGTGGTCGAGGGCCTGCGCAAACGCGAACGGGACGAGCGGGCCAAGCGGTGGGCGCGCGACGCGCGGCGCGCGCGGATGGGCCTGCCGGTCTCGACGCCGGCGCTCGTCGAGCGGATCAGCGCGGCGACGCTGAACATCGGGCATCTGGGCGAGCGTCTCGGGCTCTTCGTGATCATCGTGCTGGGCGAGGCGGTCGCGCAGCTCATCGGCGCGGCGGCGCACGCGGACTGGTCGCGCGGCCGCGAGTTCGCCGCCGTCGCGGGGTTCGCCCTGCTCGTGGGGTTGTGGTCGCTGATCTTCCGCTACGGGTTCACGTCCGTGCCGCAGTTCGGCGTGGCGACGCTTCCGCCGCGGCTCGCCCTGCCGATCCACTTCGTCACCACGGGCGCGATCACCGCGCTGGCCGCCGGGCTCGGCGCGTCCACCCATGACGCGTCCGAGCACCTGCCGACGACCATGCGGTGGGTGCTGTGCGCGGGCACCGGCGTGTACTTCCTGGTCACCGGCATCGGCGCGGTGGCCACGCGGGCGCCATGGCACTGGCTGCTCGGCTGGGCGCTGCCCAGCGTGGCCGTGCCGGTCGTCGTCGGCGCGCTCGGCGGCCCGCTGCCGGCGTGGGCGGTGGCCGCGCTGATGACCGCGGTGGTGCTGTGGCAGGTGTTCTACGTGCCGCTGCGCGAGCAGTGGACGGCGCGCGTCCGTCATCGGTGACCGGCGACGTCACACGAGCGGTTCGAGGGGTTCGAGGGCGGCGCGGAGCTCCGGCGGGACCGGGATCTTGCCGCCGCCGTCGGTGGCCACGGTGACGTAGACCGTACGGCCCGTGGCCAGCACGGCGCCGTCGGCCTCCACGACACTGCCGTCCTCGGTGACGGTGGCGGCGCGGCGCACGGTGTAGTCGAGGGTGAAGCTGGTGGTCCCGACCTGCGACGGGCGCACGTCGATGTCCGCCTCCTCGCGCCAGCGCAGCGCGGACCGCCAGTCGAGCTCACTGTGGACGAGCTGCACATCGCACCCGAGCGCGAGCATGCCGCCGTAGCCGGGCCCGCGCGCGTCGAGGAACGCGTTCATCGCCTCGTCCAGGTAGCCCATGTACCACATGTTGAACACGACGCCCTGCTGGTCGGTCTCGTAGTAGCGCACCCGGTTGCGGTACGTGAAGATCTCGCCCATGCGGCGAGCTTAGGGGGCGCGGTCGTGGCAGGCCCTAGGGTGGTCGGCGTGGCAGAGGAGCAGGAGGGGGCGGCCGAGGGCACCCCGTCGTACGAACGGGCGCGTGACGAGCTCGCCGAAGTGGTCCGCGACCTGGAGAAGGGCGGGCTGACGCTGGAGGAGTCGCTGGCGCTGTGGGAGCGCGGCGAGAAGCTGGCCCGCATCTGCGAGCACTGGCTCGAAGGGGCGCGCGCCCGCTTGGCCGCGGCCCAGGCCACCGCCGAGGACACCGAGGAGGCCCCGGCGGGCGGCAACGGCGACACCCCGTTCTGAGGCCCGTGCGTACGGGC
Source organism: Streptosporangiaceae bacterium (assembly GCA_036502625.1). Classification (GTDB taxonomy): domain Bacteria; phylum Actinomycetota; class Actinomycetes; order Streptosporangiales; family Streptosporangiaceae; genus DASXYG01. Next base: position 16,843 of record DASXYG010000011.1, read on the forward strand.
CGGGCGCTCAGCCGTCCGCGACGACCCGGTACTCGTTTCCCTCGGGATCGGTGAACGCGCCCACGGACGCGGCATCGCCCGGGGACGCCGCGAGCACGGGCCGGAGGCGGTTCGGCGCGTGTTTGGGCGCCGTCGGCGGGCCGATGACCAGCGCGGGGCCGGTGCCGGACGCGGCGCGCATGCGGACCACCAGGGGGCTCTCGTCGAACGGTTCCCAGCCGGTGGCCGCGGACCAGAACGGGCCCTGGACGGCGGGGTCCGCGGCGTCCAGGCAGATCTGCGCCAGTCCGTCGTCCGCGACGGCGTCCGGCAGCACGCAGAACTCGTTGCCCTCGGGGTCGGCGAGCACCTCCCACGGCACGTCGCCCTGGCCGATGTCCGTACGGGCGGCGCCCAGCGCGAGCAGCCGCCGCACCTCGCCGGGGCCGCCCGGGAGGTCGAGGTGCATGCGGTTCTTCGCGCTCTTCGGCCGCGCCGAGGGCTCGAACCACAGCGCAACGCCGTCCGTACGCCCAGGTCGGACGACCATTCCGCCGCGGCCGTCGTCCGCGGCCGGCCGGCCGAGCGCCCGCGACCAGAATCGGGCCAGGGACGGGGCGTCCATGGCCGCGGTCGCCACCGCGATCAGGCGCGTCGGCATGGTCCCTCCTTCGCGGCCGTACGGCCTCAGGTGCGCAGCGACCGCGCGAGAACGGTCAGGTCGGACCAGGATGCCGTGCCGGTGACCACCAGCGTTGCGGGGCCGGAGCGGCGGACCAGGGAGCGCTGGTCCTTGTCGGCGCGGAAGCGGCGCTCCCAGGTCGTACGGCCGATGCGCTGGGCGCCGGACACCGCGGCGACGTTGGCCATGCGGGACGCGAACGTGGCGTACGGCTCGTCGCTCTCCTCGAGGGCGGCGTGGGCGCCGCCGGGGAGGACGTAGTCGAGCGACCAGGCCAGCGGCGGCGCGCCCACCCCGCTGAGCCGCGACTGCACCGGCCACCAGGCGCGCGGCACGCCGACGGGCGCGTACGCCGGGAACGCGGCGGCGGCGCGCAGCCGCGCGGCGTCCGCACGGTAGTCGACCATCGGACCCGGGGCGGACGTACGCCGCGGGGTGATCACCACCACGACCGCGGTGAGCAGGACGCACACCACGATGGCGCGGGCGAGGCGGCCCCAGCCGTCGTCGCGGCGCGGGTGGGCGACCGCGCTCACGGGGTTCCGGGTGCCGGGCTCTCGATGTGCTCCATGATGTCGAGCACGCGGTCGGCCAGGGCGCGCGCGTGGTCGCTGCCCTCCTGGCCGCTGATCTCCGACACGGCGCTGACCATCGCGCCGGTCAGCACCACGACCAGCGCCTCGTCCGGCTTGCCGGACTTCTCGAACATGGCGATGTTGACGTCGGCCCAGTGGCGCAGGCTGCGCCGCATGATCACCTCGAAGCCGGGCGGGCCGTCGCCGCTCTGGAACAGCCGGGACAGCCGCGCCTCCTCGAAGCAGCCGTCGAGGTAGGCGCGCGCCCCCGCGACGAAGATCCGCTTCGGGTCGGTCTCCCCGAGGTCGAGCACGCGGAACGCGGCCGTGCGCGCGCGTTCCTGCTGGCGCTTCTGGAACTCGTCGAACAGCGTGAGGAAGAGGTCGGCCTTGCCGCTGAAGTGGTGGTAGAGGCTGCCGACGCTGGCGCCGGCCTTCGCCACGATCTCCGTCACCCCGGCCTGCGCGAACCCGTCCGAGGCGAAGACCTCCGTGGCGGCCGCGAGCAGGGCGTTACGCGTTGCCGCGCCGCGTTCGGAGGTGCGGTGCTGGACGACGTCACTGCTCATGGAGGCAGAGATTACGCCCGATTGGCGACCGCGGGCGCCATCGGCGGCGGCGCGCACGCCCGTCGTACGCGGGCCCGTACGGCGGTCCGTCATACGATTCGGGGGAGTCTACGCAGATCGACCGCGCGGCTCGCCACCGCAGAGAGGGGTTCCGGAGATGAACACGCCAACTCAGATGCGCGCCGACGAGGACGCACCCGATCGGAACCTGGCCTTGGAGCTCGTGCGGGTGACGGAGGCCGCCGCGATGGCCGCGGCGCGCTGGGTGGGCCGTGGCGACAAGAACGGCGCGGACGGCGCGGCCGTGAACGCCATGCGCCGGCTGATCAACACCGTCTCCATGGACGGCGTCGTGGTCATCGGCGAAGGTGAGAAGGACCACGCGCCGATGCTGTACAACGGCGAGCACGTCGGCGACGGCGAAGGCCCGGAGTGCGACGTCGCGGTCGACCCGATCGACGGCACCCGGTTGACGGCCAACGGCATGCCGAACGGCATCTCGGTGCTCGCGGTCGCGCCGCGCGGCGCGATGTACGACCCGTCGGCGGTGTTCTACATGTCGAAGCTGGTCGCCGGCCCCGAGGCGGCCGATCTGGTGGACATCAACGCCTCGGCGGCGGACAACGTGCGCGCGGTCGCGAAGGCGAAGGGCTGCTCGCCGCAGGACGTCACCGTGGTGATCCTCGACCGTCCCCGCCACGAGGACCTCGTACGCGAGGTGCGCGACGCGGGCGCGCGCATCCAGCTCATCACCGACGGCGACGTCGCCGGCGCGATCATGGCGGCGCGCGAGGGCACCGGCGTCGACCTCCTGCTCGGCGTGGGCGGCACCCCCGAGGGCATCATCGCCGCGTGCGCGATCAAGTGCCTCGGCGGCGTGATCCAGGGCAAGCTGTGGCCCCTTGACGAAGCCGAGCGGCAGCGGGCCGTCGACGCGGGCCACGACCTCGACCGGGTGCTCACCAACGACGACCTGGTGTCGTCCGACGACGTCTTCTTCGCCGCGACGGGCATCACCGCCGGCGAGATCATCCAGGGTGTCCGTTTCCGCGCGGGCGGCGCCACCACGAACTCCCTGGTCATGCGGGGCCGCAGCGGCACCATCAGGAAGATCGAGAGCGAGCACCAGCTCTGGAAGCTCCGGGCGTACAGCTCGGTCAACTTCGACACCATCTCGTAGCCGCACGCGCACCATGGCGTACGACCGGCCCGTACGCGGTCGGTCGTACGCGTCAGTCGCGGCCGAAACCGCGCAGCCACCGCGGCGGGCGCTTGGGGTTCTTCGCCTGCACGCTGCCCAGCAGGCAGAACGCCTGGATCTCGATGACCGGGGCGTCCGGGCCCGGCTCGCTGCGGATCTTGTTCTCCTTGCTGCCGAGGATCGCCGGGCCGCCGCTGAACCGCACCTGCACGCCGTCGGGCACGATCAGCTCGATCGAGCCGAGGATCGCGGAGGCCTGCACGACGACGTGGCGCTGCTGGAGCAGGGCCTCGCGGAAGTCCAGCTTGATCGTGCCGAAGAAGGCGGTGGCCTGCTGCTTGGCGGGCACCACCCAGCGGCCCTGGCGCTTGTCCTCACCGAAGATGGCCACCATGGGACGGGTCGAGACGTCCGGCAGGCCGTCGGCGGCGGGGTCGACCGCGCCGGTGCGGGTGTCGGGTCGTACGAGGTCGCCGGTGAGGTCCTTCAGCTCGCCGAGGGTGCGCGCGGCGTAGGCGCGCTCCACGCGTTCGCTGTGTTCGTCCAGCGTGAGCCGCCCGTCCGAGGCCGCGTCGCGCAGCAGGCTGACGATCTTCTCGCGGTCGGCGTCGGACGCGCGGAGGTCGCGGGGCTCGGGTTCGGAGCGGGAGTTCACGATTCCCAAGATAACGGTCCGGGCGGGCCCGCGCGGGCGACCGCACGCGGCCGATAACCGATCGAATTATGTCGTACCGCCGCCGTACGGTGGGCGCATGGCGGTCACGGGCGTAGGCGATCCGAAGCGGGAAGGCGGCGCGGCGGGCCCGCGCCCGTCCACGGCGCCGCCGGCCATCCGGCTGCGCGGCGTGGTGAAGACGTACGACGAGACCACCGCGGTCGACGGCCTCGACCTCGAGGTGCCGAGCGGCGTCTGCCTGGGCCTGCTCGGCCCCAACGGCGCGGGCAAGTCCACCACCATGCGCATGCTCACCGCGCAGACGCGGGCGACGAGCGGCGTCATCGAGGTGCTCGGGCTGCCGGTGCCGGCGCGGGCGAAGCGGGCGCGCGCCCTGATGGGCGTCGTCCCCCAGGAGGACAACCTCGACGAAGAGCTGAGCGCCAAGGAGAACCTCGAGGTCTTCGCGCGGCTCTACCGCGTGCCGCGCGCGGAGCGGCGCGCCGCGGTGACCCGTGCGCTGGAGATCGCGCAGCTCACCGAGAAGTCCCACATCCGTGCCGACAAATTGTCCGGCGGCATGCGGCGGCGGCTGCTGATCGCCCGCGGCCTGGTCCACCGCCCGCGCCTGGTGCTGCTCGACGAACCCACGGTCGGCCTCGACCCCCAGGTGCGGCAGGAGCTGTGGTCGCTGATCGCCCGCCTGCGCGACGAGGGCGTCACCGTCCTCATGTCGACGCACTACATCGAGGAGGCCGAGCGGCTGGCCGACGAGGTCGCGATCATGTCGCGCGGCCGGGTCGTGGCCCGCGGCGTCCCCGCCGACCTCATCGCGGCGTACGCCGGGAGCACCGCCGTCGAGCACCTGGCCACACCGGCGCGGCGCACCGAGATCGAGCGCGTCGCCCGTGCGCACGACGTCCCCACCCGGCGTACCGGCCCGGCCATCTCGATCCTCCACGCCGAGACCCTGCCCGCCGACCTGGCCGCCGTGCTCGACGGCACGGGCGTCCACCGCGCGAGCACCCTGGAAGACGTGTTCGTGCTGCTCACCGGAGAGGACGTCGGATGACCGCCACCGCGCCCGAGGGCGTGACACGCCGCTTCGAGTGGGCCGCGCTCACCGGCATCTGGTACCGCGAGCTCACGCTGTACAAGCGCTACTGGATGCCGTCCACGTTCGCGGCGATCGTCGAGCCGGTGCTGTACCTCCTGGCGTTCGGGTTCGGCCTTGGCTCCCTGGTCGGCGCCATCGGCGGCTACCGCTACATCGACTTCCTCGCCACCGGCATCGTCGCCATGTCGGTGCTGTTCGTGTCGGCGTTCACGGCGCTGTTCGCCACGTTCGTCCGGCGTACGTTCCAGCACAGCTACGAGGCGATCCTCGCCGCGCCGGTCGACGTCCACGAGGTGGTGACGGCCGAGGCGAGCTGGATCGCCGTCAGGTCGGCGGTCTACGGCTGCGCGCCGCTGCTCGTCGCGCTGGCGTTCGGGCTGAGGCCGTCGTGGGGCATGCTGCTCGTCCCGCTGATCGGCCTGGTCACCGGTATGGGCTTCGCCCTGTGGGGCATCTGGATGTCCGCGCTCGTCCCGTCGATCAACACGATGGACTACGTGATCACCGGCGTGATCACCCCGCTGTTCCTGGTGGCCGGCACGTTCTTCCCGCTCAGCCAGTTCCCGTCGTGGATCCGCCACATCGCGGCGCTCAACCCGCTCTACCACACGGTCGAGCTGGTCCGTCACGCGGCGACGGGCTGGCGTCCGCTCGCCGATCTCGGCCATCTGGGCGCGCTCGTGCTGTTCTGCGGCATCGCCTGGCTGGCCGCGGTCACCGCGATGCGCCGCCGCCTCATCGACTGACGGACGAACACGGGTATTGACCGGTCACGACGGGGGTTCTAGCCTCACGTGAAACATTCTCGCGTTCTGATCCCGTGCTGGGGGCGCCAATGGTCATCGGGGTTCGCGACCGGCGCGCGCGCATGGCGACATACGCGGTGTTCTTCGTCCAGGGGCTGTGCTTCGCCGCCCTGCTCACGCGGGTCCCGACGCTCAAGGCCAAGTTCGGGCTCTCCGACAGCGAGCTGTCGCTGATCCTGCTCGCGGTGCCGGTGATCGCCGGCGCGGGCAGCCTGCTCGCCGGCGCCCTCGGGCCGAAGCTGGGCAGCGCACGCGTCCTGCGGGTGGCGCAGCCGCTGGTGTGCGTGGCCATCGTGCTGGTCGGCGCGGCCGGCTCGATCCCGGCGCTGTTCGCCGCCACCGCGCTGTTCGGCCTGACCGTCGGCGCGGTCGACGCCACGATGAACCAGCAGGCCGTCACCGCGGAGAGCCGCTACGGACGCAGCCTGCTGACCGGGTTCCACGCCGTGTGGAGCGTGGCCGGCATCCTCGGCGCGCTGTGGGCGTCGCTGTCCAGCGACCTCGGCCTCGACCTCGTGGTCGCGTTCGCGGTGCCGGCCGCGATCGGCGTGATCGTGACGGTGGCCGCGGGCCCGCTGCTGTTCCGCGCGGACGTCGAGGTCAGCGCGGAGCCAGGGGCCGGCACCTCCGCGGCCAAGGCCATCCCGTGGCGCCCGATCGTGCTCATCGGCCTGGCCGTGACCTGCATGTACATCGCCGACTCCGCTACGTCGAGCTGGAGCACCGCCTACCTCGAAGACCCGCTGAAGGCCACGGCGACGCTCGCCCCGTTCGCGTACGCCGCGTACCAGGCCGCCATGGTCGTCGGGCGGGTCATCGGCGACTGGGCCGTGGGCCGCGGCGGCGCCGCGCTCACGGTGCGCGTCGGCGGCGTGATCGCCGTCGTCGGACTGCTCGGCGTGGTGCTCGCGCCCGCGCCGTGGGCGGCGATCGCGGCGTTCGCGGTGGCCGGGTTCGGCCTGTGCATCGTCGTGCCGCAGTCGTTCTCCGCGGCCGGAAAGCTGGACCCCGCGGGCACGGGCGTCGCGGTGGCCCGCGTCAACCTGTTCAACTACCTCGGCTTCGTGCTCGGCGGCGCGATCATCGGCCCGATCGCCGACCTCGCCGGACGCCGCGTCGCGTTCGCCGTGCCGATGGTGCTGGCCGTCTCGATCATCGTCCTGGCGCCCGCGTTCCAGCCCGGCCGCCGCCGCGCGGCCGCGGCCGGTCCCCCGGTCACCGAACCGTGAACGTGAACATCCGCGACGGCACCCCGGTGTCGACGAGCCGCCCGTTGGCGTCGAAGTCGTTGTCGTTGGTGAGCACGATCAGGTCCAGGACCTGCGTCTTCGCCCACGTGCACCAGCGACGGCGCGTACCCGTCGACCAGCCAGAACCCGCCCGGCACCCGCACGATGTCCTCGGTGTCCAGGCCGTTCGGGTCGTACGCGAGCTCTCGCTTCCCATCCCAGCCGTACGGCTCCTCGTCGTGGCCAGGCTGGTTCGACAGCCCGGTGACCGGGGTAGCCCTTCACGCCGATCGCGGGCAGCGTCGCGACGCTCGTCAGCCGTACGGTTCGGCCGCGGCCGACACGTGGCCTCTCCCCTTCACGCGGTATGTCGCCACGGTGAACGGGCGTCGTCCAGCGCCGTCGCCAGCCTGCGTACGGCCTCGGCCAGCTTGCGCTCGGGCTCGGCCGCGAAGCCGACGACCAGCGCGGGCGGGCCGGGGTTCAGCCGCATGTCGGCCACGCCGGTGACGGCCACCGAGTGGGCGCGCGCCGCGGCGACCAGCCGCGCCTCGTCCGTACCGTGCGGCAGCTCCAGGTACAGGTGCAGGCCCGCCGAGACGCCGCGTACGGACAGGCCGGGCAGCCGGGTGCGCAGCTCCGCCACGAACGCGTCGCGGCGCGCGCGGTAGCGCTGCCGGGTGGCGCGCAGGTGGCGGTCGTACTGGCCGTCGGTGATCAGCTCCGCCAGGGCGTACTGGTCCAGCGTCGGCGAGCCGAGGTCGGTGGTGGCGCGCAGCTCCGCCACCGCCGCCGCGAGCCGCGCGGGCGCCACCGCCCAGCCCAGCCGCAGCGCCGGGGCCAGCGACTTGCTGACCGACCCGGCGAGCACTACGCGGTCGGGGGCGAGCGCCTGGAGGCAGCCGACGGGCTCGCGGTCGAAGCGGAACTCGGCGTCGTAGTCGTCCTCGACGATCAACGCGTCACGTTCCCGCGCCCATTCGATGAGCGCGGCACGCCGCCCCGGCGACAGCACCACGCCCGTCGGGAACTGGTGGGCGGGCGTGACCAGCACCGCGCGGGCGTCCGTACGGGCCAGCGCGGCCACGTCGATGCCCTCGTCGTCGACCGGGACGCCCACCGAGGTGAGCCCGACGCCGCGCATCAGGGGCCGCTGGTGCAGGCTGCTGGGGTCCTCGACGGCGAGCGTGCGGTGGCCGTCGGCGACCAGGGCGCGGCCCACGGCCGCCATCGCCTGCGCCACCCCGGCGGCGATCACGACCTGCCCGGGCGGCGCCGCCACGGCACGGACCCGGCGCAGGTACGCGGCAAGCTCCGTGCGCAGCCGCGGCGCCCCGGCGCGCGCCGGGTAGCCGAGCTCGGCCGTGGGCACCGTGTTGACCGCGCGGCGCAGCGCCG
>DASXYG010000012.1:0-12737 GCA_036502625.1 Streptosporangiaceae bacterium
CCCGTGACCGGTCTCCGGTCGCGGGACGACGGTCGTCCGGGGCTATCCGGTGCGGCCCGCGCGGTAGCGGATGAGCCGCATGAGGTCCGCGGCCCGGCCCTTGATGAGGTCGAGGCCCGGGTGCCCCCACGGCCGCGGTTCGCTGTCAATGATGCAGATCGTGCCGAGGGCCGCACCGGTGTCGTCGATCAGCGGCGCGCCGACGTACGTACGGATGCCGAGCTTGTCGACGACCGGGTTGCCGGCGAACCGCGGGTAGTCGCACACGTCGTCGAGCACCAGCGCCTTGCGGCGGACCACGACGTGCGGGCAGTAGCCGTGGTCCAGCGGGACCTCGCGGCCGAGCTGCGGCTCGCCGTCCGGGCCCGGGGCGTACAGGCCGCCGAGGTACTGCTGGTCGGTCACGAAGTTCACCATGGCGAACGGCGGCTGCTCCGACCCGACGAGCTGGCCGGCCGCGAACGCGAGCTCACGGGCGAACTCGTCGAGCTGCGGGTCGGGCCCCTGCCCGAGGCCGAGGCCGCGCAGCCGGAGCGCGCGCTGCGGCGCCTCGGGGTCGGACGGCATCAGCAGATGTCCCGATGTCTCGTAGATCTGGTCGTCGGTCACGTCGTCTCCCAGTAACGGGGTCTGCGGATGGGCTAAGCCGGGACGGCGGTGAGCAGGTGCGTGATCAGGGCGCGGAGGGTCACGATCGCCGACCCCTGGTCGCGGGCGTCGCACAGCACGATCGGCACCTTGGGATCGAGGTCGAGCGCGACGCGCACCTCGTCCGGCTCGTACCGGAACGCGTCGTCGAACTCGTTGACCGCGACGAGGAAGTCGATGCCGCGGTTCTCGAAGAAGTCGACGGCGTCGAAGCACGCCTCGATCCGGCGGGTGTCGGCCAGCACGATGGCGCCGAGCGCGCCGGCGCACAGCTCGTCCCACATGAACCAGAACCGATCCTGGCCGGGCGTGCCGAAGAGGTACAGCACGACGCCGTACCGGTCCATGGTGATCCGGCCGAAGTCCAAGGCGACGGTGGTCGTGGACTTGTCCTCGATCCCGGCGAGGTTGTCGACGCCCACGCTCACCGAGGTGATGAGCTCTTCGGTGCTCAGTGGCTCGATCTCGCTCGCCGCGCCGACGAACGTCGTCTTGCCGACGCCGAACCCACCCGCGATCAGGATCTTGACCTGGGTGGGAAACAACTCATCAGACTCCTTGTAGGCCATCGAGCAGCTTCTCCAATAGGGCTCGGTCGCGGCGGCCGGTCATCGGGCGCGGCGCTCGGGTGGTGATGGCCGCGCAGTCGACCAGGTCCGCCAGGAGGACCTTGGTGACGGCCAGGGGAAGGCGCATGTACGCCGACACCTCGGCGACCGAGGTCGGTGTACGGCACAAGCGCAGCATTCGCAGGTGTTCCAGGTCCATGCCGCCCGGGCTCTCGCTGGTGGCGATCACCAGCGAGAGCAGGTCGAGCTCGACGGTGGGCCGGGTGCGGCCCTCGCTCACGGAGTACGGACGGATCAGCGGGCCCGCGTCGTCGTCGATCCAGACGTCGTCGTCGCCGGATTCCGGGGTGCTCATGAGATCCGGCGGTTGGCGCCGCCGGCCGCGGCGTGCCGTGCCGCGGTGTCCAGGAATGGGCGTACGGCCTTGATGAGCTGCGCCATCTGGAAACCGACGACGCTCGGGTCGGCCTCTTTCTCCGCGAGGACCGCCAGGACGGAGTTGAAACCGGCCCAGCAGATGTAGAGCTGGCTGGAATACAGTTCCGCCACGACCTGGCGTACGGCATCACTCCCGTCGAATTTGGCGCCCGCGCTGCGCGCCATGGAGAAAAGGCCGGCGGCCAGCGCGGAAAGGCGTTCCGAATTGTCGCGGTCCAGGCCGTGGGCCGCTTTCAGCATTCCGTCCGAGGACAGCAGCACGCTGCCGCGAATGACCGGGACCTCCTCGCTCAGCCCCTGCAACAGCCAGGCGATGTCCTGAGGATCGTACGCAGAGGTGGCATTCACTGGGGTGCTCCTTCTAAGTCCGTGATATTCCGTCGGTCGGCGCCATCGGCTCGTCCGCCGGGCCCTCGTCCTGGCCGCTGCGCATTCCCTGCTGGAACGCCGCGAACATGCCGGGGCTCGGGTCGTTGTCGCCGCCGTCCTCGCGTGGGAGGGGGGCGGTGAGGAGTTCCGCCGCGATGTGCGTCTGCGCGCGGCGCCGGGGCAGCACGGGCCGCGCCCGGCCGTCTCCGGCCGGCTCGGCCCGGGTCTCGACGCGCGGGGTCGGACCGGTGATGGGCCCCGTGGACGGCCCGGCCGTGGCCGCCGGTGCGGGTACGGACGGCCGCTCCGCGTACGTCTCCTGCGGCACCCGCGTGGGCAGCGCGGCGGGGGACGCGGCGGGCGGGGTGGGTGCGGCGGGCGGTTCGGCGGCGGCTCGCGCGGGCTCCTGGCCCTGCGTCTGGCCCTGCGCCGCCTCCTCGGGCTCGGCACCGATCAGTTCCTTTGGCACCACCACGATGGCCTGGGTACCTCCGTAGATGTTGGTCTGCAGCCGCACGGCGACACGGTGCCGGTGGGCCAGGGCGGACACGACGAGCATGCCGATCCGGCCGTCCTGGATCAGGTCGTACGTGTCGACGTAGTCCGGGTCGGAGAGCAGGTCGTTCAGCCGGCGCTGGTCGTCACGCGGAATGCCGAGACCGCGGTCCTCGATCTCGATGGCCAGGCCCGCGGTGACCGGCTCGGCCCGGATGATCACCTGGGTCTGCGGCGGCGCGAACTTGGTGGCGTTCTCGACGAGCTCGGCGAGGAGGTGCACGGTGTCGGCGACGGCGCCGCCGTCCAGCGTGCCCTCGACCGGTGGCGCGACCTTGACGCGGTTGTAGTGCTCGACCTCGGCGATGGCCGAGCGCAGCACCTCGTACACCGTGACGGGACGGGTCCAGCGGCGCCGGGACGTGGCGCCGCCGATCACGGCGAGGCTCTCCGCCTGGCGCCGCATGCGGGTGTTGAGGTGGTCGACGCGGAACAGGCCCTTGAGCAGGTCCGGGTCCTCGACCTGGTTCTCCAGACCGTCGAGGCCCTGGATCGCGCGGTAGGACAGCGTCTGCATGCGCCGGGCCAGGTTGACGACGAACGCCTCGACGTGTTCGGCCGACCGCCGCCCGGTACGCGCGCCGGCGGTGGTGACCAGGACGTTCCACGCCTCGGCCTGGCCGTCGCGCAGGTCGTACTCGAGCTGCGCGAAGGTGTCGTCCGTGGACGGCCGCCCGGCTGGGCTCCGGAGCGCGGGGACGTTGCCGGCCGCGACCCATTCGTTCAGCTCGTGCAGCTCGTTCCGGCCGTGCGAGACGACGGACCGCAGATGGGCCAGGCGGCGCTGCCAGTCCTCCGGGCCGCCCGGGCCGCCCGGGGCGGCCGGGGCGGCCGAGGCGGCCGGGCGTACGGACCGCCGATTGGCCCGCCGGGTCGCCTCGCTCGCGCCGAGCGCCGCCGCGCCCAGCACGGCGACCGCCGCGGCCAGGAGGAGCACCAGCACCACCTGCGCGCGCATCGAAACGGTGCCCAGCGTGAGCACCGCCGCCACGGCGATCACCCCGAGGATCGCCATGAGCGCGGTGGGCAGCACGGAGATGTACAGATTGAACGCACGGACGCCGGACGCGCGCCGCCGGCCGCGGCCGGACGGCGCACCCCGCCCGGATTCGTGGCGTTCGGCGTCCGGTGGCACGGAGTGCTGAGGCATCAGGGTCCTAGGGGCGCGAATCGGCGGGAGGCGTCACAGATCAACAACATACGACGGATGTCCGTAAGAGATGACCCATTCGGCTTGATACCCGGTACCGCGTCACCCGCGCGCGCGTAAAGCCCCGGTATCCCCCCAGGTCAGCTCCGTCCACGCCGCACCCGGCCCACCGCCAGGAGTGATATCCGTAATATCGGCACGGGCCGGCGTTATACCCGACATGACGGCGAACCCCCCGGGTCAGCCGACACCGTCCAGCACCTCGTGCGCCCGCGCCACCAGCGACGGCACGATGTCGCCGGCGTTGGCGAAGCCCTCGCCCACGGTCAGCCCCTGGACGTACCGGTAGTGGATGCCCTCGCTGATCACCGCGAGCTTGTAGCCGCCGAGCGCGCGGTACCACCCGATGTCGCCCACGTCGGTGCCCGTACGGTCGGCGTACCGGGCGATCACGTCGTCGGCGGTCAGGAACCCGGGGATCTCCGATGTGCGCGGCACCCGGGAGTCCGCGTGCCGGTCGCCGCGCTCCCAGTAGACGAGCACGAGCCCCAGGTCGGCCAGCGGGTCGCCGAGCGTGGACATCTCCCAGTCGAGCACCGCCCCGATCCGCCCCGGATCGCCCGCGTCCACGAGCACGTTGTCCAGCTTGTAGTCGCCGTGCAGCAGCGCCACCCGCGCGCTCGACGGCACCGACGCGGCCAGCCGCCCGGCCAGCTCCTCGATGCCCGGCAGGTCGCGGCTGCGCGACGCGGCGAGCTGCTTCGTCCACCGCCGCACCTGCCGCTCCAGGTAGCCCTCGGGCCGCCCGAACCCGACGAGCCCCACGTCGTCAGGGCGTACGGAGTGCAGCGCGGCCAGCACGTCCACCAGCGCGGTGCTCACCGCGCGCCCATCGGCGGCGGAGAACCCGGCGAGGTCCGCGCCCGTCCGGTACACCACGCCCGGCACGTGCGACATCAGGTAGAACGGCGCGCCCAGCACGGACTCGTCCGCGCACAGCACGTACGTCTCCGGCACCGGCACCGCCGTGCCGTGCAGCGCGCTGATCACCTCGTACTCGCGCGCCATGTTGTGCGCGGTGGGCAGCACGTGGCCGAGCGGCGGACGGCGCAGCACCCACTCGGCGCGCCCGTCGCCGACGACGTACGTCAGGTTCGACTTCCCGCCCGCGATCAGCTCCGCCCGCAGCGGCCCGCCCACCAGCCCGGGCGCCGCCGTCTCCAGGTACGCGCGCAGCGCGGCGGTATCGACGCCCGGAGGGTCGCCGGTCTCGGCTGCGCTCACTCGAACTCCTTCTCCAAGCGGTGCTTGATGACCTTCCCCGTGGCCGTCAGCGGCAGGTGGTCCACGATCCGCACCTCGGGGACCTTGTACGTCGCCATGTTCGCCCGCGCCCACGCGGTGACCGCGTCCGCGTCCACGCCGTCGGCCCCGTCCCGCAGCACCACGTACGCGCGCGGCCGCTGCCCCGTACGCGGATCGTCCACGCCGATCACCCCGCACCCCTCGACCGCGTCGTTGCGCCCGAGCAGCACCTCGATCTCGGACGGGAACACGCTCATCCCGTTGACCTTCAGCATCTCCTTGGCCCGCCCGAGGAAGTGCAGGCAGCCGTCGCCGTCGAGGCAGCCGATGTCCCCCGTGTGCAGCCATCCGTCGCGGACGGCCGCCGCCGTGGCGTCCGGCTTGTTCCAGTAGCCGCGGGTCAGCGACGGCGTACGGATGACGATCTCGCCCTCGGCATCGGGCGGCTTCGGCTCGCCGGTGTCGAAGTCGAGGATCATCACCTCGGTGCCGGGCACCGGGATGCCGCAGAACACCGGCTGGGACTTCAGGTCGTGGTCGTCGTCCTGGAACCCGCCGGTGATCGTGTCGCTGGTGTGGGTCTCGGTCATGCCGTACGAGCCCTCGCGCAGCGTGCCGCCGGTGTTCGGCAGGTCCGCCCAGCGCCGCCGCAGCTCGGGCGTCAGCTTGCGGACGAACGACATGCCCGCGGTGTAGCGCAGCGAGGTGAGGTCGCGCGCGGCGAAGTCCGGCCGATCCATCAGCTCGACGTAGTTGTCGACGGTGGCCACCATGCCGGTCACCCGGTAGCGCTCGACCGCCTCCAGCACGGCGTCCGGGTCCCACCGGTTGAGCAGCACCACCGTCGAGCCGGTGAACACCGGGTTGAGCAGGCCGCCGTTCTCCCCGGCGATCCAGAACACCGGGATGAAGATCAGCGAGACGTCGTCCGGGCCGTTCCCCGACCCGTACGTCGTGGCCGTCGCGGCCGTGTAGAGCATGTCGCCGTGGGTGTGCTCGCAGCCCTTCGGCATGCCGGTGGTGCCGCCGGTGTAGTTCAGCGCGGCGAGGTCGTCCAGCCGCGGCGTCACCGGCTTCACCGCGGGCGCCGCGTTCAGCGCGTCGGCGAACGTCCGCGTCTCCACGCCCTCGAACGCGGTCGGCCGCGGCGGACCGGCGGCCAGCCCGGACGGCACCGGCAGCGCGGGCGCCGCAGGCAGGTACTCCCCGAGCGCCGTCACCACGACCGCGCGCACCCGCGTCCCGTCCAGCGCCGGCCGCACCACGTCGGCCAGCGAGTCCAGCGTGACCAGCAGCTCCACGCCCGCGTCGGCCAGTTCGTACGTCAGCTCGGCGGGCTTGAACATCGGGTTGACCGGCACGTGCACCGCGCCGGCCTTCAGCACCCCGTAGAACGCGATCATGAACTGCGGGCAGTTCCCCAGATGCAGCCCCACCCGCGTGCCGCCGCCGCAGCCCCGGGTGAGCAGGAACGCCGCGAACGCGTCGGAAAGCCGGTCGACCTCCGCGTACGTCAGCTCACGGCCGTAGTAGTTCACGCAGGTGTGGCCCGGACGGCGCCGCGCCCACTGCCGGAGGTACTCCGCCAGCGGCGCCCGCCCGTACGTGTAGTCGGGTTCGGCCGGGAGGTGCGCGGGCCACGCGGCACGCCACTTCTCCCGCAGCTCGGCGAGGTGCGCGGCGTAGTCGCTCACCGCGCCTCCGCGTCCTTGACGTACGGGCGCAGCTCGCGGCGCGCGATGGACCTCTTGTGCACCTCGTCGGGCCCGTCCGCGAGGTGCAGCGTACGGGTCGACGCCCACCACTGCGCCAGCGGGAAGTCCTGCGAGACGCCGCCGCCGCCGTGCGTCTGGATCGCCTTGTCCAGCACGAACGACGTCACCTCTGGCACCGCCGCCTTGATCGCCGACACCTCGACGCGCGCGCCCTTGTTGCCGACGGTGTCCATCAGCCAGGCCGTCTTCAGCACCAGCAGCCGCGCCTGCTCGATCTTCATCCGCGACTCGGCGATCCAGTCCTGCACGACCCCGTGGTCGGCGACCCGCTGCCCGAACGTCGTACGGGACACCGCGCGGCGGCACATCAGCTCCAGCGCGCGCTCGGCGACGCCGAGGGACCGCATGCAGTGGTGGATGCGGCCGGGGCCGAGCCGCTCCTGCGCGATGCGGAACCCCTCGCCCTCGCCGAGCAGGATGTTGTCCTTCGGCACCCGGACGTCCGCGAACGTGATCTCCGCGTGGCCGCCCTTGCTGCCGTCCTCGTAGCCGAACACCGACATGCCGCGGTGCACGGTGACGCCCGGGGTGTCCTTCGGCACCAGCACCATGGACTGCCGCTTGTACGGCTCGCCGTCCGGGTCGGTGACGCCCATGACGATGAACACCTTGCAGTCCGGCGACAGCGCGCCCGAGGACCACCACTTCCGGCCGTTCAGCACGTAGTCGTCGCCGTCGGACGCGATGCGCAGCGCGATGTTCGACGCGTCCGAGGACGCCACGTCCGGCTCGGTCATGCAGAACGTGGACCGGATCTCCGCGTTCAGCAGCGGCTCAAGCCAGCGCTTCTTCTGCTCGTCCGTGCCGAACAGCGAGAGGATCTCCATGTTGCCGGTGTCCGGCGCCGCGCAGTTCAGCGCGATCGGGCCGAGCGCCGGCGAGCGCCCGCTGATCTCCGCGAGCGGCGCGTACTGCAGGTTCGTCAGCCCCGCGCCGTACGCGTGGCTGTGCGGCAGGAACAGGTTCCACAGGCCGCGGGAACGCGCCTCCGCCTGCAGCTCCTTGATGACGGGCACGGACGCCCACGGGTCGTCGCGCGCGGCGAGCTGCTCCTTGTAGACGGGCTCGGCCGGGTACACGTGCTCGTCCATGAACCCGAGGAGCTTCTCGCGGTACTCGACGGTCGTCTGGTCGAACTCGAAATCCACAGGCACTCCCTGACTCGGTGGGCGTGGGTACGGGGCCGCGGTCAGCCGCGGTCAGCCGCGCTGGGCGCGGAGCTTGGCCAGCACACGGCGCATCCCGGCCAGCCAGCGGTCGCGGTCGGTGGCGCGGCGCTGCTCGTACTCGCTGACCTCGGGGTGCGGCAGGACCAGGAACCTGTTGTCGGCCAGCGCCGCCATCACCGTGTCCGCGACGTCGCCGACCTGGAGGAACCCGCCGGCCGCGCGGGTCGCGGAGGTGCCGCTACCGGGGCGGCGCGTCATGGGGGTGTCGACGCCCTGCGGGCACAGGCAGTGCACCCGTACGCCCGCGTCGCCGTGCTGGATGGCCAGCCACTCCGCGAGCGCGACCGCGGCGTGCTTGGTGACGGAGTACGGCGCGGAGTCCATGTTGGTGAGCAGCCCGGCCGCGGACGCGGTGATCATCAGGTGGCCGTCGCCGCGTTCCGTCCAGCCGGGCACGAGGGCGCGGGCCGCGTAGACGTGCGCCAGCAGGTGGACGTTCCAGGAGGCGGCCCACTCGTCGTCCGAGCCGAGCAGGTGGCCGCGTGCGATGCCGGCGTTGGAGCACCAGAGGTCGATCGGGCCGGCCTCCGCCTCGATCCGCGCGACGGCCGCGGCGACCGCCGACTCGTCGGTGACGTCGAGGCCGATGCCGATGCCCTGGGTGCCGTCCGGCAGCGACGCGGCGACCTCGCGGGTCGCGGCGTCGTCGAGGTCGGCGACCACGACGGCGCGGGCCCCCTCGGCGGCGAACCGCTCGGCGAGCGCGCGGCCGATGCCGCTCGCGCCGCCGGTCACCACGATCACCTTGCCGGCGGGTGTGAAGTCCGCGCCCATGGTCCGCCTCTTCTCGTTCGCCCGGAGGCCGTCGGTGACCGTGCGTCATACCGACCAGTCGGTACCGTCCGTCTCGGAGCCTACGTATCCGTACGGATCTCCGTCAATGAGCGGCGCGAGCGGGTGTTTGACCGGTTCGGACACCGGCCGTACGATCAGCCGTCCCTACCGGTTGGTATGCGATGCACAGCGAGGGGTCACCCGCCTTGCCCACCACAGACGACCGGCGCTCCTCCGGATACGAACCGGCGACCCCGGTGCAGCGCCGGATCATGGACGCCGCCATCGAACTGTTCGCCGAACGCGGCTTCGACGGCACGTCGGTCCAGGAGATCGTGTCCGCCGCGGGCCTCACCAAGGGCGCGCTCTACCACTACTACTCGTCGAAGAGCGATCTGCTCCACGAGATCTACCACTCGCTGATCCGCCGCCAGCTCGACGGCCTCGACCGCATCCTGGCCCGCGACCTCTCCCCCGAGGAGACCGTACGCGCGCTGCTCCTCGACCTGGTCGAGACCACGGCCGCATTCAAGCGCGAGTCCACGATCTTCCGCCGCGAAATGCACAAGCTCTCCCCGGAATACCTCCAGTCGATAGCCGCCGACCGCCGCCGCTATCACGAGACGTTCCTGGCCCTCATCGAAAAAGAGCAACGCGCGGGCACCTTCAACGACGCGATCTCCGCCGAAATAGCGACGTACACGGTCTTCGGCATGATCAACCAATTGACGACCTGGTACCGCCCCGAGGGCCCGAAGTCCCCCGAGGAAATAGCGGCAGCCCTGACCACCTTCACCCTCCAGGCCCTCCGCCCCGCCTGACCCCCGGCCCCCTCTCTGCGCTCCCGGGCCTCCGCGCGGAAAACCGTTCGCGGTCGCGTACGGCGCTCGCCAGAATGGCCCCATGCTGATCCGCCGCGAGGCCGCCGCCGACATCCCCGCCGTACGCGACGTGCACGCCGCCGCCTTCGCCGGCGGCAAGATCCGGGTCGGCGACCTGCCCGTCGAGGTGCCCCTCCTCGACGCCCTGCGCACCGACCCCGGCTGGCTCCCCGCCCTGTCGATGGTCGCCGAGCGCGACGCCCGGATCGTCGGCCACGTGGTCTGCACCCGCGCCGACATCAACGGCAGGCCCGCCCTCGGCCTCGGCCCCCTGGGCGTGCTCCCCGCGGAGCAGGCCACCGGCGTGGGCAGCGCCCTCATGCACGCCATCCTCGGCGCCGCCGACGCCCTCGACGAACCCATCGTCGTCCTCCTGGGCCACCGCGACTACTACCCCCGCTTCGGCTTCCGCCCAGCCGCGGAGTACGGCGTAGAGTCCCCCGACCCCACCTGGGGCGCCGCCTACTTCCAGGTACGCCCCCTTGCGGCGTACACCCCCGACCTCCGCGGCCCCTTCACGTACGCCGCCCCGTTCGCGGCCCTGTGACCCCAGGTCACCGCCGCCCCATGGTCAGGCTCAACGCGGCCACGGTCCCGAAGAAGAAGTAGAGCGGGCTCCGGGCGACCAGAAAGATCACCGTGAGCGCCAGGCTCCCAACCGCGACCGCCTTCACGGCCGGAGCGTAAGCCCCGCCCGGACCCCGTGCAATGCCCCCGTGCTCACCCCGCGCGCAGCAGGTCCCGCGTCAGCTCCATCTGCCCGTGATGCTGCGCGAGCTCCTCATAGATGTGCAGCGCCGCCCCGCCCTGCGTACGCGCCATCGGCGTCTCCGCGTCCCGCGCCCGCACCTCGCCACGCGCCACGAACTCGGCATCCCGGTCCCGCGTGATCGCCCGCACCGCGATCACCTGCCCGCCCCAGTACTCCATCACCCCGATGCAGTGCGTGAGGATCGCGTACGGCGCGTTCACCCCGGGGACCTCGGGCCGCCGATTCGCCAGCTCATCCCCCAGGCCGGCGACGATCCCCGTCATCCCGCCGAGCGCCACATCCACGTAATAGAGATAGTCCAGAGTCGAGATCATGCGCACAGGCTAACCATCGGCCCCTCGCACGCCCCGACCCGCCTCAGCCGTCGAGTATTTGCTCGCGGAGGATGTCGGCGTGCCCGCAGTGGTGGGCCAGCTCGCGCAGGACCTGCAGGTACACCCAGCGCAGCGTGCGCGGCCCGGCCGGATGGCCGGTCACGACGGCGTCCAGTGGCAGGTCGGCGACCACCGCCCGGGCCGTCGCGCAGGCCGCACGATGGGCCGCCGTGACGGAGGCGACGGTGTCATCGTCGGCGATCCGGAACGACTCGTCCGGCGTCCGCACCAGGCCGAGCTCCCGATGGGACCTGCCGCCGACGCACTCCTCGAACCAGATCCGTTGCATCCAGGTGACGTGCTTGAGCAGCCCGAGCAACGTCGTCGCCGACGAAACGAGCCGACGGCGCACCTGCTCCTCGCTGAGTCCGTCGAGGGTCGCCTCAATGGCGCTCCGGTAATCCTCGACGAACGCATCGAGCTGCGTGCGCTCGTCGTCCAGCGGCACATCGAACGCGCCCATCAGAATCCCCCATCATGTCGCAGAGGCTCACAGCAGGTCATCGGCGGTCCGTGACCGGTGCGCCGTGAGCCGGGCCAGGTGCGCCTGGACGGTATCGAGCTCCTTGGCGCCGATCTGCGCCGCCCAGCGGTCGCGGATCTCGTCGAAGAGCGCCGCGCCGAGCGTCATCATCTCGTGGCCCCGAGGCGTCACCCGCAGCCGCTTGAGGCGCGCGTCGCCGGGGTCGGTCTCCCGGTGCACGTATCCGAGCTGCTCGAGCACGGCGATCGCCTGGGCGGCCGCCTGCTTGGTGACCGACAGCCGGCGGCCGAGCTCCGAGGCGGTGTCGGCTCCCGCGTCGATGGCACGAAGGGTGAACTCATGACCCGCCCGTACGCCCGGGTGCCCGCGGTCCGCCAGCTCGGCGTGCACTTGGTCGGTCATGGAGTGGAACCCGTCGAGCAGCAGCAGCGCGAGTTCGACGCCTGGGGATCGCGGCACGGGGAAACCATACGGGATCGCCCGGATGGTCGACAAGCGCCTTGTCCACCGCATAGAGTTCGACAGGTAGCTTGTCTATCTGGTGAAGGAAGCCAACCGTGGATCTCATGCGCAACGACACCATCGCCCCGGACGTCAGCCACCACCGCGTCAGCGTGAACGGCACCGAGCTGCACTACGTCTCCGCCGGAACCGCCGGGTCGCCCGTGCTGCTCGTGCACGGCTTTCCCGAGACCTGGCGGGTCTTCCGCAAGCTGATCCCGCTGCTGAGCGAGCGGCACCGCGTGTTCGCCGTCGACCTGCGCGGCTTCGGAGACTCCGCCACCGCGACGGGCGACCCGGACAGCGCCACCTCGGCGGCGGACCTGAGCGAGCTGATCACGCGGCTGGACCTCGGCCCCGTCCACCTGACGGGCCAGGACATCAGCGGCGCCACGACGTTCCGCGTCGCCGCGACGCACCCGGAACTCGTCCGGAGCTACGCGGCCATCGAGACCGGCCTGCCCGGATTCGGCGTCGATAAGCTGGCCGACGTCGCCCATGGCGGCGCCTGGCACATCGGCGTCCTCGCCGCTCCCGGCATACCGGAGATGCTGCTGGCCGGCCGCGAGCGCGCATTCCTCACGGAGTACGCGATCCCGTCCCTCTGCGCCACCCCCGGCGCGTTCACCGACGAGGACATCGACGAGCTCACCCGCACCTACGCACGCCCCGACGGCTTCAAGGGCGCCGCCGCCCTCTACCGCTCGATGCTCCGAGAAGGCGACGAAATCCGAGAGCTGGCCACCCGCAAGCTAGAAATGCCCGTACTCGCAGTCAGCGGCAGGTCAGGAGACTTCACCCCCGCGACGCTACGCCAGGTAGCCACAACCGTACGCACCGTCTCCCTATCCAACATCGGCCACTACACAGCAATGGAAGCCCCCCAAGACCTAGCGACCGCCCTCCTCCCCTT
>DASXYG010000013.1:0-24226 GCA_036502625.1 Streptosporangiaceae bacterium
GTCCCCGCCGCGCCCACCGCCGCGCGTCCCGCACCACCCGCCCCACCGCCATGCCCTGCCCTCGCCATGCCCTGCCCTCGCCATGCCCTGCCCTCGCCATGCCCTGCCCCCGCCGTGCCCAGCCCCCGCCCCACCATGCCCAGCCCACCCCGGCCTCCGCCCGGACCACCCCGCCACAGCCTCCCGGACGCCACAGGCGACGCGCCAGCCCTCCACCCAAGAGCCGCATCAGCCGCACGGGCGCCCCCGAGACTCGGGTCACGCGATCGCCCCTGCCCCTGCCCCGGCGCTGGCGGGGGCAGGAGCCGCAAGGCGCAAGGCCACGGCGCACGGGGAGAAGGGAGCGCGAGGCGCGCGAAGCACGGGGGCACGGGGGCACGAGCCTCGGGGCGCGCGGCGCGGGCACGGAGCGCGCGGGGCGCAGGCGCAGAGCGCCAGGCCCGGAGAATGCGGGGCGCGAGGCACGGAGCGCACGGAGCGCGGGGCGAGCGCGGGGCGAGCGCGGGGCGAGCGCGGGGCGAGCGCGGGGCGAGCGCGGGGCGAGCGCGGGGCGAGCGCGGGGCGAGCGCGGGGCGCGGGGCGAGCGCGGGGCGCGGGGCGAGCGCGGGGCGCGGGGCACACAATCTTTTATATATGACATTGACTTGGTTGCTGGCTTGCTGGCATGGTTTCTGAACGGTCGTTCGTTCAGGGAGGGTTTGGGGTTTATGTCGCCTGTTCACACGGTTGGTTCCGGGCGGCGGAGGCGTACGGATGCGGTGCAGCGGGGCATTCTCGCGGCGGCGCTCGAGGCCTTTTGTGAGCGGGGGTTCCATGGGGCGACGATGCGGCAGATCGCCTCGCTCGCGGGGGTGACGCCCGCGAACGTCTACAACTACTTCGCGGCCAAGGACGACCTGCTCCTGGAGATCCTGCGGCGGGCGTCGGCGGACCAGCTCGCCGCCGTCGAGGCCGCGGTCGACGCGGCCGCGGGCGACGTACGGAGCCGGTTCGAGGCGGCCGTCTACGCGTACGTCCTCTTCGAGGCCGAGCGGCGGGACGAGTGCCTGGTGAGCAGCAGCGAGCTGCGCTACCTCGGGCCCGCGCACCGGGCGCGCATCGTGGCCTGCCGCGACCGGGAGCAGGAGATCTTCGAGCGGCTCGTCGCCCGCGGCGTCGCGGACGGCGTGTTCGCCACACCGCATCCGGACGAGGCCTGCCTCGCGATCCTGACGATGGCCTCGGGCGTGCCGCTCTGGTACCGGCCCGACGGCCCCCTCAGCCCGGACGACGTCGCGCGCCGCCACGCCCGCTACGCACTCGCCCTGGTCGAGGGCACCCCCGATGCGCACGCACCAACGGAGAGAGGCGCATGACCGCCCTGTACCTGGAGGACTTCCGCCCCGGCACCCGCTTCACCAGTGGCGTACGGGAGATCACCGCCGGCGACATCGATGCGTTCACCCGGCTGTCCGGGGACGCCGCGGCCGTGCACACCGATCCGGCGTACGCGGCCGCCCAGGGGTTCGCCGGGCCGCTCGCGCACGGCCCGTACGGCGTGGCGATCGTGTTCGGGCTGCTGCACGAGCTCGGCATCGTCGACACCACGGCGATCGCGCTGCTCGACCTGAACTGGCGGTTCCGCAACCCGCTCGTGGCCGGCGACGCGGTGCGGTTCGAGATGACCGTGACCCGCTGCCGCCGCGCGTCACGCGGCGACGCCGGCGTGGTGAACCGGCACGTACGGCTGGTCACCACCGACGGCACCGTGGCCTCGGAGGGGTCGACGGCGTTCCTGGTGAAGGCGCGCGACCCCGGCGGCCCGCCCACGTTCCCCGGCCGCGACTTCGCGACGCCCGCCTGGGCCGCGCTCCTGGCGCACCGGCTGGCGGCGAACGAGGAGTTCCGTACGGGCACCGCCACCTTCGACGGCTCGATCGGGTTCGCGGCCGGCCCGGAGAGCGTGCAGGTGCGCGTCTACCGCGGACGGGTCCTGGAGACCGGGCGGTGGACGCCGGGCGGGCCCACGTTCACGGTCAGCGGCGACGAGCTGGCCTGGGTGGAGCTGGCCGACGCCCCCCGCAACGACTTCATCGCGCGGTCGATGCGCGGCGCGTTCGGCGCGTACGGCAACACGTACGAGCACCTGCGCCTGCACAAGGCGATCGTCGCCGCCTGGGACTGCATCCGCGACCTGGCCGGGGAGGACGCGTGACCGAGTCGGCGTACGTGGAGATCGACGGCCGCCTCGGGTTCGTGGAGACGGCCGGCGAGGGCCATCCGGTGCTGTGCGTGCACACCGCCGGGCAGAGCGGCGTCCAGTGGCGGCGCACCCTGCGCGAGCTGCCGCGGTACGGCTACCGGGTGATCGTGCCCGACCTGCCGGGCCACGGCCGGTCGGACGAGGCGGCCGGCGGCCCGGTGACCGACCTCGGCGCGTACCGCGACTGGCTGCTGCGGCTGGCCGCCGAGCTGGGCGCCGACCGGTTCCACGTGGTGGGCTGCTCGATCGGCGGCAAGATCACCCTGGACCTCGCGGCGTCCGCGCCGGACCGGGTGACCGCGGCCGTGGCGATGGCCGCCGACGCGCGCAACGCCCGCTGGTCCGTACGGTCGCTGGAACGGTCCCTCGACGACGTCTCGTCGCCGAGCCGCGCCGACCGCACGTACTACGGCACGCTGGCCGCCGTCGGCGCGGCCGTGCCGCCGGAGCGCGCCGCCGAGATCGCCCGCATGCACCGCCGCGAGGACCCGGTGATCTCCACGAGCGACCTCATCGCGTGGACGCGGCACGACCTGCGCGACCGGCTGGACGCGATCGCCTGCCCGCTGCGCATGGTCGCCGGGGCGGACGACTTCTGGATCGACGTGCCGGACGTGGAGTGGACCGCGCGGCGCGTCCCCGGCTGCCGCCTCGACGTGCTGCCCGGCGTCGGCCACTACCCCATGGAGGAGATCGACGACTTCACCGCGGTCCTCGCGGGCTGGCTCGCCGACCTGGAGACACCGCGTACGTCCCCCTGTCCCCCGACCTGGATCGAGCCATGACCGCTGACCATCTGACCAAGATGCTGGACGACCTCGCGGCCGCGCACGCCGAACGGGTCGCCGCCGTGGAGCCGAACCCCGGGCCGGGCGCCGCCGCCCGCTCGCTGACGTACGCCGGGCTGCGCGACGCGTCCGTGGCGGTGGCCGCGCGGCTGCGCGCCGCCGGGGTGCGCCGCGGCGACGTGGTCGGCGTCTGGCTGCCGAACTGGCTGGAGTCGCTGACCTGGCAGTTCGGCGCCGCGACGCTGGGCGCCGGGGTGCTCGGCGTCAACACCCGCTACCACGTGCACGAGCTGACGCATCTGCTGACGCAGGCGCGGCCGGTGTGCGTGGCGCTGCCGCGCGCGTTCCTCGGCCTGGACTTCACCGGACGGCTGCGCGACGCGGTAGCCGAGGCCCGCAAGACGGTGCCGGACCTGCGCCCGCCCGCGGTGGTGCCGGTGGACGGTCCGGTCCCGGCCGGCCCGGCGGGCGAGGGCTTCGACGTCGGCGGCGGCGTGTGGCACGAGACGGCCGACGCGGCTCCCGGCGGGCCGGCGGGCCGCGGCGCGGACATGGCCTGCTACTTCACCACGTCCGGTTCGACCGGCGTGCCGAAGCTGGCCGGGCACCCGCAGTCCGCGGTCGTACGGCACGCGGTGCGCGGCGCGGCTGCGCTGGGCATCGCTCCCGGCGACGCCATGCTGTGCGTGCTGCCGCTGGCCGGGACGTTCGGGTTCAACGCGGCGTTCGCGGCGCTGGCCGCCGGCGCCACGTGCGTCCTGGAGCCGGTCTTCGACCCGGACCGGACGCTGGAGGACATGGCCGCGTACGGCGTGACCCACACCGTGGGCGGCGACGACCTCATGGGCCGGCTGCTGGACACCTGGCGGGAGCGGCCGCGCGCGCTCGGCGCCTGGCGGCGCGGCGGCATCGCCGAGTTCAACGGCCGCGTGCCGGAGATCGCCGCGTGGGCGGAGGCGGAGTTCGGCGCGGTCGTCTCCGGCGTGTACGGCTCGTCGGAGGTGTTCGCGCTGACGTCGGTGTGGCCGTTCGACCTGCCCGCGGAGCAGCGGGCGGCCGGCGGCGGCCACGTCGTGGACCCGGGGATCGAGGTCCGCGCGGCCGACCTGGTGACCGGCGAGGTGTGCACGCCCGGTGTCACCGGCGAGCTGCAGTTCCGCGGCTACAACGTGCTGCCCGGGTACCTCGGCAACCCGTCCGCGACGGCCGCCGCGTTCACCGACGACGGCTGGTACCGCTCCGGCGACCTGGGCACGACCGGCGAGCCCGGCGTGTTCACGTACGCGTGCCGGGCCGGCGACGCGCTGCGCGTGCGCGGGTTCCTGGTCGAGCCGGCCGAGATCGAGCGGTTCCTCGCCACCCACGAGGCCGTCGAGATGGCGAAGGTGGTGGGCGCCGACGACGCGTCCGGCACCCCCGTAGCCGTCGCGTTCGTGACGCTGCGCGACGGCACCCGTACGGACGAGCACGAGCTGCGCGCGTACTGCACGGCGCAACTCGCCCCGTTCAAGGTGCCCGCGCGCGTCGTGATCGTCCCCGAGTTCCCCACCACGACCGGCACCAACGGCACCAAGATCCGCGCGGCCGAGCTGAGCCGCCAGGCCGCCGACCTCTTCCCCCCCGAGGAGACCCCATGACCACGCCCCCCGCAGTGGTGGATCGGCCCACCCGGATGGCCCCGATCGCGGCCGCCGCGACGATCGCGACCGCCCTCGAATGGTTCGACTTCTTCATCTACACGACCGCCGCGTCGCTGGTGCTGGGGAAGCTGTTCTTCCCGACGCTCGGCGGCGTGGAGGGCACGCTCGCGTCGTTCGCCACGCTCGCCGTCGGGTTCATCGCCCGCCCCATCGGCGGCATCGTCGCCGGCCACCTCGGCGACCGGTGGGGCCGCAAGCCCACGCTGGTGCTGGCGCTGGTGTTCATGGGGGTGTCGACGTTCGGCATCGGGCTGCTGCCGACGTACGCGACGGCCGGGGCGCTCGCGCCGGTCCTGCTGATCCTGCTGCGCGTCGTCCAGGGCCTCGGCGTGGGCGCGCAGTGGGGCGGCGCGGCGCTGCTGCTCACCGAACACGCGCCCGTGCGCAAGCGCGGCTTCTACGGCAGCTTCGTCCAGGTCGGCGCGATCGGCGGGTCCATCCTCGGCAACCTGGTGTACCTGGCGCTGACCGCGTGGATGGCCGACGCCGCGTTCGAGTCGTGGGGCTGGCGGGTGCCGTTCCTCACCGGCCTGGTGCTGATCGTCATCGGCGTGCTCCTCCAGCGCCGCATCGAGGACACCCCGGTCTTCCAGAAGATGCGCGACGAGGGCGCCGCCACGCCCGACGTCGAGAAGCCGCCGCTGATCGCCGCCGTGCGCAGCCACTGGCGGCAGATCCTCCAGGCCGCGGGCGCGTTCATGGTGGTCAACACGGCGTACTACATCTTCATCTCCGGCATCCTGTCGTACGGCACGGGCGAGCTGAAGATGGCGAAGTCGACGATCCTGGCGATCGTGCTCGGCGCGGGCGCCACCCAGCTCGTCACGATGCCGCTGATGGGCTGGCTCAGCGACCGCATGAGCCGCAGGCGGCTCTACCTCACCGGCACCGTGCTGCTCGCGCTGTGGGCGTTCCCGCTGTTCCTGCTCGTCGACACCCGCAGCCCGCTGCTGATCTTCGTCGGCCTGGCCGTCGGGTTCACGTTCCACTCGATGATGTACGGCCCGCAGGCGGCGCTGTACGCGGAGATGTTCAGCGCCCGGGTGCGCTACTCCGGCGCCTCGCTCGGCTACCAGATCGCGTCGATCTTCGCCGGCGGCCTGGCGCCGTTCGTCATGACGGCGCTGCTCGCGGCCACCGGCTCGTCCCTGTCCGTCTCCGTCTACATCTTCGCGATGGGCGTGATCACATTCGTGGCCGTGTTCTCCATCCGGGAGTCCTTCCAGCGCGACCTGTACGCGTGACCCGCTAGCCGAGCAGCCCGGCGACGGCGGCGCGCACGGCGGCGCCGTCGCCGGCGAAATCCGGGCCGGCCCGGGTGACGAGCTGCGCGACCAGCTCCTCCGGTGTGGCGTCGAGGAAGCGGGCGGCCACGCGGGTCAGCGCGGCCGGGTCGGCGGCCAGCCCGTGCGCGACGAGCACCTCCGCCACCGCCTGCCACGCCGCGGGCGCGTCGATGAGGTCGCGTACGGTGCCGGCCGGGCCCTGGCCGGCCGCGCACGGGTCGGCGGCCGTCCACGTGTGCGCGCCGTGGCGCACCTCGACCGGTTCCGCGCCGGGCACGTGCACGGTCGCGCGGCAGCCGGGCGGCACGGTGACGTCGAGGGTGAACCGGCCGTCCTCGCGGCGCCAGGTCACCGCCGCCTCGCCGTACGGCGTGAGGTGCCGCGCCGAGGCGTGCGTCAGCGCGGCGTACGGCACCGGCCGCACGGTGATCTCCCGGTAGCCGGGCGCCGCCGGGGCCAGGCCCGCGACCGTGCGGTGCAGCCAGTCCGCGACGGCGCCGAGCGCGTAGTGGTTGAACGACGTCATCTGCCCGGGGTTGATCGAGCCGTCGGGCAGCATGCTGTCCCACCGCTCCCAGATCGTCGTCGCGCCCATCGTCACCGGATACAGCCACGACGGGCAGCCGCGCTCCAGCACCAGCCGGTACGCCAGGTCCGGCCGGCCGGACGCGGTGAGCGCGTCGGCGACCAGCGGCGTGCCGACGAATCCGGTGGCGATGCGGAACCCGTTCGCGCGCACCAGGTCGGCCAGGCGCCGCCCGGCACCCGCCCGCTGCTCCGGCGTGGGCAGCAGGCCGAAGGCCAGGGCCAGCGCGTACGCGGTGGGCGCGTCGCCGGCCAGCCGCCCGGCGCCGGTGACGTAGGTGTGCGCGAACGCGCGGCGGGTGTCGGCGGCGAGCTTCGCGTACGCCTCCGCGGCCGCGTCGCGGCCCAGCACCGTGGCGGCGTCCGCGACGATCTGCGCGGACCGGGCGAGGTACGCGGTGGCCACGATGTCCGGGTCGGTGGCCGCGGCGAACGGGTCGTCCGGCGGCGCGGCCGGGTCGAGCCAGTCGCCGAACTGGAACCCGCCGCTCCACACGCCATCGGTGGCCGACGCGGCGATCCGGTCGACCCAGCCGCGCATGCTCGCGAACTGCCGGTCGAGCACGGCCGGGTCGCCGTACCGCTCGTACAGCACCCACGGCACGACCGCGGCCGCGTCGCCCCACGCGGCGGCCGGCGGCGTACGGCCGAGCACGTTCGGCGCGACGAACCCGACGGTGCCGTCCGCCTGCTGGTCGGCGGCCAGGTCGCCGAGCCACGAGCCGAGGAACCCGGCCGTGTCGAACAGGAAGCTCGCGGTCGGGGCGAACACCTGGATGTCGCCGGTCCAGCCGAGCCGCTCGTCGCGCTGCGGGCAGTCGGTGGGCACGCTGAGGAAGTTGCCGCGCATGCTCCACACGACGTTCTCGTGGAACCGTTCGAGGTCCGGTTCCGAGCAGCCGAACCAGCCCGTACGCCGCAGGTCCGAGCCGACCACCACCGCCTCGACGTCGGCCGCCGCCGGATCGGCGCCGGTGATCTCGGCGTAGCGGAACCCGTGGAAGGTCAGGCCCGGCTCCAGGACCGCGCTCTCGGCGTCGTCCAGGACGTACGTGTCGGTGGCCGCGGCCGTGCGCAGCGGGCGCACGCCCAGCTCGCCGTCCTCCAGCACCTCGGCGTGGCGGACCGCCACCTCGTCCCCGGCCGCCGTCCCGCGCACGGTCAGCCGCACCCAGCCGACCAGGTTCTGCCCGAAGTCGACCAGCGTGCGGCCGGACGGCGAGCGCCACACCGTACGGGCCGGCACCGTCTCGGTGACGCGTACGGGCGGGCCGTCCGGTGCGGTCAGCCGGGCCAGGTCGGCGTCGAGCACGTCGACCGGGCCGGGGGCGGGCGGGCGCGGGCGCAGGTCGGTGCGCTGGCCGTCGTAGAGGTCGTCGGCGAGCACACCGCTGTCGGCGGCGGTCCAGCGGTCGTCGGTGCCGATCACCTCGACCGTGCCGTCGTCGTACGCGACCTCCAGTTGCAGGAGCAGCGCCAGGCGGTCGCCGTACACGGCGCGGCGGCCGTTCCAGCCGAGGCGGCCCCGGTACCAGCCGTTGCCGAGCAGGACGTCCAGGGTGTTGTCGCCCGGATGGAGGAGGGCGGTGACGTCGTGGGCCTGGTAGCAGAGCCGGTCGGCGTACGCGGTCCAGCCGGGGGCGAGCACCTCGGCGCCGACGCGTTCGCCGTTGACCGACGCGGTGTAGACGCCGTGCGCGGTCGCGTAGACGCGGGCGGCGCGGATGCCGTCGCGCAGCGCGACCGTACGGCTGAGGACGGGCGCGGGGGCGCCGATCGCGCCGTGGTCGCGGGGGCTGACGAAGCGCGCCGACCAGTCCGACGGGCGCAGCGGCCCGGTCTCGGCGGATGACGGGTCGCTCCACGGGCTCCACGCGCCGCCGGAGCGCACGCGGACCCGCAGCTCGGCGCGGGTGCGGGACGCCAGCGGCGCGAACGGCCAGGGCACGAGCACCTGCTCGGCGGACTCCACGCGCACGGTCTCGGACGCGCCGAGGCGCAGCTCGTACGCGTCCTGCGCCCACTCCGGGTCGTCCGTGCGGACCCGCCAGGACAGCCGGGGTGTGGCGGTGCCGAGGCCGAGCGGTTCGCCGCGGTGCTCGAAGCGGACGGGGTCGACGGTGGTCATCAGGCCTCCGGGTCGTCGTGCAGGGTCAGCCTGACCGGTCCGAACAGGCCGGTGCGCACCTGCCCGGCGGCCACGGCCAGGGTCGGCGACGCGCCGTCGAGGTAGCCCGCGAGGGTGCCGCGTACGACGACGTCGATGTCGTTGGCGCCGGGCCGCAGCGCGCCGGTGATCTCCGTCCGCCACGGGCCCCAGACCAGGCGGTCCACGAGGACGCCGTTCACGGAGACGTCCGCGGTGCCGCGTACGGCGCCGAGGTCGAGGACGACGCGGCGGGCGTCCGGCGCGGTCACGGTGGTGCGGTAGCGCACCTCGCCGCCGAGCGCCCGCAGCCCGAGGTCCGCCCAGTCGCCAAGCGGCGCCGCGACCTCCGCGGTCCGCGCCTCGACCGGCCCGTCGAGCAGCGCACCGCCGCGGCGCCCGTCCACCGCGCGGATCTCCAGCACGACCCCGGCCCCGGCCGGGAGCGGCCCGGGGAACCGCACCCGCCCGCCATCGAGGCGGTACGTGCCCGGGGCGGGTCCGGTGACGTGCACGGTCACGTCGAGGTCGGTGGGGATGCGCAGGTCCGTGGCGCCGAGGGGGGCGGCGAAGCGGAGCCGTTCCGTACGGGGCGGGCCCGGGGCGGTGTCCGGGATCGCGGGGGCGACCGTGGTGCCCTGGGCGGCGGCGGGCTCCAGCCAGTGGGCGCCGGGCAGCGGGTGCGGGCGGGGGCGGGCGCAGACGAACCGGGGGTCGCGGCGGTGGCCGGTGCGGACGGGGGTGCCCGTCCAGGCCGGGCCGGTGAGCAGGTCGGGGAGGGCGGAGTCGACGGCGGCGGCGCCGTCCGGGCCGAGCAGGAGCGTGAGCGTGTTCGGCCCCGTGCGCAGGGCCGGGGTGAGGTCGTAGCGGTGGACGCGGATCTCGCGCATGCCCGGGTACGGGTTGAAGTCGCCCTGGCGGCCGAGCTCGGTGCCGTTGAGGCGGACCCGGCACGCGCCGTCGCCGGCCACCTGCGCCCAGGCGTCCTCCGGAACGGCGGCGAGGGTGAACGTCCGGGTGAGCTCGTCCCCGGCCAGCCACTCCGGGCGGCGGTACGCCCCGGGGTCGCGGACCAGGGCGAACGAGGCGCGCAGCGGGCCGTCGCGGTCCGCGGTGAACGCGATCTCCACGGGCACCGTACGGCCCGCGCAGTCCTCGGGCAGCGGGGTGGACGTCTGGTAGCCGTCCCCCTCGGCGGGCAGCTCGCGGCCGTCCACGACGACCCGCCGCGCCGCGCCCGCGCCGACCGCCAGGTGCAGGCCGGGCTCGGGCACCGGGAGGTGCGTCCGCACCGCCACCTCGCCGCCCGCCGCCACGTACCGCCAGTCGAGGAACTCCTCCGGCACGTGGCCCTTGGGCCCGAGCGTGTCCGCGTGCGCCGGATCGTGCGCGATCCCCCGCGCCGGCGACCACTCCGCCGCCCGCCAGGTGCCATCCGGCTCACGCGCCTCGGCGAAGGCCCCGAACCCCGCCGTCACCGCGCGCCACTCCCCCGCGTCCGTACGGTGCTCCATGCGCCAGACCTCGACGGGCAGCACGCCGGTGCGCTCCCGCGCGGCCAGGTCGCCGTGTTCGTTGTCCAGCGTCGACCGGGCGGCCGCCCGCCACGGGCCGTCCACCGCGACCTCCCCGGTGACCGGGCCGGGCGGCACGTACGTCGCGTCCGGCAGCCCCTCCCCGAGCACGAGCAGCTCCATCGCCCCGTCCGCGAACGGCACGTCCACCACCCAGGAGCCGCCCGCGGCCGGGCGCACCGCGAGTTCCGAGCGGCGCCCGGTGGAGGGGTCCCAGCGCTGGGCGCGGGGGCGGGGAATGCCCGTGACCTCGACGCGGGCCGTACGGTCCGCGGGCGGCACGAACGTGTAGCCGCCGGCGCGGAGCCGGTCCCAGTACGCGTTCCAGTCCAGCCCGGCCTCGTGCCACCCCTCGCCGAGCCGCACGATCGGCGCCCGCGTGCCGCTGCGCTCGTCGTGCGCGGTGAGCAGCACCACGTACGCGCCCCCGCTCCGCCGCACCAGCACGGGCACGTCCGCCCGCACCCGCACGGGCCCCTCCGCCACCAGCGGCGGCACATCCTCCGGCCCGCGCACCCGCACGGCCCCGGCCTCCACCCCTTCCGGCACCCGCCCCACGCACACCACCGCGCCCCCCGCGCGGCTCAGCTCGCGCAGCCGGGCGGCGGTCTCCGGCGGCAGGGTCGTGAGCTCCGGCAGCACGACCGTGCGGTACGCCTCATCCCCCACCCGCAGCGCGCCGTCGCGGACGACCCCGCTCGCCACGGTCGCCTCGTCGAGCACGTCGTGGTCGATGCCCGCCCGGTCCAGGACGCCGCGCCGCTCGTCCAGCCACGACCCCATCCCGTTCAGCTCCTGGAAGCACGCCGCCGCGCGGGACGCGGGGGGCAGCGGGCCGTCGAGGGTCACGTACGCCTGGGCGGTCTCCGTCGGCGTCACCAGCGCCACGTCGCACACGTGCGTCCCGGCGGTGAGCACCGCGCACAGCCGGGCGACCGCCCCGGCGAACCGGTGGTACGACGGCCAGTACGGCTGCCGCCAGCACGTGGACGGCGGCGCCCACTCCCACCACCCGCCCACCGTGGCGTAGTACACGGCGTGCGGGTCGTACAGCGTGGCGCCGCGGCGCAGGAACGGCGCGAGCCAGTCGTAGGTCTCCTCCAGCGTGCCGCCCCAGCCCGAGGAGTGGAACGCCTCGATCCAGGTGCGCGGATGGCCCCGGGTGTGCGCCAGCGAGCTGTGCACCTTGGGGTCGCCCCAGTGGTCGCTGCCGGGCGCGCGGTAGCCGGCGTGCGTGCCGAGGTAGTCGCCGTACACCGCGACGCCGCCCACCGGGTCGCCCTCGCGCGCCGGCGACCGCTGGTCGAACCCGCACACGAGGCCGCGCGAGGTGAGCCAGCGCTCCAGCGGGTCGAAGAACGCGCGCCGGGCCAGCCGCGCCCGGTGCGCGTGGTAGTCGCGGCGCACCCGGGCGGCCGCGTCGTTCTCGCCGCCGAACAGCGCGGCGCGCACGGGGAGCAGGTCGTACCCGTACGCCTCGGCGAACGTCTCCGCGAAGCCGCGCCCCCAGGTGGGCATCGCGGGCAGCTCGTCCTGGAAGAAGCCGGGGATGACGGTGCCGAACCACCGCCCGAGCGCGCGGTCCAGCTCCCCGTGCACCCGGTCGATCAGCGCCGCGCACGCCTCCGTGCCGAAGTAGTCGAACCCGCTGACCTGCGTCTCGATCGCGCCGGACGGGTCACGCCGCAGCGCCAGCCCGGCGAACTCCGGGCGCGCGGCGGTGAGCGCGCCCTGGAAGTTGGCGCCGGAGAACCCGATCTGGTCGTACATCCACAGCCGGAACCCCAGCTCGCGGGCGTCCGCGCAGGCGCCGTCGACGAGGTCGAGCCACTGCGGGCTGAGGAACGGCGGGTCGTCGGCGACCGCGCCGAACATCGGCCCCGCGGGCGCCAGGCACATCACGACCGCCTGCCGTACGCCCTGGTCGGCCAGCCTGCCCATCTGCGTGCGCAGCCGGGCGCGGTCCACCGGGGCGCCGCTCCACCACCACAGCGGCAGCGGGCCGAACTCCGGCGCCGGATCGGCGAACCGCGCCAGCAGGTCAGCGGACGTCATACGGTGGCACGCTCGGCCTCGATGTGCTCAAGGGACTTGCCCGAGGTGTCCGGCATGAAGAAGAACCCGACGGCGCCGCTGATGATCAGGAACACCGACAGCAGCGCGGCGACCGGCCCGATTCCGGCGCCGGCGAGGATCGGCACGAAGAAGCTCCAAATGCCGAGGCACGTGCGCGCGACGCCGAACGTGAACCCCTGCGCGGTGCCGCGCAGCATCGTGGGGAACAGCTCCTGGCTGAACGTCTTGTAGAACGCCTCGCCGGCCAGCCCGGCGCCGACCGCGAACAGCACGATGTTCGCGATGATCACCGGGATCGTGAACGGGAACACGAGGTACGCGGCGTACGCGAGCACCTGCATCATCCCGCCCGCGCCCCACATGAGCCGCCGCGTCGCGTGCGACCGGTCGGCGTACGGCATGAACAGCCAGATCGTCACGATGATCCCGATGACGAACCCGGCGCACGACAGCGCCACGCTCGCCGCCTGGCTCCCGGCGTGCAGCGTCTTGATGATGTACGGGGTGAAGATGCCGCCGGTGCCGGCCGCGATGTTCCAGAAGACGTAGATGGTGGCCGTCCACACCAGCGCCCGCAGGTTCGGCCCGCGGAACAGCTCGCGGTAGCGGTGCGCCACCGCGCGGATGCCGGCCTTCTCCGATGCGGACCGCCAGCGCACCGACTCCGTCAGCCCCTGCCGCAGCGCCCAGGTGACCAGCGCGACGAGGCAGAGGTGGGCGAACACGATGCGGATGCCCAGCAGCCCGAACGGCGCCAGGACCAGCGCGAGCACCAGCACGACCACCGGGCCGGCGTTCCACGCGACCTGCGTGAAGCCGAGCAGCTTGCCGCGGGCGCGCGCCGGCGAGAACTCCCCGACCAGCGCCAGGGACGTGGGGACGTCGGCGCCGACGGCGAGGCCCACCACGAACGTGCCGGCGAACAGCATCGCCGGGTTCATCGTGAACGTGATGCAGAGGATGCCGAGCGCGTAGATGAGCAGGTCGTACTTGTAGATGCGCTTGCGGCCGAGCCGGTCTCCGAGGCGCCCGCCGACGAACGCGCCGATCGCGCAGCCGATGGCGTTGGGCCCGATCGCGGCCAGCGCCCCGACCGCGCCGCCGCTGAGATGGTAGGTGGTCTGGAACAGCGCGAGCCCGGCGCTCAGCGCCACGATCGAGCCCGCGTCCAGATACGAGGCCATCCCCGCGAGGACGGACCAGCGCCATTGTTGGGAGGTGATCGTGTTCTCGTCGCCCTGGCCGGCCGTCAGGCCGGCCTCCTGTCCCCGGTTCGCCATGGGGGGCTCCTCGCCGCCAGTGACCCGCGTCACTTTAAACGTATTAGGTGGGAGGGTAACCCCGTCCGAAATGCTGTCAAGGGACTGGTCGTCTCTGGCTTGACGGCCTCATGAAACGTTTAATGTACGGGTGGGTGGAAGGGGTCCGATGGTCGGGATCAAGGACGTCGCGGAGCGCGCCGGGGTGTCGATCGCGACGGTGTCCAACGTCGTCAACCATCCGCACCTCGTCGCCGAGGCGACGCGCACGCGGGTGCGGTCGGCGATCGAGGAGCTCGGCTACGTACGCGACGAGTCGGCCCGGCAGCTCCGCGCGGGCCGCAGCCGCATCATCGCGCTCCTGGTGCTCGACCTCGGCAACCCGTTCTTCGTCGACATCGTGCGCGGCGCCGAGGAGGCCGCGCACGACCACGGGCTCAACGTGATCAGTTGCAACAGCGGGCAGCGGGTCGAGCTCGAGACGTCGTACCTCTCGCTGCTGGCCGAGCAGCGGGTGCGCGGCGTGCTGCTCAGCCCGGTCGGCACCCCGGGCGGCTCGCTCGCCGCGTTCCGCCGTACGGGCACGCCGTACGTCCTGGTCGACCGCAAGGTGCCGGAGAAGGACGCCAGCTCGGTTTCGGTGGACGACGTCGCCGGCGGCGCGCTGGCCATGCGCCACCTGGTGGACACCGGCCACGAGCGGGTCGCGTTCGTCAACGGCCCGGACATCCTGGCCCAGTGCCGCGACCGCCGCGCCGGAGTCCGCACGGTGTCCGGCGCCGAGGTGACCGTGCTCGAGGTCGACCACCTCGACGTGGCGTCCGGCCGCGACGCCGGGGCCCGGCTGCTCGGCATCAGCCCGCGGCCCACCGCGGTGTTCTGCGCCAACGACCTGCTGGCCCTGGGCGTGCTGCAGGCCATGGTCGGCGCCGGGGTGCGGGTACCGTCCGAGATGGCCATCGTGGGCTACGACGACAACGAGTTCGCCGCCGCGGCCGCCGTACCGCTGACCTCCGTACGCCAGCCCGCCCGCCGCATCGGCCGCACCGCCGCCGAGCTGCTGATCGCCGAGACGAGCGACGACGGACCGCGCGAACGCCGGGCGGTGGTGTTCACGCCGGAGCTGGTGGTCCGCCGGTCGTCGCAGGTCTGAGGGGCGCCGCCGGTCACGTTCCGCGGTTGCCGCGGTCCCGGGCGGGTGAGAACCGGCTTGGGGGTGGCGGGATGGACCACAGGGTGATCGAGCCGGACCGTGACGCGTACGCGTGGGCGGGCTGGGGGGCGTGCCTGTACTGGTGGGCGAACACCGAGCTCGGGACGCGCGACGACCTGGCGCGGGTGTTCTTCGGGCTGGAACCGGTGCCGGTCCGGATCGACGGCGGCGCGGACGTCACGCTGCCCGGTCTGGGGCTGAACGTGGTCCGGTACAACCTGGGGGCGTGCACGTTCGGTGCGGTGGACGGGCGGCGGATGGCCGTGTCGGCGCACATTCCGCGGCGTAAGCAGGTCGAGGGGTACTGGAACGGCGACGGCTCCTGGGACTGGGCGGCCGACGCCAACCAGCGGACCGCGCTGGTCAAGGCGCGCGACGCGGGCGCGGACACCTTCGAGCTCGCGTCGGTGTCGCCGCTGTGGTGGATGACCGGCAACGGCAACCCGTGCGGCGCGGACCGGCCCGCCACCGACAACCTCCGGCCCGCGGACCACGCGGACCACGCGGCGTACCTCGCCACCGTCGCGGCGTACGCGCGGGACAACTGGGGCGTGGCCTTCACCTCGGCCGAGCCGTTCAACGAGCCGTCGGCCCGCGACTGGTGGGTGGCGCACGGCCGGCAGGAGGGCTGCTACTTCTCCCCCGGCGCGCAGCGGTCCGTGCTCGGCCTGCTGCGCCGGGAGCTGGACCGGCGCGGCATGGACGGCGTACGCATCGCCGCGTCCGACGAGAACAGCTACGACGCCGCGACGGCGACCTGGCGCGGGTTCCCCGAGGAGACCCGGCGGTGCGTCGGGCAGGTCAACGTGCACGGGTACCAGCGGGGCGCGGACGATCCGGGGCCGCGCACCCGCCTGTCGGCGGCGCTCGGCGACGTGCAGCGGTGGCAGAGCGAGTACGGCGACGGCGACCCGTCCGGCCTGACCATGGCCCAGAACCTCAGCGCCGACCTGCACTGCCTGCGCCCGCGGGCCTGGGTCCTCTGGCAGCCGGTGGAGCACTCGAACTGGGGGCTGCTGGCCGGGCAGTACGACCCGCCCGACGACGCGGTCGCCGAAAGCGGCCACGGCACTCTGGCCGGGCGGGTCACCGGCGTCCGGCCCGCGTACCACGTGCTCGCCCAGTACACCCGGCACATCCGCCCCGGCGCCCGCATCCTCACCGCCGGCCACCCCGGCACGGTCGCCGCCTGGGACGCCGGGCGCCTCACCTTGGTCACCGTGCACCCGGCCACCGATCCCGCCGAGATCACCTACGACCTGAGCCGCTTCCCCCGCGTCGGGGACACCGCCCGGGTGTGGACGACGACCCCCGGCCTCCCGTACGCGCCCGGGTCCGCCGCCGTACGCGACGGCCGCCTGACCGCACGGCACGCCCCGCGGTCGGTGACGACGTTCGAGCTCGACGGCGTCGACCGCCGGTTATCCGGGCGTCATCCGAATGCCCAGCCGAACACGTGCAGCGACCCGGCGCCCGCGGCGGGCGGCGCGTTGAGCGTGAAGCTCCGCACCTGCTTGCCCGGTTCCAGGTCGATCGGGGTGGCGGCGAAGACGTACACGTTGATCTCGTCCTTCGTGCCGTCGGAGCTGTTGCGGTACGGCGTCTTCAGCACGATCTGGTTGCCGAACCGCGGGTCGTACGCGTCGGCGCCCAGGGCCCAGTCACTGAACGACAGCGCCGCGTTCTGCGTACTGCCGTCGGTGTAGGTGACGGTGACCGTGGACGCGGCGTCGCCGTTGCCGCCCGAGCCGAGGAACGCCAGCCGTGATCCCGTCGGCGGCTGTGGCAGGTCCACGGTCTGGCCGGTGGCCTGGATGTTGTCGAACTGGCCCGGCTTGCGGTCCGGCCAGCCGAACGTGAACCCGTTCCAGGCCACGGCCTTGCCCGGGCTCGCGCCCGCCGCGGCCAGTCGCTGCGCGGAGTAGGACCAGCCGCCGCCGTCGAAGTCGGCCTGCGCCGCCTGGCCGTCGTCGGAGATCCCGGCGTTGTTCTGGTACCACGCGATGGTGCCGCGGTGCGCCACGTTGACGGTGACGCCGGTGCGCCCCGCGCCGTCCACGTCGAACGGCACCGCGTGCGGTTCCAGCGCGGCGTCGCCCGCGGCGGTGAGCGTCACCTTCTGGTCGGCCTGCCCGTGCGCGGGGACGTTCAGCGTGCCGGACGCCGGGCTGACGGTGATCCCCGCGGGCGGCGCCGCCGTCCACGGCACCGCGCCGCCGTCGCCGAGCGACCGCACCCGCAGCGTGACCGTCGCCGAGCCGCCCGGCTCCAGCGGCAGCGTGCCCGGGTCCACCGAGGCCAGGGACGTCCGCGCGCCCTGGCCGAATGACGGCGGCTCGGCGGCCTCCCCCGCGCCCAGCGCCGTGTTCGGCTGCGCGGCCATCGTGTAGTCGAGCCGTCCGCCGTTGCGGGCGAAGGACTCCGGCAGCCACAGCCGGCCGCTGGACTTCCCGTCGACCTTCAGCGACCGGACGTACGGGGTGGCCGGGTTCGAGCCGGGCGCGTTGATCGTCACCTTCTGCCCGGAGGTCCGCCGGATCTCGATCTTCGGGAACGCCGGCCCGTTGAGGACCATCTCGGCGCGGCCCGGGATCGCCGGGTACATGCCGAGCGACGCCCAGACGTACCAGGCCGACATCGTGCCGAGGTCGTCGTTGCCGACCAGCCCGTCCGGCGTCGGCTTGTACAGGGTCGTGCGCGCCCGCTTGACGACGTCCTGCGTCCTGTACGGCGTGCCGGTCCAGGCGTACAGCCACGGCGACTGGAGCGACGGCTCGTTGCCGAGGTAGGCGTACGGCTCGTGGGATCCGGCGTTGAGCTTGGTGAAGAACGTGTCGAGCCGCTTGGCCGCGGCGTCGCGCCCGCCCATCGCGGCGAACAGGCCGTGCACGTTCTGGTACGTCATCCAGTGGTACTGCGCGCCGTTGCCCTCGACGTAGTGGTCGGAGTCGGCCGGGTCGAACGGTGTGAGGAACGAGCCGTCGGCGTTCCGCGGCTGGATCCAGTCGTTGGCCGGGTTGTAGAGGTTCTGCCAGCTCTGCGCCCGCTTCATGAACGCGGCCGCGGTGTCCGACTGCCCGAGGCGGTCCGCGAGCTGGGCGATGCCGAAGTCGGCCAGGCCGTACTCCAGCGTGGTGGACGCGTCGCCGGGCACGTAGCCCTGCGCGAGGTACGCGGCGTTGCCGGGCCGCTCGGTGTAGCCGGACTTCTCCCCGACGCGGTTCGCGCCGGCGACCATCGAGGCCAGCGCGCCGTGGGCGTCGAAGTCGCGGGCGCCGAACGCGTACGCGGTGGACACGATCGAGTGGTACGGGTCGCCGACCATCACCCCGGTGATCGTGTTCTGGTGCGACCAGCGGTCCCAGACGTCGCCGATGGAGTGCGCGTCGTCGTACATCGACTGCGCGATGTCGGAGGCCACGTCCGGGGCGAGGAACGCGAGCAGTTGCGCCTCGCTGCGGTAGATGTCCCAGCCGGAGAACGTGGCGTACTCGTGGTGGCCCTTGCGCACGCGGTGGGTGCGGTCGTCGAAGCCGGTGTAGGCGCCGTCCACGTCGTCGAAGACGTACGGCTGGAGCATCGTGTGGTACAGCGCCGTGTAGAACGTGCGCAGCTCGGTGTCCGCGCCGCCGGAGACGCGCACCTGGCCGAGCCGCTTCCGCCAGGCCGCGCGGGTGGCGGTGCGCACGGCGTCGAAGCCGCGCGACCCGATCTCGGTGCCGCGGTTGCGCTTGGCGCCGGCGACGCTGACGAAGGACAGGCCGGAGCGCATCTGCACCGGCTTCTTGGAGTCGAACGTCAGGTACACCCCGGAGCCGGGGCCCTTGACGTTGACGTCGCCGGACATCGTACGGGCGGTACGGGTCAGCGGCCGGCCGCCGGGACCGTCGTTGACGTGG
Organism: Streptosporangiaceae bacterium; assembly: GCA_036502625.1. Taxonomy (GTDB): domain Bacteria; phylum Actinomycetota; class Actinomycetes; order Streptosporangiales; family Streptosporangiaceae; genus DASXYG01. Next base: position 18,769 of record DASXYG010000013.1, read on the forward strand.
CCGAACGGCTTCACGGGCGCCTGCTTGACGCGGACCGGCGCCCTGCCGCGCGCGGTGGCCGCCCCGGCCCGCACCGAGTCGTCCTTCCAGGTGCCGAACGCCCTGATCGGGCGGTCGAAGGTGGCCTGGAAGTACACGTGGTAGCGGGTCTTGGCGCCGCAGAAGCCGCCGGTGGTGGCCCAGCCGGACACCGTGTCGCCGTGCACGGTGGCCTCCGCGTCGTCCACGCCGTTGACGGAGCCGGTGACGTTGAGCAGCAGCGTGCCCTGGTCGTCCTTGGGGAAGGTGAACCGGGCGACGCCGGCGCGGGTGGACGTGGTCAGCTCGGTCTTCACGCCGGCGTCGTCGGTGACGGAGTAGGAGCCGGGGCTCGCCTGCTCGTCGCCGTGCTTGAACGTACGGACGTAGTCGTCGCCGTGGGTCGCGGGCGAGCGGCCGATCGTGCCGGAGACCGGCGTGACCGGGAAGTCCTGCGCGCCGAGGCAGCCGGGCCCGGAGATGTGCGTCATGGAGAAGCCGCGCAGCCGGTCGTCCTCGTACTTGTAGCCGCCGCCCGCCGTGGTCACGGTGTCCGGGCTCCACTGCATCATGCCGAACGGCGCGGCCGCGCCGGGGAAGTCGTTGCCCGCGCCGCCGCCGTGCCCGAAGTCGGTGCCGCCGTCCTCGGTGCCGACGAACGGGTTGACGTACGCGCTGGGGTCGGCGACGGCCGCGGCCTGGGCGGGTGCGGGGCCGAGCGGGACCAGCGGCGTTAAGAGCAGGGCGCTGAGTACGGCGAGTCGACGTCTGTGCAAGGCGCACTCCTCAGGGAATGGGCGGCCGCGACGCCCCGATGGTGACCCGGCCCTCCGCCCCCGTCAATGGTCTAGACCTTCGGTCAGAATCGGTGTAAGGATGCCCACGGAAATAGCGGCGCACGCGGCGGAGTTCGGTTGATCATGACGACGAGTGTCGAGGTCTGGACCGACATCCACTGCCCGTGGGCGACCGTCGTGGTGCACCGGCTGCGCGCCGCGCGCGACGCCTCCGGCGCCGACGTGGTCTTCGACCAGCGCGCGTGGCCCCTCGAACTGGTCAACGGCACCGGCACGCCGCGCGCCATCCTGTCCGCCGAGGTCCCGGTGCTGGCCAACCAGGAGCCCGAGCTGTTCAGCGCCTACCGCAACGAGTCGTGGCCGTCGACGTTCCTGCCCGCCTTCGAGCTGGTCGCCGCCGCGCGCCGGGTGCACGGCCCGCGCGCCGCCGAGGACGTCGACTACCACCTGCGCGCCGCCTTCTTCCGCAAGTCCGTCGACGTCAGCGTCCGGGTCGGCCTGGAGAAGGCGCTGAAGCTCGCCGCCGAGGCGAGTCCGGAGATCGACGCCGCGGAGGTGCTGCGCGTCTGGGAGTCCGACAACGTACGCGCCGACGTCCTGTCCGACTTCCGCCGCAGCCACGACCTCCCCATCCAGGGCAGCCCGCAGATCTTCTGGCCGGACGGCACCACGACGCACAACCCCGGCCTGACCGACCACGAATGGGTCCGCGGCATTCCGCGCCTGCACTCCGCCGACCCGTCCGAGCCCGCCCGTCTGCTGGCCGAGAAGGTCACGGGGTAGCCGCGCGCAGCTCCGCGATGAGCGGCGCGAGCAGCGGGTTCTGGTTGCTGGCGCGGTGCAGGACGAAGACGTGGCGCTTCGGCGGTGGCGGGTACAGCTCGATCGGCGGCAGGTCGGCGGCCAGGTAGTGGCCCATCGCCGGGACGAGCGCGATGCCGAGGCCGGCGTGGACGAACGCGCACACCGAGTAGTAGTCGTTCGTCTGGAGCGCGACGGACGGCGTGAAGCCGGCCCCCGCGCAGTAGCGCTCCAGGCTGGGCGACGGGTCGCTGGCGATCCACGTGCGGTCGCGCAGGTCGGCGAGGTGGGCGCGGCCGGTCGCGGGGCGGAGCGCGGGCGGGGCGAGCAGGAGCCGGCGCTCGGCGAACAGCGGGACCCGGGTCAGCGCCCGGGGCCAGTCGCGGGCGTCGAGCTCGTTCTCGTACACCACCGCGAGGTCGAGGGAGCCGTCGAGCAGGGACGGGAGCAGCGCGTCCGGCTCCCCCTCGGTGAGCCGGACCGTCACCGCGGGCCGCTCGCCGGTGAACCCGGCGAACGCCGCGGGCAGGATGCGCGCGCTGGCCGTACGGAAGCTGCCGACGTCGACGTGGCCGCGTTCCGCCGAGGCCATCGCGCGCGCGTCGTGTTCGAGGGAGCGCAGGCCGAGCACGGTCTCGCGGCCGGCGTCGGCGAGGTAGTGGGCCGCGGCGGTGGGCCGCACGGTGCGCGGCAGCCGCTCGAACAGCGCCAGCCCGGTGGCCCGCTCCAGCGCGCGCATCTGCTGCGACACCGCCGAGGCCGTGTAGCCAAGGCGCTGGGCCGCGGCCACGAACGATCCGCCGTCGAGCACGGCCTGAAGTGTGGCGAGATGTACCGGATTGAGCATTAGCAAATCTTAATGACTGGACGAGAAGGATGTCTGCTCGGAATCTTGAGGCGGCCGCCTGACTGCGGGCAGGCTCAGAGAGCGCACAACCGGTGATCATGGAGATGACATGGCCTCAGGAGCGGACGTCGTCGTGATCGGCGGCGGTGTCGTCGGGACGAGCATCGCCTTCCACCTCGCCAGGCTCGGGGCCGGAAGCGTGACCCTCCTCGAGCGCTCCCCGGGGCTTGCCGCCGGCGCCACCGGACGGTCCGGCGCCCTGGTGCGCACGCACTACACGAACGCGCCCGAGGCGGCCATGGCGCAGGCCGCGCTGCCCTGGTTCGAGGGGTGGGCGGACCGCGTCGGCGGCGCCTGCGGGTTCGTCCGCACCGGATTCCTGCAGGTCGTGGACGCCGCGGACACCGCGCTGCTGAAGGAGAACACGGCCGTGCTGCAGGGCCTCGGGGTGGACACCCGGGTCGTGGACGCCGCCGAGGCGCGCGCGCTGGAACCCGGCCTGGCCATCGCGGACGGCGAGTTCGCCGCGTACGAGCCGCGCAGCGGCTACGCCGACCCGGTCGCCACCACGGAGAGCCTGGCCGCGGCGGCGCGGCGGCTCGGCGTGGAGATCAGGCTCGGCTCGGTGGTGCGCGGCCTGTGCGGCAGCGGCTCGCGGGTCACCGGCGTGAAGACCGCGCGCGACATGATCGCCGCCGACATCGTGGTCGTCGCGAACGGCTGCTGGTCGGTGCCGCTGCTCGCGCGCATCGGCGTGAAGCTGCCGATCGAGGCGCACCGCGCGCAGCGCACCGTCGTCGCCCGGCCGCCGGAGATGCGCGGCGAGCGCGGCCACCTGACGGTCATCGACCGCCGTACGGGCGTCTACACGCGGCCGCACGGCGTGGACGGCACGCTCGTCGGGCTCAGCCGCGCGGCCGACCGGCTGGCCTCGCCCGACGGCGTGGACGTCGAGCCCGGCTTCCCCGAGCGGGCCCGCGACCGGCTCGCGCTGACGTTCCCCGCGTTCGCCGGCGCCGCGATCACGCTGTCGAAAGCCGGGCCGCTCGACGTCACACCGGACCACTGCGCGCTGATCGGGCCGGTCGAGGGCATGGACGGCATCGTGCTGGCCGCCGGCATGAGCGGCAGCGGCTTCAAGAAGGCGCCGGCCATCGGCGCGTGCGTCGCCGAGCTGATCGTCGAGGGCGCCGCGACCACCGCCCCCATCGAGGCGTTCGACCCCGCGCGGTTCACCCGGGGCGCGGGCGTCGAGCGCCGCGACTACACCGTCGGCGGCGAGGACGACACCTCGCGCGACGCCCTCGTGCACTGATCACCGCCGCCTACGGGCGGGAGATCGCGGTGGTGGCGGGGCTGGCGAGCAGCGCGCGGTAGGCGCGCTGGAGGCCGTACGCGTCGTCCACCGGCTCGGGGAAGGTGAACCGGACGTTCACCGGCGTGCCGTCGACGGACGTACGGATCCACAGGCCGTACACGTCCACGCCGAGCGCGCGCGGCCCCGTGGCGCCGGCCAGCGCCGGGACCTGGCCGCAGAGGCGGCCGAGCTCGCGGCGGTGCGCGCCGTCGAGGTGGCGCATCAGCCCCGCCTCGTCGCGGACCAGCGGGTCGGCGGCGGCCGCGGCGTATTCGTCCACGTCCACGTCGGCCGGCCCCCACCCGTCGCACAGGTCGATCTCGGCGATGTCGATCCGCAGCGTCCGCCACTCCGACGGGTCGGGGTCGGGCAGCGCGCCGACCTCGGCGACGCGCCGGAACGCGGCGGCGCGCTCGCCCATCGGCACCTCGGCGACCCATCCGGTGATCCACATCCGGCCGCGCACCCGGTCCGGCAGCGGCACCGGCGCGAGGTCCGCGATCTCAAGCGCGACCGGCATGTCGTCGTCCGGCCAGGCCGTCACGGCGCGCGCCACCGGGCCGCCGGGGCGCGCGAGCAGCAGCGGACGGCCGGCCGCGTCGGTGGTGTGCGCGGCGATCTCCACGCGGGCGCCTCCCCCACGCGCTGAACGCGCGTGGGAGGTGCCCCCAGGGAGCGTCAGCGTCGCCGGGGTCACGCCGTACGCGATCGTCCGTGCGCGTGCGGCGGGGCTGGGGCTGGCAGTCATGCGCGTCTCCATTCGGGCCGGGGTCCGGTGCCGACCATCACTCGACAGTTTAGGTTAGGCTTACCTAAACTACGAAGGCAAGGCCGGGTCCGCACCGGAGCCGGATCACCACACGAAGGAGGTTCATGAGCACCGCACGACCGAAGGTGAAGCTCTCGCGCGCGCTCGGCATCCCGCTGACGCCGAAGAGCGTCCCGTACTTCGAGCGCCGCCCGTACCCGCCCGGCGACCACGGCCGCAACCGCCGCACGGTCTCCGACTACAAACTCAGGCTGCTGGAGAAGCAGCGGCTGCGCGCGCAGTACGACATCGGCGAGAAGCAGATGCGGCGCGCGTTCGACAAGGCCGTGCGCGGCTCGGGCAAGACCGGCGAGCGGCTGCTCGCGGCGCTGGAGTGCCGGCTCGACGCGCTCGTGCTGCGCGCCGGGTTCGCCCGCACGATCTACCAGGCGCGCCAGTTCGTGTCGCATCGGCACTTCCTGGTCAACGGGCGGCGCGTGAACATCCCGTCGTACCGGGTGAGCCCCGGCGACGTGATCGCGGTCGCCGGGCGCAGCCGCGCGCTCGACCCGTTCCGGGTGGCCGCGGCGGGCGGCAACGCCGCCGACGGGCCGCCCGCGCCGTACCTCTCGGTCAACCTGGACGAGCTGGCCGCGCGGCTGGACCGGCTGCCCGTCCGCGCGGAGATCCCCGTCATCTGCGACGAGCAGCTCGTGGTGGAGTACTACTCCCGCTGACCGCACGGCGCGCCGCGGCGCGGCGGCGCGCCGTGCACGACCAGCCCGGGATCAGGCCGCGAGCGCGGTGAGCACGGCCGCGGCCAGCGCCGTGCGCTCGACCATCCCGGCGACGGAGATGTGCTCGTGGCGGGCGTGCGCGCCGTCGCCGAC
>DASXYG010000014.1:0-21851 GCA_036502625.1 Streptosporangiaceae bacterium
CCCCGCAACCCCCCCCCAATCCGCCCCCCTGAACCCCGGCTTCACCCCCTCCCGCGCCGCAGGCCCCACCCCGGCGCCCCCTGACCTCACGCCCGCCCCCGAGCACCCAGCTCCCCTGGAACCTCGTACGGCAGGGGAGGAGGAGATCCCCACCCCCGCGAGCCCAGCCCCCACGGAATCACGCACGGCCGGGGACGGGGAGGACGCCACCCCCGCCCCACCGGGGCAACTCCCGCAGGGGGTCACGGGGGAGCCCGCCCCCACACCCCTTGACCTCACGAGCGTCCCCGGGCACCCCCTCGCGAGCCCAGCCCCCGCGGAATCACGCACGGCCGGGGAGGGGGAGGGCACCAACCCCGTCCCGCCAGGGCAACTCCCGGAGGGGGTCACGGGGGTGCTCGCTCCCGCTTCCGCGCCACCGGGGTCGCTGGTGGCCAGGGACGGGGCTACCCCCGTCCCGCCAGGGCGTCTCCCGGTGGAGGGCTTCGTGTCGCTGGAGTCGCGGGTGGCTGGGGAGGGGGGTCCCCGTCTCCCGCGCGTGGCCGGGGCGCTCGCCTCCGCCTCTGCGCCGCGGGGGGCGCTGGTGACCGGGGAAGCGCTCCCCAGCCACACGCCCGGGGCCGCACTCACACGCGCAACCCCGCCGGGGGCTCTCGGGGCCGGAACCATGCCGGGGGCAGTCGAGCCCGGGACTGGCGCCGCAGGGGCATCCGTCCCGGCTGAGCGGAGGGCGCGCGGGGCTGCGGCTCGCGCGGGGATGGCGCAGGGAGCCCCCTCCGCGGAGGCCCAGGCGCAGGGGGCGAACCCCCCGAGACCGGAGGCGCTTCTCGTAGGAGAAGCGGCTGGGCTGGCTAACCCGTTCACCGGGGAGGGGGTCAGTTATGCCGTGCAGAGCGGGTTGATCGCGGCCCGGGTCATCGGGGTGGACCGGGGGGATCCCGTGGCGGCGTATCGGCGGTACGGGCGGCGGCTCGCGGCTACGTTCGTCGGGTACTTCGAGACCGCGCGGCATGCTACGCGGCGGTATCACCTGGCGTGGCGGGTGCTGGCGGCGGGGGCGGGGAGCGAGCATCCGTTCTTCGCCAAGGGGCGGCGGGCGATTCTGTTGCCTGAGGGGTTCTCCGGGCTCACGGCGGTCGAGCGGATGGATCTCGGGCGGGCGGACGCGGTGCTGTTCGGGCCGTTCCTGGCGGCGTGCGACGAGGTGGCGATCGCGACCGTACGGCGGGAGTGGCCGTTCCTCGCGCGGCTGGCGGTCGCGGGGGAGGGCGTCGCGCATCACGGGCTGCGTCCGGCCGTGCCGTTCTTCGCGGCGCTGTACGCGGGGGGCACCCGCCCGGCCATCTCCCGGGCGCGGCTCGGGGCGGCGATCGAGCTGGCCCTCCTCGGCACGCTCGCCCTGCTCGGGCCCGCGCCGTCCACGCAGCCCGCCCAACCAGGGCCGTCCGCCCCGCCCGAGCGCCCCGCACAGCGAGGGCCGTCCGCCCCGCCTGAGCGCCCCGCGCCGCCAGGGCCGCCCGCGTCCCCCGCGACCTCGCCGCCGCGGGGCATTGACTGGGCGCTGACCTCCACGATCCTTGCCGGGGACTTTCTGCTGGCGCAGGCGTCGCGGCTGGTGGCGGAGGCGGCGCCTGAGGTGTCGTGGGCGTTCGCGGACTGGTTGGGGGAGCTGGCGGAGCTGCGGGCGCTGCGGCTGGATCCGGGGAGCGGGGTGGCGGCCTCGGCTGTCTACTCGGCGTTGCTGGAGTTCCCGGCGCGCATCGGGGCGCAACTCGGGGGGTGCCCGCCGGCGACCGTACGGGCGCTGCGGGAGTTCGGGCTGCGCTGCGGCGAGGTGTTCCTCCACGCGGAGGACGTGCTGGCGCTGCGCGGCGAGCGCACGCGGCTGGACACCACGCTGGAGGTCATGCTGGCCGGACGGTTCTCCGGGATACCGGACGCCCTCGGGGAGCCGGTCGACGCCGCGCCGCCCGCGGATCCCGCCGTACGGGAACCGCCGCCCGCGGATCCTGCCGTACGGGAACCGCGGCGAGCGGACCCCGCCGCCCTGCTCGCGGACCCCGCCCTGCGCGCCCAGGCCATGGCCACCGCCTCGCAAGCGGGGGATCGCGCGCGGCGCCAGGCACTCGCCGCGGTCGCGGACGTGCCGGTGCCCGCGGCTCGGCGGATCCTGGTGGAGTTCGCGGAGACGGCGGCCGTGCCGGTTTTGGCGGACGGTGACAAAACGGAAGATCGCCTTTACCGTATGTAGACAAAAAACTCAGGGTTGCCAAATTATCGGGCTAACTTATGATTCAGACGTCAGAATATTTGACTCTGATCGTTTGCTCCGGGTGATAGAGGTCGAGAGGCGATCGCGTGACGCAGCCAGAGTTCCGCGTGCTCGGTCCGGTGGAAGTGCGCCGCGATAGCCGTACGCTCCCGATCGGCGACAAGGCGTTAGCGGTGTCGGCCGGCCTGCTCGTCTCGGCCAACGAGCTGGTCTCCGTCGACACGATCACCGAATGGGTGTGGGGCGGGCGCCTCCCCGCGCACCCGCGCGCCGCGCTGCACAACGTGCTCTCCCGCCTGCGCGGCCTGTACGGACCGGACGTCATCGAGACCCGCCGCGGCGGCTACCGCCTGGTGACCGACGCCGACCACCTCGACCTCCTGCGCTTCCGCGAGCTCACCGCCGCCGCCCACGACGCCGTCGGCCGCGACTCCGACCCGGACGCCGCCGACCTGCTCGGACGCGCCCTCGCCCTGTGGCGCCCGCCGCCGCTGGCCAACGTCAACTCCGCCGTCCTCTCCCGCGACGCCGCCGGCCGGCTGACCGAGCAGTACATGAACGCCCAGGAGACGCACGCCCAGGTCTGCCTGCGGCTGCGCCGCCACCCCGTCGTGATCGAGCACCTCTCCGAGCAGGTCGCCGCCCATCCGTACCGTGAGTCGCTGGCCGGGCTGCTCATGCTCGCGCAGGTGCGCGGCGGCCGCAGGGCCGACGCCCTCACGACGTACGAAACCGTGCGCGGCGCCCTCAGGGACGGTCTCGGAATCGACCCGGGAACGCCACTGCAACAGTTGTACCTGCGCATTCTCCGCGGCCATAGAACACCCGATTCGGAATCGCGGAACGGCACCGCCGCGCGCAATTTCCGCGACGATCGCGACGGCATTCCGCGCCGCCGCCCGAATTCGGACGGCGACCCCCGGGAATTGTCGGCGTAACCTCGCCCCGCCCCGTCACGCCGTACGCCCGTACGGCGCGGTCCCCGTCGACCGCGCCCGGAAAACCACGCTCCGTATCCGGGTGGGCCGTCACGTGCGCGGGGTAGTTCCTGCTCGGAAGAGGGGCTTGACGACGAATCGACACCGGGTGCCAAAATACGGTGCGAGCGTGGACGGCGGCCGACGGCACCCGCCGTCGCGCCGCACCGTACGCAGAGGAGAGGCCGGCGGGAATGACCTTGCACGACTCGCTCACCCTGGGCGGCGGCACCGCGCCCAACCGGCTCATGTTCGGTCCGCACGTGACCAACCTGGGCGACGGCCGCGCGCCGTCGGAGCGCCACGTCGCCTACTACGCGCGGCGTGCGGCGGGCGGTGCGGGGATCATCGTCACGGAGACCGCCTCGGCGCACGCCTCCGACTGGCCGTACGAACGCGCGCCGCTCGCCGCCGCCAGCGGCCCCGGATGGGCGGCGATCGCCAAGGAGTGCGCGCCGTACGGCACCCTCGTGCTCGCCTCGCTCGGCCACTACGGCGGCCAGGGGTCCTCGGCGTACCACCAGCGCGCGATGTGGGCGCCGTCCGGCGTCCCCGAGGTCAACACCCGCGAGCTGCCCAAGGTCATGGAGCCCGAGGACATCGCGGAGGTCGTCGACGGGTTCGCCGCCGCCGCGCGGCTCGCCGTGGAGTCGGGGCTCGGCGGCGTGGAGGTCAACGCCGGGCAGCACAGCCTCGTCCGCCAGTTCCTGTCCGGGCTGACCAACACCCGCGGCGACGACTACGGCGCCGACCGGCCGCGGTTCGCCCGCGAGGTGCTGGCCGCGGTGCGCGACGCGATCGGCGACGCCGTGCTCGGCCTGCGGCTGACCTGCGACGAACTGGCCCCCTGGGCGGGCATCACGCCCGACCAGGCGCCGGCGGTCGCGGCCGGGCTCGCCGAGCTGGCCGACTACCTCGTCGTGGTGCGCGGCTCGATCTACTCCGTCGCCGCCACCCGCCCCGACGCCCACACCGAGCCCGGCTTCAACCTGGACCTGACCCGGTCCGTACGCGAGGCCGTACGGATCCCCGTCTTCGCGCAGGGCTCGATCGTCGACCCGGACATGGCCGAGCGCGCGCTGGCCGACGGCGTGTGCGACGGCGTCGAGATGACCCGCGCGCAGATCGCCGACGCCGGGCTCGGCCGCGCGATCGCCGAGGGCCGCCGCCCCCGCCCGTGCGTCCTGTGCAACCAGAACTGCCAGGTGCTCGACAACCGCAACCCCATCGTGAGCTGCGTGTCCGACCCCAGGTCCGGCCACGAGACCGAGGACGCGGACCCCGCAGGCACCGCCGACCTCCCGCGCGACGTCCTCGTCGTCGGCGGCGGGCCCGCCGGGCTCGAGGCCGCGCGCGTCGCCGCCGGGCGCGGCCACCGCGTCACGCTGGCCGAGGCCACCGCCCACCTGGGCGGCGAGGTCCGTACGGCCGCCGCCGCGCCCACCCAAGCGGGGCTGGCCGCGCTCACCGACTGGCTGGCCGCCGAGTGCGCGCGGCTCGGCGTCCGCGTGGAGACCGGCCGTACGGTCACCGCCGCGGAGATCGCCGCGCACGACGGACCCGTGGTGCTGGCCACCGGCGGCCGCGACGCGCCGCCCGCGTACGAGGCCGCCGACGGCGCGCCCGTCGTGACCGCCCGCGAGCTGCTGGCCGGCGTCGCCGCGGGCGGCGACCCGCCCGGGGGAGCCGTGCTGGTCTGGGACCCGATCGGCGGGCCCATCGGCGTCGCGATCGCCGAGATGCTCATCGCGCGCGGCCCGGTCACGCTGGCGTTCCCCGACCAGATCCCCGGGCAGAACCTCGCGCTGTCCGGCGACCTCGCGCCCGCGAACACCCGCCTGCGCGGCGCCGGCGTCGAATACGTACGCCGCGGCGCGCTGCGCAGGGTCACCGCCGATGCCGCCGAGCTGGAGGACGCGTTCGGCGGCGGCGTCCGTACGGTGCCGATCGACCTGCTGGTCGACGCGGGCGCGCGGCTGCCCGGCGCGCTGACCGACCCGGCGGGCGACCCGCCGCCGGGCACGGCCGCCGGAGACGCCGTCGCGCCGCGCACGATCTACCAGGCGGTCCTCGAGGGCCGCCGCGCCGTCCTGGAGTCCGAGCGATGAGCCGCTACACGTACCTGTTCCGGCCGCTGCGCGTCGGCCCGGTGACCGTGCGCAACCGCGTGGTGTTCTCCGCGCACCTCACCAACTACGCCGAGGACGGCCTGCCGTCGGCGCAGCACGCCGCCTACTACGAGGCGCGCGCCGCCGGCGGCGCCGGGCTGATCATCACCGAGGAGCACTCCACCCACCCGACCGACTGGCCGTACGAGAAGCTCATCCACGGGTTCCGCCCGGAGGTCGTGCCCGGCTACCGGCGCATCACCGAGGCCGTCCACCGCCACGGCACGCCGATCTTCGCGCAGATCAACCACAACGGCGGCCAGGCCAGCGGAATGTACTCGCGGCTGCCGGTGTGGGCGCCGTCGCCGGTGCCCGACCCGATGTTCCGCGAGGTGCCGAAGGCCGTCACGGTCCGCGAGATCGCGGAGATCGTCGCGGGCTACGCCACCGTCGCCGGGCACTGCCGCGACGGCGGGTTCGACGGCGTCGAGCTGCAGTGCTCGCACTCCTCGATCGTGCGCGGCTTCCTGTCCGGCGCGACCAACCACCGTACGGACGCCTACGGCGGCGCGCTGGACAACCGGGCGCGCATCCTGCTGGAGATCCTCGCCGCCGTCCGCGAGGCGATCGGCGCGGGAATGGCGCTCGGCGTGCGGCTCTGCGGCGACGAGTTCCTGCCCGACGGCATCACGCTCGACCAGGCGGTCGCGGTCGCGAAGCTGGTCGAGGACACCGGCCACGCCGACTACATCAACACGTCCATCGGCGTCGCCACCTCCAGCCTCTACATGATCGAGGCGTCCATGGCGGTGCCGCCCGGCTACGCCATGTTCATCCCGTCCGCGCTGCGCAAGGCCGTACGCCTGCCGGTCGTCGGCGTCGGCCGGTTCAAGGACCCGCTCCAGGCCGACCGCGCGCTGTCCGAGGGCCACGCGGACCTCATCGGCGTGGTGCGCGGCCAGATCGCCGACGCCGACTTCACCGCGAAGGCCCGCGCGGGCCGTGCGGACGACACTCGGCTGTGCCTGTCGTGCAACCAGGAGTGCGTCGGCCGGATGGGGCTGAACCGGTGGCTCGGCTGCATCGAGAACCCGCGTACGGGGCGGGAGTCGGTGCCGCTGCCCGAACCGGCGCACCGTCCCAAGCAGGTGGTCGTCGCAGGTGGCGGGCCCGCGGGGATGCAGGCCGCGATCGCCGCGCGCCGCCTCGGTCACGAGGTCACGCTGTACGAACGCGACGACCAGACCGGCGGCCAGGTGCGGCTGGCCGCGCGGGTGCCGATCCGCAGCGAGTTCGGCGACCTCGTGCGCAACCAGCACGCCGAGTGCGTACGGCTGGGCGTCGCGATCAAGACCGGCACCGCCGTGGACGCCGACCTGGTGCGCGCCGAGCGGCCCGACGTGGTGGTCGTCGCCACGGGCGCGCGCCCGGCCCTGCCGTACTGGGTGCCCGGCGAGCTCCCCGAGGGCGCGCCGGGCATCTGCGACGTCCGCGACGTGCTCAGCGGCGAGGCGCACCCCGAGGGCCGGGTGCTGGTCGTGGACGAGCTGGGGTTCCACCAGGCGACCAGCGTGGCCGAGCTGCTCGCCGACCGGGGCGCCGCGGTCGAGGTGGCCACCAACGGCATGGTCGTCGGCCAGGACCTCGGCGTCACGCTGGACATGGAGTCGTGGTGGCTGCGCGCCACCGAGAAGGGCATCACGCAGACCGTGGACACGATGATCACCGGGGTCGTGCCCGGCGGCGTCAGCACACAGGACCTCGCGAGCGGCGCGGCCGGGGAGAAACAGGCCGACTGGGTGGTGCTGTCCCTTCAACAGGCGCCCGACGACGACCTGTACTTCGCGCTGAAGGAGCTGCACGGCGCGGGCGGCGGCCCGCCCGTCCACCGCCTCGGCGACTGCCTGGCGCCGCGCCGCGCGCACGCCGCCGTCATCGAGGGCGACCGCCTGGCGGTGCGGCTGTGAGCCAGAGCGGGAACGAGCCCGCGGTCCCCGGCACCCACAGCCTCCAGGACGCGGCCACGACACCCGGCACGCGGGCGCCGTCCGGAACGGATGCGGCCACCGCGTCCCGTACGGCCCCCGACGCGGTCGCGGTGATCCCCGTACGGGACGGCGAGCCGCCGCTCGGGGCGGACGAGACCGTCGCCGAGTGCGGCGGGAACGCGCTGCTCATCGGCGCGGGCACCGCGGACGCGGCGGCGGAGTTGCGGACCGCGGCGGCCGTACGGACCGCCGAGGCGGGCCCGTACGCGCCCGCCGCCTGGGCGCGCGCGCTCGCGCCACTGGTCTCCGGAACCGCGCTGGTCATGCTCCCGGCCGGACCTGACGGCCGCGACCTCGCGCCGCGGCTGGCCGCCGCGCTCGGCCGCCCGCTGTGGGCGGGCGCGACCGCCGTCCTGCCGCCGTCCGAGCCCGGCGGGCCGTACCGGGTGGCGGTGGCCAGGTACGGCGGCCGGGTGCTGGTCGAGGCGAACCTGGACGGCCCGTCCGTGGCCACCCTGGTGCCCGGCGTCGCGGGCGTGGCGCCGCGCGAGGGGCCGCCGCCCGAGCCCGAGCCGGTCACGCTGACCGTGCCGCCCGCGCACGACCCGGAGATCATCGAGATCGTGCCGCCCACCGCCGCCACGATGGACCTCGCCGAGGCGCCGCGGGTGTTCGCCGGCGGCGCCGGGCTCGGCTCGGCCGCGGAGTTCGCGCTGCTCACCGAGGTCGCCGCGCGGGCCGACGCGTCCATGGGCGCCACCCGCATCGTCGTGGACGCCGGATGGGTGCCGTTCCCCCGGCAGATCGGCACCACCGGAACCGCCATCGCGCCCGAGCTGTACGTCGCGTTCGGCATCTCCGGAGCCGTGCAGCACATCACCGGCATCGGCGACCCGGCGCACGTCATCGCCGTCAACACCGACCCGAGCTGCCCGATGATGTCCATGGCCGACCTCGCCGTGGTGTCCGACGCGCCGGGCGTGCTGCGCGAGCTCGCCCGGCTCCTGGACGTACCGCTCCCGGCCGAGGAGGCCGCGCATGCCTGACGGATTCGACGTCGTCGTGGTGGGGGCCGGGCCCGCGGGCGCCGCCGCCGCGCTCGTGCTGGCCCGCGCCGGGCGCGCGGTGTGCCTGGTGGAGCGCGGCCCGTTCCCCGGCTCGAAGAACATGTACGGCGGGGTCGTCTACGGCCGCTACCTCGACACCCTGATCCCCGACTGGTGGGAGCGGGTTCCCGTGCAGCGGTGGGTGACCCGCCGCGAGACCCGCATGATGACGGGCACGCAGGCGCTGACGGTCGGCTACTCCACGGACGCCTGGGGCCGTCCGCCGTACAACGGCATGACGTGCTTCCGTCCGGACTTCGACCGCTGGTTCGCCGACCAGGCGGTGGCCGCGGGCGCGGTGCTGCTGACGTCCACCGTGGCGACCGGGCTGCTGCGCGACGCCGCCGGACGGGTGGCCGGGGTGCGTACGGACCGCCCGGACGGCGACCTGCCCGCGCGGCTGGTCATCGCCTGCGACGGGGTGAACTCGTTCCTGGCCAAGGAGGCCGGCATGTACCCGGACTCCGGTCCCGAGCACTTCACGCTGGGCGCCAAGGAGGTGCTCGCGCTGCCCCGGGAGGAGATCGACCGCCGGTTCAACGTGACCGGCACCGACGGGGTCGACATCGAGGCGGTCGGCGTCACGCAGGGCATCCCGGGCGGCGGGTTCGTCTACACCAACCTGGACTCGGTGGCGATCGGGGTGGTGCTCCAGCTCCCCGGCCTCGCGAAGTCCGGCAAGCGCCCGGAGGACCTGATCGCCGGGTTCAAGCGGCACCCGTCGATCGCCCCGCTGATCCAGGGCGCGGAGCTGAAGGAGTACTCCGCCCACCTCATCCCCGAGGGCGGCTACGACGCGATGCCGCGGCTCGCCGGCGACGGCATGCTCGTGGCCGGCGACGCCGCCGCGCTGTGCCTGGCCGCCGGCATCTGGCTCGAAGGCGTCAACTTCGCGATGGCCAGCGGCGCCGCCGCCGGCACCACCGCACACGAGGCGCTGGCGTCCGGCGACGTCACCCGTACGGGCCTGGCCGCGTACCGGAAGCGCCTGGAGCGGAACTTCGTCCTCCGCGACCACAAGAAGCTCCGCCGCGCCCCCGGCCTGATCCTCGGCGACCGCATGCAGACCCGCTACCCGGCGATGGTCTGCGACCTCGCGGAGGGCATGTTCACGGTCGGCAACCCGGCCCCCAAGCCGGGCCTCACCCGCCTACTGCGCCGGTCCGCCAAATCCAACGGGATCCGCCTCCGCGACCTGGCCAAGGACGGCTGGAACGGACTAAGGAGCTTCGGTTGAGCGACGCACCGCTGGCGGAGGTCAGCTTCGAGGACCGGATGGCGACGGTGGACTTCGACGTCGCCGAGCGTCCGCACATCGTCGTGGACAGCGAGGTGTGCCGGAGCTGCACCACGCGCGAGTGCGTGACCGCCTGCCCGGCCGACCTGTTCGTCCCGACCGCGGACGGGGGGATCCTGTTCAACTACGAGCAGTGCTTCGAATGCGGCACCTGCTACATGGTCTGCAACAAGGCCGGCGCCATCACCTGGACCTACCCCGAGGGCGGCCACGGCGTGGTCCTGAGGTGCTCGTGAGCGGGGCCGGGACTGGACCTGAGAACGGGGCCGGGGCCGGGCGTACGGTCATCGGCGTCGCCCTCAAGCCCGCCCCCCGCCACGTGGACGTCAACCCCCTAACCGGGTCCGTCACGGAGAGCAACGCCCCCGAACACGCAAGCCCCGCCGACCTGGCCGCCCTGGAAACAGCCCTCACCCTCCGCGACACCTGGCGCGAAACCGGGGGCGGTGTCGAGGTGGTGGTGGCCTGCGCGGTCCCGGCGAGCCGCGCCCACCTGGCCGACCCGGTGCTGCGCGACGCCCTGGCCCGCGGCGCCGACCGCGCCGTACGCGCGGAAACCCCACCCGGCACCCCCGGCGCGTCAACCACGATCTCCCGCACGGCCGCCGCCCTCGCCGAGGCCCTGACCACCTGCGACATCATCATCTGCGGCGACTACAGCGACGACGGCGGCACCGGCGCGATCCCGGCCCTCCTGGCAGAGGCAGGCAACCGCGCCCAGGCCCTCGGCCTGGTCGCCGTACAAGCCGCCCCGCCCCCCGAACCCGCCTCGGCGCCCCCCGCCGGGGTCTCACACGTCGCCGCGGCGACCCCGCCCGCTCCCCAGGCCGCCTCGGCGGCTCACGAGCCCCCGGCGGCCGCACCTGGTGTCCCCGCCCCTGCCTCCCCCCGAGCGGGCCATGCCCCTTCCTCCACCTCCGCCCAGGCCGCAGGCCTGGGCGGAGGTGAGAGGGGAGGGGAGACCGCATGCCTGGACGGAAGTGAGGGGGGAGGGGAAGCCGCACGCCTCGGCGGAGGCGAAGGGGGAGGGGGAGGGGAGGCCGCAGGCCTGGGCGGAGGGGAGGCGTCAGGCCTCGGCGGAGGTGAAGGGGGAGGGGAGGCCGCAGGCCTGGGCGGAGGGGAGACCGCGCGCCTGGGCGGAAGTGAAGGGGCAAGGGAGGCCGGAGGCCTGGGGGGAGGGGAGACCGTAGGCCTGGGCGGACGTGAGGGTGGAGGGGAAGGCGCAGGGCTGGGTGGAGGGGAGACCGCAGGGCTGGGTGAAGGGGACAGGGAAGCCGGAGGGCTGGGCGGAGGGGGAGCGGCGGGCCTGGGTGGGGGCTTGGGTGGGCGTGAGGGGGGTGCGTCGGGTGCGTCGGGCGCCTCCGCCGCCTCTGCCGCCGCGGAGCGGGTGGTGATTGTTGAGCGGCGGCTTGAGCGGGGACGGCGGGAGCGGGTTCGGGTGCGGGCGCCGATGGTGTTGTCCGTCGAAGGGACGGTGGCGCGGGTGCGGCGGGCCTCCCTGCCCGCGGAGCTTTGGGCCGGAACGGCGGAGATTCGCGTGATCGCGGCGGTGCCCGCTGAGCCGGAGGCGGTGGTGCGCGTCGCGCCGTATCGTCCGCGGGCGCGGGTGCTGCCGCCGCCGTACGGGGCGACGCCGCGTGACCGCGTCCTGCAACTTCTCGGCGTCGCCGAGGAGCGCGAACCGCCGCGCCGCGTCGACGCGGAACCCCCCGCGGCGGCCACGGAGATCATCGAGCAGCTCCGTCGCTGGGGCTATCTGGGAACAGGAGATTCCGACCATGGGAAGACTTGACGGCAAGGTCGCCTTCATCACCGGCGTGGCGCGCGGGCAGGGCCGGGCGCACGCGGTGCGGCTGGCGTCCGAGGGGGCGGACATCATCGGCGTCGACCTCGCCGGACCCCTCCCGAACGTGCCGTACGACTCGCCGACGCCCGCGGACCTCGACGAGACCATCCGCCAGGTCGAGGCCGAGGACCACCGCATCGTCGCGAAGAAGTGCGACGTACGCGACCTCGACGGCATGCGGACGATCCTCGACACCGCGGTCGCCGAGCTCGGCGGCCTGGACATCGTGGTCGCCAACGCCGGCATCTGCATCCCCACCGCGTGGGACCAGGCGACGCCGGAGATCTTCCGCGACCACATGGACATCAACGTCACCGGCGTCTGGAACACCGTCATGGTCTCCGCGCCGCACCTCATCGAGCGCGGCGGCGGCTCGATGATCCTGACCAGCTCCTACGCCGGGAAGAAGATCCAGCCGTTCATGGTGCACTACACCACGAGCAAGCACGCGCTCGTGGGCATGACCCGCGCGTTCGCCGCCGAGCTCGGCAAGCACAAGATCCGCGTGAACAGCGTGCACCCCGGCGGCGTCAACACCCCGATGGGCTCCGGCGACATGCAGGGCGCGCTGGCCCGCGCGGGCGAGACGAACCCGACGCTGAACAACATGGGCACGCCGTTCCTGCCGAAGTGGGCGGCGGACGCGGAGGAGATCGCCGCGACGGTCGCGTTCCTCGCCTCCGACGACGCGGGCTACATCACGGCCGAGCACATCAGCGTCGACGGCGGCATGCAGTACTTCTGACCCGTACGCACGCGCCGCGGACGGCCGGGCACCCCGGCCGTCCGCCCGGCTTCACGCGCCGGTCATGCGGGCCACGAGCGGCGCCGCCGCGGCCAGGTCGCGGCGCGGCACGACGTAGTACGTGACGCCGTACGCCGCGCGCCGCTCGTGCAGCAGCTCCTCAAGCTCCGCCACCTCCCCGATGAACGACGCGGGCATCGCGCGCACCTCCGCCGGCCCCACCCCCGTCCACCCGTTCGCGGCGGCGACCCGCTCGGCGGCCGCGTCGCGGTCGCGGGTCACCGCGAGCGTCATGAACATGCTGATCTCCAGCGCGTCCGGATCCGGCGCCGCCGCCAAGATGCGCGCCGTCTTCGCCGCGATCGCCCCGGGCGCGCGCCCGGCGGGGTCGTCGTCGCCGAGCAGCCCGGCGATGTCCGCCTCGCGCGCGGCGATGCCGAGCAGCCGCGGCCCGGCCCCGGCGACCTGGATCGGCGGGCGCCGCGCCGGCACGGGGAACCCGCTCAGCCCGCCGATCGTGTAGTGGCGCCCGTCGAGCGCGTACGGCTCGCCCGCGAACAGCCCCT
This sequence comes from Streptosporangiaceae bacterium, assembly GCA_036502625.1. Classification (GTDB taxonomy): domain Bacteria; phylum Actinomycetota; class Actinomycetes; order Streptosporangiales; family Streptosporangiaceae; genus DASXYG01. The sequence goes on from DASXYG010000014.1 coordinate 12,906, forward strand.
TGATGATCCGCACGGCCTCCTCCAGCCGCCCGACCCGTACGCCCGGCGGGTCGAACGGCAGCCCGGCGGCGGCGTACTCCTCGGCGTTGAACCCCGCGCCGAGCCCCAGCTCGAAGCGGCCCTCGGACAGCACGTCGAGCGTGGCCGCCTCCTGGGCGAGCAGCACCGGGTGGCGGTAGTCGTTGCACGCGACGAGCGTGCCGATGCGCAGGTCGCGGGTTGCCGCGGCGACGGTGGCCAGTGCCGCGACCGGGCCGAACTGGCTCCCGTACGGCGGGCCGGTGAAGTGGTCGCGCATGAGCAGCGCGGAGAAACCGCTCGCCTCGGCCTCCCGCGCCGTTTCGAGCAGCGCCGTACGCGAGGTGACCTCGTCGGCCATCAGCGCGAAACGGAACGGGTGTGCGGTGCCCATGGACGTCTCCGATCGTGTGCCCGGTGTTCCCCCGCCGTTCAGGCGAACACCGGACGCGCCATTCCGGTTGCACCGAAGATCTCGTTACGCCACCGGATTCGGTGGGCGACTGGAAGGTGACAGCCGGTGGGTTTAAAGTCGGCGGCGAAATTCCTGAACATGCGTGGAGTCCGGCGGTTCCGCGCCGGAACGCGGCCAGCGAGGTGGGGTCAGTGACGGTACGCACCGGTGTGCTGGTGGCCGGCCGCTACCGGGTGGAGAACGCCATCGGCGAGGGCGGCATGGGCGTCGTCTGGAGCGCCTACGACGAGCGCATCGGCCGCACCGTCGCGCTGAAACGGGCGAAGCCGGGCAGCGACGAGCAGGCGCTGCGCCGCGCCGAGCGCGAGGCCAGGGTCGCCGGGCTCGTGGGCCATCCCCGGGTGGTCGGCCTGTACGACGTGGTCGTCGAAGAGGGCGTCTGCTGGCTGGTCATGGAGTACGTCCCCGGCCGCGACCTGGCCCGCATCCTCGACGAGGACGGCGTGCGCCCGCCCGGTGCGGTGGCGCGGGTCGGCGCGCAGCTCGCCGAGGCGCTCGACGCGATCCACGAGAAGGGGTTCGTCCACGGCGACGTCGCGCCCGCGAACGTCCTGATCACCGGCGACGGCGACGCCAAGCTCACCGACTTCGGCGCGGCCCGGCCCCTGTGGGGCGACGCCACCGTCACCGACAGCGGCACCGCGCCCGGCACCCCGCCGTACATGGCGCCCGAGGTGGCCAGGGGCGGCGAGAAGATCCCCGCGTCGGACGTCTTCTCCCTCGGCGCGACGCTGTTCGCCGCGGCCGAGGGCGTCTCGCCGCTGGGCACCGGCGAGAACCCGCTGACGTTCGCCTGGCGGTCCGGCTCCGGCCGCATCTCCGCGCCGAGCGTGCCCGGCCCCCTCGGCGCCGCGCTCGCCGCGTTCCTGGACCCCGACCCGGCCAAGCGCCCGGACGCCGCCGAGGCGAAGCGGTCGCTCCTGGCCGCCGCCGAGGCGGCCGGGCCCGCCGACGCGCGCGGCATGCGCGAGCGCGCGCTCCCCGTGTCCTACACCCGGGGCCGCCGCCTGCGCCGCCGCGCATGGGTGGCGATCGCCGCGGGCGCCGCCGCGCTCGTCGTGATCGCCGGGGGCCTGATCGCCTGGTCCGTACGCAACTCCGCGGCCGGGCCCGCGGCCGACGCGGCCGCGCCCGGCGCGACCCGGGCCGCCCAGGTGGCCACGATCGGGGAGCCGGCCACCGCCGACCCCTGCGGCCTGATGGACGCCGCGTCGCTGCGCGGCTTCGGCGCCACCGAGAAGGTCACCGACTACGGCGCCTTCAACCGCTGCGACGTCCTCGTCGCGACCCGGTCCGGCCACGACGACCTCGCCGACATCGAGGTCGACCTGGACACCGGCCCGTGGCCGAAGCCCGGCGCCGGCGACAAGCTGACCCGTACGGGCCGCGTCGAGGTGCTGCGCGTCGCGGGCGGCGACAGCGAGGAGTGCGACCAGGCGGTGCTGCTGCCCGACCACAACGTCGTCTACGTCACGGCCAAGCGCACCGGCGACGGCAGGATCGGCCTCTGCAAGGCCGCCACCGCGGCCACCGGCCACGCCGTCACGGTGCTCGGCCGCGGCCCCGTCCCCCGCCGTACCGCGCCGCCGCCGCCCGCCGCGCTGGCCCGGACGAACACCTGCGGGCTGCTCGATGACACCGCGCTCGGCCGCGTGCCCGGCATCGACGCGGGCCACCCCGAACGCGGGTTCGCGGGCTGGGACTGCGCGTGGAACGGCGGCCTGTCCGTACGCCTGCGGTTCGACCGCAACACGCCGCTCACCGCGGGCGAGGACGGCAAGGCGGCCAGGTTCCACGGCCGCGCCGGGTTCGTCCAGAAGAACGGCGACGGCGACCACACCTGCCTCGTGCAGGTCGTCTACGACACGTACACCGACACCGGCGGCGACCCGGTCGACGCCATCGTCTACCTCGTGGTGGAGGGCTCGGCGAAGATGACCACGTTGTGCGGCCACGCGAAGGCGCTGGCCGGCGACGCCGCGGCACGGCTCCCGCATGGCTGAACCCCGACGGCCGCTGCCCGCCGCGCACGGCAGCCTCGCGTACGGCGTGCCGCCGTCGGAGTCGGGCACGCTGTTCGTCCTGGCGTTCTCCGGCGGCGTCCGGTGCGAACCCGGCGAGGGCAACCAGGTCACGTTCGGCCGCAACCGCCCCGAGGTGGACGTCTGCGTCGGCGAGGACGACCCCCGGGTCAGCCGTACGCACGGCCTGTTCCGCCACCACACCGGCGCCTGGTGGCTGCACACCAGCGGCCGGCAGCCGGTGCGCCTGCCGCCCGCGCGGCTGCACACCAGCGACGAGGAGCCGATCGCGCTCAGCCAGGGCTACACGCCGCTGTTCATCCGCGGCTCGGGCAAGCGCGAGCACCTCCTGGAGGTGTTCGTGACCGGCGACGACGGCCGCGTGCCCGCGCCGCGCCACCGCGACGTCACGCTGCCGCCCACGACCTGGCGGCTTGACGACTCCGAACGCCTCGCGCTCGTCGTCCTGGCCCAGCGCTACCTCCTGCACGACCCGTTCCCGCAGCCGCTGACCTGGCGGGACACCGCCGCCGAGCTGGACGAGCGGCAGCCCGACGCCGGATGGACCCCGCGCGCGGTCGAACGCCTCGTGGAGCGGGTGCGCTCCCGGCTCTCGCGCGTCGGCGGCGTCGCCGGGCTGACCCGCGACGAAGTGGGCGAGCCGGTCGGCAACACCCTGAACCACAACCTGATCGACGAGCTGCTGCGGTCGACCACGCTCGTGCCGTTCGACCTGAACCTCCTGGAGGAGCCGGGGACCGGTCCCGGCGCCGCGCCATAGCCTCGCCCGGGTGACGGATGACGGCGGCCCGGCGATCGCGTACGCGCCACCGCGGCCCAGGCGCGCGGGCGAGGACCGCGAGTCGAAACTCGGGGAGGTCAGGCGGGCGATCTACCTGCTCTACAAACGCCTGTCGCCGGCCGTCGTCGAGGCGTACCGCGCGAGCATCCCGCCGGGCGACATCCTGGTCGCCGCCGGGGAGGACCCGGTGTCCGGCACCCAGCGCGTCGCCCGCAACCTGGTCGCCCACCTCCGTCTGCCGCGCACGCACATCGCCGTCGCCTTCCGGCCGATGCCCGCGGGCCGGGCCGGCATGGTCACGCTCGGCGCGGGCCCGGAGTACCGCGTGGAGGTCGACACCCGGTTCGCCGCGCGCCGCTCCGACATCGGCGCGGTCCTCGCCCACGAGGTCATGCACGTCTTCCTGGAACGCCACGACCTGCGCTCGGAGGACGAGATCCTCACCGACACGGCCACCGCGTACCTCGGCACCGGCTGGCCGCTGCTCAACGCGCACCGCAGCTACCGGTCGTACTCCTACGCCTACACCGAGCGGCTCGGCTACCTCAGCTCCGAGGAGCTCGGCTACGTCATCGGCAAGCGCGCGATCCGCTTCGCCGACGACCCCACGCCGTGGCTGCGCACCCCGGAGGCCAGGACGGCGTTCGCCGCCGGGCACGCGCGCGCGGCCGGCGACTGGCGGCGCCCGCCGCTGAGCGCCGCCGACACCCGCGAGCGCCGCCGCTACGAGGGCGAGCGCCGGCGCGCCCGGCGGGGCGTCGGCCGCGGCCAGTCACGCGACCACGACTACTTCTTCACCGGCCGCGCGCCGCTGAACGTCACGTTCTCCTGCCCGGCCTGCGCCGTGCGCATCACCGCGCCGGTGGCGGGCATCCTCAGGTTCCGCTGCGAGGTCTGCCGTACGGACCTCGACTGCGACACCTAGCCGGTCAGCCCGGGCGTACGGCGGTGGCGCTCACCCACGCCTGGGCGAACATCGCGCCGGGCGCGGCCGCCCAGTCGCGCAGCGCACGCGCGTGGCCGCGCTCCCCGGCGTCGTCGAGCTGGATCGCCAGGTAGTCGGAGATGGCCGCGGGGGAGAGGTGCCGCTCGTACCGCGCGTCGGCCCGTACGTCCGCGAACCCGGCGCCAGCGAGGTACGTGCCGAGCCGGCGCCCGGCGAGCGGGTCGCCGCCGTTGGCCTCCTGGAGCCGCGTGTAGACGCGCAATGGGTCGTCGAGCGGCGGGCTGAGGATGAACCCGCCCCAGTCGGGGCTGCACAGGCCGACGACGCCGCCGGGCCGCAGCACCCGGCGGATCTCCGCCAGCGCCCGCGCCGGATCGGCGAGGTGCTCGAACAGGGCGTGGGAGAACACGCGGTCCACCGAGGCGTCGGCCAGCGGCAGGTCGTAGCAGGACGCCTCCTCGAACCTGGCGTTCGCCAGCCCCGTACGGGCGGCCATCTCGCGCGCGCCGTCGAGCTGCTCGGCGCCCTGGTCGACGCCGAGCACGGGACCGGGCGCGACCGCGGCGGCCAGGCCCGCGGTGATCGTGCCCGGCCCGCACCCCAGGTCGAGGACCGCCTGACCGGAAGCCAGGTGCGGCAGGAAGAACCGCGCATGCGTCTCGGCGCGGCGCGCGGCCATGTAGGCAACGGACGAGGCGGTGTGGCCGGGCGTGTAGCGCTCGGCGTCCGGAGTGGCCGTCATGCGCGCAAGCCTAGGTCGCGGGCTGTTCGACGGCGCCGGGCGGGTGGAACGTGCGGCGGTACGTGCTGGGGTTGACGCCGACCGCGAGGGTGAAGTGGCGGCGGAAGTTCGCCGGGCCGCCGAGGCCGGCGGCGTCCGCGACGCGGTCGATCGGGAGGTCGCTGGACTCCAGCAGCTCGCGGGCGCGCAGGACGCGCTGCGTGGTGAGCCACCGGATCGGGGTCATGCCGGTGGTGGCGCGGAACCGGCGGATCAGCGTGCGCCTGGCCAGCCCGGCGTGGCGGGCGAGCGTGTCGACGGTGTGCGGTTCGTCGAGCCGGGCGCGCATCCAGTCGAGCAGCGGTGCGAGGCTCGCGGCCGGCTCCTCGGTGGTGGGCGCCTCGATGAACTGCGCCTGGCCGCCGCCGCGCTGCGCCGGGGCGACGAGCCGCCTGGCCAGCAGGTTGGCCACCGCGGTGCCGTGGTCGGCGCGGACGATGTGCAGGCAGAGGTCGATGCCCGCGGTGGTGCCCGAGCTGGTGAGCACGTCGCCGTCGTCGACGAACAGCACGCTGGGGTCCATCCGTACGGCCGGATAGCGGCGCCCGAGGTCGTCGGCGTACGCCCAATGGGTGGTGGCCGGGCGGTCGTCGAGGATGCCCGCGGCGGCCAGCACGAACGCGCCGGTGCACAGCGACACGATGCGGGCGCCGTTCGCGTGCGCGGCGCGGACCGCGGCGATCAGCTCGGCGGGCGGCTCCGCGGGCGGGTCGGCCAGCGCGGCGATGATCACGGTGTCGGCGCCGGGCAGCACGTCGTAGCCGTCGCGGGTGTCCGGCACGAACCCCGAACCGGTGTGCACCGGCGGGCCGGACGGCGCGCAGACGCGCAGGTCGTACCACGGGTCGGGCAGGCCGGACCGCTCCCGGCCGAAGATCTCACAGGCGATGGCGATCTCGAAGATCGGCGCGCCCTCGGTGACGGTCAGCGCCACCCGGTGCGGAGTCATGTCACTAATTTAGCGCAGATTGTCATCAGTGCCACTTGGATCACCGTACGGCTCCGACGAGGCTCGAAGCCTGGTCCGTACGAGGAGGTCATGGCAATGACGACCGGAAGGCGCCCGGCGACGGTGGAGAGCGGCGCGGTCGCGGGGAGCGGCGTGGCCCAGGCGCGAGGGGCGGCGCGGGGGTGGCGGTCGTGGTGGGGGGCGGCGGTCGCGGTGTGGGTGGTGGGCTGGGGGACGAACCAGTTCACGCCGATGCTGCTGCTGTACCGGACGCGGCTGGGGTTCAGCCCAGCGCTGGTGCAGGCGACGTTCGCGCTGTACGCCGCGGGCCTGATCCCCGGCCTGCTGGTGGCGGGCCCGCTGTCGGACCGCATCGGCCGCCGCCGCGTCGTGCTGGCCGCGCTCGCGCTGTCGATGGCCGCGGGCGCGGTGCTCATCGCGGGGGCGCACAGCGCGGCGCTGCTCTCCGCGGGCCGCCTCCTGGTCGGCCTGGCCAGCGGCAGCGCGTTCAGCACGGGCGCCGCCTGGATCAAGGAGCTGTCCGCGCCCCCGTACGGCACGGCGCCGCCCGGCGCCGCCGCCCGCCGCACCAGCGCCGCCATGACCCTGGGCTTCGGCCTCGGCCCCCTGGCAGCGGGCGTCCTGGCCCAGTGGGCCCCGGCCCCCGCGGTCCTGCCGTACGTCCCCCACCTCCTCCTCGCCGCCGGCGCCCTGGCCGTAGCCGCCCGCACCCCGGAAACGGTCCGCCGCGACCCGCTGGCCGCCCGAACCCCGGGGGCGGCCCGGCCTGATCCGCCGCGCGGCCGGGGGCTGTTCCCGGCGCGGTTCGTGCGCGTGGTGCTGCCGCTGGCGCCCTGGGTGTTCGTCTCCGCGACGGTCGCCATGGCGTACGCGCCGGGGCTGGCGTCGCCGCAAGTGCCGGGGTTCGCGATCGTCTTCGCCGCGCTGGCCACCGTCGCCACGGCGCTGTCGGGCGTGGCCGCCACCCCGCTGGCCAGGCGCGTCGACCGTACGGGGCCGGCCAGGCTGCTCGGCGCCGGGCTCGCCGTGGTGATCGCCGGGCTGGTGGCCGAGGCCGGGGCCACCGCGGTGCCCGGGGCGGCCCGGCCCGCGCTCGTGCTGGCGGCGGCCGTGGTGCTCGGCTGCGGCTACGGGTTCTGCCTGATCTTCGGCCTCGGCGAGGTGCAGCGGCTGGCCCGGCCCGCCGGACTCGCCGCGATGACCGCCTGCTTCCAGGCGTTCGCGTACGCGGGCTACGCCGCCCCGTACGCGCTGTCCCTGCTCGACCGCCTCGCCACGCCGTCCGCCCTGCTCCTCGCGGTAGCCGCCCTGGCCGCCGCGACCCTCGCGTTCACCACCTGGCAGTCGCACCGCGTCCCGGCCCGTCCCGGCACCGTGAAGGAAACCGTATGACCTCCGGGATCCCCGCGATCCTCGCGTTCGGCGCCGCGGCCCGCGTTACGGCGCGGCGGAGCGCGCGGTCAGGCGTTCGTAGCGCTGGCGGGCCGCCTGGGCGGTGCCGAGGCCGAGGCCGAAGGCGATCTCCTGCCAGGTCATGCCGCGGCCGCGGGCCATCAGGAGCAGGCCGGCCTCCAGCTCGTCCATCTCCGCGCGCGCCTTCGGGACCAGGCTCAGTGCGGCCGTGACGTCCGCCCGGTCGACCTCGGGCTCGTCGTCCTCCGCGGCGGCGGCGCCGCTGAGGAGGTACGCCACCAGGCGGATCGCCTCGTGCGGCGCGACGACCGAGGGATGGGACGCGCGCCGCCGCCGCGCATCGGTCGACCCGTGGCGCTCCGCGACCCGCATCAGCGCCGCGTACTCACGCCCCGCGCGCGTCTCGCCCGGGTCGGGTGCGGTGAAGGGGTCGCCGTGTCCGGTGTTCGCTGCCATGCCACGAGGCTAGCAAACAGAATGATGAAAACAAAGTGTTCAAACCCGAACGCGCGCCCTCCGTACGAGATGCACCGCGCCCCCCGCCGCCGTCACCGCCCACGCCGCCGCGGCCAGCCAGATCTCCCCGTGCCCGATGCCCAGCACCAGCGGCAGCCGGTCCGCCTGGCCGAGCGCCGCGGTCGCGACGCCGTACATGCCGAGCGGGAAGACGATGCTCCACCAGCCGCCCTCGAACCGCAGCGGCACCCGGTGCGTGACGTGCCGCCACCAGCCCGCGGCGAGCAGCGGCGGGATGAGCCAGGTGCCGAACCCCCAGAACAGCACGGACACCGCCGCGGGCAGCGGCCGTACGGCGGACAGCGCGGGCGCGGGCGCCATCCGGGTGATCTGCGACCCGGCCAGCACGGTGATCGCGGTAGCCCCCATAGCCACCCAGTACGCCGGTGTGACCTCCCCGGGCTCCGGCCGCTCCACCAGCAGCCGCACCGCCACCACCATCGCCACGGCCAGATAACCGACCACCCCCACCGACCAGCAGACCACCGCCACCAGCGCCAACACGACGCCGACCTCCCCGCCCCCCGACCGCTCCAGTACGGCGGCCAAGATCGCCACGGACTGCGCGGCCACCACCGCCACGAACCACCCCCCGTTCGCCCGCCCCAGCACGGACCCGCGCGTACGGTCCCCCATGACCGCCCACCACGGCACCGCGTAGCCGAGCACCAGCCACGCCAGCCCGCCGACGCCGAACAGGACCACGGCCACCGCCAGGCGCCCGTCGAGCGCCATCCGCACCCCGATCACGTCCGTCCCGGCCACGAACGTGAAGAACCCGAACGCCCGCCCCGGATCGACGAGATCCCGCCGCACGTCCCCCCGCACGGCGACCACTCGCCCCACCGAAGCCGCACACAGCACCCCGTACACCGCGCACGCCGCCCACATCAGCCCCACCGACACCCCTGGCACGGCATCCCGCAACCCCACCGAAACGATCCCGGTAGCCATCACGGCGGCGAAACAGTCCGGCGGCACCCCCCGCACCACCCCCCCCCAGG
>DASXYG010000015.1:0-103979 GCA_036502625.1 Streptosporangiaceae bacterium
CGCGTACAGCAGGTTCAACGTGCCCACCACGTTGTTCGTCTGCGTGTACACCGCGTGCTTCCGGTCGATCATCGAATACGGCGCCGCACGCTGCTCCGCGAAATGCACCACCGCGTCCGGACGGAAGTCACGCAGCGTGTCATACGTGAACGCCGCATCGGTCAGGTCGCCGACGAACGACTCGATGTGCTTGCCGGTCACCTCTTCCCACGCCTCGACGCGGGACTGCAGCGACTCGATCGGCACGAGCGACTCGACGCCGAGCTCGAAGTCGTACGTGCGGCGGGCGAAGTTGTCGACGATGCCCACGTCATGGCCGCGCTGCGACAGGTGCAGTGCGGTGGGCCAACCGAGGTAGCCGTCGCCACCCAGTACCAGGATCCTCATGCGTTCGTGCCTTCCTTGTCGATCCCGGTGATGACCCGGGCCTGTTGACATTCATTTTCGGGAGATCAGTAAAGCAACCGTGGGGAAATTACCGCCTGTTCATGATCGGTTATCCCCAGCCCTATCCTTGGTCTCGATGAACACCGACTCCCGGGGGCCCGGCCTGCTGCGCCGCGTGGCGGACCGCGTGCTCCGCCGGCGGATCGCCAGGATTCTCACCAAATACACACTCGGCTCGGGCCTGGCGTTCATCGCGAGCGAGACCGTGCTGCTCAGCCTGTTGGGCGCCAGCCTGACAGGCCCGAAGACGGCGTCGGTCGCCGCCTGGGCCGCCGGCGCCCTGGTGAACTACTACTTCAGCCGCAATTGGGCCTGGGGTCTTCGCGGACGGGCGAACCCGTGGCGCGAGGTGCTGCCCTTCTGGGCGACCTCGGTGGCCGCCCTGTTCGTCTCGACATGGACGAGCGACCTCGCGCACGGATACGCGCCGGAGCTCACGAGAAGTCATCCGCTTCAGGTGGCCTTCGTCGGAGCCGTCTACCTAGGAACCTACGGAGTGCTGTTCGTCGGCAAGTTCCTGCTGTTCCACTATGTGATCTTCGGCCGCAGGCCGGCCACCGGGAACGCCGCGCCGCGCTGACTTCCGCTCGCGCAGCCAGGTGCCGAAGACCACGCGGGCGTAGCGCGAGCCGTAGACCAGGTTGTTGCCCTTCTTGCTCTTCCCGGCCGAGCGGATCTGCATCACCGCGGGCCGCTCGACGACCCGGTAGCCGCGCGCGATGATCCCGATGAGCAGCTCGGAAGACTGGTACTGCGGCTGCCGCAGCTCGACGTTCCCCGTCACCTCGGCGCGCATGGCGCGCATTCCGAACGAGGTGTCGGTGATGCGCTGGCCGGTCAGCCCGCTGATGATCGTGGCGAACACGTGGACGCCGAGGCGCCGGAACCGGTCGGTGGTCTCCTGGTGGCCGAGCACACGGGAGCCGCTGCAGAAGTCCGCCTCGCCGTTGACCACCGGCTCGAGGATCGTCTCCATGTGGGCCGGGTTGTACTGCCCGTCGGCGTCGGTCGTGATGATGTATTCGGCGCCGCAGGTGCGGGCCAGCCGGTAGCCGAGGCGCAGCGCGGCACCCTGCCCGCGGTTGACCGCCACGTCGCAGACGTAGACGCCGCCGCAGTCGCGGGCGAGCCGCGCCGTGTCGTCCTTCGCGCCGTCGACCACCACGATCGTGGAGGTCTCCTGCCCGCACACGATGCCGGGCATCGACTTGAGGACGTCGGCGATGCCGTCCGCCTCGTTGTACGCGGCGATGACGATCGCCACGGGGGCCAGCTCGGGCGGCTTCGCGCCCGAGCCGTACTCCGCGATGAACGCCTCGACGGCGTCGTCGTCGACGAGCCCGCTGCTCGGCTGCGCCACTGCGGTCACTTGTCGCCACCCCCGTCACCGAAGTCGGGCCAGACGGTCGCGAGACCGTCCTTCAGGTCGTAGGAGGGTTTGTGGCCAAGGCCGCGCAGCCGCTCGGGGTTCAGCACCACGGCGGGCATCTCCCCCGGCTTGGCCGGTACGTGCGTCACGGGCAGCGGTGCGCCGGTGACCACGCGGACCGCCTCGACGAGGTCGATCACGGAGTTCGACACGCCGGAGCCGACCACGAGCGGGCCCGTCTGGCCGGTGCGCCAGGCGAGGAACATCGCCTGGATGACGTCGTCGACGTGGACGAAGTCGCGCACCTGCTCGCCGTCGCCGTAGACCTGCACGCCGCCGCCGTCGCGCGCCGCGCGCATCAGCCGGGGGATCATGCTGTCCTTCGCGTGCATCCCCGGGCCGTAGACGTTCGCGAACCGCAGTGCGCAGCCGGCCACGCCGTAACACGCGGTGTAGGCGCTGATCAGCATCTCCGAGGCCGCCTTAGTGGCGCCGTACGGGGTCAGCGGGCGCAGCGGGAGCGACTCGTCGATCGGCGCGGCGCCGACGTCGCCGGTCACGGCGTTCGTCGAGGCGAACAGCAGCCGCGGCACCGAATGCTCGCGGGCGAGCTCGAGCAGCCCGGCCGTCATGTCGACGTTGGTGCGGTAGACCTCGTCAGGCGTCTCAATGGACTTCAGCACCGACGTGAGCGCCGCCAAATGGATGATGCCGTCGAGCCCCGGCGTGACGGCCTTGCGCCGCACCTCCGGGTCGCGCAGGTCGCCGAGGACGATCGGGACGTCCGGGTCGGCGTGTGGGTTGAGGTCGGCCACCAGGGGCTCGGCCCCCGCCGCGATCAGCGCGGCAACGACCCGCGTCCCGATGAAACCGGAACCGCCGGTCACGAGGACTCTGGCCCCGGCCAGATCACTCTCCTCAGCGGCGCCGCCGTACGGCTGCGTCATGCCACACTCCTTCGCAGACTGCGTCCCCACCGGGTGTCCTGGTAGGTGCCCGTCCATGCCACGCTTGGACGTCGCAGTAGATGGATACCGAATGGACCTTAGAGGAATTTAGGAACGCGGTGCCACACCTGATCGCCCTCGCCCTCGCCCCGGTCATCGCCACGGCGTTGATGCTGGTCAGCCAGCGCCGCGGCTGGTCTCCGCCTCTTTGGGCCGCCTTGATAATCGGTCTCGTCCTGCGCCTCGGGATGCTCGCGGCGCAGCGCGGTGGGCCGTACCCCTGGGACTTCGCCGTCGACTTCCACTCCACGGCGGTCAACGTGCTCAGCCTGCACGACCCGGTGTTGAACATTCGGGAGGGCGGTTGGCACTTCCTCTCGTTGATGGCCTACGTTCTCGCCGGTCAGCTCTGGTTCGCGCGGGTCACCGGACTGTCGTGGAACACCACCGGCCATCTGGTGCCGATCTTCGCGGACCTCGTTCTCATGGTACTGGTGGGACGCCTGGCACGCGGGAATGGTGCACTTCGGCGTTTCCAATGGGCCTGCAATCCACTCGCGATCATGGTCTGTGCCCTGCACGGCCAGATCGAACCCCTGGCGCTCGGGCTCGGCGTCGGCGCGTTCCTGGTGGCCCGCTCGCAGGTCAGGAACCGCGCGATGATCGCCGGCATCCTGGCAGGCCTGTCCATCACGACCAATAGCTGGCCGGTCCTGCTGCTGCCCGGAATCCTGCTGACGCTGTCCGGCGCGCGGCGGCGCTTCACGACGCTGGCGTGGTCGTTCGCGGTGCCCCTTGTGTTCTTGGTCACCCAGCCACTGTTCGTCCGGCCGTTCACGTACCGCTACCTGATTGACATCGTCAAGACGCTCCTGCACACCCGCGCCATCGTCGGCGACTGGGGATGGACGTCCCTGGCGACCGGCGGCGCCCAGCAGGAGGTGCCGCTGCTCGGCAAGATCGGCACGCTGGTGCTGGCCGCCGGCATCATCGCGGCGCTGTGGTGGTGGCGGCGCGCGCACCCGATCGACCTCACGATCGCTATCCTCATCGCGTTCCTGGTCGTCACCCACCGGATGGGCACGCAGTACCTGCTGTGGCCGCTGCCGTTCCTATTTGCCCGCCCCACGCGCGCGACCCCGTACCTCGTGCTCGTGTCGAGCGCGTGGGCGTGGGCGGGCTACGGCCCCTTGACGGTGCTCGGGACGAACCCCGTCCACTGGCGGCACATGCACGTCGGATGGGCGTGGTCGTCGTTCGCGGTGCTCGCGGTCCTGGTGTGGGCGCTGCCCTGGCGGCGCCGGGTCGACGCCGAGGAGAGCCCGCCGGACGCGCCCAAGCCGGAGCTCGCCGAGCGGACGCCGCCCGTGCCGCCGCCGGAGCCCGCCGCGCCGCGCGCGTGAGCCCCGGCGGTACGGGCTACTTCGTGAACCCGACCGTCGCGAAGTTCCTGCTCTGGAAGCCCCACGAGCCGATGTTCGCGAGGTTCGCCTTCACGGCGGTGTACTGCGGGCGCTGGTAGAGGATCAGCGAGTGCGCGATGCTCCAGATGAGGTTGTCGGCCTCGTTCATGTCCGCGCGCGCCTGCTGGACGTTCAGCTCGGACTGCGCCTTGTCCATGAGCTTGTCGGCCTTCTCCGAGCCGATCCGGCCGAAGTTCTGCTGCGGGTCGTCGCCCTTCGGGGTGCCGTAGATCGACTTCGCGTCGGCGATCGGGAACGGCGTGCCGATCCACGAGAACGGCGCGAGGTCGAAGTCGCCCGGCATGACGTACTTGTTGAAGAAGTCGTTGGACGACACCGACCGGATGTCGAGCTTGACCCCGATGTCCTTCAGCATCGTCTGGACGATCTCCGCCTCGTTCTTCGAGGCCGGCGTGCCGCTCGGGATCACCATGTCGACCGTGAGCTGCTTGCCGCCCTTGGTGCGGACGCCGCCCGTGCCGGGCTTCCAGCCGAGGCCGTCCAGCGTCTGCTTCGCCCGGTTCTGGTTGAACGTCCCGGTCATGCCGGCGTTGTCGCGGTAGCCGGCCTGGGTGTTGACGAAGAAGTGGTTGTCCATCGTACGGATCGGCCAGTCGAGCCCCTGGAGGTCCGCGGTGGCGATGGCCTGGCGGTTGATGCCCATCGCGACGGCCTGGCGCACCTTCACGTCCGTGAACGCGCCGCTCCTGCCGAACGTCAGCGTGCGGTAGTCCGGCCCGGCGGCCTTGCGCACCTGCGCGCCCTTGACGCCGGTCGCCTGCTTGTACGCGCTGGCGTCGGCGCCGATCGGGGCGTAGTCGATCTCCCCGTTGGCGAACGCGCCCGGCATGGCGCTGTCGTCCATGGACCGGAACACGATCGAGTCGAGCTTGGGCCTCGTGCCCCACCACTTCGGGTCGCGCACGAGCGTGACGCTCTGCGACGTCTTGTCGATCTTGCTGACCTTGAACGGCCCGGCCGTCTCCGGGATCTTCTCCCGGTAGGCGTTGTTGAACTTGTCCGGATCCGAGGTGTACTTCGCCGGGTACAGCGGGTCGAACAGCTTCAGCCACTCACCGAACGGCTTGTCGAACGTGACGTGCACCGTACGGTCGTCCGAGCCCTTCTTGACCGCGTCGATCCGCTCGTATCCCGTGGTCGACGCCACCTGGTAGCGGCTGTCGGTCCCCCGCATCGCCTTCCACTGCGCGGCGAAGTCCTTCCAGGTGATCGGGTCGCCGTTGGACCACTTCGCCTTCGGGTTGATCGTGTAAGTGACCGCCTGCTTCGGCTTCTTCTGGACGACCGAGGCGTCGCTGAGGAAGTCGGGGTTCGGCTCGACGTCCCCCTTGTCGTCGGAGCGGAACATGCGCGGGAAGATCGCCGACTCCGGCTCGTCCGCGACCTGGAGCGCCCCGTCGACCTGGAGCTGGTTCCACTGCGGCACCCACTGGTCGATCGCGTACCGCAGCGTCCCGCCGTCCTTGACCTGGTCGGCCGGCTTGGCGTTGATGTCGATCAGGGCGATCTTCCGCGGAGTCGCCCCGTCGCCGCCGGTCCCCCCGCTCCCGCCGCCGCTGCACGCCACGGCGCAGGCCCCCGCGAGCACGCACACCGCGACCAGCGGCGCCACGCTCCTCAGCCGCTTCGTCCTCACGATGATCCGTCCTTTCTCCTCAATGGCGCGTCACGACGACGCGTAATGGCAGGCGGCCCGCTGGTCCGCGCCCGTACGGGGCGCACGGAGGCGCGGATCGTCCTCCCGGCACGGCCGCCGCTCCTCCTCGGTCAGCTCGGCCGCGAACTTCGGGCAGCGGGTGTGGAACCGGCAGCCGGACGGGGGGGCCGCCGGGCTCGGCAGGTCGCCGGACAGCAGGACCCGCGTACGCGCGCGCTCCTTGTGCGGATCGGGGATCGGGATGGCGGACAGCAGCGCCCGCGTGTACGGGTGGGCGGGCGCGGCGAAGACCGTGTCGGCGGCGCCGATCTCCACGATCCGGCCGAGGTACATCACGGCCACGCGGTCGGCGATGTGCCGTACGACGGACAGGTCGTGCGCGACGAACAGATACGCCAGGTCCAGCCGCGCGCGCAGGTCGTCGAGCAGGTTGACGATCCCCGCCTGGATGGACACGTCGAGCGCCGACACCGGCTCGTCCAGCACGACCAGGCGCGGTTCGAGCGCGAGCGCGCGGGCGATGCCGATGCGCTGCCGCTGGCCGCCGGAGAAGTCCGCCGGGTAGCGCGCCCGGTGCTCCGGCGCCAGCCCGACGAGGTCGAGCAGGCGGCGCACCCGCGCGCGCACCTCGCCGCGCGGCCTGCCCTGCGCGCGCAGCGGCTCGGCGAGGATGTCGGCGACCGGCATGCGCGGGTCGAGCGCGGCCGTCGGGTCCTGGAAGACGACCTGCATGTCGCGGCGCAGGGCGCGCCGGCCGCGCCGGGTGAGCGCCGCGGTGTCGTGGCCGAGGACGGTGATCCGCCCGGCCTGCGGCCGCGCCAGCGCCAGCACCTCGTGCAGCGTCGTCGTCTTGCCGCAGCCGGACTCCCCGACCAGCCCGAGCGTCTCGCCGGCGCGGATGTCGAAGCCGATGCCGTCCACCGCCCGTACGGTGCCGGTCCGCCGCTTGAGCACGGCGCCCTTCATCAGCGGGAAGTGCCTGACGAGGCCCTCGACCGCGAGCACGGGGGCACGCTCGTCACGCGGAAGCGCGGCTGCCTCGGGCGCGGGGATCTCCGGCACCGCGAACACCTCCGCCGGCGCCATCCCCGCGTCCTCGATCTCCCCGCTCCGGTGGCACGCGGCCGCGTGGCCCGTACGCCCGACCGGCAGGAGGCCGGGCTCGGCCGTCCGGCACACGTCGACGGCCATCGGGCAGCGCGGCCGGAACGGGCATCCGGACGGGAGCGCGGCAGGCGACGGCGGCGCGCCCTCGATCGGCACCAGCGGTGTACGGGCCGCGGCGTCCACGCGGGGCACGGCGCCGAGCAGCCCCATGGTGTACGGCATGCGCGGCCGGTAGTAGACGTCGTCGACGGCGCCGGACTCCACGACCCGGCCCGCGTACATGACCAGCACCCGCTCGGCGAACCCGGCCACCACGCCGAGGTCGTGGGTGATCATGACGACGGCCGCGCCGGTGGCCGCGCGCGCGGTGGCGAACACGTCGAGGATCTGCGCCTGGATGGTGACGTCGAGCGCCGTGGTGGGCTCGTCGGCGATGATGACGTCCGGGCCGCCCGCGACGGCCATCGCGATCATGACGCGCTGCCGCATGCCGCCGGAGAACTCGTGCGGGAACGCCCGCGCCCGCTGCGCCGCATTCGGGATGCCGACCAGGTCGAGCAGGTCGATCGCGCGCCGGGCGGCCCGCCCGCGCGGCATGTCGGTGTGCGCGCGTACGGCCTCGGCGATCTGGTCGCCCACCGAGTAGACCGGCGTCAGCGCGGACAGCGGGTCCTGGAACACCATGGAGATCCGCGCGCCGCGGATCTTCGACAGCGTGGCGTCGTCGCGGCCGATCAGCTCCTCGCCGTCCAGCCGTACCGAGCCGCGGACCTCGGCGTTCCCGGGGAGCAGGCCCATGACGGCCAGCGACGCCACCGACTTGCCCGACCCCGACTCCCCGACGATGCCGAGCGCCTCGCCGCGCGCCAGGTCGAACCCGACGCCGCGCACGGCGGGCACCCGCCCCGCCGCCCCGGGGAACGTGACGTGCAGGCCGGCGACCGACAGGACGGCCGGCTCCGGGCCGGTCACCGGGCGGCCTTCCCGGACGCCGGGTCGAGCGCGTCGCGCAGGCCGTCGCCGATGAGGTTGACGCTGAGCACGATCAGGACGAGCAGCGCGGCCGGGAAGAGGAACAGCCACGGGTACGTCGTGGCCTGCGTGCTCGCGTCGGCCAGCAGCGTGCCGAGCGAGACGTCGGGCGGCTGCACACCGAAGCCGAAGTACGACAGCGCCGACTCCGCCATAACGGCCGCGCTGACGTTGATCGTCGCGTCCACGA
Source organism: Streptosporangiaceae bacterium (assembly GCA_036502625.1). GTDB lineage: Bacteria > Actinomycetota > Actinomycetes > Streptosporangiales > Streptosporangiaceae > DASXYG01. The sequence continues at coordinate 8,234 of DASXYG010000015.1, forward strand.
TGAGCAGCGACGACACGTTCGGCAGGATGTGCCGGAAGACGATGCGCACCGGCGGCACGCCCATGTACCGCGCGGCCAGGACGTACTCGCGTTCGCGCAGCGACATCGTCATGCCGCGGATGATCCGCGCGGTGACCATCCACATGAACGCGGCGAGCAGCGCCGCGAACAGCAGCCACGTGGCGCCGCGGAACAGCGGCGACAGGATCGCCACCATCAGGAACGACGGCAGGACGAGCAGCAGGTCCACGACCCACATCAGCACGCGGTCGACGGCGCCGAGGAAGTACCCGGCGAACGCGCCGACCACCCCGGCCAGCCCGGTGGACACCACGGCCACGAGCAGCCCGATGATCAGCGACTTCTGCATGCCGCGCACGGTCGTGGCGAAGACGTCCTGGCCGGCGTCGCCGGTGCCGAACCAGTGCCGCGGCGACGGCGGCTGCCGGAACGCGGTGAAGTCCTTGTCCTGGTAGCCCCACTTCGTGAGGTACGGGCCGAGGAAGGCGAGCAGGAACAGCAGCACGAGCACGACGGCGCCGGCCACCGCGGGCACGTTGCGGACGGCGCGGCGCGCCACGACACCCGACCGGGATCCGGACCCGCTCATCGGGGCCTCACCCGACCCGTACGCGCGGGTCGAGGATCGCGTACAGGACGTCCGATGCGATCCCGGCGACGAGCACGAGCACCGCGGCCAGGCAGTTGACCGCGGCGACCGCGTTGACGTCGTTCTGGCCGACGGAGTCGACGAACCACTCGCCGAGGCCGTGCCAGCCGAAGATCTTCTCCGTCAGCGCCGTGCCGACGAGCAGGATGCCGAACGTGTACGTGAAGTAGGTGACGGACGGGATCAGCGCCGTGCGCAGCGCGTGCCGCAGCAGCGCGGTCCGCCTGCGCAGCCCCTTGGCCCGCGCCGTGCGGACGAAGTCGGCGGCCATGACGTCCAACATGGCGCTGCGCTGGTAGCGGCTGAACACCGCGATCTGCCCGGCCGCCAGGCTGACCGTCGGGAGCACGAGGTGCTTGAGCCGGTCGCCGAGCTGCGTCCAGAAACCGCCGGACAGGCCGGCGCTGTACTCGCCGGAGAACTCGAAGATCCGCACGCCCGTGGCGTTGTTGACCTTGATGGCGCCGACCTGGAGCAGCACGCCGAGCACGAACACGGGGATCGACATGACGACGAACGAGCCGGTCGTGATCACGCGGTCGGCGGCGCCGTACTGCCGCACCGCGCTCAGCGCGCCGAGCAGCACGCCGATGACGCCGCCGAGCACCATGCCGAGGAGCAGCAGCCGCAGCGTCACGCCGAACCGCCGCGCGACCTCGGCGTTCACCGACTCGCCCTGCCATGTGCGGCCGAAGTCGCCGCGCAGCACACCGCCGGCCCACCGGACGTACCGCTGCCACAGGGGCGTGCGGTCGTTGAGGTTCAGCTCGGTCAGCCGCGCGTTGACGACCGCCTCGGGCGGGTGCGCGGCGCGGCCCTCGTAGTTGGCGCGGGGGTGCAGCGCGGACGCCGCGAGCAGGTACGCGAGGCTCGTCGCGACGGCCACCAGGAGCACATAGTTCGCCAGGCGCCGAAGCAAGAACATTCCCACGCGGTCCCCCCGCCGTCGCGTCGTGCGCCGTACCGCCCACGCGATGCACTACCCAGTGTGATTTATACAGCACGCATTGTGCCGACTCGGCGAGCGCGAAACCCACGCGTTGGTCCGGGCGGCCACCTGCGGCCACGACTTGACGGGGATTGACAGGCGATTGACACCGCCGGTGAGCGGGTGCCTACGCTGACCGGCGCCCGCATCCCCGCACGGGTACCGCAAGGAGACCGCAATGGCAGATTCCCGCAGACCGCGCCGGTTCCTGGCCGCGCTCGCCGCCGCGCGCCCCTGCTCACCGCCGCGCTGCTGACCGGCGGCGCCGCCCACGCCGCGCCCGCCGCACCGGCCGCGCCGCACAAGGCCGCCGTCACCACGCTCAAGTACGACGCGAGCGGCGCCGAGGAGTTCAAGCAGGCCGTCGACGACGCCGCGCAGACCTGGAACGCCAGCGTCGACGACGTGCACATCGAGGCCGGCACCCCGGCCGACTTCGTCGTCGTCGCCGACGACGGCTGGCCGCGCACCCAGCCGGACAGCCTCGGCCACGGCGAGATCTGGATGGGCCGCGAGGCCGTGAACGACGGCTACTACGTGCCGCGCATCGCCACCCACGAGATGGGCCACATCCTCGGCCTGCCGGACAACCGCACGGGCCTGTGCTCGGACCTCATGTCCGGCCACAGCGCACCGGTCGACTGCAAGAACGACAAGCCGAGCGCCGCCGAGGCCGCGCAGGTCGAGCAGAACTTCGCCAACGGGGAGTCGTCCGTACGCCCCGGCGTCATGATCCTCGACGCCCCGGCGCACGCCACCGCCGCGCACTGACGGCACGAGCGATACGTACGCCCTCCCGGCGCCGGGAGGGCGTACGCGCGTTCTCAGCCCGCGAGCCACTCCGGGCGCAGCTCGCCCTCGGCGACCAGCACCGCGGGGCCGCGCAGGAAACTCGTCTCCTCGGTGAGCGTCACCGTGACCGTGCCGCCGAGGACGTCGACGCGCCAGGCGCCGTACGGCTCGCCGGCGGCGCGGGCCGCGGCCACCGCGGCGGCGACCGTGCCGGTGCCGCACGAACGGGTCTCGCCCGAGCCGCGCTCGTAGACCCGCATCTCCACGTGGCGCGCGCCCAGCGGGCGCAGCAGCTCCAGGTTCGCGCCGTCGGGGAACGCGGCGGCGTCGAAGGCCGGCGGGGCGGAGAGGTCGAGGCCGGCCACCGGTTCGGCGACGAGCGCCGCAAGGTGCGGGTTGCCGACGTTCACGACCAGCCCGTTATAGGAGCGCCCGGCCATCGCCGCGGTGCTCGCGCCGTACGTGCGCGGCGCGCCCATGTCGACGCTGACGTCGCCCTCGGGGTGGAGCGTGACGTCGCGGATGCCCGCACGGGTGGCCAGCGCGAACGCGCCGCCGGGCGCGACACGGCCGGTCTCGGCGAGGTAGCGGGCGAAGACGCGCACGCCGTTCCCGCACATCTCCGCGACGCTGCCGTCGGCGTTGCGGTAGTCCATGAACCACTCGGCGCGGTCGGCCATCCCGGCCGCCTCCGGCACGGCTTTCGCCGGGACGGCCCGCAGCACGCCGTCGGCGCCGATGCCGGCCCGCCGGTCGCACAGCCGCCGCACGAGCCCGGCCGTGAGGTCGAGCGTGGCGTCGGGGTCGGGGATGACCACGAAGTCGTTCTCCGTGCCGTGCCCCTTCAGGAACCGCATGACCAGCAAGCCTATCCGGCCGCCTGGGTCGATTCGGCAGGTCGCGATCACCAGTGAAGAATGGTGATCCGGGGCCGCACCGCATCTTCCGAACGGGGAGCAACCATGACCATTCTCGTGACGGGCGCCACGGGCAACGTGGGCCGCAATATCGTCGCAAGCCTGCTGGACGCCGGGCAGTCCGTACGCGCGCTGACGCGCCGCCCGGAGACCGCGGACCTGCCCGCGGGCGCCGAGGTCGCCGCCGGTGACCTGGACCGGGCGGACACCCTGACCTCCGACCTGTTCAAGGACGTCGACCGGATGTACCTCTTCCCCACCGCCGAGCCGCAGGCGGTGCTGTCGCTGGCGACCGGGGCGGGCGTCCGCCGCGTGGTCACGCTGTCGGCGCTGGCAGTGCTGATGGGCGAGGGCAACGCGATCGGCGACCGCCACGCCGTGGTCGAGCGCGCCGCGGAGGCCTCCGGCGTGGAGTGGACCCACCTGCGCCCGGGGCCGTTCTCCGCGAACGCCCTCTGGCAGTGGGCCGCGATGATCCGCGCCGAGGGCGTCGTCCGCGCCCCGTACGGCCGCTCCCACCAGGCGCCCATCCACGAGGCCGACATCGCCGACGTCGCGGTGGCCGCGCTGCTGGAGGACGGCCACGCCGGGCAGGCGTACGCGCTGTCCGGCCCTGAGTCGCTGACGCAGATCGAGCGGGTCGCGGCGCTGGCCGAGGCGGCCGGGCGCCAGATCCGCTTCGAGGAGCAGACCCGCGAGCAGGCGCTCGCCGTGATGCTGGAGCAGATGCCCGAGCCCGCGGCCGAGATGCTGCTGACCTTCATGGCCGGATCCGTCGACCAGCCGGCGACGATCTTCCCGGCGTACGAGCAGGTCATCGGCCACCCCGGCCGGGCCTTCGCGCAGTGGGCCGCCGAGCACGCCGACGCGTTCCGCTGAGTCAGCGGCGCACGAGCGCGACGGCACTGCCCAGCGGGTCGGGATCGGAGTGGTCGAGCCAGCGCACGCGGGGGTCGCGGCGGAACCACGACTCCTGGCGGCGGGCGAACCTCCGGGTGGCGCGCGCGGTCTCCGCGCGCGCCTGCTCGTCGGTCCAGTCGCCGTCGAGGTGGCGCAGCACCTGCGCGTAGCCGAGCGCGCGCGACGCGGTGCGCCCGGCGCGCAGGCCGCGGCCGGCGAGCCCGCGCACCTCCTCGACCAGGCCGCCGGCCCACATGCGGCCCACGCGCCGGTCGATGCGGTCGTCGAGCACCGGCCGCGGCACCCGTACGCCGACCTGCACGGCGTCGTAGACGTACGTGTAGCCCGGCATCGTGGCGCTGAACGGGCGGCCGGTCAGCTCGATGACCTCGAGCGCGCGCACGATGCGGCGGCCGTTGCCGGGCAGGATCGCGGCCGCGGCGGCCGGGTCGGCGGCGGCGAGCCGTGCGTACAACGGTTCCGCGCCCGCCTCGGCGAGCTCGGCCTCAAGCCGGGCGCGCACGGCCGGGTCGGTGCCGGGGAACTCCAGCGGGTCGAGCACCGCGCGGACGTACAGCCCGGACCCGCCGACCAGGATCGGCACGACGCCGCGCCCGCGCAGGTCGTCGATCAGCCCGCGGGCGAGCCGCTGGTACTCCGCGACGGACGCCTCGCGCGTGACGTCCCAGATGTCCAGCAGGTGGTGCGGAACACCGCGCCGCTCGGCGACGGTGAGCTTGGCGGTGCCGACGTCCATCCCGGCGTAGAGCTGCATGGAATCGGCGTTGACGACCTCGCCGCCGACCGCCCGCGCGAGCCCCACGGCGAGGTCGGATTTGCCCGCCGCCGTCGCGCCCACCACCGCCACGACAGGTGTCCCGCCCATGGTCTCCTCGCGTCCGTCTTGCGTGTTTCCGCTTGTAGTGCAGGGTATGGCTATCCGCGGCATAACCGGGTCACCCGGTACGAGCCGACGAGATATCGGGGGAGATAGCCATGCCCGACTTCAACGAGATGATCGGCAAGGCCAAGGACAAACTGTCGGAGAACTCGGACAAGGTCAGCGAAGGGCTGGACAAGGCCAAGGACTTCATCAACGAGAAGACCGACGGCAAGTACAGCGACCAGCTCGACAAGGGCTCGGAGAAGGCGCAGGGCTTCCTCGACGACTCCGGCTCCGACCGCGGCGACGACCGGCAGAACTGACGGCTCGGTCACCGGACGGCCGGAAGAGAGGTTAGCGATCATGCTCGATTTCGAGCAGTGGGCCGACCAGGCCATCAGCATCGTCTCCGGTGACGCACCACCGGCGTCCCCCGGCCGCGACGGACCGGCAGCCGTGCCGTCCGCCGGAACCGAGGCCCCGCACCCGGCGGACGAGTCACCGCCGGACCGGGATCACTGAAGAAATTCCGCGGACCCGCAGGCCACCGCCTGCGGGTCCGTTCGCGCGCTCAGCCGACGTAGCCGACGCCGCCGAAGTTCCACGCCGCCGAACGCGACCGCGGTGTGCCGGGTTCGGGGCGCCACTCGGGGCAGTACACCAGGCCGGGCTCGACCAGCTCCATGCCGTCGAACAGCCGCGTCACCTGCGTACGGTCGCGGAAGACGAACGGCGCGGACGACCGGGCGTAGACCGCCTCCATCTTGCGCCAGGCGGCCTCCGGCATGTCCTGCCGCGATGCGTGCGCGAGCACGACGTAGCTGCCCTTCGGGAGGTACGCGCGGTAGCGGGCGAGCAGGTCGTACGGGTCGGCGTCCTCGGTGATGAAGTGCAGGACCGCGACCAGGATCAGCCCGACCGGCTTCTCGAGGTCGATGATCTCGTGCAGCACCGGGTTCTCGAAGATCGACTCCGGATCGCGCAGGTCGGCGTCGAGGTAGCGGGTCTCCCCCTCGGCGCTGCTCGTGAGCAGGGCGCGGGCGTGGGCCAGCACGATCGGGTCGTTGTCGGCGTAGACGATGCGCGCGGCCGGGTTCACGCCCTGCGCGATCTCGTGCACGTTGCCCTGTGTGGGCAGGCCGGCGCCGATGTCGACGAACTGGGTGATCCCCTTGGCGGCCAGGTAGCGGACCGCGCGCTGCATCATCCCCCGGTTGTCCCGCGCGATCTCCGGGAGGTCCGGGATCTGCGTGTAGATCTCCTCGGCGGCGACGCGGTCTGACTCGAAGTTGTCCTTGCCGCCGAGGTAGTAGTCGTACATTCGCGCCGGGCTCGGCTTCGCCGGGTCGACCTCGGCATGCCCGGAGGCGACACCGAGCCGTTCCGGGTCGACCGGGCGGAACGGCGTGTCGCGGGGGGATTCGCTCACTCGCGCAATGTATCGGCCGAACGGGGTTCGCGTCACCGCGACGCGATCACGCGCCGCCGCTCGGCGCGCCGATGCCGGGCATGCCGAGCAGCACGCCGCCCGCGGCCGCGGGCGCCTCGGTGCGCGCCTGCCAGGCGTCGCCCGCGCGGGTGCGGCGCACCCCGCGGACGGGCGCGTCGGCCACCAGGTGGTGCGGCGCGCCGTACGTGATCTCGACCGTCGCCATGTCGCCGGGACGCGGGCGGTCGCCGGACTCCGGCGGGCGGAAATGGACGAGCCGGTTGTCCGGCGCGCGGCCGGACAGGCGGTGCGTGGCGTCGTCCTTGCGGCCCTCGCCCTCGGCGACGAGGACGTCGAGCACGCGGCCCTCCTGCGCGCGGTTCTCCGACCAGGAGATCTCCTCCTGCAGCGCGACGAGGCGCTCGTAGCGCTCCTGGACGACCGCCTTCGGCACCTGGGCGTCCATCTCGGCGGCGGGTGTGCCCGGCCGCTTGGAGTACTGGAACGTGAACGCCTGCGCGAACCGCGCCTCGCGGACCACGTGGAGCGTCTGCTCGAAGTCGGCGTCGGTCTCGCCGGGGAAGCCGACGATGATGTCGGTGGAGATCGCGGCGTCGGGCATCGCCGCGCGGACGCGGTCGATGATGCCGAGGTAGCGCTCCTGGCGGTACGAACGGCGCATCGCGCGCAGCACGGAGTCCGAACCCGACTGCAGCGGCATGTGCAACTGGTGCATGACGTTCGGCGTCTCGGCCATGGCGGCGATCACGTCGTCGGTGAAGTCGCGCGGGTGCGGCGAGGTGAACCGGACGCGCTCCAGCCCGTCGACCTCCCCGCAGGCGCGCAGCAGCTTCGCGAACGCGCCGCGGTCGCCGAACTCCACGCCGTACGCGTTGACGTTCTGGCCGAGCAGCGTCACCTCGAGCGCGCCCTCGGCCACCAGCGCGCGGATCTCGGCGAGGACGTCGCCGGGACGGCGGTCCTTCTCCTTGCCGCGCAGCGCCGGGACGATGCAGAACGTGCAGGTGTTGTTGCAGCCGACGGAGACGGCGACCCACGCGGCGTACGGCGACTCGCGGCGGGTGGGCAGCGTGGACGGGAACGTCTCAAGCGACTCCGCGATCTCGACCTGCGCCTCGTCGGCGACCCGCGCGCGTTCCAGCAGCGTGGGCAGCGCGCCGACGTTGTGCGTGCCGAACACGACGTCGACCCACGGGGCGCGGCGGACGATCTCGCCGCGGTCCTTCTGCGCGAGGCATCCGCCGACGGCGATCTGCATGCCGGGGTGGCCCTGCTTCACCGGGCGGAGGTGGCCGAGGTTGCCGTACAGCCGGTTGTCGGCGTTCTCCCGTACGGCGCACGTGTTGAACACGACCACGTCGGGCTCGGTGTCGTCCGCGGCGCGCACGTAGCCGGCCTGTTCGAGCAGGCCGGACAGGCGCTCGGAGTCGTGCACGTTCATCTGGCACCCGTACGTCCGCACCTCGTACGTGCGGGGGGCGCTGCTGGTCTCCTGCTGTACCGTCATCTCGCCATCGAGGGTAGCCGTCTCCCGGGCGTAACCGGATCGGTACGCGGTCTTACGTGTCCATCCGGCAAAGAAGGCTTAAAGTGTCGCAGCATGACGGCGACCGACAACACCGCCGGCGCTGCCACGCCCGACGGCGAGCACGACCTCGTCGTCCTGGCAGGCGTCAACAAGCATTTCGGCGACCTCCACGTGCTGCGCGACATCAATCTCACCGTCCAGCGCGGCGAGGTCGTCGTGGTACTCGGCCCGTCCGGCTCGGGGAAGTCCACCCTGTGCCGGGCGATCAACCGCCTCGAGACGGTCGACAACGGCACCATCACGCTCGACGCCAAGCCGCTGCCCTCGGAAGGACGCGAGCTGGCTCAGCTACGGGCCGACGTCGGCATGGTCTTCCAGGCGTTCAACCTGTTCGCCCACAAGACGGTGATCCAGAACGTCACGCTCGGCCCGATCCGCGTCCGCCGGACCGGCAAGGCCGACGCCGAGAAGCGCGCCATGGAGTTGCTCGACCGCGTCGGCATCGCCGACCAGGCGCACAAGTACCCGGCGCAGTTGTCCGGCGGGCAGCAGCAGCGGGTCGCGATCGCGCGCGCCCTGGCCATGCGCCCGAAGCTGATCCTCTTCGACGAACCGACCTCCGCCCTCGACCCCGAGATGGTGCAGGAGGTCCTCGACGTCATGCTCGACCTCGCGAGCGAGGGCATGACGATGATCGTGGTCAGCCACGAGATGGGCTTCGCCCGGCGGGCGGCCAACCGCGTGGTGTTCATGGCCGACGGCGAGATCGTCGAACAGAACACGCCGGACGAGTTCTTCACCAATCCGCGCAGCGAGCGCGCGCGCGACTTCCTTTCCAAGATCCTCAGTCACTGACCACCGTCACTGACGTCGTGTGAGCCGGTGGGCGGCCGACCCGTCCACCCTGGAGAGCAGAGGTATCCGGATGCGAATCGGCCGAATCGTCGCGCTCGTCGCGACGGCGTCCATGGCCTTGACCACGACCGCCGCTTGCGGTGGCGGGAGCAGCGACTCGATCGTCGACAAGGCGAAGAACGACAAGAAGCTGACGATCGGCGTCAAGTTCGACCAGCCCGGCCTGGGCCAGAAGCAGCCGACCGGGAAACTCGCCGGCTTCGACATCGATGTCGCGACGTACATCGCGAAGAAGCTCGGCGTGCCCGCCGGCGGCATCGACTGGAAGGAGACCGTCTCCGGCAACCGCGAGACGTTCCTCCAGCAGGGCCAGGTCGACATGGTGATCGCCACCTACTCGATCACCCCGGAACGGCAGAAGAAGATCCTCTACGGCGGCCCCTACTACGTCGCGCACCAGGACTTCCTGGTGAAGGACGGCGGGCCGATCAAGCAGCCGTCCGACCTCAACGGCCACAAGCTGTGCGCCGTGCAGGGCTCGGTGTCGGCGAAGCAGGCCGCGGACAAGTTCGCCAAGAAGGCGCAGCTCCAGCCGGAGGAGAACTACTCCAACTGCGCCGAGCGGCTGCTCGGCGGGCAGGTCGACGCGGTCTCCACCGACGACACCATCCTCGCCGGCTACGCGGCGCAGAACCCCGGCAAGCTGAAGATCCTCGGCAAGGCGTTCACCGACGAGCGCTACGGCGTCGGCCTGCGCAAGACCGACAAGAAGGGCTGCCTGGCCGTCAACAAGGCCATCACCGCCATGCACACGGACGGCACCTGGGAGAAGTCGCTGAAGGCCAACTTCGGGCCCGCGAAGTTCAAGTACGACGACAAGCTGCCGGCCTTCGTCGGCTGCGGCTGAGGCGTACCGGCGCCGGCCCGGTGGCCACGCATGGGCCACCGGGCCTGTCTGAGCTCGGAGTGACCGACCGTGAACGCGATCATCGATAACTTCCCGACCATCCTCGCCGGATTCTGGATGACGATCCGGCTCACCTTGATCAGCGCCGCCATCGCGCTGGTCCTCGGCACGATCCTCGCGGCGATGCGGGTGTCACCGCTGCCCGTGCTGCGCGGCGTCGGCGCCGCGTACGTCGGGCTGTTCGTGAACACGCCGCTGACCCTGGTGCTGCTGTTCTGCAGCCTCGGCCTGAACGTGAACCTCGGCGTGCAGTTCTCCGACAACGTGGCCGTGAACGGCTTCTGGCTGGGCATCCTGGGCCTGTCGGCCTACACGGCCGCGTTCGTCTGCGAGACGCTGCGCTCCGGGATCAACACGGTGGCGCTCGGCCAGGCCGAGGCGGCGCGCTCGATCGGGCTGACGTTCACGCAGACGCTGACCGTGGTCGTGCTGCCGCAGGCGTTCCGCGCGGTCATCGCCCCGATGGGCAGCCAGTTCATCGCCCTGGCGAAGAACACCACCGTCGTCACGGTCGTCGGCGTCGCCGCCGACTCCTACGGTGTTCTGCGCAGCATCACCGAGTCGACGACCTCGAACGTCCTGGTGATCTTCATCGGGTTCGCCCTCGGCTTCATCATCCTGACCCTGCCCACCGGGCTGTTGTTCGGCTGGTGGGCCAAGCGAGCGGCGGTGGCGCGATGAGCGACCGGGCGACCGTACTGTACGACGCGCCCGGCCCGCGGGCCCGGACGCGCAACCGGGTCCTCACCGCGGTGTGCGTGATCGTCGTCCTGGCGGTCCTCTACTACGTCTACGCGAAGTTCGACGCCAAGGGCCAGTGGGCGGCGGCGAAGTGGACACCGTTCCTCAAGGGCGACGTCTGGGTGACGTACCTGCTCTCCGGCCTGGTCAACACCTTGAAGGCGGCGGCGCTCGGCGGCGTCTGCGCGATGGTCTTCGGCATGGTGTTCGGCATCGCGCGGCTGTCGCGCTACGCACTGATCCGCATCCCGGCCGGGGCGGTCGTCGAGGTCTTCCGTGCGATCCCGCTGCTGATGCTGATCTTCTTCATCCTCACCGGCTCCTATCCCCTGTTCGGCGTCTTCACCGATCCGCTGACCGCGGTCGTCGGCGGGCTGACGCTCTACAACGGGTCGGTGATCGCGGAGATCATCCGGGCGGGCATCAACGCGGTGCCGAAGGGCCAGTCGGAGGCCGCGCAGGCCATCGGGCTGCGGCCCGGCGAGGTCATGCGGACGGTCCTCCTGCCGCAGGCGATCACCGCGATGATGCCGGCGATCGTGAGCCAGTTGATCATCCTGCTGAAGGACAGCGCGCTCGGATTCATCGTCGCCTACCCCGAACTCGTCAGCCAGGCGAAGATCGGCGGCAACTTCTTCGGCAACGTGATCCCCACGATGATCGTCGTCGCGATCATCTACATCATCGTCAACTGGCTGCTCGGCCGCTTCGCGAACTGGCTGGAGCGGCGCAACGCCCGCCGCGGCCGGGGTTCGGCCGCCGTGCCGACGGCACCGGGCGTCGACCTCGAGACGCCCACACAGGCGCCGGCGTGACGCCGCACGGGCCGGTCCGCGTCACGGACCGGCCCGTGATCGTTCCGGTATGTGATGACCTCCCCCGTTGCCCGATCAGCGTGGCCCGTCCGGAGTAAGGTCGATGCACAGCACCCGGTATCACCTTGAGGGCACACTTCCGCTATGACCGATCGCGTGACCGCGCCGTACGGCGCCTGGCCGTCCCCCATCTCCGCCGCCGACGTCGCCGGCGCCGGAGTGCGCCTCGGCTTTCCCACCGTCCGCGGGGCGCATGTCTGGTGGCAGGAGGCCCGCCCCGAGTCCGGGGGCCGCACGGTCATCGTGCACCGCTCCCCCGACGGCACGTGCACCGACCTGATCGACGCCCCGTGGAACGCCCGCACCCGCGTCCACGAGTACGGCGGGCGCGCCTACCTCCCCATCCCCCGCGGCGACGGCTTCGCGCTCGTCTTCGCCAACTACGACGACCAGCGGCTCTACCTCGCCGAGCCGGGCGCGGAGCCGGTTGCGCTCACGCCCGAGCCCGAGGCCCCCGGCGCGCTGCGCTACGCCGAGCTGATCCACAACGCGGCGCACGACGAGATCTGGTGCGTCGTCGAGACCCATGCCGAGGGCGACCTCACCCGCATGCTGGCCGCGGTGCCGCTCGACGGCTCGGCGGCCGCCGACCCCGCGGCGGTGCGCCCGCTGGTCGAGGGCGGCAGGTTCTACGCCTCGCCGCTGCTGTCGCCCGACGGCAGCCAGCTCGCCTGGGTCACCTGGGACCACCCCCGCATGCCGTGGGACGGCACGCAGTTGCGCATCGCGCCCGTCGACGAGGCCGGCCGGGTCGGGAAGACCCGCGGCGTCAAGGGCGGGCCGAACGAATCGGTGCTGGCCCCGTGGTGGCGCGACGAGACCACGCTGTACCTCGTCTCCGACTGGTCCGGCTGGTGGAACCCGTACGAAGTGGGCATCTTCGGCGAGCCGCCGCTGTCGCTGTACCCCGCCGAGGAGGAGTTCGCCGGGCCGCCGTGGCAGCTCGGCAACCGGCCGTTCGTGGTGCTCGGCGACGGCCGCCTGGTCGTGCTGCACGGCCACGGCGACCTCCGCATCGCGATCATCGACCCGGAGACCGCCGAGCTGGCCGACCTCGAGGTGCCGTACACCCACTGGCACCCCGACCTCGCCGCCGACGGCCAGACCGTGGTCGGCATCGCGGGCGGCCCCGACCGCCCGATGGCCGTCGTCCGGCTCGACACCTCCACCGGCGAGGTCGAGACGCTGCGCGCCGAGTCCGGCGGCCTGCCCGACCCCGCCTACCTGCCCGAACCGGTGGAGACCGAGTTCGAGGGCCCGTTCGGCCGCCCGGTCCACGCGTACGTCTACCCCCCGGCCAACCCGGCCGCGCAGGCCCCCGAGGGCGAGCTCCCGCCGTACATCGTGTGGACCCACGGCGGGCCCACGAGCAACGTGTCCGGCGTCTACGACCTGGAGAAGGCGTACTTCACCAGCCGCGGCATCGGCGTGGTCGACGTCAACTACGGCGGCTCGACCGGCTACGGCCGCGCCTACCGGGAACGGCTGCGCGAGCAGTGGGGCGTGGTCGACGTGGAGGACGCCGTGGCCGTGGCCCGCAGCCTCGCGGAGTCCGGCCTCGCCGACGCCGCGCGGCTGGGCGTACGCGGCGGCAGCTCCGGCGGCTGGACCACCCTCGCCGCCGTGACCACCACCGACGTCTTCGCCGCCGGCACGTCCTACTACGGGGTCAGCGACGCGCGGAAGATCGCCGAGGAGACCCACGACTTCGAGTCGCGCTATGTCGACGGCCTGATCGGCCCGCTGCCCGGCTTCGCCCGCCGCTACACCGAGCGCGCCCCCATCACCAACGCCGACCAGGCGAGCTGCCCGGTGCTGCTGCTGCAGGGGCTCGACGACCCGATCGTGCCGCCCGCGCAGTCGGAACGGTTCGCGATGGCGCTCGCCGACCGCAAGATCCCGTACGCCTATATCGCGTTCGAGGGCGAGTCCCACGGGTTCCGCCGCGCCGAGACCAAGATCGCCGCGCTGGAGGCCGAGCTGTCCTTCTACGGCCAGACCCTCGGCTTCGCCCCGCCGGACATCCCCAAGATCGAGCTGTCCCCCGGCCGCCCCTGACCCCGGGTCAGCCGGGTGCGCCGAGCCGGCCGATGACCCGGCCGACCTGCTCGGCGTAGCGCTCGACGAGCTCGGGCGAACCGCCGTCGGCGCCGAACAGCGCGCGGGCGATCTGCGGATAGACGGCCAGGGCGTTCGCCGCGCTCATCGCGATGAGCATCAGCGCGGCCGGGTCGAGCTCGGCGTCGAGTTCGCCGGTGCGCTGCCGCTCGCGGAGCTGCGCCACCTCGTGTTCCATCCGCGCGGCGGCCTCCGCGTCCTCCTCGGCGTGGCCCCCGGTGTCGGCGAGCCCCTCCCAGGCGAGCAGCCGCCCGCCGAGCGAGCTGTCGACGCTGACCTTGACGTACTGCTTGATCATCTCGGCGAACGGCATGTCGTCGGGGAACGTCTCGGCCTCGTACGTACGCCACCGGCGCCCGATCTCCCGGTAGAGCCCTTCCTTGCCGTCGAAGTAGTAGGCGATGAGCTGCTGGTTCACCCCGGCCCGCGCGGCGATCTCCGAGACCCGCGCGCCCGCGAAGCCCTTGGCGGAGAACTCCTGGGTGGCCGCGTCGAGGATGCGCGCCTTGGTGCGCTCGGGGTCGCGCCGCCGCTCGTGCGGCGCGGGGGCCCGCCGCCGCACCTTCGCCGCCGTCTTCGCCGGGGTCCGCGCGTCGCCGTCAGTGCTCATGCCCGCCATTCTGCCATCCGGCCGGCGAACCCAGTCATGCGTACGGTTGAGACATTCACCCGGACGGGAGCTGGCTCTCCAGGATCGTCGGTACGAGCTCGCGGGCGAAGGCCCGCGCGTCGGCGTGCATGCGGCCGATCTTCTCGACGGCCGCGGCGCCGGCGAAGCGGGTGGTGAACGCGTGGTGCTGGCAGGCGCCGAGGAGCGCGGCCGCGATCGCCGGGGTGCGCGCACCGGGGGCCAGGCGTCCGGCGTCGCGCTCCGCGTCGAGGTAGCCCATGAGCCCGGCGTGGCCGAGCAGGGGGCCGCGGCTGCGTTCCGGGCGGTCGCCCTGGAGCCAGTCGAGCAGCTCGCGGTCGGCGAGCACGGGGCCGACGATCGGGAGCAGCTCGGCGTAGAACTCCGTCTCCGCCGCGGCGAACCGTACGAGGTTCTCCTCGACCGTGTTCTCCCCGACGGAGTCCATCAGCTCGCGCATGACCTGGGCGACACCGGACGCCACCGCGCCGAACGTGGCGCCGAACAGCGCGGACTTGTTCGCGAAGTGGTTGTACAGGCTGCCTTCGGAGACGCCGGCGGCCCGCGCGATCTCCTTGGTCGTCGCCTTCGTGACGCCGCGCTCGCGGAACACCTCGACGGCGGCCTGGAGGATCCGCTCCCGCATCGGCGGCTGCTGTTTCGCCTTGCCCGGCATCGTCGGCTCCGCTCCCACCTGCGCTCGATCGGTTGGACGCTATCACGGCTTGACATCTGAGTGAGCGCTCACCCATATTGAGTGAGTACCCACTCAGAACCCGTGACACGCCCCCGGAGGGACCTCGGACATGAAGCTGACGGCGCGAAGCGGAGACCGGGGCGCCGCCACCGGCGGGCGCCGCTGGGCCGCACTCGTCTTCATCGCCACGGCCCAGTTGATGATCGCCCTCGACGCGACGATCGTGAACATCGCGCTGCCCACCGCGCAGCGCTCGCTGCACATCGACGCCGCCGACCGGCAGTGGGCGATCACCGCGTACACGCTGGCGTTCGGCGGGCTGCTGCTCATCGGCGGCCGCGTCGCCGACCTCGCCGGGCGCCGCCGTACGTTCCTGGCCGCGCTCATCGGCTTCGCCGCGGCGTCCGCGTTCGGCGGCGCGGCCACCGGGCTCGGCACGCTGATCGCCGCGCGTGCGCTGCAGGGCGCGTTCGGCGCGGTGCTCGCGCCTACGACGCTGTCGCTGCTCGCCACGGCGTTCACCGAGGCGCGCGAGCGCGCCAAGGCGTTCGCGATCTACGGCGCGATCGCCGGCAGCGGCGGCGCGACCGGCCTGATCCTCGGCGGCGTCCTCGCCGAGCATTTGGGCTGGCGCTGGTGCCTGTACGTCAACGCCCCCATCGCGGTCGTCGCCGCCATCGGCGCCTGGCGCACCCTCACCCCGGCGCCCTCGACGCCCGCCCCCAACCGTCCCCGGCTCGACGTCCCCGGGGCGCTGCTGGTCACCGGGGGGCTGGTGGCGCTGGTGTACGGCTGCGGGCGCGCCGCGACGTCCGGCTGGGCGTCCGCGACGGTCGTCGGGCCGCTGGCCGGCGGCGTGATCCTGCTCGCCGCGTTCGCGGTCGTGCAGGTCAGGTCGGCGGCGCCGCTGCTGCCGCCGCGCATCCTCCGGGACCGCAACCGCGTGGGCGCGTACGCCGCGGTCGCGTTCGCCGTCGCGGGCATGTACGGCCTGTTCATCTTCTTGACCTATTACCTGCAGATCGTCCTGCGCTACCCGCCCGTCAGCGCGGGCCTGGCGTTCCTGCCGATGTCCGCGGCCGTGCTCATCGGCTCCGGCCTGGTCGCGAACCGCCTGCTCACGCGGGTGCCGACGCGGCTGCTCATCGCGCCGGGCCTGCTGCTGGCCGCCGCCGCGATGCTCCTGCTCACCCGCCTCACCCCCGAGGGCGGCTACGCCGCGCACGTCCTGCCCGCCGAGATCATGCTGGGCCTCGGCATGGGCTGCGTCTTCACCCCCGCGTTCCACCTCGCCACCCAGGCCGTCCAGCCGCGCGACGCGGGCGTCGCGTCCGCGGTCGTCACCACGTCACAGCAGGTCGGCGGCTCCATCGGCACCGCACTGCTGAACACGGTCGCCGCGGGCGCCACCGCCGCGTACGCGCTCGCCCACCCGGGCGGCCCGGCGCAGTATGGCCTGGTGCACGGCTACGCGACCGCCGCGGCGTACGGCGCGGCCCTGTTCACCGCCGGCGCCGTCATCGCCGCCGTCCTGATCACCGCGAACCCACGAAGGAGCGATCATGCACATCGTCCCCAGTGAGGACCTGAGCGCGGACGGCGGACGCTTCGAGGGCGCCGGGCACGGCGTCGCGATCTCCGCGTTCGTCGTGGACGGCGCGCCCGGCGGCGGGCCGCGGCTGCACATGCACCCGTACGCGGAGATCTTCGTGCTTCAGCAGGGCCGGATCTCGGTGACCGTGGGCGACGAGACGGTCGAGGCGGAGGGGCCGCAGGTCATCATCGCGCCGCCGGACACCCCGCACCGGTTCACCAACCTCGGTCCGGGGCGGGCGCTGATGGTCAACATCCACACCGCCGAGACGATGACCACCGAATGGCTGGAGTGAGGGGTCAGCGGGCGAACTCGGTCGCGCGGGACTCGCGGACCACGGTGATGCGGATCTGGCCGGGATAGGTCAGCTCCTCCTCCACCTGCTTCGCGACGTCCCGCGCGATCACCTGCGCCTGGACGTCGTCCACGGCGTCGGGCTTGACCATCACCCGGATCTCGCGGCCCGCCTGCATGGCGAACACCTTCTCCACGCCGTTGTGCGCGGACGCGATGTGCTCCAGCCGTTCGAGCCGCTGGACGTACGCCTCCAGGGACTCGCGGCGCGCGCCGGGCCGGCCGCCGCTGATCGCGTCGGCCGCCTGTGTCAGGACCGCCTCGACGGTGCGGACCTCGACCTCGTTGTGGTGCGCCTCGATGGCGTGGACGACGTCCTCGTGCTCGCCGTAGCGGCGGGCGATCTCCGCGCCGATCAGCGCGTGGCTGCCCTCCACCTCGTGCGTCAGCGCCTTGCCGATGTCGTGCAGCAGGGCGCACCGCTTCAGCAGGTCGCGGTCCAGGCCCAGCTCGCTGGCCATCATCTGCGCGATGTGCGCCGACTCGATGAGGTGCTTCAGCACGTTCTGCCCGTACGACGTGCGGTAGCGGAGCCGGCCCAGCAGCGCCACCAGCTCCGTGTGCATGTCGGTGATGCCGAGCTCGGCCAGGGCGTCCTCGCCGGCGCGCACGCAGAGCTGCTCCACCTCGGCGCGGCTGCGGTCGTAGACCTCCTCGATGCGCTGCGGGTGGATGCGGCCGTCGAGGACGAGCTTCTCCAGGGTCAGCCGCCCGGTCTCGCGGCGCACCGGGTCGAAGCACGACAGCAGGACGGCCTCCGGCGTGTCGTCGATGATCAGGTTCACCCCGGTCACGGACTCGAACGCGCGGATGTTGCGGCCCTCGCGGCCGATGATGCGGCCCTTCATGTCGTCACCGGGCAGGTGCAGCACGGACACCACGGACTCCGCCGTCTGCTCGGTGGCCAGCCGCTGGATGGCCAGCGTCACGATCTTCCGCGCCCGCTTCTCGCCCTCGGCGCGCGCGTCGCCCTCGATCTCGCGGACGATCAGCGCGGCCTCGCGCTTCGCCTGGTTCTCGATGCCGGCGATGAGCTCGGCCTTCGCGGACTCCGTGGTGAGCCCGGCGACGCGCTCGAGCTCGGCGCGGTGCTCGTCGTCGGCGCGCTGGAGCGCGGTTTTCCGTTCGTCGAGCTCGGATTCCCGCTCGCCGAGCTGCCGTACGCGCTCGGCCAGGCGGCGCGCCTCGTCGTCGAGGCGGCTCTCGCGCTCGGCCAGCCGCGTCTCGCGGCGCTCCAGGTCGGCGCGGGCCTCGCGGAGCTCCGCCTTGCCGGCCTTGGCGTGCTCCTCGGCCGCGGCCTGCGACTCGGCGGCCTGGTCGGCGACGGTCTTCGCCGACTCGCGGATCTGCCTGGCCTCGTCCTCGGCGGCCGTACGGATCGTCTCGGCTTCCTGACGCGCCTCGTCGGCCGCGGCGCTTTCCGCGGGGTCGGCGGCGGGCTCCTCCGCGGGGGCGGCCGCGCGGTTCGGGCCGGTGCGCCGCAGCACCACGAGCAGCACGACGACGAGCAGCACGACGAGCACGGCCAGCAGAATCACGCCCGACACCAGTGCGACGTTCACAACGCACGCCCCTTCCTTCGGGCGGCGGTCACCGCTCCGGACGCGTACAGGTCGAGGACCCCGCGTCGTACGGATCGCCAAGCGCGCGTGCGGGCGCACGCCAACGCGGGCATCGGACCGGCCGGCCCGTGCCGCATATACGTTGCGCCCGAACACCGGCCTACCGGCCGATGCATGCATCTCATCGTGCTAACTATGGCCATCCGCGCTACGCGGAATAACTCCTCGTTGCCGTCGAGAGTAAGCGGCCACGCGGTGACGTTCAAGCAAACGCATGCGTTGAACGGGCATCTGCCCCACAGTTCGCAACGCGATCGTTACCCCGACAAGCCCGGCAGCCACGCCTTTCCCGGCGCACACCCACCCATCGCTCCGGGACGGCCATTCGTTTCCCGAACTAATCACCGGCGGCGCGGGAAGTACGGCCTCAGGTCATTTCCCCGATGTCGGGATCGGGCATTTCGCCGGGGTCGGCGCCCTCCTCGGCGAGCGCCTCGCGGACGACGGAGAACGCCACGCCGGCCGGGTAGCCCTTGCGCGCCAGCATGCCGGCCAGCCGCCGCACCCGGGTCTGCGGCGGCAGCCCGCGCGTGGCACCGAGCCGGCGGTCGACCAATGCGCGGGCGGTCGTCTTCTCCTGGTCGTCGTCGAGCTGGCCGACGGCGTCGCGCGCGGTGTCGTCGTCGACGCCGCGGCGGCGGAGCTCGGCGGACAGCGCGCGCCGCGCCAGGCCCCTCCCCCGATGGCGCGACTGCACCCACGCCTGCGCGAACGCGGCGTCGTCGATCAGCCCCACCTCGGTGAACCGGCTCAGCACCCGCTCGGACACGTCAGCGGGGACCTCGCGGCGGTCGAGCTCGTCGGCGAGCTGCGCGCGGGTGCGCGGCGCGGCCGTCAGCAGCCGCAGGCAGATGGTGCGCGCCACGGACTCGGGGTCCGGCGGCGGGCTCGCGTCGGCGCCGCTGCCGGGGGTGGGGCCGTCGCGGTCGCCGAACCCGCCACGGCGCGCCCGCCGGCGCGGCCGGCCTGCCATCGGCTACGCCTTCTTCGCGCCGCGCGCCTTGCTCCCGGTCGCCGCCGCCAGCTCGGCGACCGCGTCGGCCGACGGCGCGGGTACGGCGGGGGCACCGCCCTCGGCGGCGTCCGCATCGGGGCGGGGGCCGACGCCCAGCTTCTCCTTGATCTTCTTCTCGATCTCGTTCGCGGTGTCGGGGTTGGCGAGCAGGAACTTCCGCGCGTTCTCCTTGCCCTGGCCGAGCTGGTCGCCCTCGTAGGTGTACCAAGCGCCGGACTTCTTCACGAAGCCCTGCTCGACGCCGAGGTCGATCAGGGAGCCCTCGCGGGAGATGCCGATGCCGTAGAGCATGTCGAACTCGGCCTGCTTGAACGGGCTGGCCACCTTGTTCTTGGCGACCTTCACGCGGGTGCGGTTGCCGACCGCCTCGGTGCCGTCCTTCAGCGTCTCGATGCGGCGGATGTCGAGCCGGACGGAGGCGTAGAACTTCAGCGCCTTGCCGCCGGTGGTGGTCTCCGGCGAGCCGAACATGACGCCGACCTTCTCGCGGAGCTGGTTGATGAAGATGGCGGTCGTCTTCGACTGGCTCAGCGCGCCGGTCAGCTTGCGGAGCGCCTGGGACATCAGCCGGGCCTGGAGGCCGACGTGGCTGTCGCCCATCTCGCCCTCGATCTCCGCGCGCGGCACCAGGGCGGCCACCGAGTCGATGACGATGACGTCGATCGCGCCGGAGCGGATCAGCATGTCGGTGATCTCCAGCGCCTGCTCGCCGGTATCCGGCTGGGAGACGAGGAGGCCGTCGATGTCGACGCCGATCTTCTTCGCGTATTCGGGGTCGAGGGCGTGCTCGGCGTCGACGAACGCGGCGATGCCGCCGGCCTTCTGGGCGTTCGCGACCACGTGGAGCGCGACGGTGGTCTTGCCGGAGGACTCGGGGCCGTAGATCTCCACGACGCGCCCCCGCGGCAGGCCGCCGACGCCGAGGGCGACGTCAAGGGAGATCGCGCCGGTGGGGATGACCTCTACCTGGGCGCGGGCGCCTTCGCCGAGGCGCATGACGGAGCCCTTGCCGAACTGCCGCTCGATCTGGGCGAGTGCGGCATCGAGTGCCTTCTCGCGGTCGGTTCCTGCCATGGGAAGCTCCCTCGGACCATCCCCGCCTGCACACGGGGAGATGTTGTCTTCTGTTTGCCGGGCCGACGCTACGCGGGGGCACCGACATTCCGCGACGCCGTTCTGCGGACCTGTGGACAACTGGTTTCGAGGCCACCGGTCGCGATCCGATCATCACCGTACCCGAACGAGTGTTCGATCGTGGAATCGACACGCCGGGGAATTCCGGACGATTTCAGCGCAGCCGCGCGGGGACGTCGACGGTCTCGCACACGGCGCGCCACACCGACTTCGCGCTCTCGCCGTCGGCGAGCGCCTGGTTCACCGTGCGCGAGCCGAGACGCTCGATCACCTGGTCGCGGGCGTAGCTGTCGGCGTACGCCGTGCCGAACTGCTCGCGCATCCGCGCCCAGAACTCCGTCAACCGCATGCGCCAACGCTATCCGCATCCCGCTCACCGCGGGCCGGACCCGGGCACGTCCGCGCCCCATGGCAAACCGGCTACCGGCGGATACCATGACGGAGTAGATGAGCGTCCCGCCGTCCGCGGCCGCCACGCCTGGCCCGGCTCATGGGGGTGTCACCCGATGACGCAACCGCCTTCGATCCGCGCTTCCGATGAGGACCGCCAGCGCGTCGTGGACCAACTCGGCGAACACCACGTCGCCGGACGCCTTGATCAGGCCGAGTTCGACGACCGCATGCGCGCGGCGTACACCGCGAAGACCCTCGGCGACCTGGCCCTTCTGATGCACGACCTCCCCCACGTACCGCCCGAGGCGAAACCGGCGCAGGCCGCCGACGCCCGCCGTGCCCGTATGAACGCGATGCGCGGCGCGTTCGCGTCGTGGGCGTCCACCGCCGTGCTGGTCCTGGTGATCTGGCTGGCCACGTCCGTCGCGACGGGCCACATGACGTACTTCTGGCCGTTCTGGGTCGTCGGCCCATGGGGCGCGATCCTGCTCTTCCGCGCGGTCGACGGGCTGGTCAAGGGGCCGGGCGAGGGCGGCGGCCGGGGCGGCTGACCTCAGCCGGCCTCCGTGGTGTCCGGGAGGATCGTGTGGTCAGGCGCGGTGCCGCGGTCGCCGCGCGCGAGCAGGTAGTACAGCACGGACGGGACGACGAGCCCGATGATCCACGAGACGTCCGTACCGCCGAGGCGGGCCACCATCGGGCCGGTGAAGAAGGACGTGTCGAGGAACGGGAGCTGCGCGGCCACTCCGATGACGTACACCGCGATGGCCTTGACGCGCCAGCGGCCGTACCGCCCGTCCGGGT
Source organism: Streptosporangiaceae bacterium (assembly GCA_036502625.1). Taxonomy (GTDB): domain Bacteria; phylum Actinomycetota; class Actinomycetes; order Streptosporangiales; family Streptosporangiaceae; genus DASXYG01. The sequence goes on from DASXYG010000015.1 coordinate 30,159, forward strand.
CGAACAGCGCGGGCACGTCGTAGCGTTCGCGCGAGATGAAGTAGAAGTCGACCAGGTTGATGGCGCTCCACGGCGTGAACAGCGTGAGCAGGAACAGCAGGAAGCTGGAGAACGACGCGAGGAAGTCGCCCTGGCCGAGGAGTGCGATGCCGGTGCCGGCGACCATGATCGCCGCGATGTACGCCACCCGCCCGCCGCGTGACAGCGTGCGGTCGCCGCGGAAGCCGGTGACCGTGGTGACCATCGACATGAACCCGCCGTACGTGTTGAGCACGTTGACGGTGAGCTTGCCGAGCGCGATGACCAGGTAGAGCAGCGCGGCGACGAGCCCGGCGCCGCCGAGCTTCACGACGTACGCGACCTCGTTCTTCCCGAATTCGTCGCCCGCGGCCGCCGCGGCGAAGACGCCGAACGTCATGGACCACTGCGAGCCCAGGCCGCTGCCGGCGAGGGTCGACCAGAAGGTGACGCGTCCGGGCGTGGTGGCGGGCAGGTAGCGGGAGTAGTCGGCGACGTACGGGCCGTACGCGATCTGCCATGAGGCGGACAGCGAGATGGCGAGGAGGAACTTGCCGATGTCGAAGTGGTCGTCGCCCAGCAGGGCGGCGGCGTGCGCGCTGGTGAACAGGCGGATGCCGAGGTAGAGGAAGGCCAGCGCGCAGATGACGCTGGTGATGCGGCCCATGATGTGGATGAGCCGGTAGCCGATGGCCGCGATGACGGCGGTGAGCGCGCCGAAGATGAGGATGCCGGTGTCCGTGCCGAAGTGGCCGAGCCCCGCGACCGCCTGGCCGGCGAGGACGGTGCCGCTGGCGAAGAAGCCGATGTACATCACGATGACCAGGACCAGCGGGATGACGGCGCCGTAGACGCCGAACTGGGCGCGGCTCTGGATCATCTGCGGCAGGCCCAGCTTGGGGCCCTGGACGGAGTGCAGCGCCATGACGGCGCCGCCCGCGATCTGCCCGATGAGCAGGCCGACGATGGACCAGACGACGTCGCCGCCGAGGACGACCGCGAGCGCGCCGGTGACGACCGCCGTGATCTGGAGGTTGGCGCCGAACCAGAGCGTGAACTGGTTGAGCGGCCTGCCGTAGCGCTCGGCGGCGGGGATGTAGTCGATGGACCGGCGTTCGATCCCGGCGACCGGCGGAATGTCGCCCTCGGGCGTCTCGGTGCGTTCGGCCACGTGTCCTCCTCGTCGATGCGGGTCAATTATGCGGGGTGCCGTACGGGCGGAGTTATCCCCAGATCGGATTTGGGTGGCGCGATATGTCACCTGCCGGGGGCACGATGGATGGCGTGGATGTTCTCGATCGGTTCTCACCGGCGGCGCGTGACTGGTTCACAGGCGCGTTCGCCGCGCCCACGCCCGCCCAGGCGGCGGCGTGGGACGCCATCGGCGCGGGTGAGAACACCCTGGTGGTGGCGCCGACCGGCTCGGGCAAGACGCTGGCCGCGTTCCTCTGGGCGCTCGACCGCCTGGCCGCCGAGCCGCCGCCCGAAGACCCGAAGCGCCGCTGCCGTGTGCTGTACGTCTCACCGCTGAAGGCCCTCGCCGTCGACGTGGAGCGCAACCTGCGGGCGCCGCTCGCGGGCCTGCGCCAGGCCGCGCGGCGGCTGGGCGCCGAAGAGCCCGACGTCCGGGTCGGCATCAGGTCCGGCGACACCCCGGCCGACGAACGCCGCCGGTTCGGCACCAAGCCGCCCGACGTCCTGATCACCACACCGGAGTCGCTGTTCCTGATCCTCACGTCCCGGGCCCGCGAGGCGCTGGCCGGCGTGGAGACCGTGATCGTCGACGAGGTGCACGCGGTGGCCGGCACCAAACGCGGCGCCCACCTGGCCCTGTCCCTGGAGCGCCTCGACGACCTGCTCGAACGCCCCGCCCAGCGGGTGGGCCTGTCCGCGACCGTCCGCCCGGTCGAGACGGTCGCGGCGTACCTCGGCGGCCCGCGCCCGGCCACGGTCGTGCAGCCGCCGCACCACAAGGCGGTCGAGCTGTCCGTCGTCGTCCCCGTGGAGGACATGAGCGAGCTCGGCCGCCCCGGCGCGTCCGACGACCAGGACCCCGCCGCGTCCTCGATCTGGCCCCATGTCGAGGAGCGCATCCTCGACCTCATCACCGCCCACCGTTCGACGATCGTGTTCGCCAACTCGCGGCGGCTCGCCGAGCGGTTGTGCGCCCGGCTGAACGACCTCCACCAGGAGCGGCTGGCCGGCACCGAGGGCGCGGAGGCCGCGGTCGAAGGCGTGTTCGCGCCGCCCGCCGAGGTCATGGCGCAGGCGGGCGCGGGTTCCGGCGCCCCGCCCGAGGTCGCGCGCGCCCACCACGGCTCGGTCTCCAAGGAGGAGCGCGCCGCGATCGAGGAGGCGCTGAAAGAGGGCCGCCTCCCCGCGGTGGTGGCCACGTCCAGTCTCGAGCTCGGCATCGACATGGGCGCCGTCGACCTGGTGATCCAGGTCGAGTCGCCCCCGTCGGTGGCCGGCGGCCTGCAACGCGTGGGCCGCGCGGGCCACCAGGTGGGGGCGACGTCGCGCGGCGTCGTGTTCCCGAAGTACCGCGGCGACCTCGTGCAGACGGCCGTCGTCGCCGAGCGGATGGACGCCGGCGCGATCGAGGAGCTGCACCCGCCCCGCAACCCGCTCGACGTCCTGGCCCAGCAGATCGTCGCGATGACCGCGATGGACGACTGGCAGGTCGACGACCTCGCCGCCATGGTCCGCCGCGCCGCCCCGTTCGCCGAGCTCCCCCGCTCCGCCCTCGACGCCGTGCTCGACATGCTGTCCGGCCGCTACCCCAGCGACGAGTTCGCCGAGCTGCGCCCGCGCCTCGTGTGGGACCGCCCGACGGGCGCGCTGCGCGGCCGCCCGGGCGCGCAGCGCCTCGCCGTCACCAGCGGCGGCACCATCCCCGACCGCGGCCTGTTCGGCGTCTTCCTCGTCGGCGAGAAGCAGAGACGCGTCGGCGAGCTCGACGAGGAGATGGTCTACGAGTCCCGCGTGGGCGACGTCTTCGTGCTCGGCGCCAGCTCCTGGCGCATCGAGGACATCACGCACGACCGGGTCCTCGTCTCCCCCGCGCCCGGCCGTCCGGGCCGTCTCCCGTTCTGGCACGGCGACACCCCCGGCCGTCCGGCGGAGCTCGGCGCGGCGCTCGGCGCCTTCTGCCGCGAGCTCGCCGCCCTGAGCGACGACGAGGCCGCCGAGCGCGCGCGCCGCGCCGGGCTCGACGAATGGGCCGCGGGCAACCTGGTCCGCTACCTCTCCGAGCAGCGCGCCTCCACCGGCTACGTACCGGACGACCGCACCCTGGTCGTCGAGCGCTTCCGCGACGAGCTCGGCGACTGGCGCGTGGTCGTCCACTCGCCGTACGGCGCCCGCGTGCACGCCCCGTGGGCGCTGGCGATCGGCGCCCGCCTCCGCGAGCGCTACGGGGTCGACGTCCAGGCGATCCACACCGACGACGGCATCATCCTCCGCGTGCCCGACACCGATGCCGCGATGCCCGACTCCGAGGGCGGCCCGCCGACCGAGATCGCGGTGTTCGACTCCGCGGAGGTCGAGGAGATCGTCACCGGCGAGGTGGGCGCGTCCGCGCTGTTCGCGTCCCGGTTCCGCGAGTGCGCGGCGCGCGCCCTGCTGCTGCCGCGCCGCCGTCCGGGCGGACGCACCCCGCTGTGGCAGCAGCGCCAGCGGTCCGCGCAACTGCTGTCGGTCGCGGGCCGCTACGACTCGTTCCCGGTGGTGCTCGAGACCGTGCGCGAGTGTCTTCAGGACGTCTTCGACGTCCCGGCGCTGGTCGAGCTGATGCGCGACATCGCGGCCCGGCGGGTGCGGCTGGTCGAGGTCGAGACGCAGGTGCCGTCGCCGTTCGCCGCGTCGATGCTGTTCCACTACGTAGGCGCGTTCATCTACGAGGGCGACGCGCCCTTGGCGGAGCGGCGCGCCCAGGCGCTCGCGCTCGACACGGCGCTGCTGTCCGAGCTGCTCGGCCAGGCCGACCTCCGCGAGTTGCTCGACGCCGAGGTGGTCGAGGAGACCGAGACGTCATTGCAGCGCCTGGTGGCCGAGCGCCACGTCCGCGACCTGGAGGGCGTCGCCGACCTGCTGCGCGAGCTCGGCCCGCTGGCCACGGCCGAGGTCGAGGAGCGCGGCGGCAGCGGCGAGTGGCTCGCCGAGCTGGAGCGGGCGCGGCGGGTGATCCGCGTGCGCGTGGCCGGCCGCGACGAATGGTCCGCGATCGAAGACTCCGGCCGCCTGCGCGACGCCCTGGGCGTGCCGCTCCCGGTCGGCGTGCCCGAGGCGTTCACCGAGCCGGTGGTCGATCCCCTGGGCGACCTCGTGTCCCGTTTCGCGCGTACGCACGGGCCGTTCACGGTCGCCCGCGCGGCGGCGCGGTTCGGCCTCGGCGTGGCCGTTGTGGAGGGCACGCTGCGCCGCCTGGCCGCCGACGGCCGGGTCGTGTCCGGCGAGTTCCGTCCGGGCGGCGCCGGCGAGGAATGGTGCGACACGGGCGTGCTGCGCACACTGCGCCGCCGGTCGCTGGCCAAGCTCCGCAAGGAGGTCGAGCCGGCCGCCCCGGAGGCGCTGGCCCGCTTCACCCCCCTGTGGCAGCACGTCGGCGGTTCCCGCATGCGCGACGCCGACGCCCTGTTCCAGGCCGTGGAGCAGTTGCAGGGCGCGGTGGTCCCCGCGTCGGCGCTGGAGTCGCAGGTGCTCCCCGCCCGCGTCCCCGGCTACACCCCGGCCCTGCTCGACGAACTGACCTCCGCGGGCGAGGTGGTCTGGGCGGGCGCAGGCCCGCTGCCGGGCACCGACGGCTGGGTGTCCCTGTGCCTGGCCGACGCGGCGCCCCTCCTGCTCCCCGAGCCGGGCGAGATCACCATGACCCCGCTGCACGACCAGGTGCTCGAGGGCCTGTCCGGCGGCGGCGCCCTGTTCTTCCGCGACCTGTCCGACCGCCTCGGCTCCATGGACGACACGGCCCTGGCCGACGCCCTCTGGGACCTCGTCTGGGCAGGCCGCGCCACCGGCGACACCCTGGTAGCCCTCCGCGCCCGCCTGACCACCCGCCGCGCCTCCCACTCCCGCACCACCGCCTCCCGCAGCGCCACCGGATCCGGCTCCGGCCCGGGCTCCGCCATCCCACCCCGCGCGGGCCGCCCGACTCGCCGCTCCGGTATGCGAGGCGGCCTCTCCCGCCGCGCGTCCATGCCGTCCCGCATGGGCCCGCCCACGGTCGCGGGCCGCTGGTGGCTCCTCCCCGCCCGCGAACCCGACATCACCAAGCGCACCTACGCCCTGGCCGAGACCCTCCTCGACCGCTACGGCATTGTCACCCGAGGCGTCGTAGCCGCCGAACGCGTCCCGGGCGGCTTCTCCGCCGTCTACCCGGTCCTCCGCGCCTTCGAAGACGGCGGCCGCTGCCGCCGCGGCTATTTCGTCGAGGGTCTGGGCGCCGCCCAGTTCGCCCTTCCTGGCGCGGTCGACCGCATGCGCGCCCCCCTGGCCAACACACCCGCCCGCGCGCGCTCTCCGGAGAGCGGCAACCGCCCGCCCGCGCCGCAGGGCGGCACGTTCGACCGTGCGCACACATCGCAAGGCGGCGAATCCCCGGGCGCGATGGTCCTCGCCGCCGCCGACCCCGCGAACCCGTACGGCGCGGCCCTCCCCTGGCCCGAGCGCCCCGGCGAGGGCACCCACCGCCCCGGCCGCAAGGCGGGCGCCCTGGTGGTCATGGTCGCAGGCCGCCTGGTCCTCTACGTAGAACGCGGCGGCCGCACCCTCCTGTCCTGGGACGACACCCCCGAGATGCTCCGCGCCGCCGCAGACGCCCTAGCCCTGGCCGTCCGCGAGGGGGCCCTAGGCCGCCTCACGGTAGAACGCGCCGACGGCACCACAGTCCACGACTCCCCCCTAGCCAAGGCCCTAGAGGAGGCCGGCTTCCGAGCCACCCCCCGCGGCCTCCGCCTCCGCGCCTAAAACCCACCCCAGCCCCCTCCACCGGCTCCCACTCGCAACGCAACCGCACCCGGCCCCACCCGCACCCCGGCACCGCCCCCGCGCCTGACGCCCACCGTGCCTCCCCTTCGCCGCGCCATGTCTCACCCACCGCGCCGTCCCCCGCGCCCACGCTCACCCGGCGCACCCTCACCCCCCACGTACGGACAGCGGCATCCGCGCCACGCGCACCGATATCCCGAGAAGCGCACGCGACCCCGGCGCGCGGAGAGCAACGCGCCCGATCCACGCACGCCCGGTCCTCGGGTAGAGCACGAGGCGCCCAACGCCCAACCCGGAGGAAACGCCGCCCGGGGCACCGGCACGAGGCTACGGCGCGAGCCACGAGCACGGACACGGGGCGCGGGCACGGGGCACGGACCCGCAGCGCGCAGTCCACGACGCCCAGTGCGGGGCGCCAGGGCGCGAAACACCAGGCACAAGGGATGAGCACGAGCTACGTGGCAGGCGCCGGGCGCAACGCACGGCACGGGCGGCACGGGCGGCACGGGCGGGGCCGGGAGGCGATCATGCTGCGCGCTCCCCGTGCCCGCCCCGCACGCCTTGCGCACGCGGGGACGCGCCGTGCCCGACACGCCTGAGGCGTGCCCGGAGAGGGAGCCCGGGGTGCGGCGGCGGAACGCGGCACGCGCGGTGCGCAGGTCGCGGAAGCCGCCCTCGCACACAGCGCTTGCGAGGACATGGGGGGCCGCGAGGCGCTCGGCGCGAGGCGCGAGCACGGTGCGGGACACAGGCCGCGAGGCATGCGGCCGAGACGCGAGGCGGGAGGCGGGACACAGGCCGCGAGGCGTGCGGCCGAGACGCGGGGCGGCGCGCGAATCGCGGGGCGGGGATCATGCCGCGTGTTCCCTCGGCCATACGGAGCGCGCGGCACGGGCGACGGCGTACGACCTCAGGACCAGGGCGGGAAGATGCGGAGCGAGCAGGCACGGTGCTGGTGAGGCGTATGGGCGGGGCAGCCAGGCACGTGTGGGTTCGCGCGGCGTACCCGCAGGGCTGGGCGCCGTACGGCTGGGCGCGCGGGGTGGGCGTCGCGCAGGACAGGGGCGGCGCGGGACAGCGCTGGGTGGGCGTCGCGCAGGACAGCGCCGTATTGACCGGGAGCACGCGGGGCGGGGCCGGGCGTATTCAGGGCGGGGGCGCTCGGAGCGTGATCGGGGCGGGCTTGGTCGCCGGGAGAGCGCTCGGGTTGGGCGATGAGTTCGTACGGGTGGGGTGGTCAGTCTCCGTGTGGGCCCGCGTTGGGATCGGGACCCGGAGCTGGAAGGGGTGTGGGTATGGAGGCTACGGAGATCGTGCGGGCGGCGTTTGCGGCTTATCGCGCCGGAGATCGAGGCGCGCCTGACCGCCGGGCTCAGTCGACCGTGAAGACGCCGGCTCGGGCCTGGTCGACCGCGGCGTGGAGGGCGCCGCGGAGGACGGGGTTGCCGGTGATCGTGCTGGCCTCGACGCGGGGCTGGGCCGGGCACAGGCGGGCGACCTCGCGCTGCACGCGGCCGCTGAGCGCGGCGCCGCCGCGGCCGCCGAGCTGACCGCCCAGCACCACCAGTTCAGGGTCGAGCACCACGGCTACGGACGCGACACCGACCGCGATGCGGCGCGCCAGCTCGTCGAGGAACGCGCCGCCGCTCGGCCCGTCGCCGACCGCCGCCGCGACCACCTCGCCCACCGCCGCCCCCGGCACCCCGCACGACGAGGCCAGCTCCAGGATCGCCTGGTGGCCCACCAGCGACTGGAACGAGGCGCCGAGCGGCTCCCTGCTCGGCAGGCCGACCCCCGCGGGCAGCGGCGCGCCGGGTACGGGCAGCCAGCCGATCTCCCCCGCGCCGCCGGACGCGCCCCGGTGCAGCCGGTCGCCGAGCATGACGGCCATCCCGGGCCCGAGGACGAACCACACCAGCACGAAGTCGTCCACCCCGGCGGCCACCCCGGCCGCGCGTTCGGCGAGCGCCGCCAGGTTCGCGTCGTTCTCGATCGTGACCGGGCGCCGCAGGTCGCCGCGCAGCGCCGCGATGACGCCCTCGTGCCAGGCGGGCAGGTCGAAGGAGAACCGCATGTCGCCGTGGCGCGGGTCGATGACGCCGGGCGTCCCGATCACGACCGCGCGCAGCCTCGACATCGCGACGTGCGCCCGCCGCGCCGCCTTCTGCACGCTCTGGTGCACGACCGCGACGGGGTCCTCGGCGTCGCCGGGCTCGACCGTGGTCTCGGCGACGACCCGCCCGGTGATGTCGGCGATGCCGGCCGTCACGGTGTCGCGGCCGACGTCCAGCCCCGCGACGTACGCGGACGACGGCACCACGGCGTACAGCGCCGCATTGGGCCCGCGGCCGCCCTCGGTGGACCCGACGACCTCGACGAGCCCCCGCTCCTCGAGCCGGGCCAGAAGTTGCGAAGCCGTGACCTTGGACAGACCGGTGAGCTCGCCGATCTTGGACCGGGTCAGCGGACCCGAGCTGAGCAGGAGGTCCAGCGCCGCGCGGTCGTTGAGCTCGCGCAGCAGCCGGGGCGTTCCGGGACGTCGTGCCATCGAAGGCGTCTCTCTTCCCTCTATTTCTTAGGAAAGTTTCCTGTTAGTTTACGGCACATGGCAAGCCTCCGCCGGATGGGGGCACCCCCACGGGCGTCCTCCTGGCGGGGTGTCCAGCGCCGACTCTAATGTGGGCGGCCGCGTTCGCGCTCGGGGGCACGCAGCGGCCGGACCGGAAGGGAAGTAGGACACAGTGAAGATCGCGAAGGTGACGGCGGCGGCGGCCGTCCTGGCCATCGCCGTCGCTGGCTGCGGTTCCGGTAGCGGCCAAGGCGGTTCCGGCGACGAGTCGGCGGTGAAGAGCCTGACGGTCTGGCGGCTCGGCGACTCCACCCCCGAGCAGACCGACTTCATGACGAAGATCAACAGCGCGTTCGAGGCCAAGCACCCCGGCGTCAAGGTCACCGTCCAGTGGGTCGCGTGGAACGACTACACCAAGAAGTTCCAGAACGCGGTGGCCGGCGGCAAGGGCCCCGACGTGACCGAAGTCGGCAACACCGACGTCCTCGGCTGGGCCAAGCAAGGCGCGCTCGCCGACATCACCGGCCAGGTGCAGGGCTGGGCGCCGGCCAAGGACATCCCCCAGGCGCTGTTCGCCAACGACGACCTCGAGGGCAAGCGGTACGGCGTGCCCTGGTACGCGGGCGACCGCGGCTTCCTCTACCGCAAGGACTGGTTCGACGAGCTGAAGATCGCCACGCCCAGGAACTGGGACGACATCGTCGCCGCGGCGAAGAGGCTCCAGCAGGCCAAGGGCGTCACGGGCCTCCCGCTCGCCACCCAGGCCGACGCCACGTACTTCATCGCGCCCTACATCTGGGGCAACGGCGGCGAGCTCGCCACGCAGTCGGGCGGCAAGTGGACGTCCGGCCTCGGTTCCCCGCAGGCCAAGGAGGCCATCGCCTTCTACACCGGCCTGGCCACGAAGGACAAGGTCTCCCCCGTGGCCTCCGCCGGCTGGGACTCCCTGAAGACCGAGTCCATGTTCACCTCCGGCAAGGCCGGCATGGTGATGGACGGCTCGTGGGCGCGCCCGGTGATCGAGGGCAAGAACAAGAAGCTCAAGGGCAAGATCGGCTCGTTCGCGATCCCGAAGAAGGACGGCAGCGGCCCGGCCCCGACGTTCGCCGGCGGCTCCGACCTCGCCGTCTGGCGGACGACCAAGGCCCCCAAGATGGCCTGGGACTACCTCACGCTGCTCGACAGCAAGAAGAACGCCACGGCCTTCGCCGACCTGACGAACTTCTTCCCGACGTTCAGCGACGTCCTCAAGAGCGCGAAGTACACCGAGGACCCGTTCCTCGCGCCGTTCGCCACCGCGATGTCCACGGTGCCGAAGACGACCCCGGCCACGCCCAACTGGGTCAGCGCCAACCAGGACAAGACCGTCGTCCAGACGATGATCGCGGACATCATCAAGGGCAAGCCGCTCGACGCCGAGGTCACCAAGGCGGACGGGCAGCTCGACGACCTGCTCAACCAGTAGCCGATCCCGAGGCCGCACATGTCGCAGACCCCCACCGCGACGCGCGCGCCGGGCCGGGCGTTCAGCCCGCGCCCGGCGCCGCGCCACCGCCCCCGCATCGGACGGCGGCTCGCCCGGCTCACGCCGTACGCCCTGCTGCTACCGGCCGTGCTGCTCATCGGCGGCCTGCTGCTCTACCCCGCGTACCGCATGCTCGTGATGTCGTTCCAGAACGTCGGGCTGCCGCAGATCAGCGGCGTGCTGCCGGCGGAGAACGTCGGCGCGGGCAACTACACCGACGTCCTCACCGACCCGGACTTCTGGCACGCGCTGCTCAACACCGCCCTGTTCGCCGTGGCCGCGGTCTCCTCGACGCTGGTCGTCGGCACGCTCGTCGGGCTGCTGCTGCACCGGCTCGGCCGGGTCATGTCGACGATCGTGGCCACCGGGGCGATGCTCGCCTGGGGCACCCCGCAGATCACCGGCGCGATCGTCTTCAAGTTCATGTTCGACGACACGTACGGCCTGGCCAACCAGGTGATGCGGCACGTACCCGCCGCGCTGACCCGTCCGGTGTTCGGCAACGTCGACTGGTCCGAGCACTCCTGGGTGCTGTCCACGCAGTCGGAGTACTTCCTCCTGCTGCTGTGCATCGTGTGGATGGGGTTCCCGTTCATCGCCGTCTCGGTCCTCGCCGGGCTGAAGAGCGTGCCCAGTGAGCTGTACGAGGCGGCGCGGGTGGACGGCGCCGGCCCGTGGCGGTCGTTCTGGTCGATCACGTTCCCGGTGCTGAAGCCGATCTTCTCGATCCTCGGCGTCCTGTCGGTCATCTGGGACTTCAAGGTGTTCACGCAGCTCTACGTCATCAATGGCGGGCTGACCAACAAGGACGGCTTCAACCTCTCGCTGTACTCCTACTCCAAGGCGTTCGGGTTCGGCGCGCAGATGGGCCTCGGCGCGGCGATCGCGATCATCCTCACCGTGCTGCTGCTGATCATCACCGGCCTCTACATCCGCCAGATGGTGCGTACGGAGGGACTCGCATGAGCGCGCCGCGCCGCATGAGCGGCCGCATCGCCGTGAACCTGCTCGGCGCGGTCGTCTTCGTGATCGCCGTGTTCCCGGTGTTCTGGATGGTCTCGACGTCGATCAAGACGAACGGCGAGATCACCGGCGCAACACCGCACGTGATCCCGTACCACCCGACCGGCGAGAACTACCGGTTCATCTTCGAGGTGGGCGTCGGCGGCAGCCCGTTCTGGCTGTACCTCCGCAACAGCCTCATCCTCGCGCTCAGCGCGGTGGTCATCACGGCGTTCGCGGCGCTGCTCGCGGCCACCGCCGTGGCCCGGTTCCGGTTCCGCGGCAAAGCCGTGGTGCTGGTGATGCTGCTGATCGTGCAGATGATCCCGTGCGAGGCGCTGGTCATCCCGCTGTTCCTGATGGTCAAGGAGGTCGGGCTGTACGACAAGCTGCCCGGCGTCATCGCCGTGTACGTCGGCACCACGCTGCCGTTCGCGATCTGGATGCTGCGCGGGTTCGTCGCCGCCGTCCCCCGCGAGCTCGAAGAGGCGGCGGCCATCGACGGCGCCGGATGGTTCCGTACGTTCTGGCGCATCCTGTTCCCGCTCGTCGCGCCCGGACTGGTCGCGACCAGCATCTTCTCGTTCATCTCCGCGTGGAACGACCTCGTCTTCGCGCTGACGCTGCTCGGCGACAGCCACTACACGATGCCGGTGGCACTGGAGTACTTCTTCGGCCGGGACACCAACAACTGGGGCGCGATCATGGCGGCCTCCACGCTGATGACCATCCCGGTGATCGTCTTCTTCCTCTTCGTGCAGCGGCGCATGGTGACCGGCCTCACCAGCGGCGCCGTCAAGGGCTGACCCCCGCACCGAACCCGAAAGGCAGCAAGCGATGAGAACCGACCCCGTGCTGCGCCGGCTGGCCAACGCGACCCTGCTGATCCCGTTCCCCAGCCGCGTGGCGCCCCGGTGGGTGCTGGACGAGCTGGAGAACGGGCTCGGCGGCGTCGTGCTGTTCTACTTCAACATCGGCGGGCCGCGGCAGATGTCGGACCTCACCAGGCGGCTGCGCGAGGCCGGCGGCGACCCCATCGTGTCGCTGGACGAGGAGGGCGGCGACGTCACGCGCCTCGGCCACCTGACCGCGAGCCCGTACCCGGGCAACGCGGCGCTCGGCGCGGTCGACGACACCGCGCTGACCCGGCGGGTGTACCGCGCGCTCGGCGAGGACCTGCGCGCCGTGGGCGTCACCGTGAACCTGGCGCCGTCCGTGGACGTCAACGCCGCGGACGACAACCCGGTGATCGGCACCCGCGCGTTCGGCGCCGACCCGGAGATGGTCGCCCGCCAGGGCGTGGCCGCGATCAAGGGCCTGCGGGACGCCGGCATCGCCGCGTGCGCGAAGCACTTCCCCGGCCACGGCGCCACCCGGCAGGACTCCCACCACGGGCTGCCGACCGTGGACGCCGACCTCGACGAGCTCGACGTCCGCGAGCTGCCGCCGTTCCGCGCGGCGATCGAGGCGGGCGTCGACGCGGTCATGACCGCCCACGTACGGATCCCGTCCGTCACCGGCGACGAACCCGCGACGCTGTCGCCCGCCGCGATCACCGGCCTGCTCCGCGGACGGCTGGGCTACGGGGGCCCGGTGATCACCGACGCGCTGGAGATGCGCGGCGCGTCCGAGCTGCTCGGCGTGCCCGAGGCGTCCGTACGTGCGCTGCTGGCCGGGGCCGACCTGCTCTGCCTGGGCGCCGAGCAGGGCCCCGAGGTGGTGGCGGCGACGCGCGAGGCCATCGTGGCGGCCGTACGCGAGGGGCGGCTGCCCGGCGACCGCCTGGAGGAGGCGGCGCGCCACGCGACGCTGCTGCGCCGGGTCGTCCCCCCGCGCGGCGAGGCGGCCGCACGGCCCGAGCGCGACGGCGCGGACGTCGGCCTGGACGCCGCCCGCCGGGCGATCCGGGTCCGCGGCACGATCGGCGAGCTGCGCGCACCGCTGATCGTGGAGATCGCCGCGCCGCCCGGCATGGCCGTCGGGAACGTTCCATGGGGCCTCGGCCACTGGCTGCCCGTGGACGGCGGCGAGCACCAGGCCGACGTGGCGCGGGTCGCACCGGAGACCGACCCGGCGCCGCTGCTGGACCGCGCGCGCGACCGGTCGCTGGTCGTGGTCGTCCGGGACGCGCACCGCTACCCGCACGCCCGTACGCTCGTCGACCGGCTCGTGGCCGGCCGGCCGGACGCCGTGGTCGTCGAGATGGGCATCCCCGCGTGGGCGCCCGACTCGGGCACGCACGTCGCGACGTACGGCGCCACCGCGGCCAGCGCACGCGCGACGCTGGACCTGCTCCTGCCGTCCTGACCCGCGGCGCGCACTGGCAGCATGGCCCCATGGACACGCACCGGCCACGGGTCATCGGGCTGCTCGGCGGCATGAGCTGGGAGAGCAGCGCCGAGTACTACCGGCTGCTCAACGAGCTCGTCCGCGACCGGCTCGGCGGCCTGCACTCCGCGCGCTGCGTGCTGGCCTCGGTCGACTTCGCCGAGGTCGAGGAGATGCAGGTCGCCGGGCGCTGGGACGACGCCGGGCGGCTGCTCGCCGAGGCCGCCGCTGGCCTGGAGGCGGCCGGCGCCGAGTCCGTGCTCATCTGCACGAACACGATGCACAAGGTCGCCGACACCGTACGGGACGCCATCTCCGTACCGCTGCTGCACCTGGCCGACGCCACCGCGGCGGCCGTGACCGGCGCCGGGCTGACGACGGTGGGGCTGCTCGGCACGGCGTTCACGATGGAGCAGGACTTCTACCGGTCGCGGCTGGCCGCGCACGGCCTCGACGTCCTGGTCCCCGGCGAGGCCGACCGGCGCGAGGTGCACCGCGTCATCTACGAGGAGCTGTGCCTGGGCGTGGTGCGCGAGGGGTCGCGGCGGGCGTACCAGGCGGTGATCGACCGCCTGGTGGCCGCGGGCGCGGGCGGCGTCATCCTCGGCTGCACCGAGATCGAGCTGCTGATCGGGACGGACGACAGCCCGGTGCCGGTGTTCCCGACCACCCGGCTGCACGCCGAGGCGGCGGTGCGCTGGTCGCTGGGCGAGGACGCGCTCACATCGGCATAGGCGGCGTCGGCCCGCCGATGTGGAAGATCTTCACGATCAGCGGGGTGTCCATCAGCGTGTGCGGCGCGATCGCGTGGTACGCCCAGACGTGCGCCCACGCGTTGCCGGTGCGCAGCGTGATGTAGGACTTGAACATGCCCGGCACGGCGTACGTCAGCAGTACGAACGCGACCGACAGCGCGGCGTCGCGCGGCGTGGCGAACACCGTCCAGCCGTCGAAGAAGTGCAGGCCGGCGTACGTCAGGCCGCCGAGCACCACGGTCGCGGGCACCGATCCGGACAACCGCAGCAGGCGCGGCAGCAGGATCGCGTACACGAAGACCATCGTGGGCAGCACCGTGCCGAGGAAGTACAGCCCGAACGTCAGCGGCGCGCCGATCGCGATCTGCCGCGGCGCCAGCTCCAGGATCGCGTGGCTGCCGAGCGTGAGCTGGAACGTGCCCTCCAGAACGAGCACCACGACGATCACGAGCAGGTCGCCGCGCCGGTTCGCGGACTTCAGGTTGAGCTGCGTGGAGCTGTAGCGGCGGCGGAACCACAGGTACGGCAGCAGCGCGTAGCCGACCACGTTGTACGCCGCCCAGACGAAGGTCTCGGCGGGCGTGACGGTCTGGGTGGTGCCGAACAGCGTGCCGTCGAGGTGGAAGCTGATCGCGTGGTAGCCGAGCGCGTGGCCGAGCAGCAGCCCGCCCACCGACAGCGCCGCGCCGTACGCCAGCAGCCCGTACGTCTCCGCGCGCAGCCGCCGCCCGGCCGGTGCGCGCTCGGCCATCCGTACGGGCGGCCGCCGCCGGGTCAGCGCGTACACGATCATCATCAGCAGCGCGACCTCGACCATCTCCACGTGCGGTGAGATCAGCCGGTCGGCCACCGACATGTGCGCCACCCGCGGCTGGTCGAACGGCAGGTGGCCGCCGGCGACCACGGCGACCAGCACGTCCACCGCGATCAGACCGAGCGCGGTGCCCCAGACCGCGGGCCGCCGGACGAAGTCGCGCAGCCGCGAAGGCCCGTGTGGCGGGCGCGTTCCGGCCGCCGGCGTCGTACGCATCATGTCTCCCCCATCGCGAACCGTAGTAGCACAGTCGTGCTGAAACCGAAGCTAGCACGACTGTGCTAAAACAGGTAGATGCCGCGAACCGTGGACGCCGGGCAGCGCCGTACCGCCATCGCCGAGGCGGTCTGGCGGGTCATCCGCCGCGACGGCCTGGAACACGCCTCGGTGCGCGGCGTCGCCGCCGAGGCCGGCCTGTCGATGGGCTCGCTGCGCCACTGGTTCGGCACCCAGTCCGAGCTGCTGGCCTTCGCCATGCGGATGGTCATCGACCGCATCATCGACCGCGTACGGGAATGCCCGGCCTCCGATGACGCCCGGGCCTTCGTCGAGCGGGTGCTCGGCGAGCTGCTGCCGCTCGACGACGACCGGCGCGCCGAGTCGGAGGTGTGGCTCGCGTTCGTCGCCCGCGCCCTGGCCGACCCCGACCTCCGGGTGCTGGCCGCCGAGAGCGACGAACGCCTGCGCGAGGCGTGCGGGATGCTGCTCGACGTGCTCGCCCGCGACGGCCAGTTCGACACCGCGCGCGACCGCGCCGTGGAGACCGAACGCCTCTACGCGCTGGTCGACGGCCTGCTCGTGCACGCGGTGATCACCCCGGGCCGCGGCACCGCGCCGCGGATGCGCGCCGTACTGGCCCGCCACCTCGACGATCTGCGCCCGCCCGGCTGACCCGGGCCATCGCGGCGGGCATCGCGGGCCCGGCCTGCGATACTGGGGGGTATGCGACTCTCCGCGCGTGTGGACTACGCCCTTCGCGCCGCCATCGAGCTCGCCGAGGCGGGCGCCCAGGAGCGGGTGCCCGTAACGGCCGAGCAGTTGGCCACGGCCCAGCAGATCCCGCCGAAGTTCCTGGAGAACATCCTGGTCCAGCTTCGCCGCGCGGGTCTCGTCCGCAGCCAGCGCGGCCCGGTCGGCGGCCACTGGCTGGCCAGGTCGGCCTCGGAGATCACGCTCGCCGACGTCATCCGCGCCGTGGAGGGCCCGCTCGCCAACATCCGCGGCGAACTGCCCGAACACGTCGACTACCAGGGCCCGGCGAAGTCGCTGCAGCAGGTCTGGATCGCGCTGCGCGCCGCCGAGCGCGCCATCCTGGAGACCGTCACCCTCGACGCCGTCGCGCGCGGCACCCTGCCCACGCGGGTCAGGGAGCTGATCGACGACCCCGAGGCGTGGGCGGCCCGCGCCTGATCCGCGGGACCCGATGCCCGAAGGCGACACCGTCTGGCACACCGCACGCGTCCTGCGCGACGCGCTCGCGGGCCACGAGCTGCTGCGCTCGGACTTCCGCGTCCCCAGCCTCGCCACCGTGGACCTCGCGGGCCGCACCGTGGACGACGTGGTGCCGCGCGGCAAGCACCTGCTCACCCGGGTCGCGGGCGGCCTGACGATCCACACGCACCTGAAGATGGAGGGCGTCTACCGGATCGTCCCGGCCGGGCGGCCCGTACGCGACCACCGCGTACGCCTGGTGCTCGCGACCGCGTCCCGGCAGGCCGTCGGCGTGTCCCTGGGCGTCGTCGAGCTGCTGCCCACCGCCGAGGAGCACCGCGTGGTCGGCCACCTCGGGCCCGACCCGCTGGGGCCGGACTGGGACGCCGAGGAGGCCGTACGCCGGCTGCTCGCCGAGCCGGACCGGCCGATCGGGTCGGCCCTGCTCGACCAGCGCAACCTCGCCGGCGTCGGCAACGTGTACAAGTCGGAGGCGCTGTTCCTGGCCGGGGTGCACCCGGAGACACCGGTACGCGACGTACGGAGGCCGGCCGCGGTGGCCGACCTGGCGCGGCGGCTGCTCGAGGCGAACCGCGACCGCGTGAAGCGGGTGACGACGGGCGACCGGCGGAGGGGCGCCGAGCTGTGGGTGTACGGCAGGTGGGGGCTGCCGTGCCGCCGGTGCGGCACCCCGGTCGCCGGGGCGGGTTCGGGGGGCGGCGAGCGGGTGACGTACTGGTGCCCGGCCTGCCAGCCGGGCGGGTGATCGCGGCCCCGCGGTACGCCGTCGCCGCGCGATTGTTTGGCGTACCGTAACCACGTGACGGACGCACCCAAATGGCGATCTTCCTCGATCGAGGACTACGTCAAGGTGATCTACGGCCTGCGCGAGCGCGGCGACGACGTGACCACCTCGAGCCTCGCCGCCCGGGTGGGGGTGTCGGCGTCGTCGGCGTCCGGAATGGTGCGCAAGCTGGCGGGCCTCGGGCTGGTGGCGCACCGCCCGTACGGCACCGTCGAGCTCACCGCCGAGGGCATGCGGCTGGCGCTGGAGATGATCCGCCGCCACCGGCTGATCGAGCTGTTCCTCGCCGAGACGCTCGGCTACTCCTGGGACGAGGTCCACGACGAGGCGGAGACCATGGAGCACGCCGTCTCCGACCGCTTCATCGAGCGGGTGTACGCCCGGCTCGGCGAGCCCACCGTCGACCCGCACGGCGACCCGATCCCCGCGAAGGACGGCCGCATCAGCGAGCCCGACACCCGCCGCCTCGCCGAGCTCGAACCCGGCACCGAGGGCGAGATCGCCCGCGTCAGCGACGCCGACCCGGACCTCCTGCGCTACCTCTCCGAACACGGCATCCGCCTGGGCGCCCCCATCCGCGTGGTCGAACGCCAGCCCTTCGGCGGCCCGTTGGTCGTCCGCGTAGGCCACCCCCCAAAGGACACCGAACGCACCTTCGGCGACGTCCTCGCCGGCGCGGTGTCCGTACGGATCACCCGGGCGTAAGCAAAGGGCCATCGGCCTCGGCCCGCAGCACTTCACCTGCCCCGGACACCGGGCGCGGGGGTTCCGGGGGGCTCGGCCCCCCGGGCTAACACAAGCGAAAGGCCAGTGGGGAAGCCGCGAAGCGGCGACCACACTGGCCCAGGAGCTTTCGCTTATGCGGCGACCATGTCGGCCACCTTGGGGACGCGTTCGCCCATGGCGTCGAGCATCGCGGACGCGTCGGCGGGTATGCGCTCGGTCTCCGAGGGCGCGCTGGGGATCGGGGCGGACAGGACGGGCTCGGTCTGGAGCTCGGCGAGGGCCAGGTTGTCGGCGACCTCTCGGAGCACGTTCGACATCGGCACATCAAGCGCGCCACAGATGGACGCGAGCAGCTCGGACGAGGCTTCCTTCTGGCCGCGCTCGACCTCGGACAGGTAACCCAAGGACACCCGGGCCGCGGACGACACCTCGCGGAGGGTGCGACCCTGGCGTTGCCGCAAGCGCCGCAGCACGTCACCGAGCAGGTGGCGAAGCAGGATCATTTCTCGCTCCCCTCCTCGAAGGCTTTCGGACCCTGACACATTCACCGTACCTGGTCCCAAGGTGGGTCGGGCAGAGCGAATGCATCGTGTTCGCTGGAGACGTAACGCTGTAATCAGGCCCTTTCTTCCCAGTCGGTGAAGGGACCCAAGCCCAGCAGATAACGTCGCGCCAGGTCAAGTGCGTGGACGACGGTGAGCTCGCGGATATCCGCGCGCGATCCCGCCAGCAGCGGAGAGTGAACGATCGTATTTCCTGCGTCGCGACCACAGTCGGACACATCCGAAACCGCGACATGGACCGTTCCGACCGGCCGCCCGTCCTGCGGCTCGGGCCCCGCGACGCCGGTCACCGCGACCCCGTAGTCGGCGCCGAGACGCGTGGCCACACCCCGGGCCATCGCGGCCGCGACATCCGGATGGACGGCGCCCTGCGCGGCCAGCAGCTCCTCGGGGACCCCGAGCTCGCGGGCCTTCAGCTCGGTGGCGTACGCGATCACGCCGCCGCGGAACGTCGCGGACGACCCGGGCATGGCGGTCAGCGCCGCGCCGATCATGCCGCCGGTCAGCGACTCGGCCGCGGCGATGGTCGCGCCGCGCTCGGCCAGCAGCCGGTGCACGACGCGGTCGAGGGAGTCGTCGTCGGTGCCGTAGACGGCGTCGCCGAGCAGGCCGCGCACGCCGGCCTCCGCGGTCTCCAGCTCGGCGAGCGCGGCCGTACGGTCGGAGCCGTGCGCGGTGAGCCGGACGCGGACCTGGCCGGGCGCGGCGAGGTAGGCCATCGTCAGCCCCGCCGGGAGGCCCGCCTCGAAGGGGCGCAGCCGCTCCGCCACGCCCGATTCGTACGCCACGGCGGTGCGCAGGGTGCGGGTCACGATGGCCGCGGGCCGTCCGGCGCGGCGCGCGAGGTCGGGCAGCACCGACTCCGCGGTGATCGCGCGCATCTCCGCGGGCACCCCGGGCAGCGCGTAGACCGGCCGCCCCTCGATCTCGACCAGCAGGCCCGGCGCGGACCCCGCCGGGTTCGGCAGCAGCGCGGCGCCCTGCGGGGCGTCGGCCATGCGCAGCGATTCGTCGCGCATGCGCGGCCGCCCCGGCTCGGCGTAGAAGGCCCGGACGCGCCGCTCGGCGACCTCGTCGCGGACCAGCGGCACACCCGCGCACGTGGCCAGCGCCTCGCGCGTACGGTCGTCGCTGGTCGGCCCGAGGCCGCCGGTCAGCACGACGGCGTCCGCCTGCCACAGGGCGGCGCTCACCACGGCCACGATGTCGGTCGTGGCGTCGCCGACGACCGCGACACGGGTGACCTCGAACCCGGCGCCGGTGAGCGTCTCCCCCAGCCACGCCGCGTTGCCGTTCACGATGGCACCGGACAGCAGTTCGTCGCCCACCGACACGATCTCTACGCGCATGGCGCCAGTCTCCCGCATCGGTGGCGCGGGCTCAGGGCGCGCGGGCGAACTCGGCGCGCCACCGGGCCGGCAGGGCGTCGACGGCCACCTCCGTAAGGCCGTCGGTGGCGTACGCGTCGACCTCGGCGCGGGTCAGCGGCCACGGCGGCGGGCGGTCGTCGGTGCCGTCGGGGTCGCGGTAGGAGACGGTCAGCAGGGTGCCGCCGGGCGCGACCAGGCGGCCCACGTTGATGATCGCCGCGCGGCGCGGCGGCTCGGGCAGCGCCTGCACCGTGTGCACCTCCACGACCAGGTCGTACGCGCGCAGCCAGGACGCGGGCGGGTCGAGGAGGTCGGCGGTGACGTAGCGGACGGCGGAGCCGGGGTGGCGGCCCGCGGCCTCGCGCACGGCGGTGGGCGAGATGTCGAACGCGGTGGTGGCGTAGCCGAGGCCGGCAACGAACTCCGCGTCGGCACCGAGCCCGCAGCCCACCACCAGGGCCGTACGGCCCGCGCCGGCCGGCCGCCGGAGCCGGGCCCATTCCGCGAGCAGCGGCTGCGGCTCGGCGCGGTCCCACGGCATGGCCACCTCGTCGGCGGCGGCCGCGGAGTACAGCGTGTCGAACCAGCCGGTGGCGTCGCCCGCGGCCAGCGCCTTGTGCGCGAGGCGGTCGGCCTGCATCGGCCAGCCGCCCGAGGTGTGCCGCAGGAGCGCCGGCACGAAGACGTCCCAGCAGGACGGCGGCGGCGCCTCGTGGCCGACGCCGTCGAGCGGGAGCAGCACGGCGCCGGGGATCGCGCGGGCCAGCGCCTCGCCGTGGGCGTACGGGAACATCGGGTCGTCGGTGCCGTGGGCGACCAGCGTGGGCGCGGTGATCGTGCCGAGCCGGTCGCGGACGCCCACGCCCTCGCCGGCGTGGAACTGGTTGCCGGACGCCGCCAGGTCGCGCGTACGGTCGGCGACCCGCGCCGCGATCTCGCGCAGCCGCGCTTCGCCCGCCCCGGCCGGACCGCTGTACGGCAGGTGGAGGGCCACGATGTACGCGATGACGGCTTCGCGGTCGGTCCAGTCGGGCTCGGCGGGCGGGTCGGCGAAGACGGTGTGCAACCGCTGCGCGGGCGGCGGGAGCGGCTCGGGGCCGGGGCCGTCGGGCGTGGTGTCGACGAGCGTGAGCGTGGCCACGCGGTCGGGGTGGCGCACGGCGATGCGCTGGGCGAGCATGCCGCCCGCGGACATGCCCACGATGTGCGCGGCGCCGACGCCGAGGGCGTCGAGCAGGCCGAGCGCGTCGTCGGCCAGGTCGTCGCCGGAGTACGCGGGACGGCCCGGCGGAGAGGCGGTGGCGGCGCCGGTGTCGCGGGCGTCGTACCTGATCACCCGGCGCGCCCCGGCGGCGAGCCGGGCGCACAGCGCGGTGTCCCACCAGTCCATGGCGGCCGTCGCGCCGCCGATCAGCAGGATGGCGGGGTCGCCGGCGTCGCCGAACTCCTCGGCGCACAGCTCGACGCCGTTCACCTTGATCATCCGTACGCCCATCTCCGCCTCCGTCGCCGGTGCGCACCTGACACGGAAACGACCG
The DNA here is from genome assembly GCA_036502625.1 of Streptosporangiaceae bacterium. Lineage (GTDB taxonomy): Bacteria > Actinomycetota > Actinomycetes > Streptosporangiales > Streptosporangiaceae > DASXYG01. The sequence goes on from DASXYG010000015.1 coordinate 51,591, forward strand.
TAGCGGGTGCCCCCGACATCTATAGTTGACATCAACTAGTCGATACCTGATAGTTGATGTCAACTAATAGGGAGTCCCGATGGCGAAGCCCCGCACCGTTGCCAACCCGCTCGCCCTGGCCGTGCTCGCCTTCCTTTCCAGGGAGCCGATGCACCCGTACGAACTGGGCAAGCGGCTCCAAGAGGCGGAGAAGGACCGCAGCTTCAAGTACAACCGCGGTTCGCTGTACATGGTGGTCAAGCAGCTCGCGAAGGCGGGGTTCGTGGCCGACCGGGAGACCGTCCGCGACGCCGCGCGCCCCGAGCGCACCCTGTACGAGATCACCGACGACGGCCGCGCCGAGCTGCGCGACTGGCTGCGCGAGCTGCTCGCGGAGCCGCGCGAGGAGTACCCCCTGTTCGGCGCGGCCCTCTCGCTGATCGTCGTGCTGCCGCCGGAGGAGGCGACCACGCTGCTCGAACAGCGGCTGGCCGCCTTGGCCGAGGCGCGCGCGGACACGCGTACGGCCATCAAGCGGGCCGCCGAGGCCGAGGTGCTGTGGGTCTTCTCGATCGAGGAGGAGTACCGCCTCGCCGTGCTCGACGCCGAGTACCGCTTCGTCACCGGGCTCATCACATCGCTGCGGCGGCCGGACTACGTCCAGGCGTGGCAGGACTTCTTCGGGAGGCGGACATGACGGACGTACGAACCGCGATGGTGATCGGCGGCGGCATCGCCGGGCCGGTCACGGCGCTGGCCCTGCGCCGCGCCGGCATCGAGGCGACGGTCTACGAGGCGTACGAGGGCAACGCCGACGGCGTCGGCGGGACGATGGCCATCGCGCCGAACGGGCTCGACGCGCTGGACGCCGTCGGCGCGGGCGAGCTCGTCGCCGGGCTGGGCCAGCCCATCACCCGCACCCGCGTCACCGACGGCGCGGGCCGCCCGATCATGGGCTTCGACCACCTCGCCGACCTGCCGCCCAGCCGTGCGCTGTGGCGCGACCGGCTGTACCGCGCGCTGCACGACCACGCGGCGGCCCGGGGCGTGCCGATCGTGCCGGGCAAGCGGCTCGTGGCCACGGCCGAGGACGACGGCGCCGTCACCGCGACGTTCGCCGACGGCGGCACCGCGCGCGCCGACATCCTGGTCGGCGCCGACGGCATCCACTCGACCGTCCGCGGGCTCATCGACCCGGCCGCGCCGGGCCCGGACCGCGTGCCGCTGCTCAACCTGTGCGGCCTGTCCGAGTACGCGCCGCCGAACGCCCATCCGACCACCACGTACTTCGCGTTCGGCCGGCGCGGCTTCCTCGGCTACTGGGTGCAGCCGGACGGCCGTACGGCCTGGTTCGCCAACGTGCCGTTCGCCGATCCGGTCCTCGCCGAGAAGCTGCGCGCGACGACCTCGGGCGAATGGCTCACCCGGCTGCGCGGCATCTACGCCGACGATGTCCCGGGCCGCGAGCTGATGGCGCGCGGCGACCCCGCGACCGTCGCGTGCCTCGGCTGGGTGGACATCATGCCGCGGGTGCCGCACTGGTCGCGCGGCCGGATGGTGCTGGTCGGCGACTCCGTGCACGCGCCGTCGCCGAGCTCGGGCCAGGGCGCGTCGCTGGCCGCCGAGAGCGGTGTCCAGCTCGCCCGGTGCCTGCGCGACCTGCCGGACGTGCCGGCGGCGTTCGCGGCGTACGAGGGGATGCGGCGCGGCCGGGTGGAGAAGGTCGCGGCGCGCGCGTCGAAGACGAACAACAGCAAGACCGTGGGCCCGGCGGCCATCACGATGATGCGGCTGGTGATGCCGCTGATGTCGCGGCTGTTCATGACGCCGGAGAAGACGATCGGGTTCGAGCACCGGCACCGCATCGACTTCGACGCCCCGGTGGAGGCGCCCGCGCTGGCGCGCGCGGCCCGCTAGCGGGTGCTCTTCGCGCGCAGGCGTACGGCGCGGAGGACGTAGTCGGCGCCGGTGAGGACGGTGATGAGGACCGCGGCGTACATGACGATCGCGCGGGCCGGGAGCCAGATGCCGTCGAGCGGCAGGATGTACAGGCTGATAGCGATGACCTGGAGCACGGTCTTGATCTTGCCGCCGCGGCTGGCCGGGATGACGCCGTGGCGGATCACCCAGAAGCGCAGCAGCGTCACGCCGATCTCGCGGACGAGGATCACGGTGGTCACCCACCAGGCCAGCACGCCGAGCGCTGACAGGCTGATCAGCGCGCTGCCGGTGAGCGCCTTGTCGGCGATCGGGTCGGCGATCTTGCCGAAGTCGGTGACCAGGCCGCGGCGGCGGGCCAGCTCGCCGTCGACCAGGTCGGTCACGGACGCGAAGACGAACAGGACGAACGCCAGTGTGCGCCAGTCGCCTTCGCGGAGCAGGAGCCAGACGATGACCGGGACCAGCACCATGCGCAGCGCGGTCAGGAAGTTGGCGATGTTCCAGGCGCTGACCTGCGGCCGGGGTACGGCCGGGTCGCCTGGCGCGGGTCCGGTGCTCATCGTCTGCTCACGACTTCGACGAGGTCGGCCACCAGATCGACGCCGTCGGTCTCGGCGACCTTCGCGCGCACGAGGTCGCCGACCGCGAGGCCGTCGCCGCGGACGTACGTCGCGCCGTCGACCTCCGGGGCCTGGTGGGCGGCGCGGCCCTCGGCGGGCTCGCCGTCGTCGTCGGTGGAGCCGGGCGACTCGATCAGCACCTCGACGGTCTCGCCGAGCCGGTCGTCGGCGCGCTGGGCCATCAGTTCGTCGGCGAGCAGGCTGAAGCGTTCGAGGCGCTCGGCGACCTCCTCGGCGGGCAGCGCGCCGGGCAGGCCGGCCGCCTCCGTGCCGTCCTCCTCGGAGTAGCCGAACACGCCGATCGCGTCGAGCCGGGCGCCCACCAGGAACGCCTCGAGTTCGTCGGCGTCGGCGGGCGTCTCGCCGGGGAACCCGACGATGAAGTTGGAGCGCACACCCGCCTCGGGCACGCGGGCGCGGACCGTCTCGATGAGCTCGAGGAAGCGCGGGCGGTCGCCGAACCGCCGCATGGCCCGCAGCACGGAGCCGCTGGCGTGCTGGAAGGACAGGTCGAAGTACGGCACGACGCCGGGCGTGCCGGTGAGGACGTCGATCAGGCCGGGGCGCACCTCGGCGGGCTGGAGGTACGTGACGCGGACGCGCGCGATGCCCGGCACCTCGGCCAACTGGGGCAGCAGCTTCTCCAGGGCGCGCAGGTCGCCGAGGTCCTTGCCGTACGACGTGGAGTTCTCGCTGACGAGGACCAGCTCGCGGACGCCGGAGCCGGCGAGCCAGCGCGCCTCGTCGAGGATCTCGGCGGCCCCGCGCGAGACGTACGCGCCGCGGAACGCCGGGATGGCGCAGAACGTGCACCGGCGGTCGCAGCCGGAGGCGATCTTCAGCGGGGCGGCCGGGCCGTCGCCGAGCCGGCGCCGCAGCACGCGCGGCCCGGACGCGGGCGCCACACCCTCGGGGAGGTCGCCGTGGCCGGGCTGGGCCACCGGTGCCGTACGCCGCTCGACGGGCGAGATCGGCAGCATCGTACGGCGGTCGCGCGGGGTGTGCGCGGTGAGCTTCCGGCCGGCCGCCACGTCGTCGAGGCGCTCGCCGATCGCGGCGTAGTCGTCGAAGCCGAGGACCGCGGCCGCCTCGGGCAGCGCGTCGGCCAGCTCCGAGCCGTAGCGCTCGGCCATGCACCCGGCGGCGACGACCTTCGCGCCGGAGTCGGACGCGGCGAGCAGCGTGTCGACGGACTCCTGCTTGGCGGCCTCGATGAACCCGCACGTGTTGACGACCACCACCTCGGCGTCGTCTCCGTCGTCGACGAGGCGCCAGCCGGCGGCCTCGATGCGCGCGGCCAGCTCCTCGGAGTCGACGTCGTTCCTGGCGCACCCCAGCGTCACCAGAGAGACGGCTCGCCGGGAATCGTCCCGGGGTGCGGTCATCGGTTCCTCCTCGGCGGATTTCAAACGTCAGGCCCTGAGGATACGAGCCCGCGGTGACAGCTCGGCGACGCGGTCGCCTCAGGGGACCGCGCCGACTGTACGGGCCGAGCCTGAGCCGTACCTGTCAGGGCGAGTATGGGGGCTAGGCGGCCGTGGGGTCGCCGGGGCCGAAGGACAGGCGGATCACGTCGCCCTCGCTGCCGGGCTTGCCGACGTCCTTGCCGTTGACCCGCAGGCGGACGCCGCCGGCGTTGCCGACGATCAGCTTGAGCTTCTTCTTCGCCGACCACGACTTCACCGCGGTGGCGTCGACCAGGCCCTCGAAGAGCTGCTTGCCGCCGTCGTCGTGCACGCTGACCCAGGTGTTCTCCACAGCGGACAGGCGCACGGTGACCTGGCCGGGGGCCATCGCGACCGGGCCCGAGCTCTTCGTCGGTGTCGGGGTGGGGGTGGTCGTGCGCGCGGGGGCGGCGGCGGAGTGGCGCGGGTCGGCGGACGTGTTCGCGTCGCCGCCCTTCCCCCCGGTGAGCAGCTTGACGGCGCCGAACGCGACCACGACGATCAGCGCCACCGCCATGGCGGCCGCCCAGTTGGGACGGCGGCGCTCGCCCATCTTGATCGGCGTCTCGGGTTCGAAGACCTCGACGGCGCTCGTCGGCTGCGGCGCGCCGCCATGGGCGTCGTCGTACTCCTGGACCAGCGGCGCGGCGTCGGCGCCGACCGCCTGGGCGATGGCGCGGACGTGGCCGCGCGCGTAGAAGTCGCCGCCGCTCAGGGAGAAGTCGTCGCGCTCGATGGCCCGGATCACCGCACCGCGGATCCGGGTCGACTCGCTGACCTGACCCACCGAGAGCCCGGCACGCTGCCTCGCCGCCGACAGAGTCTCGCCGATGCTCACGCTCAGCCTCCCGCGTGCCCGATTTCCGGTCTGGCCGGATACATACCGTCCGCCTACCGCGAACGTTTTGCCAGTCTACGCAAGAGACGCTTTACAAGCGATACGCCGACCGCCCGCGATTCGCACTCGGCAATTCACCGATCAATCGCCGCGCAGCCGCGTCATCACTTCGGGCAGGTCGTCGGGCTTCACCAACACATCGCGCGCTTTTGAGCCCTCACTGGGGCCGACGATGTCGCGGCTCTCCATGAGGTCCATGAGCCGGCCCGCCTTGGCGAAGCCGACCCGCAGCTTGCGCTGGAGCATGGACGTCGAGCCGAACTGGGTCGTGACGACCAGCTCGATGGCCTGGAGGAGCACCTCCATGTCCTCGCCGACGTCCTCGTCGATCTCCTTCTTCTTCGGCCCGACGTCGGCGACGTCCTCGCGGTAGTCCGGCTCGGCCTGCTTCTTGCAGTGCGCGACGATGCCGTTGATCTCGGAGTCCGACACGAAGGCGTTCTGCAGGCGCAGCGGCTTGCTCGCGCCCATGGGCAGGAACAACGCGTCGCCCTGGCCGACCAGCTTCTCCGCGCCCGGCTGGTCGAGGATGACCCGGCTGTCGGAGAGGCTGGACGTGGCGAACGCCAGCCGCGACGGCACGTTCGCCTTGATCAGCCCGGTGACGACGTCGACGGACGGACGCTGCGTGGCCAGCACCAGGTGGATGCCGGCGGCGCGGGCGAGCTGCGTGATCCGCACGATGGAGTCCTCGACGTCACGCGGCGCGACCATCATCAGGTCGGCCAGCTCGTCGACGATCACCAGCAGGTAGGGGTACGGCTGGTAGACGCGCTCGCTGCCCGGCGGCGGAACGAGTTTCCCGGCGCGCACCGCCTTATTGAAATCGTCGATATGCCGGAATCCCGAGGCCGCGAGGTCGTCATATCGCCGGTCCATTTCACCGACGACCCACTGCAGCGCCTCGGCCGCCTTTTTCGGATTAGTGATAATCGGCGTGATGAGATGCGGAATGCCCTCGTACGACGACAATTCGACGCGCTTCGGGTCGACGAGAATGAGCCGGACCTCATCGGGCACGGAGCGCATCAGCACCGAGGTGATGAGCCCGTTGATGCACGTCGACTTGCCCGCCCCGGTGGCGCCCGCGATCAGGATGTGCGGCATCTTCGCGAGGTTCGCGACCACGATGCGGCCCTCGACGTCCTTGCCGAGGCCCACGACCATCGGATGGTGGTCCGAGGTCGCGACGGTCGACCTGAGGACGTCGCCGAGGCTGACGATCTCCTTGTCGACGTTCGGGATCTCCACGCCGATCGCCGACTTGCCGGGGATCGGCGACAGGATGCGCACGTCGGCGGACTTCACGGCGAGCGAGATGTTCTTGCTGAGCGCGGTCACCCGCTCGACCTTCACGGCCGGGCCGAGCTCGATCTCGTAGCGCGTGATCGTCGGGCCGCGGGTGAACCCGGTGACCTGGGCGTCGACGTTGAACTGCTCGAGCACGCTGGTCAGCGCCTCGACGACGGTGTCGTTCGCGCGGGTGCGCGGCTTCGGCGCGCTGCCCGCCTTCAGCAGCGTCGGCTTCGGCAGGTGGTAGTCGCCGTCGGTGGCCGCGGTGATGTCGAGCTGCTCGGACAGCGGCGGCGCAGGTGTGGGGTCAGGCGGCAGCGGCGGCGGGAGCGGCCGCTCGGCCACCACGTCGCCGGGGTCGGGGTCGTCGCCGAGGTCGGCGCCGTAGTCGGGCAGCGGCGCACCGGCGCCGGGGGCGGCCGCGCCGCGCACCGGCTCGTGGCGTACGGGCGTGTCGTACGGCTTGGAGTGGTCGATGATCTCCAGGCCGACGTCGTCCTCGTCGTCGTCCGCCTTGGACGTGCCGCGCTTCTTCTTGGACCGGCCCGCGGAACCGTCCTCGCCGTCGCCTTCGCCGGCCGTGTGCGGGGACAGGAGGTCGCGCAGCTCCATGACCCGCTCGGGGATGCGGTGCACGGGCGTGGCGGTGATGACCAGGATGCCGAAGACGGAGACCAGCCCGAGCAGCGGCGCGGCCACCCACGGCGTCAGCGTGCTGACGAGCGGGTACGACGCGGCGAACCCGATGACGCCGCCGCCGGCGCGCATCGCCGCCGCGCCGTCGGCCGGGACGACCGAGCCGTGGCCGATGTGCACGATGCCGAGGACGCCGACCAGCAGCGCGGTCCAGCCGATGACCAGCCGCCCGGTCTCGCCGTTGCGGTCCGGGTGGCGCAGCAGCCGCCATGCCAGCAGCGCGAGCAGCAGCGGCAGGAGCGGCGCGACCGAGCCGAACCCGCCGCGTACGACCCCGGTGATGACGTCGGCCACCAGCCCGGCCTGCCGCCACCAGGTGAACGCGGCGACGATGATCGCGACGCCGAGCGCGACCAGCCCGAGGCCGTCCCTGCGGTGTTCGGGGTCGAGGTCGCGCGCGCTCTGCCCGAACGCCCGCGCCATCGCGCCCACGCCGTGGGCGAACAGCATCCAGGCGCCCGTGACGAGCTTGCCGACGCCGATGAACAGCAGCGACACCGGGTCCTGGCGGGCGGGCGGCTTACGGCTCGGCGAACGGGACCTGCCCTTCGCGGAGGAGCCGGACTTGGTACGGGTCGAGCCGCCGCGCGACCGCGAAGACCCGCCGCGGGCGGGGGTGGACCCGGCCGGCGACCGCTTCTTGGGCGCACGAGTGGCCATGATCCGCACCGTACAGGGAAGCCGCGCCGGATCGAACCCAACGCGCCGGAACCGTCACCTATTGGCGATTCCGCCGTTTCGCGTACGGTCCCCGGGCACGCGGGGACCGTACGGAACCGGTCAGATCTCGATGACCACCGGGACGATCATCGGGCGGCGGCGGTAGGTCTCGTTGACCCAGCGGCCGACCGCGCGGCGGATGAGCTGGCGGAGCTGATGGCGGTCGTTGACGCCGTCGTTGGCGGCCTGGGCCAGCAGCTCCTCGATGCGCGGGCGCACCTCGTCGAACGCGGCGTCGTCGATGCCGGAGCCGCGCGCGTGGATCTGCGGACTGCCGACCGCCTTGCCGCTGGTGGAGTCGACCACCACGACGATCGAGACGAAGCCCTCGTCGCCGAGGATGCGGCGGTCCTTCAGCGCCGACTCGGTGATGTCGCCCACGGAGAGGCCGTCGACGTAGACGTAGCCGCAGGGCACCGCGCCGACGATGCGGGCGTGGCCCTCGACGAGGTCGACCACGACGCCGTCCTCGGCGATGACGACGTTGTCGTCCGGCACGCCCGTCTGCTTCGCGATGTCGGCATGGGCGCGCAGGTGGCGCCACTCGCCGTGGACCGGCATGAAGTTGCCGGGCCGCGTCATGTTCAGGACGTACATCAGCTCGCCCGCGGGCGCGTGCCCGGAGACGTGGACGAGCGCGTTGCTCTTGTGCACGACCTTCGCGCCCCAGCGGGTGAGGCCGTTGATGACCCGGAACACGGCGTTCTCGTTGCCCGGGATCAGCGACGACGCGAGCACCACGGTGTCGCCCTGCTGGATGCGGATCGGGTGGTCGCGGTTGGCCATCCGGGTCAGCGCGGACATCGGCTCGCCCTGCGAACCCGTGGAGATCAGCACGACCTCGTCCGGGCGCATGTCGTCGATGTCGCGGAGGTCCACGATGAGGTTGCCGGGCACCCGGAGGTAGCCGAGGTCGCGGGCCACGTTCATGTTCTTGACCATGGACCGGCCGACGAAGGCGACCTTCCTGCCGTGCTGCTTGGCGACGTCGAGCGCCTGCTGCACGCGGTGCACGTGGCTGGCGAAGCAGGCCACGATGATCCGTTTGTCGGCGGCGGAGAAGACGTCGCTGAGCACCGGCGAGATGTCGCGCTCGCTGGTGACGAAGCCGGGGACCTCGGCGTTGGTGGAGTCGGCCATCAGGAGGTCGACGCCCTGGGCGCCGAGCCGCGCGAAGCCGCCGAGGTCGGTGAGCCGGCCGTCGAGCGGTAGCTGGTCCATCTTGAAGTCGCCGGTGTGCAGGACGAGGCCCGCGTCCGTACGGATCGCCACGGCGAGGGCGTCCGGGATGGAGTGGTTCACCGCGAGGAACTCGCACGAGAACGGGCCGAAGTCGCGGGTCTCGCCCTCGGCCACCTCGACCAGCGTCGGCTTGATGCGGTGCTCGTTGAGCTTCGACTGGACCAGCGCGAGCGTCAGCCTCGAGCCCACGAGCGGGATGTCAGGCCGCTCGCGCAGGAGGTACGGCACCGCGCCGATGTGGTCCTCGTGCCCGTGCGTCAAGACCACCGCCTCGACCAGGTCGAGGCGGTCCCGGATGTACTCGAAGTCCGGCAGGATCAGGTCGACGCCGGGCTGTTCCGTCTCGGGGAACAGCACCCCGCAGTCGACGATCAGCAGGCGGCCGTCGATCTCGAAGACGGTCATGTTGCGGCCGATCTCGCCCAGCCCGCCGAGCGGCACGATGCGCAGCGCGCCGTCGGCCAGCGGCGGGGGCGGGGCGAGATCGGGATGCGGGTGGCTCACAGGCGGCCTCCCGCGTGATGAGGCACGGTCGCGCGACCGTGTGATTCAGGCATGCGTTCCTTCCGGGAGCTTGACGTCGGTGCCCGCGAGGTCGTCGCGGATCTGCGCCACCAGGTCGGCGGGCGCGTCCACGAGCGGCGGGCGTACGGGGCCTGCGGGCAGCCCCAACAGGTTGAGCACGGCCTTCACGAACATCACGCCCTGCGTACGCGAGTTGCTGAGGTACACGGGCAGGACGTCGCGGTGGATCCGGGCCGCACGGGCCACGTCTCCGGCGCGGTACGCCTCGATCATCTCGGCGAGCCGCGCACCGACGACATGGCCGACCACGCTGACGAAGCCGGCCGCGCCGATCGACAGCAGCGGCAGGTTCAGCATGTCCTCACCGCTGTAGACGACGAGGTCGGACTCGTTGATGACGCGGGACGTCGCGCCGAGGTCGCTCTTGGCGTCCTTGACCGCGAGGATCCGCGGGTGCTCGGCGAGGCGCAGCAGCGTCTCCGTGGCGATCGCCGTGCCGGTGCGGCCGGGGATGTCGTACAGCATCACCGGCAGCCCGGCGGCGTCGGCCACCATCGTGAAATGGCGCAGCAGGCCTTCCTGCGGCGGCTTGTTGTAGTACGGCGTGACGACGAGCGCGCCGTGCGCGCCGATGCCTTCCGCGGCACGCGCGTTCGCGATCGCGTGCGCGGTGTCGTTCGAGCCCACACCCATGACGACGGACGCGCGGTCGCCGACCGCGTCGAGGACGGATTTCAGCAGCCGCTGGTTCTCGTCCGGGCTGGTCGTCGGGGACTCCCCCGTCGTGCCGTTGATCACGAGCCCGTCGTTGCGCATCTCGTCGACGAGGTGCGCGGCGAGGCGGGCCGCTCCGTCATAGTCCATGGAGCCGTCGGCGTTCATCGGAGTGATCATCGCGGTGAGCATCCGGCCGAACGGCGCATCCGGCGCAGTCCTGGGTGGCATAAGGAGAACGCTACCCGTCTCCGGACCGAAGAGCTGCGCCGAACGCCCCACGAACCACAATTTCGCCGCGGATCGCGGCCGCGGGGCGCGGGGGTGTGCGGGCATGAAAACACCGCCGGTATGTGCTCGGGGGTACACACACCGGCGGCGTCACTTACTCATCGCACGCCGGGCGGCTTGCGTTACAGTTCGCCCGGATTTTCCCCTAGCTGGACCTCCAGGTCCTCCGGCGTGGCGGCCCAGACGTGGTCCGCGCCGCGCACCGCCCACCAGCGGCCGGAGCCGCCGCGGCCGACACGCCACCCCGGATATCGCGCACTGATCAGTGCGCGGCGTTCCTCGACGTTCGCGTCGACGCCGCCGTACGTGCTCATGACATCAACCCCCGATCGGACGACGAGCGGAAAACGTCAGTATCCCCATTTTCGGTCTCGTGGCGCAGTGTCCCGCCGAATGCAACCGGTAAAGCATCTAGAGTGGTGTCAGCCGTACGAGAGGGGTGCCGGCATGAGCCCGACGAGCCAGCCCGCGCATGTGGCCCTGCTGCTCGACTTCGCGAACACGGTCGACGTGGACGCGGGCACCGAACGCCTCGACTCCCCCGCGGGCCTGGGCGCCTGGCTCGCCGAACGCGGCCTGGCGTCCGAGGGCGTCCGGGTGACCGCCGCCGACCTGGAGTCCGCGCGCGAGCTGCGGGAGGCGCTCCGGGGCCGCATGCGCACGCGGCACGATGGCGGGTCCGGCGACCCGTCCGGGCTGGACGCCGCGGCGCGGAAGTACCCGCTGCGCATGGCCGTACGCGACGGCGCGCCGGTGGTGGTGCCCGCCGCCGGCGGCGTTCCGGGCGCGCTCGGCTCCGTGGTCGCCGCGGTCCTCGCCGCGCAGGGCGACGGCACGCTGCCCCGGGTGAAGATCTGCGCGGAGGACACCTGTCAGTGGGCGTTCGTCGACGCCTCCAAGAACCGCTCCCGGCAGTGGTGCTCCATGAGCGTCTGCGGCAACCGCGCCAAGACCCGCACCTACCGGGCCCGCCGCCGCGACACCCCCGTGACCCCGGCCTCTTACGCACGACCCGCCCCCGGGTGAACAATGCGGACGCGCGCGAGGAGGCCACATGACCGACCACCCGTCCGACCCCACGGACGACACCCCCAACCGCCCCACCCCCGGCGCCTCAGGCGCCCCGGGATACCCAGGCGCCCCAGGCAGCAGCTCCGGCGGGCCGTACGCGCCAGGCGGTGCGGCGGGCGCTCACGGCGGCCCGGCCGCCCCCAGCCCCGGCACCCCGTACGGCCCCGGTGGTTCCGGCGGCCCCGGTAGCCCCGGTGCCCCCGGTGGCGCGCCCGGTCCGTATGGACCTCGGGCGGCCGGTGGGCCGGGTGGGGGGTACGGCGCGGCTCCCCCACCGCCTCCCCCGCCCCGGGTGGCGCGCGGTGGTGGGCTGGAGGCGCTGGTGCCGCATCTTGTGTGGGAAGGGGTGCTGCTCGTCGTCGTGATCGTGCTCGCGGTGGTCGTGCCGCTGGTCGGGCCCGCGTTCGCGTTCAGTGACCTGATCGCGCGGGTCGGCTACCTCGGCCTGATCGCCTCGGGGCTGGCGTTCTCGTTCCGTACGGGGACGCCGAACCTCGCCGTGGGGGCGCTCGCCGTGTCGGCGGGCGCGATAGGGGCGGGGCTCAGTGCGCATTCGGGGTGGCCGGCGCTGCTCGCGATGCTCGTCGGGGTCATCGTGGTCACGGTGGTCGGGGCGGTTGCCGGGCTGCTGGTCGCGGCGTTGTCCGTGCCCGCGTGGGCGGTCACCATCGGCGTCGCGGTGGTCGTCACGGCCGTCACGTTCAGCGCCGGGCAGGGCGTCGTGGTCCCCCTGCAGAGCGTGGTCGAGATCCCGGGATCCCTGTGGTTCCTGCTGTTCCTGCTCGTGTCGCTCGGCGGCGCGGCCCTCTGGCGCGTCCCGGGCGTGCGTACGGCGCTGAGCGCGTCGCGCCCGTCCGCCGACCCCGCGCGCTGGGCCGGGTTCCGCGCGGGGATCGGGGCGCTCGTGGGGATCACCGTGTCCAGCCTGCTGGCCGGGCTCGGCGGCGTCGGCTACACCATCGCGCTGCGCTCCTCCGTGCCCGGCTCGAACGACGGCCTCCTCTGGGGCTCGCTCGCCGCCGTGCTGATCGGCGGGGTCAGCGTCTTCGGACGCCGGGCCGGGATCGCCGGCACCGTACTCGGCGTGGTGATCGTGCAGATCGCGCAGACGGTCATGGCCCTGCTCGGGCTGTCCGCGACGTGGACCTCGGTCGTCACCGGCCTGCTGATCATCGTGGGCCTCGGGGTCAGCCGCGGGCTGGAGTCGATCGGGGCGGGCCTGGCCGGCGGCCGCGCGCGTCCCGCTCCCCCGCCGCGTACGACCTAGGCTGGCCCCATGTCGAGCGGTATCACGGTCCGCGCGGCGACACCGGATGACGCCGGGGACATCGAGCGCATCCGGGTCGCCGGCTGGCGCGTCGCGTACGCGGGGCTGGTGCCGCGCGCCTATCTGGACGCCATGCGCCTGGACGACGACGCCATCCTGCTGCGCCGGCGCCGCATGACCACCGGCCCGGCGGACGTCCGCTCGCTGGTGTCCGAGGGCGCCGGCGGCACGACCGGCTTCGTCGTGTACGGTCCGGACCGCGCGGAGCACTCGGCCGGGCGGCCCGCGGGCGAGGTGTACGCGCTGTACGTCGACCCCGGCACCTGGTCGCACGGCCACGGCCGCGCGCTGCTCGACCGCGCGGTGGGCGCGCTGGCCGGCGACGGCTACCGGCTCGCCGGGCTGTGGGTGCTGGCGGGCAACGCCCGCGCCCGCGCGTTCTACGAGCGGTTCGGCATGGCGGCCACCGGCGAGGAGCACCTGTACCACGTGGGCGGCGTCGGCGTGCCCGAGCTGCGCTACGCGATGAACCTGCCGGCGACGCCGGCTTGAGGGGAGCACAAGGGTGGCGGCTGACGCCTTCGTCCGCGAGGGGCGCCCGGATGACGCCGGGGCCATCGCGGAGATCCAGACCGAGGCGTGGCGGCGCGTGTACGGCGCGGCGCTGCCCGCCGAGGTGCTCGACGAACTGACCGGTGCCGCCGCGGCCGAGCGGTTCGCCGCGCACTGGCGCGGTTCCATGGACAACCCGCCGACCGCCCGCCACCGCCTGCTGGTCGCGGTCCAGCCGGAGGACGCCGCCGACGGCCGTACGGGGCGCGTCACCGGTTTCGCGTCCGTCGGCCCGGCCGGCGACGACGACCGCTGGCCGCGTACGGACGCCGAGATCTACGCGTTCCACGTGGCGCCGGACCGCACCCGCCAGGGCCACGGCAGCCGCCTCGTCAACGCCGTCGCCGACACGCTCCGCGACGACGCCTTCACCACGGCGTTCATCTGGGTCCCCGACTCCGACACCGTGACCGCGCGGTTCCTCGGCTCGGCCGGCTGGTCGCCGGACGGCGCGCGCCGCGAGCTCGACATGGGCGCGGCGTTCACCATGAGCCGCCTGCACACCGCCCTGTAGCCGGCCGCCGCGTCCCGATATGTCCGGCGCACCGGCGATACTGGGACGGGCGAGATCACCGAGACGTACGGAGAGTGGTTCGTGGCGACGACGACGCAGTGGATCGCGGGCGCGCGGCCCCGCACACTGTCAGCGGCGACGGTACCGGTCGTGATCGGCACCGGCGTGGCCGTCGCCGAGGGCCATCCGGTGTGGTGGCGGGCCGTGCTCGCGCTGGTCGTGTCGCTGGCGTTGCAGATCGGCTGCAACTACGCCAACGACTACAGCGACGGCATCCGCGGCACCGACGACGGCCGGGTGGGCCCGATGCGGCTGGTCGGCTCCGGCGTCGCGCCCCCGCGTACGGTCAAGCTGGCCGCGTTCGCCTGCTTCGGCCTGGCCGCGGTCGCCGGGCTGGTCCTGGTCGCGGTGACGAACTGGTGGCTGCTGCTCATCGGCGTGGCGGCCATCGCGGCGGCCTGGTTCTACACCGGCGGCAGCAGCCCGTACGGCTATCGCGCGCTCGGCGAGGTCTCGGTGTTCGTGTTCTTCGGCCTCGTCGCCGTCGTCGGCACGGCGTACGTCCAGACCGGCCACCTGACGTGGCTGGCGATCGCGTCGTGCGTGCCCATCGGGCTGCTGATCGTGGCGCTGCTCGTGGTGAACAACCTGCGCGACATCCCGACCGACACGGCGAGCGGCAAGCGCACGCTCGGGGTGGTGCTCGGCGAGCCGCGCACCCGCGCGATGTACATCGGGTGCCTGCTGCTGCCGTTCGTGATCGTGCTGGCGATGGCGCTCGCCCGGCCGTGGCTGCTGGTCGCGCTCGTCGCGCTGCCGCTGGCCCTGCCGTCGGTCCGTACGGTCAGATCGGGCGCGACCGGACCGGCGCTGATCCCCGCCCTCGGCGCGACCGGGAAACTGCAGATCGCATTCGGCGTCCTGTTCACGATCGGCCTCGTGGCGTAATCCGGCCAATCCGCGGAGCCACTAGGAACCCGTGATTAAGGCTGCTAACTTGGGGCTCCATGAAGACAACGAAGCTCGTCGCCATCGCCGCGGCGGCCGCGCTCGGTCTCAGCGGCTGCTCCCTCGTCAGCGGATCGGACGGCCCGAAGGGCAGCTCCACCGAGTCCGACAAGAAGCAGGCGGATCGCATGAAGGCCGCCGCCCAGGCCACCGCGCCGCAACCACAGCACGTCCTGGCCAAGCACGACGGCACTCTCGACCAGCAGCCGATCACCGCGAAGATCACCGCACTGATCCGCGACGGCAGCACGGTGACGCTCAGCTACACGCTGACCAACGACAGCACCGACAACATCAGCGGCTTCGCCCAGCTCGAGCAAAGCCAGCTCGTCAGCAACGCCGACAAGGGCGAGGCGGACACCCTGACCCTCGTCGACGGGACGCAGAAGAAGAAGTACCTGGTCGCACGGGACGCCCAGGGCAACTGCGTCTGCTCGGTCCCTGGCACTGACAACCTCGACGCCGGCGAGACGATGGGGCTTTCGGCGACGTTCGCGGCGCCGCCGACCAGCATTGGCCACATCACCGTGCAGATCCCGGGATTCGAGCCGTTCTACTCCATCCCGATCAAGTGATGCGCGGCGTGCTCATCGGCGCCGGTGCGAGTGTCGCGCTGTTCGCGCTGGCCGGACCCGCTGCCGCCCAGACCACCCCGGCGATCAAGCAGGCGCCTGCGCACCACGGACCGGTGAAGACCGCGCCGGTGATCAGCTTCTCCGGCAAGGCGTCCGCCATCACCGGTCAGGTCCTCAGCTTCGGCGGCGGCATCTCGAACATGGACGAGTCCGTGACCGACGACAACAACGGCGGCAAGCGGACCATCACCCTGGCCGCCGACGTCGTCTTCGCGTTCAACAAGGCGACGCTGAACGGCAAGGCCAAGTCGCGCATCGCCGACGTGGTCGCCAAGCTGCGCACCGCCGCGAAGAACAAGGCCGTAGCCGTCGACGGCTACACCGACGCCAAGGGCTCCCCGTCGTACAACCAGAGCCTCTCTGTACGCCGCGCCCAAGCCGTACAGAAGGCCCTGCGGGCGCAGCTCTCCGGCACCGGCATCACGTTCACCGCGAAGGGCCACGGCGAGGGCGACCCGGTCGCGTCGAACACGAAGAAGGACAAGCACGGCAACACGGTCGACAACCCGTCCGGGCGCGCGAAGAACCGCCGCGTGACGATCAGCTTCCGGGCCTGACGCCGGGCTCCCCCGCGTCGCGCGGCAGCGCCGCGAGCAGCGCCGCGGGGTCGGCCAGGTCGTCGAGCACGACATCCGCGCCGGCCGCGCGCAGCTCCGCGGCCGGGTCGCGCCCGGTCGCCACCGCGATCGTGTACGCGCCGCCGCGCCGCCCCGCCTCGACGTCGTTCGGCGTGTCGCCGATGACCACGGTCGTGGCAGCGTCGAACGGTTCGCCGTGCCGCTCGGCCGCGCGCCGCTGGGCCACGCCCACGAGCCTCGCGCGGTCCACGTCGTCGTCGCCGTACGCGCCGATGTCCAGGTCGAGGTGGGTGTCGAGGCCGTACGCGGCGAGCTTGACCGCGGCGATCGGCCGCAGGTTGCCGGTCAGCACCGTCTGCACGAGACCGGCGTCGGCCGCCAGGAGCGCGAGCGCCGCCGCCGCGCCGTCGAGCGCCCGGCCGCGCCCGGCGAGCGCGCCGGACCGCGCCGCGAACTCCGCGGCCAGCGCCGTGCACGCGCGGTCGACGAGGTCCGGCTCCGGCGCGATGCCGTGCGCGCGCAGCACCCCGGTGATCACCCCGCGGTCCGTGCGCCCGCCGAGGTACGGCAGCGCCTCCGGGGCACGCCCGGTGACCCGGGCGAACGCGGCCTCGTGCGCCTCGCGCCCCAGGCCGTCGCAGTCGAGCAGCGTGTAGTCCACGTCCCACAGCACCAGCGTCCGCATGCCCCAAGCGTACGGGTGCCGTGTGCGCGATGTCCGTATTGCCGAATTCCCAAAGACCCATTACCTTGGGGCTCCATGAGGACACTACTTCGGATCGCCGCCGCCGGTGCCGCGGCCGTTGCGCTGGGCGGATGCTCTCTGCTCGGCGCCAAGCCGGCCGCCCCGGCGCAGAAAGACGCCGAAGGCACACGCCCCAAGTCCGCCGCGAGCGCGACGGCACCCCAGCCGCAGCACGTGATCGCGAGCCAGCGTGCCGCGCTGGAGAAGGACACCGCACGCGTCGACCTCACCGCGCTGAAGCAGAACGGCGGCATGGTCACGCTCGAGTTCACCGTCACCAACCAGACCTCCAACGACGCGCTCGGCATCCAGATCGGCCACCTGTTCACCGCGTCGGGCGACACCTCGGGGTCCGGCACGCTGAGCGGCATCACGCTGGTCGACGGCGCGAACAAGAAGCGCCACCTCACCGCGACCGACAGCCGCGGCGGCTGCGTCTGCTCCCAGGACCTCTCCGCGGTGTTCGTGAAGACCGGGCAGACGGTCGCGTTCACCGCCACGTTCGGCGCGCCGCCCGCGAACACGAAGAAGGTCGACGTGCAGATCCCCCGCGTGCCGGTCTTCCACGACATCCCGATCGCCTGATGCGCCGCGGAACCCGTACGTACGCGCTGATCGGCACGGTCACCGCCGTGCTGGTCGCGGGCTCGGCGGAGCCCGCGCTCGCCGCGCCCGGCCCGTCGCCCGCGCCGGCCAACCGCGCCGCACCGGCGAACGCCCCGATCCTGGACATCTCCGCGCCCGTGCTCGACATCACCGAGCGCACGGCCAGCCTCGACGGCTCCGTCACCGACGTGAACGGCAAGGGCAGGCGCACCTTCATCGTGGCCGCCGACGTGGTGTTCGCCTTCGACAAGGCCGCGCTGAACGGCGCGGCGCGCGTACGGCTCGCCGAGGTCGCCGCGAAGCTGCGCACCGCCGCGCGCGCCAAGACCGTCAGCGTCGACGGCTACACCGACGCCAAGGGCTCCGCGGCGTACAACCTGCGGCTCTCGCAGCGGCGCGCCCAAGCGGTGGCCGCCGCCCTGCGCACACGGCTCGGCGGCACGGGGACCACGTTCGCCGCGCGCGGGCACGGCAGCGCGAAACCGGTGGCGGCCAACACGAAGAAGGACGGCTCGGACAACCCGTCGGGCCGCGCGAAGAACCGCCGCGTGGAGATCAGCTTCACGCCCTGACCCCGTACCTGCGCATTACCTGCGCACACGGCCGCGCATCGCCAGCAGCGCGAGGCCGAACAGCAGCGGCCCGAGCAGCCGCAGCGCCAGCGTGGTCCACTCCCCGGCCGGGGTGAGCGGTTCGTCGACGCCGCGGACCAGCGACATCGCGGCCTGGACGGCGAGCCGCAGCGCCCCGCCGTACGTCGCGCCGCCGCCGGGGTAGCCGGTGTACCGCAGCAGCACGGCGCCGCCGAGCACCACCGCGAGCAGCCCCACCAGGGCCCGCCACGCGCGCAGCCCGTAGCCGGAGACCGCCCAGTAGAGCCACAGCAGCGAGTGCTCGGTCGCGGCCGTCGTCCACTCGCCCCAACGGTCGCCATGGCGGGCCGCGCGCATGTCGCCGTACGCGGCGAGGCGGCGCATCTCCATCTCGCCGTAGTAGAGGTCCGCGGCGCCCGGCTCGTCCTTGGCGTCCTCGCGCGCCTTCCGCAGCGCGCGGTAGTCGCGGGCGACCTGGCGGGCGCTCAGCGGCGTCTCGCGCGGATCGGTGCCCGCGCGTTCGCGCCAGCGGCGCGCGGCGCGGCCGGTGCCGTTCTCCGCACGCCAGCGGCACTCGTCCCACAGCACACGGCGCCGCGTGTACGGGCCGCCGGGCGCCCACGCGAACGCGTCGAGCGCCTCCACCGCGAACCCGTCCAGGCCGTGCGCGCCGACGAACGTGCAGCGCGACAGGTCGGTGGCGAACGCGGTCAGCCGGGACAGGCCGGTGTCGGCGACCTCGAGCAGCCGCGGCCGTGCCGGGCCGCCCGTCGTGTGCGGGCCGAGCGACGACGGGCCGCCGAACTCGACGTTGTACAGCATGACGTCCGACCCGTCGAGGCGGAGCTGCGCGCCGTCGCGGCAGGCCACCTGCCGCAGCTCCAGCGTGCGCGGCCGGCCCACGAGCCGCGCGCGCCGCTCGAACGTGGCCAGGTGGATGTCCACGTCGCCGTGCAGCGAGCCGAGCGCGACGGCCGCCTCGAACTCCGTACGGCGGATCGACAGCACGGCGAAGTCGCTGCCCCCGAGGTCGACCAGGCTGGTGAAGCGCACGTCGCGGAACGCCATCCGGCCGTCGGACGTGGCGTCCCTGAAGGTCGTGAACCCCTCGAAGGCGACGTTCTCGAACCGGGTCCCGCCGGTGAAACGGCAGCCGTCGAAGCGGGTCGTACCGGTGAACACGATGTCGCGGATGACCAGGCCGTCCAGGTCGGACCCGGTGACGTCGACCTCGTCGGCCCGGCGCCGTCCGTCGGGCCCGGCCTTCTCCGGCGTCTGCCCGGCCGTCAGGTAGTGCGCGGCGCACACCAGGTAGCGGTACGGCGGGCGCCCGCACCCCGGGTACGTGCAAACGGATTCGGCCACGCGGGAAATATACGGCCCGTACGCCTCAGCCGAGGTCGAGCAGCGGCTCCAGGCCGACGGTGAGGCCCGGACGGTCGAGCACGCCGCGGACGCCGAGGAGCACGCCCGGCATGAACGAGGCGCGGTCCAGGGAGTCGTGGCGGATCGTCAGCGTCTCCCCCGCGCCGCCGAGCAGCACCTCCTGGTGGGCGACCAGGCCGGCCAGGCGCACGGCGTGCACGTGGACGCCGGAGACGTCGGCGCCGCGCGCGCCGTCGAGCGCGGTGGTCGTGGCGTCCGGCGACGGGCCCGCGCCCGCCTCGGCGCGGGCCGCCGCGACCAGCTCGGCCGTACGCCGGGCCGTGCCGCTCGGGGCGTCCGCCTTGTTCGGGTGGTGCAGCTCGACGATCTCCACGGAGTCGAAGAACCGGGCGGCCTGCGCGGCGAACCGCATCATCAGCACGGCGCCGATGCCGAAGTTGGGCGCGACCAGGATGTGCGCGCCCGGCGCGTCGGCCAGCCAGCCGCGGAGCGTGGCGAGCCGGTCGTCGTCGAACCCGGTCGTGCCGACGACCGCGTGCACACCGTGGTCGACGCACCAGCGCAGGTTGTCCATGACGGTGTCGGGACGGGTGAAGTCCACCACGACCCGCGCGTCCGCCAGCGGCTCCCACGCGTCGCCGTAGTCGACGCCGGCGACCAGCTCCATGTCGTCCGCGCCCTCGACCGCGCGCACGACCTCGGACCCCATGCGCCCGCGGGCGCCAAGCACACCTACCTTGATCACGGCAGTCAGCGTACCGGTGCGGTCAGGCCACGATGGCGGAGTCGTCGCGGTCGTCGTACGGGCCGATCAGCGTGAGCACCTTCGGCCCGCCGATCACGTCGCGGGCGACCGCGCGGATCTCCTCGGGCGTGACGGCCTCGACGCGGGCGAGCACCTCGTCGACCGGCATCAGCCCGTCGTGCACGAGCTCGCTCTTGGCCAGGCGGCTCATCCGCGAACCGGTGTCCTCAAGGCCGAGGACGAACGAGCCGCGGAACTGGCCCTTGCCGCGGGCGATCTCCTCGTCGCTGAGGCCGTCGGCGACCACCTTGTCCAGCTCGGCGCGGCAGATCTTCAGCACCTCGTCGGTCTTGTTCGGCAGGCACCCGACGTAGACGCCGAACAGCCCGGTGTCGGCGTACTGCGCGTTGAAGCTGCTCACGGAGTACGCCATGCCGCGCTTCTCGCGGATCTCCTGGAACAGCCGCGACGAGCTGCCGCCGCCGAGCGCCGTGTTGAGGACGTTCAGCGCGAACCTGCGGTCGTCGTTCCTGCTGATGCCCAGGGTGCCGAGCACCAGGTTGGCCTGCTCGGTGTCGTCGCTGATCAGCCGGGCGCCCGTACGGACCTCGACGCCCGGGCCGCCGATGCGCGGCGGCGCGGGCTCGGCGCCGCCGCCGAGGACGCCCGCGTCGTCGAACGCGGCGCGGACCAGCTCGACCACCACGTCGTGGTCGACGTTCCCGGCCACCGACACGACCAGGTTGTGCGGCATGTAGCGGTCGCGGTAGTACTCGGCGACCTGGTCGCGGGTGATCGCCTTGATCGACTCCTGGGTGCCGAGGATCGGCCGGCCGAGCGGCGTGTCGCCGAAGAGGTCGTACGCGAACTCGTCGTGGACCGTCTCGGACGGGTCGTCGTCGTACATGGCGATCTCTTCGAGGATCACGCCGCGTTCGGCGTCCACGTCGGGCGGGCTGAGCAGCGACGACGTCACCATGTCGGCGAGGATGTCGACGGCGAGCGGCAGGTCGGAGTCGAGCACCCGCGCGTAGTAGCAGGTGAACTCCTTGCTGGTGAACGCGTTGGAGACGCCGCCGACCGCGTCCATCTCCGCGGCGATGCGCAGCGCGTCGCGCTTCGTGGTGCCCTTGAACAGCAGGTGCTCGAGGAAGTGGGACGCGCCGGCGTGCGGTACGTCCTCGTCACGGGAGCCGACGTTCGCCCAGATGCCCACCGCGACCGACCTGACGGTCGGCATGGCCTCGGTGACGACCCGCAGCCCTCCGGGGAGGACGGTACGGCGGACGGCGCCCGCCTCGGTGTCACGGGCGTTCCCGGGAGGCGTGTACTCGGACAAGGCGCACTGCCCTTCTGGTCTCGTCAGGACGCAGCGAAAGCGTCGGAAAACGGCGATGGCACACCGAGGGTAGTCCTCGATGTGCCATCGACAGTACGGTCACCGCGGACCGTTCACGTTCAGTCGCGGTGGCGGGTGCGGGTGCGGCGGCGCGGGCCGCCCTCGCGGCTCTCGTCGCCGTCGTCGCCGGACGGCGCGACGTCGTCGTCACCGTCGGCGGCGGCCTCGGGGGCGTCGGCGCCGCCCTCGGCGGCTTCGCGCTCCGCGACCTCGACCGGCACCAGCGACAGCTTGCCGCGGTCGTCGATCTCCTTGACCTCGACCTGGATCTTCTCGCCGACCTTGAGGACGTCCTCGACGTTCTCGATGCGCTTGCCGCCGTGCAGCTTGCGGAGCTGCGAGACGTGCAGCAGGCCGTCCTTGCCCGGCAGCAGCGAGATGAACGCGCCGAACGTGGTCGTCTTCACGACCGTGCCGAGGAACCGCTCGCCGACCTCCGGCATGTGCGGGTTGGCGATCGAGTTGATCGCCGTACGCGCGGCCTCGGCGGACGGGCCGTCGGTGGCGCCGACGTAGATCGTGCCGTCGTCCTCGATTGTGATCTCGGCGCCCGTGTCGTCCTGGATCGAGTTGATCATCTTGCCCTTGGGCCCGATGACCTCGCCGATCTTGTCGACCGGGACCTTGATCGTGATGATCCGCGGCGCGTTCGGGCTCATCTCGCCCGGCTCGTCGATGGCCTCCTGCATGACGTCCAGGATGGCCAGCCGCGCGCCGCGCGCCTGCTTCAGCGCGGCGGCCAGCACCGACGCGGGAATGCCGTCGAGCTTGGTGTCGAGCTGGAGCGCGGTGATGAGGTCACGGGTGCCGGCGACCTTGAAGTCCATGTCGCCGAAGCCGTCCTCGACGCCGAGGATGTCGGTGAGCGTGACGTACACGCCGTTCTCGTTCATGAGGCCCATCGCGATGCCGGCCACCATGTCCTTCAGCGGGACGCCGGAGTCCATCAGCGACATCGTGGACGCGCACACCGACCCCATCGACGTGGAGCCGTTGGACCCGATGGCCTCCGACACCTGCCGGATGGCGTACGGGAACTCCTCGCGGGTGGGCAGCACCGGCAGGAGCGCGCGCTCGGCGAGCGCCCCGTGGCCGATCTCGCGGCGCTTCGGCGAGCCCACGCGGCCGGTCTCACCGGTGGAGTACGGCGGGAAGTTGTAGTTGTGCATGTAGCGCTTGGTGCGCTCGGGGTTGAGCGTGTCGATCGTCTGCTCCATGCGGAGCATGTTCAGCGTGGTGACGCCCAGGATCTGGGTCTCGCCGCGCTCGAACAGCGCCGAGCCGTGGACGCGCGGCAGGACGTGCGTCTCGGCGGAGAGCTGCCGGATGTCCTTCAGGCCGCGGCCGTCGATGCGCACGCCGTCGGCGACGACACGGTGGCGGACGAGCTTCTTCGTCAGCGACCGGTACGCCGCGGAGATCTCCTTCTCGCGCCCCTCGAACCGGTCGGCGAGCCGCTCCTTCGCGAGCTCCTTGACCCGGTCGGTCTCGGCCTCGCGCTCGAGCTTCCCGGCGATCGTGAGCGCCTGCGCGAGCTCGTCGCTGACCGACGCCTCGACGGCCTCGTAGACGTCGTCGGTGTACTCGGGGTAGAGCGGGTAGTCGCGGGTCGGCTTCGACGCCGCCGACGCGACCTGGTTCTGCGCGGCGCAGAGCGTCTTGATGAACGGCTTCGCCGCCTCGACGCCGGCGGCCACGACGTCCTCCGTCGGGGCGGTGCCGGTGGAGGCGACCAGGCCGAGGGTCTGCGGCGTGGACTCCGCCTCGATCATCATGATCGCGACGTCGCCGTCGTCGAGCACGCGGCCCGCGACGACCATGTCGAACGTGGCGCGCTCCAGCTCGGGGTGCGTCGGGAACCCGACCCACTGGCCGTCGATCAGCGCGACGCGGACGCCGCCGATCGGGCCGGAGAACGGCAGCCCGGCGATCTGCGTGGACATCGACGCGGCGTTGATCGCGACGACGTCGTACAGGTGCTCGGGGTTGAGCGCCATGATCGTCTCGACGATCTGGATCTCGTTGCGCAGGCCCTTGACGAACGACGGGCGCAGCGGCCGGTCGATCAGCCGGCACGTTAGGATGGCGTCCTCGGACGGACGGCCCTCACGGCGGAAGAACGAGCCGGGAATGCGGCCCAGGGCGTACATGCGCTCCTCGACGTCCACCGTGAGCGGGAAGAAGTCGAGGTTCTCCTTGGGGTGCTTGGACGCGGTGGTCGCGGACAGCACCATGGTGTCGTCGTCGAGGTAGACGACGGCGGAACCGGCGGCCTGCTTGGCCAGCCGGCCGGTCTCGAACCGGATCGTACGGGTGCCGAATGTGCCGTTGTCGATCACGGCTTCGGCGCTGTGAACACCCTCCACGGGTGAGCCTCCTAGCGTCGGTCCACCCGTGGTTTCGCGCGCGAGACAGCCTATGGTCCCTGCCGGCCGGTCTTCGATTGAAGCGCCCGGGTTCGCGGACCTCTGAGAGTCCGGCGTCCGGGAGCCACTACCGAGGACCGGCCCACGTAGCCGATATGCGCGACGGGTGGCTGCGGTCTCCAGTTGTTCTGTACGGGCCCTACTCTGCCGTGAAACCGCTCAACGGCAAAGGACCCTGATGTGCCGCGGGGGAGCGGCCTGCGGCCACTCCCCCGCTCACGCCTAGCGGCGCAGGCCCAGCCGCTCGATCAGCGAGCGGTAGCGGTTGATGTCCTTCTTCGCCACGTACTTCAGCAGGCGGCGGCGCTGGCCGACGAGCAGCAGCAGGCCGCGGCGGCTGTGGTGGTCGTGCTTGTGGGTCTTGAGGTGCTCGGTGAGGTCGGTGATCCGCCGGGTCAGCAGGGCGACCTGCACCTCGGGCGAACCGGTGTCACCCTCGCCGATGGCGTACTCGGCGATGATCTGCTTCTTGGTCTCGATGTCGAGCGACACGTGGCTCCTTCGCCTGATTCGTCGTACGCAGATCGGAAGTGGTCCGCGTAAGCGTCGTGATCTCCCGTTCGCGGCGGTGCGAGGAAAGGCCCACTCGCGTGCGCACATGACGAACGGTTACCGGTCGGGGACCGACACCGTCCAAATTACCATGCCTGGTGGTTCGCTCAGTCCTGCCGCAGGATCGCCCGCGCCCGGCCGACGTCCTGGTGCATCTGCGCGACCAGCGACTCGACGCCGTCGAAGCGGACCATGTCGCGCAGCCTGGCCACGAAGTCGACCGCCGCGCGGGTGCCGTAGAGGTCGAGGTCGTCGCGGTCCAGGGCGTACGCCTCGACGCTGCGGTCGGCGTCGCCGAACGTGGTGTTCACGCCGACGGAGATCGCGGCCGGCCATGTCTCGCCGCCGACCCGCAGGCGGCCCGCGTAGACGCCGTCGCTGGGGATCGCGGTGTACGGCGGGGTCTCGACGTTGGCGGTGGGGAACCCGAGCGCGCTGCCGCCGCGCTGGTGGCCGCGGACCACGATGCCCTCGACGCGGTGCGGGCGGCCGAGCTCGCGCGCGGCGCCCTGGACGTCGCCGGCGGCCAGCAGGCCGCGGATGCGCGCCGCGGAGACGGCCGCGCCGTCGTCGGTGACCGTTTCGACGGCCTCGGCGGTGAAGCCGAGCTCCTCCCCCAGCTTCGCCAGCAGCGCGGCGTCGCCCGCGGCGTCGTGGCCGAAGCGGAAGCCCGCGCCGGTCACGACCGCGGCCGCGCGCAGCTCGCCCACGACGATCCGGCGGGCGAACTCCTCGGGCGTGAGCATCGACAGGTCGTACGTGAACGGCAGCGCGTAGACGTAGTCGGCGCCGAGCCCGGCGAGCAGCGTGGTGCGGTACGCCGGGGAGGTCAGCCGTACGGTGCGGGTGCCGGGCCGGGTCACCTCGCCCGGAGGCGGGTCGAGGACGACGGCCACGAGCGGGTGGCCGAGGTCGCGGGCGCGCCGCGCGGCCTGCGCCACGACGCGCTGGTGGCCGAGGTGCACACCGTCGAACACCCCGATGGTGACCACGGCCCGTCCGGCCGGTGGTTCGTGCGGGCCGTGCCAGCGCTGCACGTCGGCTCCCTTCGCGTCCCTCGTCGCTCCCAAGCGTGCCAGGTGCCCCGAGCGCACGGCGCACCCGCCCGTACGGAACACCGCGGCTGGCACGTTCCAAGCCCATCGGCGCGTGGCTATTCCGCGCGGGCCCCACCACAATCGGCACGTGGACACGACACGCGCGCCCCGGGCGGACGACGACACCGCGGGCGTACCGGTTCCGGCCTTCGCCTGGCGGCCCGTCGCGCTCGTCGCGGCCGTCCCGGTCGTCATCCTCGCCGCCTGCATCGGGCGGTACGGCTACCACCGCGACGAGCTCTACTTCCTCGACGCCGGGCGGCACCTCGCCTGGGGCTACCCCGACCAGCCGCCGCTGCTCCCGCTCCTGGCGCACGGCCTCGACCTCCTGCCGGGCCCGGCGCTTCCCTGGCTGCGCGTCCCCGGCCTGCTGATCGCCGCCGCGTGCGTGCTGCTCGGGGCGCTGACCGCGCGCGAGATGGGCGGCGGCCGGCGCGCCCAGGTGCTCACCGCCGTGCTGGTCGCGCTGTTCCCGATCACGTACGGCCTCGCCGAGATGCTGACCACCGCGACGCTCGACGGGCTCTGCTGGGTGGCCATCACGTGGTTGCTCGTGCGGTGGATCCGCGTCCGCGACGGGCGGCTGCTGTTCGCGGTCGGCCTGGTGGCCGCGGTGGACGTGCAGGTGAAGTGGCTCGTGCTGTTCCTGATGGTGGGGCTGCTCGCGGGCGTGCTCGCGTACGGGCCACGGGCCGTGCTGCGCAGCCCGTGGCTGTGGGCCGGCGGCGCCGTCGCGGCCATCTCGTGGGTTCCGGGGCTGGTGTGGCAGGCGCGGCACGGGTGGCCGCAGATCGAGATGGGGCAGGTGATCGCGTCGCACCAGTCCTTCGGCGGGCGGCCGCTGTTCGTCCCGATGCAGATCCTGTTCACCGGCGTCGTCCCGGCGGCCGTGTGGCTGTACGGCCTGGTGATGCTATGGCGCGCGCCGCGGCTGCGCGCGTACCGGTTCGTCGGCGTCGCGTACCTGGTGCTGCTGGTGTTCTTCGTCGTGACCGGCGGGCAGGCGTACTACCTGTTCGGGCTGTACCCGGCGCTGTGGGCCGCGGGCGCGGTCGCCTGGACGGAGCGCCCGCCGCGCGCGTGGCTGCGCTGGACCGCGTCGCCGGTGGCGCTGGCGATCACGTTCCCCATCGTGCTCGGGCTGAGCGTGCCGCTGTACCCGGTGTCGGTCGTGGCGCGCACACCGCTCACGGCGATCAACACGCCGATCGGCGAGACCGTCGGATGGCCGCGGTTCGTGGCCGCGGTCGACCGCGCGTACCGCACGCTGCCGCCCGCCGACCGCTCCACCGCGGTGGTGCTCACGTCCAACTACGGCGAGGCGGGCGCGGTGAACCGCCTCGGCCCGCCCCTCGGCCTGCCGCACGCGTACAGCGGCCACAACGCGTACTGGTACTGGGGCCCGCCCCCGGTGACCCGCGGCGCCGCCCTCGTGATCGGCTCCCCCGAGTACGTGGCGTACACCCGCGCCTCCTGGACGGACTGCCGCGTAGCCGCGCGCATCGACAACGGCGTCGACCTGGACAACGAGGAACAGGGCTACCCGATCCTCGCCTGCCGCGGCCCGAAACTGACGTGGGCGCGCATCTGGCCCACCCAGCGCCACCTCGGCTGACCGCCCGCTACGTCTCCGGAAGGTGGCCCACGCGCCGACCAGCGGGCCGGTGATCATGATCCCGTCATGCGCCGCGAGCTCGGCGAGCAGGCGCTCGCTCAGCGTCTCCGGCCGCATCTCCGCCCGCGTCGCGACGCCGAGCCGCTCCATCAGCGGCAGCGCCGCGGTCACCACATTGGCCCAGCCGTACGCGGGCGCGTCCGGCCCGCCGCACACGACCGACTCCAGGTTCATCTCCGGCCCCGGCAGCCCGGCCGCGCGGAACGTGGCGTACAGCGCGTGCCCCATGCGCGCCTCGATCCCCGCCCGCCGCATCGTCTCCTGGAGCCACCCGTGCACCTGCTCCCACAGCGGCGTCGCCGGCGCCGCCCACGTGTAGCTCATGTCCGCCTCCTGGAGGCAGACCAGCCCGCCCGGGCGCACGCGGGCCGCGGCCGCGCGCAGCGCCGCGACGGGATCCGCCAGGTACATGTAGACGAGCCGGCCGATCACCGCGTCAAAGCCGTCCTCGACGCCGTCGAGCGTCTGGACGTCGCCCACGCGGAACTCGACGTTGGCGGCGCCGAGCCGGCTCGCCCGGTCCCGCGCCTCGGCGACGGTCTCGGCATTGGCGTCGACGCCGACCAACGAGCCGTCCGGGCCGACGATGCCGGCGGCGAGCAAGGCCACGTTGCCGGCGCCGCTGCCCAGGTCGAGGACGCGCGAACCGGGCGCGAGCCCGGCGTACGCGAGGAGGCGCGCGGTGATCGGGTCGAGGATGCCGCCCTGCGAGCGCAGGCGCTCCTGCTCGGCCGCGCCGTGCCGGAAGAGGTACTCGGGCTGCTCGGTCATCGACCGTGTGCAACCGCCGGGTAATGCCGCGGTCAAGCCGCCGAGCCGGTTCCGGTCGACGGGTCAGGGGCGGAGGCGGGCGCGGAGGGTCTCGCTGTCGACGGCGGACCAGCCGTGCTTGGTGAGCCAGCCGAGGGGGCCGCCGTAGTTGTCGTCGAGGTGGGCGAGCAGGTTGGCCATGATCTCCGGGCGGGGCAGGTGGCTGTCGTCCGGGCGGCCGTCGAGGTCGGCGGCGTACGTGGGGCTGGCCTTGAGGCGGGCGAGCACCCGGGGCAGCCGCTCGCCGGTGAGGACGTAGTCGGCGATGATCGCGTCGCGGGTGACGTCGGCGACCTCCAGGGCCAGCGCGACGACCACGCCCGTACGGTCCTTGCCGGCCGCGCAGTGCACCAGCGCGGAGCCCTGGCTGCGGCCCATGACGCGCAGCGCCGCGACCACGGAATCGGGGCGTTCGTGCAGGTAGTTCAGGTAGAACCCGGCCGAGCGGTCGGCGATCTCCTGGCTGACCGGCTTGTCCTGCCAAGGCAGCGCGGAGTCGACGTCCACCGCGGCGTCGGCATCGGCGTCGGTGTGCTCGCCGACCTCGGTGAACAGCGACAGGTGGTGGATGGTGACGTCGGGCCTCCTCGTCAGGGGCCCCGGCCCTTCCTTGCCGACCTCGTCACCCGTACGGAGGTCGATCACGTCGCGCAGCGCCAGGTCGCCGGTGAGGCGCTGGATGTCGGCGGCCGACAGCCCCTGGAGGTTGTCGCCGCGCAGGACGCGCCCGAAGGAGGTGGCCGCGCCGTCGCGCGTGGGCAGGCCGCCGAGGTCGCGCATGTTGACGGCGCCGTCGAGGTCGATCCACCGTGTGTGCTCAGTCATCGCGTACCACCATAAACGGCGCCGTACGGGCGAGAGCGGGCCGGGCGGGACGTTTCGCGTATGTTCGCAGGCCGGACCGCGGCCCGCCACATGCCGGACGGACGGACGCCCAGGTCAGGGCACGAACACGGCCAGTGGCCGTGCCGCGCCGTCGCGCTCCTCGACGAGCGCGAGCAGCGCGCCCCCGGGATCGAACACCCCGACGGGGCCGGGCCCGAGCCCGGCGGGGGCGAGCCTGCCGCCGTGCGCGACGGCCCGCGCCTGCTCGGCCGTGACGTCGCGCCGCGGGAACGCCGCGCCCACGGCCTCGGCCAGCGGCAGGACGTCGAGTTCGGCGGCGAGGTCGTCGAGCGTCCGCGCGGCGCCGAGGTCGTATGGACCGACGCGGGTGCGGCGCAGCGCCGTGAGATGCCCGCCCACGCCGAGCCCCGCCCCGAGGTCGCGCGCCAGCGCCCGGATGTACGTGCCGGAGGAGCAGACGACGTCGGCGTCCACGTCCACCACATCCCCGTCCGGGGGGCGGCGTACGGCGGTGATGGTGAAGCCGTGCACGGTGACGGGGCGGGCCGCCAGGGCGACGTCCTCCCCCGCGCGCGCCCTCTTGTACGCCCGCTCGCCGTTC
The DNA here is from genome assembly GCA_036502625.1 of Streptosporangiaceae bacterium. Classification (GTDB taxonomy): domain Bacteria; phylum Actinomycetota; class Actinomycetes; order Streptosporangiales; family Streptosporangiaceae; genus DASXYG01. The sequence continues at coordinate 81,121 of DASXYG010000015.1, forward strand.
ACCTTGATGGCGCTGACCTGCGGCGGGACCTGCTCGATGCGGCCGGTCAGCGCGGCCACCCCGGCGCGGATCGCGTCGTCCGCGACCGCCGTGGCCGGGGTGGCGGCGGTGAGCTCGCCCTCGGCGTCGTCGGTGTTGGTGGTCTGGCCGAGCCTCATGGTGGCGGTGTACGCCTTCTCGGTCAGCGCGAGGTGGCCGAGGAGGCGGGTCGCCTTCCCGATGCCCACCAGCAGCACACCGGTGGCCATCGGGTCGAGCGTCCCCGCGTGGCCGACCCGCCGTGTCCGCGCCAGCCGCCGCACCCGGGCGACCACGTCGTGGGACGTCATCCCGGCGGGCTTGTCGACGACCACCAGGCCGTCAGCGGCGGGCGCGTTCGCGGGCACGGTCAGTCGTCCTCCTCGGCGGGGGGATCCGTGCGGTACGGGTCGGGGTCGCCGGCGTGCTCGGCGCCGACGGCGTTCTTCGCGACCTCGGCGTCGGCCTCCCGCGCCTGCGCGAGGAGGTCCTCGATGTGCTGCACGTTCTCCTGCACGTCGTCGAGGATGAACGTCAGGCTCGGCGTGTGCCGCAGCCCGGTGACCCGGCCGACCTCCGTACGGATGATGCCCTTCGCGCTCTCCAGCGCCGTGGCGCTGTCGGCGCGCTCGGCGTCCGAGCCGTAGACCGTGTAGAAGATCGTGGCGTCGCGGAGGTCGCCGGTCAGGCGCGCGTCGGTCACGGTCACGAAACCCAGCCGGGGGTCCTTGACCCGCCGCTCCAGCATTCCGGCGACGATCTCACGGATGCGGTCCGCGAGCTTCTTCGCCCGCGCTGCATCGCTCACAGCTCAGTCCTCCTCGTTGAACAGCCGCCGCCGCGCGGACAGCAGCTCGATCTCCGGGCGTGCCGCGACCAGGCGCTCGCAGGCGTCCATGACCTCCGTGCAGTGCGCCGCGTCGGACGCGACGACCGCCACGCCGATCTCGGCGCGGCGATGGCGGTCCGTGCTCCCCGTCTCGGCCGCGGCGACCGCCGGGTGGCGGCGCAGCAGCTCGGCGACGATCGGCCGGACCACCGAACGCTTCTGCTTCAGCGACCGGACGTCGCCGAGCAGCACGTCGAGCGTCAGCGCCCCGACGTACACGACCACCAACCCCCGTAAGAGATACGCGTGCCGTACGCGCCCTGGGGCACGCACGGCACGCGCGGGCCTTCGGTCAGTCGCGCGGCTTCTCGCGCATCTCGAAGGTCTCGATGACGTCCTCGACCTTGATGTCGTTGTAGCCGACACCGATACCGCACTCGAAGCCCTCGCGGACCTCGGTCGCGTCGTCCTTGAACCGCTTGAGGGACGACACGGTGAGGTTGTCGGAGACGACCACACCTTCGCGGACGAGGCGTGCCTTGCTGTTCCGGACGATCGTGCCGGACCGGACGATCGCGCCGGCGATGTTGCCGATGCGCGGCACCTTGAAGACCTCGCGGATCTCCGCCGTGCCGAGCTGGACCTCTTCGTACTCGGGCTTGAGCATGCCCTTGAGGGCCGCCTCGACCTCGTCGATCGCCTGGTAGATGACCGAGTAGAAGCGGACGTCGACGCCCTCGCGCTCGGACAGCTCGCGCGCCTTGCCCTCGGGCCTGACGTTGAAGCCGATGACGACCGCGTCGGAGGAGATCGCCAGGTTGATGTCGTCCTGGGTGATCGCGCCGACACCGCGCCTGATGACGCGGAGGGTGACCTCGTCGCCCACGTCGATCTTGAGCAGCGAGTCCTCCAGGGCCTCCACCGAACCGGAGACGTCGCCCTTGAGGATGAGCAGGAGCTCCTCCCGCTCGCCCGCCTTGAGCGCGCTCTCCCAGTCCTCCAGGGTGACCCGGCGGCGGGTGCGGGCGAACTGCGCGTTGCGCTCGCGCGCCTCGCGCCGCTCGGCGATCTGCCGCGCGGTCCGGTCGTCGTCGACGACCAGGAACTTGTCACCCGCGCTCGGCACGTTGGTCAGGCCGAGCACCTGGACCGGCGCGGACGGCGGCGCCTCGTCGACGCTCTCGCCCGTGTCGTCGAGCATGGCGCGGACGTGGCCGTGCGCGTCGCCGCACACGATCGAGTCGCCGACGTGCAGCGTGCCGCGCTGGACGATGACCGTGGCCATCGAGCCGCGCCCCTTGTCGAGGTTCGCCTCGATCGCGACGCCCTGCGCCGACTGCTCCGGGTTGGCCCGGAGGTCGAGCTCGGCGTCGGAGGTCAGGACGACCGCCGTGAGGAGGTCCTCGATGCCCACCCGCTGCTTCGCCGAGACGTCGACGAACAGCGTGTCGCCGCCGTACTCCTCGGCCACCAGCCCGTATTCGGTGAGCTGCGCGCGCACCTTCTGCGGGTCGGCACCCTCGACGTCGACCTTGTTGACCGCCACGACGATCGGCGCGCCGGCCGCCTTGGCGTGGTCGATGGCCTCCGTCGTCTGCGGCTTCACGCCGTCGTCGGCGGCGACCACGAGCACCACGAGGTCGGTGGTCTCGGCGCCGCGGGCACGCATGGCGGTGAACGCCTCGTGGCCCGGGGTGTCGATGAAGGTGATCTTGCGCTCTTCACCCTCGACCTCGGTGGCGACCTGGTAGGCGCCGATGTGCTGCGTGATGCCGCCGGCCTCGCCGCCCTGGACGTTCGCGTGCCGGATCGCGTCCAGCAGCTTCGTCTTGCCGTGGTCGACGTGGCCCATGACGGTGACCACCGGCGGACGGGCCATGAGGTCCGCGTCGTCGCCCTCGTCCTCACCGAAGTCGATGTCGAACGACTCGAGCAGCTCGCGGTCCTCGTCCTCCGGGCTGAGCACCTGAACGTCGTAGTTCAGCTCGGCGCCGAGGAGCTGGAGCGTCTCGTCGCTGACCGACTGGGTCGCGGTGACCATCTCACCGAGGTGGAACATCACCTGGACGAGCGACGCCGGGTTGACGCCGATCTTGTCCGCGAAGTCGGACAGGGACGCGCCGCGCGGCAGCCGGACGGTCTGCCCCTGGCCACGCGGGATCGACACGCCGCCGATTGCGGGGGCGCGCATGTTGTCGAACTCGGCCTTGCGCTGCTTCCGCGACTTGCGGCCGCGTGTGGGACGCCCGCCGGGACGGCCGAACGCACCCTGTGTGCCGCCGCGACCGCGGCCGCCGGGACCCGGGCGACCGGCGAAACCGCCGGGACGCGGGCCACCGCCGCCACCGCCACCGCCGGGACGGGGACCGCCGAAGCCGCCACCGCCGCCACCGGGACGACCGCCGCCGCCACCGCGACCGCCACCACCGCCGCCACCAGGACGGCCCGCGGTTCCGGCGCGGCCACCGCCGCCACCGCCGCCACCGCGGCCCGCGGGGCCGACGGCGGGACGGGACGGCATGTTCGCCGGGCTGGGACGCGGGCCACCGGGGCGCGCGCCGCCCATGCTGGACGGGTTCGGCCGCGGACCGCCGGCACCGGGGGCGCCGGGACGCGCGCCCTGCGGGCGCGGACCGCCGGCACCGGGACCCGGACGCGGGCCGCCGGCGCCCTGCGGACGCGGCGGACGACCTTCGCGGTCGCCACGGCCGCCCTGCTCGGGGCGCTCACCGGTGCGCGGGGCCGGTCCCGGACGCGGGCCAGGCTTGGCCGCGCCCATGCCGGTCGCGGTCGACGCGAACGGGTTGTTGCCCGGACGCGGACCGCCCGGACGCGGACCCGGCTTCGCCGACGAGCGGCCGCCGCCCTGCGGACGGGAACCCGCCTGGCCGCCGCCCTGCTGGCCGGAGCTCGGACGGGGACCCGGCTTGGGCGCGGACGGACCGGGCTTCGGACCCGGACGCGCCGAAGCGGGCCGCTCCTCGGTCTCGGCCTCGGCCGCCACCTCGGCTACGGGCTCGGGGGCCACGGCCTCCGGCTCGGCCACGGGCGCGGGCTCGGCGTGCTGGCCGTTGCCGTTGGAGGCGGCGCTGCCGTTCTCACTTGCCGACTTCTCCACCGGGCCGGGCTTCGGCGCGGGCGCCGAGGGGCCGGGGGTGGGACGGTCCGCCTGCTTGGGCGGACCGGGACGCGGTGCCGTCTGCGTGCCGCCCTGGGCGGCCGCGGCCGGCTTGCGCGCGCCGCCGGACTTCTTCTTGTTGTCGGACTGGTTGCTGAACGCTTCTTGGAGTCGTCGAACGACCGGTGCCTCAATCGTCGAGGAAGCCGACCGCACGAACTCACCCATGTCCTGGAGCTTGGCCATTACGACCTTGCTCTCGACACCCATTTCCTTGGCGAGTTCGTAAACCCGGACCTTCGCCACTGCTCTCCTCTACTCGGTCCGGGGTGCGGGCATCCTCGGACCGTCGCTACCTGCTGCTCATCGCCGCGTACTCATCGGGCGCTCATCGCAATCTGATCCCGCTTTCCGACTCTCGTCGTGGTTACTGGCCTGCTCATCTCGTGCGGAGCCCTCAGCGCGGGCGCGGACGAACTCGTCGAGCATGGAGACGTCGAGCGGTCCACTCAGGCGGAAAGCCCTCGGGAACGCCCGACGTCGCTCAGCGAGCGCGAGGCACCCCGGATCGGGATGCAAATACGCACCCCTTCCCGGCATCTGGCCCCGGGGATCGGGGACGATGGCGCCCTCGATCACCACAAGACGAAGCAGGTCGGACTTGGCCGCGCGTATCCGACAGCCCACGCAAGTCCGCGTCGGGGTCGCGGATTGGGCGCGGCCATTCCTTGCCAAGTCTACCGCGCCGACGCGTCGGCGGAACCCGTCGGATGATCAGCGGGATCCGTCTCGGCCTCGGCAACGGCGGTCGTGTCGTCATCTTCGCCGTGGCCGTCGCGCTCGGCGGCGGCCTCGGTGTCCGGCCGGATGTCGATCCGCCAGCCCGTCAGCCGCGCGGCGAGCCGGGCGTTCTGCCCTTCCTTGCCGATGGCCAGCGACAACTGGTAGTCGGGCACGACCACACGGGCCACCCGGCCTTCGAGGTCGAGGACCTCGACGGAGTTGACCCGCGCCGGAGACAACGCCTTTGCAACGAATTCCGCGGGGTCGTCCGACCAGTCGACGATGTCGATCTTCTCGCCGTGCAGTTCGGTCATGACGTTGCGGACGCGGCCGCCGACCGGGCCGATGCACGCGCCCTTGGCGTTGACGCCCGAGCGGTGCGAGCGCACGGCGATCTTGGTGCGGTGGCCGGCCTCGCGGGCGATGGCGGAGATCTCGACGCTGCCGTCGGCGATCTCCGGCACCTCCATCTCGAACAGCTTCTTCACGAGGTTGGGGTGCGTGCGCGACAGCGTGACCGACGGGCCGCGGTGGCCCTTGCGGACGTGCAGGACGTAGCAGCGCAGCCGTTCGCCGTGGGTGTAGCGCTCGCCGGGCACCTGCTCCTGCGGCGGCAGCACCGCCTCGATGCGGCCGAGGTCGACCAGGACGTTGCGGGGGTCCTTGCCCTGCTGGATGACGCCGGCGACGACGTCGCCCTCGCGGCCGCTGTACTCGCCGAAGGTCAGTTCGTCTTCAGCGTTGCGGAGCTGCTGGAGGATCACCTGCTTCGCCGTCGTGGCGGCGATCCGCCCGAACGCCGACGGGGTGTCGTCGTATTCCCGCAGGACCTCGCCGTCCTCGTCGGTCTCCGACGCCCATACCGTCACGTGGCCGCTGCCGCGGTCCAGCTCGACGCGGGCGACCGGCTGCGCACCCTCCGTACGGTGGTACGCGATGAGGAGAGCGTCCTCGATGGCCTTGATCACGAGCTCCATCGAGATGTCTTTTTCGCTCTCGAGGCTGCGCAAGATGTTCAGATCAATGTCCACAGCCTGACCCCCCTACGCCCCGTCACTTTCGTCGTCTGCACGACGGAACTCCACTTGGACCTTGCCCTTGCCGATGGCGGCGAACTCCAGGCGACGTTCGTCGCCGTCGACCTCCAGCACCACGGAGTCGTCGGCGGCGCTGACCACGCGGCCGGTGAGCTCGCCGTCGTGGTCGGTCGCGACCTTCACCAGCCGCCCGGCCGCGCGCCGCCAGTGGCGCGGGAGGGTGAGCGGCCGGTCGACGCCCGGCGACGTGACCTCGAGAACGTACGCGCCCGAGCCCATGGCCTCGGAGGAGTCGAGCGCGGTGGAGACCCCCTGGCTCACCTCCGCGACGTCGTCGAGGCTCACCCCGCCGTCGCGGTCCACCACCACGCGGAGCAGGCGACGCCGTCCGGCCGGGACGACCTCGAGGTCTTCGAGATCGAGCCCCGCGTCGGCGACCACGGGCGCGAGCATCTCGACGAGGCGGTCGCGCCTCGCGTCGGCGGTCATGGCGATCGACCTCCTCCCATTTGAGAACATGCTTCTTCACGCAAGTCACTGCGGCCGGCGACGGCTTTTCCGTGCACCGGCGGAACAAGCCTATCCACAGCGCGTGGCATCGGAGGTCCATCGACGCGGCCGGGCACCGCGTGACCGGGCCGGAAGCGAGAATAGGGGCCCGTACCCACGAGATCGGGTACGGAGCACCGGCGTGCCATGGGATGCTGGTGCCTGCCGCTGTGCGGGTGGACGCGGGAGGTCGGCGATTGGGCGGAGAGCGCCGCGATGCGGCATTCCATGGCTTCCCGACTCGGCGTTCCCTCTTGGGGGGCGTGGTGCTCGGCGGCACACTGCTGGCCGTCGCCGGCTGCGCCGATCCCAGCGCCCCGGCCGAGCCGCCTGATGCCGAGCTCGCCACCCTGCGTACGGCCATCGTCACCGAGACGGCGCTGATCCAGATGTACGACGCGGCGCGCAAGGCCCAGCCGGGTCTCGCGCGCCGCCTGCGCGCGCCGCTGCACCACCACCAGAGCCACCTGGCCAGGCTGAACAGCCGGGTCGCCGACGCCTCGCCGTCGGCGTCGCCATCGCCGTCGGCGAGCGCGCCACCGGCGAAGCCGCGGCTGCCGCGCGGTAACGCGGCCGTCCTGCATGCCCTGCGCGCGGCCGAGCGCGCGGCCTCCGACGAACGCACCCGCCAGCTCGCGCGGGTGTCGCCGTCGCTGGCGCAACTGCTCGCCTCCATCGCGGCCTGCGAGTTCGGGCACGTGGCCGCGTTGTCGGACTAGTGCGGACCAAGGGAATGACCACGCGCGTGTCGAACAACATCACCCCGGTGAAGGCCCTCCAGACGGCGCTGGCCGCCGAGCACGCCGCCGTCTACGGCTACGGCGTCGTCGGCGCGCACGGCGGCGACGCGTACGCGCGCGCCGCGAACCGCGACTGGAACGTCCACAGGGACCACCGCGACCAGCTCATCGCGCTGCTGCAGCAGCGCCACGCGCAGCCGGTCGGGTCGCGCGCGGGTTACGCCCTGCCGTTCAACGTCTCCGACCCGAAGTCGGCCGCGCGGCTGGCCGCCCACCTCGAAGACGGCGTTGCCGCGGCGTACCTCCAGGTCGTCGCGGTGACCGACACGAAGCTGCGCTCGTTCGGCGCCCGCATGCTGCGCGACGCGACGCTGCGCGGCGCCCGCTGGGGCGGCTCGACGGCCGCGTTCCCCGGGATGGACAGCGCCGGGAGCTGATCCCGGGGCCTGACGCGGCCCCGGGACCTCCGGCTCAGGGGCGGACGACCGCCGTCACGCGGTCGGCGATCTCCGCGAGCGGCACGTCGTCGCGGTCGCCGGTGACGCGGTCGCGCAGCTCCACGATGCCGGAGTCGAGGCCGCGGCCCACGACCACGATGGTCGGCACGCCGAGGAGCTCGGAGTCGGTGAACTTCACGCCGGGCGAGACGTTCGTACGGTCGTCGACCAGCACGCGGATGCCGCGCGCCTCGAGGTCGTCGGCCAGGCGCAGCGCCGCGGGCACCTGGTCGCCCTTGCCGGTGCCGATGACGTGGACGTCGGCGGGGGCGATCTCGCGCGGCCAGATGAGGCCCTTGTCGTCGTGGCGCTGCTCGGCGAGGACGGCGACGGCGCGGGACACGCCGAAGCCGTAGGACCCCATGGTGATGCGGATGGGCCGGGCGTCGGGGCCGAGGGCGTCGAGGCCGATGACGTCGGTGTACTTCCTGCCGAGCTGGAAGACGTGGCCGAGCTCGATGCCGCGGGCGATCTCCAGCACGCCGCCGCAGCGGGCGCAGCGGTCGCCCTCGCGGACCTCGACGGCGCCGATCTCGCCGTCGGGCTCGAAGTCGCGGCCGCGTACGACGTGGGCGGCGTGGCGGTCGGGGGCGTTGGCGCCGGTCACCCAGGCGCTGCCGGGCACGACGAGCGGGTCGACGAGGTAGCGGATGCCGAGGTCGCGCAGGACCTGCGGGCCGATGTAGCCCTTGACGAGGCCGGGCGCCTTGGCGAGGTCCTCGGGCTCGGCCTGCTCGACCTCGACGGGGTCGAGCTGGCCGCCGAGGCGCTTGAGGTCCACCTCGCGGTCGCCGGGGACGCCGACGACGAGCAGCTTCCAGGGGTCGCCCGGCATGCGGGTCTTCAGCACGACGTTCTTGAGCGTTCCGGAGGCGTCGATGTCCATGCCGAGGCCGCGGACGCAGGCGACGAGGGTGTCGATCGTGGGCGTGCCGGGGGTGTCGAGCACCTCCGTGGCGGGGTGGCCCGAGGGGTCGGCCTTCTCCGGCGTGGCCAGCTCGACGGCCTCGGTGTTGGCCGCGTAGTCGCAGTTGGTGCACTGGACGAAGGTGTCCTCACCGGTGTCGGCGATGGCGAGGAACTCCTCCGAGGCCGAGCCGCCCATGGCGCCCGACGTCGCGAAGACGATCTTGTAGTCGACGCCGAGCCGCTCGAACAGCCGGACGTACGCCGCGCGATGCAGGTCGTAGGAGTGCTGCAGGCCCTCGTCGTCGAGGTCGAAGGAATAGGAGTCCTTCATGACGAACTCGCGGCCGCGGAGGATGCCCGCGCGGGGGCGCGCCTCGTCGCGGTACTTGGTCTGCACCTGGTAGAGCATGACCGGGAAGTCCTTGTACGAGGAGTACTCGCTCTTCACCAGCCCGGCGAACATCTCCTCGTGGGTGGGGCCGAGGAGGTAGTCGTTCTCCTTGCGGTCCTTCAGCCGGAAGAGGTTGTCGCCGTACTCGGTCCAGCGGCCGCTCTGGTCGTACGGCTCGCGGGGCAGGAGGGCGGGGAACAGCACCTCCTGGGTTCCGATGCGGTCCATCTCCTCGCGCACGACGCGGGCCACGTTCTCGAGGACGATCTTGCCGAGCGGGAGCCAGGAGTAGATGCCGGGCGCGGCGCGGCGTACGTAGCCGGCGCGGGTCAGCAGCTTGTGGCTCGGCACCTCCGCGTCCGCCGGGTCCTCACGCAGGGTGCGCAGGAACAGGGTCGACATCCGCAGTTGCACGGCCACTCCTCGGAAACGGGCGGGTAAGGGAGACGTCCAAGGCTACCGACAACCAGGCCTGTTGAGCGCGCATATTCCCGCTGCTAGTCTACCAAGCGAGCGCTTGGTTAACGATCGGGCGGAGCGGAGGCCAGATGGCGTACCCACGGGTCGGCCTCGGCTACGAGCTCGAGGTGCGCGGGCGCACCCGGGAGATCGAGAAGCGCGCGTTCGACAACGTGCTCGCCCAGGTCGAGCTCGCCGACCAGCTCGGCTACGACACCGCGTGGTTCGTCGAGCACCACTTCACCCGCGGCTTCTCGCACTCCTCGGCGCCGGACGTCGTCCTCGCCGCGCTGTCGCAGCGCACGGAGCGCATCCGGCTCGGCCTCGGCGTCGTGCTGCTGCCGTTCCAGCACCCGGTCCGGGTGGCCGAGCGCGTGGGCACGCTGGACGTCCTGTCCGGCGGCCGGGTGGAGTTCGGCACGGGACGGGGCGCGTCGCCGCTGGAGTACCAGGCGTTCGGGCGCCCCTTCGAGCAGTCGCGGCGCATCTGGGAGGACACCGTCGACGCCGTACTGAGGATATGGGCGGCGGACGGCGAGCCGGTCGGCGCGGACAACCCGTACTTCACGATCCCGGACGTCGCGGTGTACCCGCGCCCGCAGCAGCGGCCGCATCCGCCCGTATGGGTGGCCTCGACCAGCCTCGACGGCTACCTGGCCGCCGCGCGCCGCGGCTATCACCTGATGGGCATGACGATGCTGAAGGGCCTCGACGACGTCGCCGAGGACATCGCGGCGTACCGGCGCGAGCTCGCCGACCACGGGTTCGACCCGGACACGCGGCGGGTGGCGCTGATGGTGCCGTGGTACGTCGCGCCGACCCGCGACGAGGCGTTCGCCACCGCCGCCGACGCGATCCTCTGGTACATCCGCCGCCAGGTGAACCTGGTGACGCCGCCGGACTACTACGACGCGCGGCACGCCACGCACCGGGTGCTCGGGCAGCTCGCCGCCGGGCAGCCGCCGGAGGACGCGATGGCGACGCTGCGCGAGCACCACATGGTCGTGCTCGACGACGTGGCGGGGTCGCGCGCGGCCGTGCGCCGCATCGGGGAGGCGGGCGTCACCGACCTGATCCTCCAGCTCCAGGTGGGCGGCCTCGCCCACGAGCACGTGGTCGACTCGATGAAGCTGTTCGCGCGCGAGGTGGTGCCCCTTGGCTAGCTGGCCGACCCGTACCGGCCTCGGCGATCCGGCGGAGGCGCGCGGGCTGCTGGTGCTCGCGCCCGACTCCGGTACGGCCGTGGGGCTCGGACCCGAGGAGCGCGCCGCGTGCGTACGGATGGCCGCGCGGACGCTCGCCGCCGCGGGCGTGACCGCCGCCGACCGGGTGGTGGTGGCGCTGAGCAGCGACGGCGAGCCGGCCGGAGTGCTGGTCGCGCGGGCCGCGGCCGAGGTGGCGGAGGCCGCGGCGGCGTGCGGGCCGCGCGGGCGGATGCGGCTGCACCAGGCGCTGGCGCGGGTCGCGGCGACGACCCTGGTGATCACGCCCACCGGCGCCATGGACCTGCTGGCCCGGCTGCACCTGGAGTTCCTGGTCGACCCGCTTGACCTGGGCCTGCGCACGCTGGTGCTCACCGGGGAGATCGCGTCGCCGGGGTGCGCCGCGCACCTGGCCGCGGAGTTCGGCGCGCGGGTGGTGGAGGTGTACACCGATCCCGTGTTCGGGATGCCGCTGGCCTGGGGCGACGCACCCGGGGAGCCGCTGGCGCCGGTGGCCGAGGGGGTGCTCGGGCTGGCGCCGCTGGACGCCGACCGGTCGCTCGCGGCGCCGTACGAACCGGGGCTCGCGGAGTACGTCCTCACGCCGGAGTGGCACGGGGGGCTGGCCGGGTCGGTGATCCGTACGGGCCAGGCGGTGCGGCTCGCGGGCGGTGAGAAGGGCCCGCCCGCGCCGGTCCACACGGTGGGCGACCACGTCCTGGTCCGCGGCCGGTGGCTGCCGCTCCCCCGGATGGAGCGCGCGCTGGCCCGGGTGGACGGCATCACGCACTGGGAGCTGGCGCTCGCCCGTCCGGGCACCCTGGACACCGCGGTCCTGCGGGTCACGTTCGGGCGGGAGACGCTGGTGGGGAACCCGATGTGGCGGGGGCGCATCGCGCAGGCCCTCGCGGAGGTGACCCCCGTACGGATCGAGGTGGAGGTCGCCCCCGAGCCCTTTCCGTCGCCCCGGCCCCCTGTGGTGACCGACGGCCGCGGGCAGCACCTGGGCCGCGACCGGGCGGCGGTGGCGCGCGAGGCGGGGTGACCGTACGCGGAGTTCGGAGGCGGCTGTGGAGATCACCGAGACCGTACGCGCGTGGGGCACGATCCCCGGGATGCTGCGGGCGCGGGTACGGGAGCGGCCGTCCGCGGTGGTCGTCGCCGACGGTTCGGTGGTGCTGACGCTCGCGGAGGTCGCCGCGCGGGCGCGGGAGGTGGCCCGGGGGCTGATGGCCCTGGGGGTGGAACGCGGCGACCGGGTCGGGGTGCTGGCGCCGAACGGGTGGACGTGGGTGGTGGCCGCGTGCGGGGTGTGGGACTGCGGCGGGGTGCTGGTTCCGCTGTCCACGAGGTTCCGGGGGCTGGAGGCCGTGGAGGTGCTGCGGGCCACCGGGGTCCGCGTGCTCCTGGCGAGCGAGCACTTCATGGGGACGTCGTACGTGGGGTTGATCGCGGCGGCGGGCGAGGGTGCGGGGCGGCCGTTCGCCGGGTTGCCCGGGCTTCGGCAGGTGGTGGTCGCGGACGCCGAGGACGGGGACGCGGTGCTGGGGCGGGACGGGGTGATGGCGTACGGGGAGATGCTGGCGCGGGGGGCCGCCGTCCGTACGGGGGACGCGGAGGCGCGGGCGGGTTCCGTACGGCCCGGTGACCTGTGCGAGCTGCTGTCGACGTCCGGGACGACCGGGGCGCCGAAGGCCGTGATGCTCGACCACCGGCAGATCCTGCGCGGCTACCTGGAGTGGAGCGCGGTGGTGACGCTGCGGGAGGGCGACCGGTATCCGGTGGTCAGCCCGTTCTCGCACGGCTTCGGCCTCAACGCGGGCCTGCTGGCGTGCCTCATGCGCGGCGCCACGATCGTGCCCGTCGCCGTGTTCGACCCGGACGACCTGATGGCGCGCGTCGAGCGGCTCGGCGTCACCGTGCTGGCCGGTCCCCCGGCGCTGTTCCACCGGCTGCTGTCCGCGTTACGCGACGGGCGGCGCGACGTGTCGTCCCTGCGCGTCGGCATCTGCGGCGCCGCGGCCGTACCGCCGGAGCTGGTGCGGGCCCTGCTGCGGCCGGTCGCCGAGGGCGGCGCCGGGGTCGAGCGGATGATCAACGCGTACGGCCTCATCGAGGGCACGGTGGTGTCCATGACCCGCGACGGCGACCCGGTCGAGGTCATCGCCGCCACCGCGGGCCGCGCCATCCCCGGCGTGGAGATCACGGTCGTGGACGACGAGTCGCGCCCGCTCCCCCCGGGCCGCCGCGGCGAGATCCTCGTCCGCGGCCACGGCGTGATGCGCGGCTACTGGCACGACCCCGTCCGTACGGCGGAGACCGTCGACCCCGCCGGCCGGCTCCACACCGGCGACATCGGCGAACTCGACCCGGCAGGCAACATCACGATCGTGGACCGCAAGAAGGACGTCTTCATCGTCGGCGGCTTCAACGCCTACCCCGCCGAAATCGAGTCCCTCCTCCTCCGCAACCCCGAGATAGCCCAGGCCGCGGTGGTAGCCATCCCGGACGCCGCCCAAGGTGAAGTAGCCGCGGCCTGGGTGGTCCCCAGCCCCGGCGCGTCCCCCACCCCCGCAACCCTCACGGCTTGGTCCCAAGCGAACATGTCCAACTTCAAGGTCCCCCGCCTTTTCACCCTCCTGGACTCTCTCCCGGTAAACGCCAACGGCAAGGTCGACAAGGCGGCATTACGCACAGACCCCTCGTAACCCCGCGTCCCGCGGCTCCCGTGCCCTCAGAGCTCCGCATCACCCACTCACACCAGCCCGGGAGCTCCACATCGCCCGCTCACACCAGCCAGGATCTCCACGCGAGCGACCGCCCCGAACTCCACACGCCCGTGGCGTCCCAGGCCCTCACCACGCTCCGGCGGCGTAAGGGAGCCCCGCCATGCCTCCACGCGCGGCGCCGGGGCGGAGCGCTCCCGGGGCCAGCCCCGAGGCAGACACCACAGCGTGGTGAGGTACGGGATCCCCGTCCACGCGCGGCGCGCGGGCGGTGCGCCCCCCACCCGCCACCCAGAGCTGGCCCCTGGCAAGCCCCCGCCCGCCCCACCAGAGTTCACGGGGCAGCCCCTAGACAGACACCACAGCCTGGTGAGGGGAAGGGGGTGACGCCCTCGCCCACCACGCTCGCGCTGGGGCAAGGGATCCCCTCCGCCATGCCTCCACGCGCAGCGCCGCGGCGGAACGCTCCCGGGCCAGCCCCGAGGCGAACACCACAACGTGGTGAGGGAAGGGGGCGGCACCCTCCCCTTACCACGCGCGCGCCGAGGTACGGGATTCCCTCCGCCACGCCTCCACGCGCGGTGCCGGGGCGGAGCACTCCCGAGGCAGGCACGACAGCGTGGCGGGGGAAGGGGGTGACGCGCTCCCCTCACCACGCTCGCGCCGGGGCAAGGAATCCCCCTCTCCCCTCCTCGCCACGCCACGCGAAGCCCCGAGATTCCTGAGGAGCGCCTCCGCGCACAGCGCACCGAGCCCGAGGAGGGGGTGCAGGACGAGGGACGAGCGGCTGCGAGGCCCGCGGGGGAAGTACGTGACGCAGGGGGTGCGGGGTGCGGGGCTGCGAGGCCCGCGGGGGAGATACGTGACGCTGGGGTTACGGGGCGCGAGGCGAAAGGCTGCGAGGCCCGCGGGGAAGGTACGTGACGCAGGGGGCGCGGGGCTGCGAGGCCCGCGGGGGAGGTACGTGACGCAGGGTGGGGTTAGTTGGAGGAGCGGGTCCAGCCGTCCGCCTGGAGTTGGTCTGGGTGGTGTTCGGCGTTCAGGGCTGGCTTTCCGGTGGAGGTCCAGGCCCGGATGGCGTCTACGTACACTCCCCGGCCCTCGTTCAGGGGGTCTGTGGTGTAGCGCCAGCGGAAGTGGGTGGTGCCTTTGGGGAGGTGGGCGGTGGCTTGGGACCATTGGCGGCCGGAGAAGCCGGAGAAGGTGGACGGGATGGTCCAGACGTGGGGGCCGGAGCGCAGCGTTAGGGGGACCGGCGTCCAGGTTTTGCCGTCCGGGGAGGCTTCTAGGGCGCCCTCGTCTGTGGACTCGGTGTCGTACCAGAGGTCGAAGGTGACCTTGGCGGCGGCTACCGGGGCCGTGAGGGTGGCCGTACGGTTGTCGGCCGTCTGGGAGAACCAGGCGTCGCGGCCCTCGGCGGGGCGGACCGGCACCGCGCGGGCCACGTCCCGGGCGGCCGCCCGGCGGGCCGGGTTGACGCTCCCCCAGGACCGGCTCGGGTGCACACCGTTGGTCAGCAGGATGACGAACGAGCGGCTCAGCGGGTCGATGACGATGCTGGTCCCGGTGAAGCCGGTGTGCCCGATCGTCACCGGCGAGGACATCCCGTCCATGTACCACGGCTGGTCGATCTCGAAGCCCAGCCCGTGGGCGTCGCCGGGGAACGCGGTGTTGAAGTCGGTGAACAGCAGCCGTACGGAGTCCTCGCTCAGCACCCGCGCCCGGCCGTAGCGCCCGCCGTCGAGGATCGTCTGCGCGAGCACCCCCAGGTCGTGCGCGGTGGAGAACACCCCGGCGTGCCCGGCGACGCCGCCGAGCGCGTACGCGTTCTCGTCGTGCACCTGCCCCCACACCAGGCCGCGGTTGAGCTGCGCCGGCGGCACGTGCTCGTACTCGGTGGCGGCGATGCGCGGCCGCAGCGACGCGGGCGGGTTGTACATCGTGTCGGTCATCCGCAGCGGCCGCGTGATGCCGTCGCGCACGAGCGTGTCCAGCGTGCGGCCGGTGACCTTCTCCAGTACGAACTGCATGGTGATGAGGTTCAGGTCGGAGTAGACGTACGCGGTGCCCGGCGGGTTCTGCGGCGTGTCGTCGTACAGCGCCTGCTCCTGCGCGGCGCGGCCCGTGTAGTCGTAGAACGGGAGGTCCGGACGCAGCCCGCTGGTGTGCGTGAGCAGCATCCGGATCGTGATCGCGGACTTCCCGTTGCGGCCGAACTCCGGCAGGTACGTGTCCACCGGGGCGTCCAGCCTGATGGTGCCGCGCTGGATCTGCTGGACCGCCGCGATCGTGGTGAACAGCTTCGACATCGACGCCAGGTCGTAAATGGTGTCGTCCCGCGTCGGGATCCACTGGTCGCGCGGCAGCTCGGTGGGCTTGTCGTCGCTGTAGCGCAGCGCGTAGCCGCTCGCGTCGTGCGCGGCCACCACGCCGTTGCGCGCGGCCAGCACCACGGCGCCCGGATACAGCGGGTGGGTCGGCGAGGGATTCTCGTACGCGGCGATGTCCGGCCCGAGCTTCGCCACCGGGCCGGGCAGCAGCCCCGCGTCGCGCGGCGTGCCGTAGCGGAGCGTGCGGCCGGGCGTGAACCGTACGTCGCCGGCGCCCACCGTGGGCGGGCCGGCGATGGTCCGCGCCGGGGCGGCGCCGAGCACCGGCGGCGCGGCGTGTGCCGCGCTGGGCACCGTCATGGCCACCAGCATGGCAAACGCCAGCACCCAGCGGGCGCGGCCCGGGACGCGCGTCGTACGGCCGCTGGTTCCCATGGGGCCTCCCGGGTCATCGGTACAGCAGGTGGCGGGCGCGCAGTACGCGGAAGCGCGCGAGTTCGGCGCGCCACCCGGCGACGACCGCATCGGTGCCGCGGCCCGCGTCGATGGCGGTGCGCACCTGGTCGGAGCCGGTCAGGGTGTCGATCCAGTACGGCGGCTTCGCCTCGCGCCAGGCGAAGTCCTTCGGGTAGCGGCGCCGCGCGGCGATGATCATGGCGACGCCGGTGCGGACGGCGTCGAACCGCGCCCGGTCGGTGACCGTGACCTGCACGCCCGCGCAGTCCTTGCCCGTCCACTTGGAGAACGTGGGGGTGAAGTACGCCTCGCGGAACCGCACGCCGGGCAGGCCGAGCGCGTTCAGGTCGTCCACCCAGTGCCAGTCGGCGTACGGCGCGCCGACGATCTCGAACGGCCGCGTGGTGCCGCGCCCCTCCGTCAGGTTGACCGCCTCGAACATGCCGAGCCCGGGATAGACGACCGCGGTGTCCACGGTCGGCATGTTGGGCGACGGCATCACCCACGGCAGGCCGGTCGCCTCGTACGGGGTGCCGCGCCGCCAGCCGCGCATGGCGATGACCTGCGGTCGTACGGCGCCGCCGAGGAACGCGGCGTCGAACAGCCCGGCGAGCTCGCCCACGGTCATGCCGTGCTGCTGCGCGATGGCCGCGCGGCCCACGCCCGATGCGTACGCGGGGTGCAGCACCGGGCCGGTCGCCGCGACGCCGCCCAGCGGGTTGGGCCGGTCGAGGACGGTGAACCGCACACCGGCCGTCGCGGCGGCGCGCATGCAGTCGTACATCGTCCAGATGTAGGTGTAGAACCGCGCACCGGCGTCCTGGATGTCGAAGACGACCTGGTCGAGGCGGGCCTTGGTGAAGAACGCGGCGATCTCGTCGGGCGTCTTGCCGTACGTGTCGTAGACCGGCAGGCCCGTACGCGGGTCGGTGGCGTCGCCCTCGGAGCCGCCGGCCTGCGCGGACCCGCGGAAGCCGTGCTCGGGGCCGAAGACCGCGACCAGGTTCACGCCCGGCGCGGCGTGCAGGGTGTCGGCGATGTGCGTGAGGTCGCGGGTGACGCCGGTCGGGTTGGAGACGAGGCCCACGCGATGGCCGCGCAGCGCCGCGTAGCCGTCGTCGCGCAGCGCCTCGAAGCCCGTACGGAAACCGGGCGCCGCGGCCTCCGGCAGCCGCGCCGCGCCCGTCGTGGACGCGATGCCCGCCACGGCGGCCGCGCCCACGGCGCCGCGCAGGACCCCTCGACGGCTCGTCACCGGCCACCTCCGATACCGCGCGGATACGCGTGGTCACCGGAACGGTAAAGAGGTCTAGACCCTCCGTCAATGATCGCGGCGTGTCCGGGTGTGGCCCCCGGCCCCCCGGACACACGTTTGCCGTACGGACGCCTTTGTCCGTACGGCAAGGGTGCGGGGCTAACTCAGGTGGTGCGTCAGCGCTCGTCGATGGTGTTGACGTGGCGCTCGGCGGAACCGGTGTAGACCTGGCGCGGGCGCCCGATCTTGGTCGCCGGGTCCTTGATCATCTCGCGCCAGTGGGCGATCCAGCCGGGCATGCGGCCGAGCGTGAACAGCACGGTGAACATCTCGGTCGGGAAGCCCATGGCCTTGTACAGGATGCCGGTGTAGAAGTCGACGTTCGGGTACAGGTTGCGCTCGATGAAGTAGTCGTCGGCGAGCGCCTTCTCCTCGAGCTTCATCGCGATGTCGAGCAGCGGGTCGGACTTGCCCATCCGCTCCAGGACGTCGGCCGTGGCCTTCTTCACGATGGCGGCGCGCGGGTCGTAGCTCTTGTAGACGCGGTGGCCGAAGCCCATCAGGCGGACGCCGGGCTCCTTGTTCTTGACCCGCTCGACGAACGTCGAGACGTCGTCGCCGCTCGCGTGGATCTCCCCCAGCATCTCGATGACCTGCTGGTTCGCGCCGCCGTGCAGCGGGCCCCACAGCGCGTTGACGCCGGCGGAGACCGAGGCGAACAGGTTGGCGTGCGCCGAGCCGACCAGGCGGACGGTCGAGGTGGAGCAGTTCTGCTCGTGGTCGGCGTGCAGGATGAACAGCATGTCGAGCACGCGGGCGACCACCGGGTCGACCTCGTAGTCCTCGGCCGGCACGCCGAACGCCATGCGCAGGAAGTTCTCGACGTAGCCGAGCGAGTTGTCCGGGAACAGGGGCGGCTGGCCCACGGTCCGTTTGTGCGCCAGGGCGGCGATCGTCGGCGCCTTGGCCAGCAGCCGCACCGTGGCCTGCTCGACCTGCTCGTCATCGAACGGGTCGACGTAGTCGGCGTGGAACGCCGACAGCGCGCTCACCGCAGCGGACATCACCGGCATCGGGTGCGCGCTGCGCGGGAACCCGGTGAACAGCGAGTTCATGTCCTCGTGGAGCAGGGTGTGCCGCTGAACCCGGGCGGTGAAGGCGTCGAGCTCGGCCCGGGTGGGCAGCTCGCCGTAGATCAGCAGGTACGACGTCTCCAGGAACGTCGTCTTCTCCGCGAGCTCCGCGATCGGGTAGCCGCGGTAGCGGAGGATCCCCGCGCCACCGTCGATGAACGTGATCGCGGACGAGGTGGACGCGGTGTTCACGAACCCCGGGTCGTACGCGACACGACCGGTGGTGGCAAGGAGCCGTCCGGTGTCCAGTCCATGCGGCGCCTCGGTACCGTCCACGGTTTCGAACGTCACGGTCCCCTGTGGGTATGTGAGTTCGTAATCAGCCACATCGGCCTCCGCGCATCGAAGCTGTGGGCCCTGCCGCCGGGGTCTCCGGCGGGTCCTCGGGCCACTCGTCACGTAGTCGACATTAGCCACCTCCGCGTTCGGCTGATCAGGCAGCCCCTGTCTGCTAGGTCACCCTGTGCGCGAACGCCGCGCACCGGCGGTGTCCCGTACGGGTTCCGCGGCGGCGTTCTCCTCTCCCCGCGGCATGAGGAACAGCACCGCGATGGCCAGCGCGAACCCCAGTAGCCGGAGGCCGAGCCGCCATGGCTCGGCGGGCAGCCGCTCGGCGAACACGAACGACCCGGCGAGCACGAGGTAGACGTTCCCGACACAGTTCGAGACCGGCGCCACCACGGACGCCCGGCTGCGCTGCATGGCCGTCTGGAACAGGCCGAGGGCCAGCACACAGGTCAGCACGAGGAGGTACGGGTACGGGGAGGCGAGCACCGCGGGCACCACGCCGCGCAGGTGGTAGCGGGCGAGCAGGCCGGACATGCCCTTGGCCTGCATGCCCGCGACGCCGTACAGCAGGCCGGCGGCGGCGCCGTAGATGACGCCGACGCCCGCGCTGAACCGGGTGGCCAGGTGGGCGGCGGCCGCGGCGGCGAGGCCGACCAGCGCGGAGCCGAGCGTGACGATCAGTACGACCGGGGTGGCGGCGCGCTGGCCGACGTCGCCGTCCGGGCCGACCGAGGCCGAGATCGCCGCGAGCGACGCCACCATGCACGCGACCGCCGCCCACTGGCCGCGGGTGGGCGTGTCGCCGAGGAACCGGCCGAACAGCATGAGCAGCAGCGCCTGCGCGGTGAAGAACACCGGCTGCGCCACGGAGAGCTGGGTGTACGCCAGCGCGATGATCTGCAGGCCGAGCCCGCCGAGCGCGATCACGAACCCGGCCACCCAGCCGGGGCTGGTCGCCAGCACCCGCACCATACGGCCGAACCTGCGCAGCCCGATGCGCGGCAGCCCGCGCAGCGCCCGCTGCTCGATCGTCAGCCCGACCGCGTACGTCAGGGCGGCGGCCAGCGCCAGCAGCAGGCCGACCATCAGGGCTTCCGCGCCGAGCACATGAGGATGGCGGCCATCGACGGGACATGGCGCAGCGCGCGGTCCACCGGGCGCAGCGGCTTCGGAGTGTCGTGGTAGCAGGCGCCGCTGATCCGTACGTCGCGGAAGCCGTTCGCCTCCAGGAACTCCACCAGCGCGCGGCGGGTGAACAGGTGCAGGTGGCCGGCCACGACGCTGCCCGGACGGCCGAACACGCGGCGGAGGCTGACCTCGGA
Source organism: Streptosporangiaceae bacterium (assembly GCA_036502625.1). Classification (GTDB taxonomy): domain Bacteria; phylum Actinomycetota; class Actinomycetes; order Streptosporangiales; family Streptosporangiaceae; genus DASXYG01. The sequence goes on from DASXYG010000015.1 coordinate 101,163, forward strand.
GAACACCGGCTGGATGCCGAGCAGCAGGGCGATCCGGTTGAACCACGCGGCCAGGTTCGGCGTGGACAGCAGGAGGTGGCCGCCGGGGCGCAGCACGCGGCGCAGCTCGGCGACCGCGGCGTCGGTGTCCACCAGGTGCTCGATGACCTCGTTCAGCACGATGACGTCGACGCTCTCGGTGGCCAGCGGCAGGCCGGGGGGTTCGAGCGTGCCGCGGAACACGGTGAGGCCGCGGCCCCGCGCGCGCAGCAGCGGGCCCTGCGCCCAGTCGCCGCCCGCGACGTCGTGGCCGCCGGCCATGGACGCCGCGAGGTCCGCGATCTCCCGGGTGGCCTCGCCGTCGCCGCAGCCGACGTCGACCACGCGCATCGGGCGGTCGGCGCCGTAGAGGATCAGCGACAGCAGCCGGAGCATCCGCTGGACGCGGAACGGGCCGGCGTCGGTGGGCACGCCTGGTAACTCGTAGAAGTCCTGGAGGCGGCCGATGGGGAGGTCGGCGGCGCCCGCGGCCGCGGCGACCGGCTCGCGGGCCGGGCCGGGCAGACCGTCGGGCATGGCGGGCCTCCCAGCGTCACCGAAGTTCCTGACGGGTAACTTTTGCAGGAACACGTTCTTGTTTCAAGCGGAACCGGGCAAGTCGGGAACGGGACGCGCGGCGGGATCTTCGAGGCGCCACTGGACCAGCGTGAGGTCGTCCGCGGCGTCCGCGAAGAGGGCGCGTACGGGGGCGTCCGCGTACGGCTCGCCGGGGCCGTCGAGGTTGCCGTACATGAGGATGTCCGGCGCCTCGGCGAGGCGGACGAGCAGCACGGTGTACGGCACCTCGTCCGCGAGGCCCGGGGCGAACACCTGGTGGGTGACCACCCAGGAGTACACGGTCGCGCGGCCGGAGACCGGCAGCCACGACCAGGCGCGCGAGCGGCAGCGGTTGCAGACCGCACGGGGCGGGAACCGGGGGACGCCGCAGCCGTCGCAGCGCTGCACGGTCAGCTCGTGCCGGCGTACGGCCGCCCACCAGGGCGCGGAGTCGCGGTCCTCCTGGGGGCGGGGGCGTTCCGCGAGCGACATGTCCCTCCCGTCAGAGGTCGGCGCGCAGGATGAGGGCGGACGTGCCGGCGAGGACGTAGCCGGGCTGGGCGGTGGACAGCGCGACCTCGGCGCCGGGCACCTGCCGGTCGCCCGCGTCGCCGCGCAGTTGCGCGACCGCCTCCGCGATGTGGTTGATGCCGTGCACGTAGCCCTCCGAGAGGAAGCCGCCGTGCGTGTTGACGGGCAGCGCGCCGGACGCCGCGTACGGGCCGCCCTCGCCCTTGGCGCAGAACCCGTAGTCCTCGAGCTGCACGATGACGGAGTACGTGAAGCAGTCGTACAGCTCGGCCACGTCGATGTCGCCGGGGCCGATGCCGGCGTCGGCGTACAGGCGGGGCGCCATGCGGGCCGCCTCGGTGACGGTGAGGTCGGCGGTGCCGTCGGAGTAGAACGAGTCGCCGCCGCCCCAGGCCGCGCCGGAGATCAGCACGGGCGGGCGGCGCAGGTCGCGGGCGCGCTCCGCGGAGGTGACGACGACCGCGCAGGCGCCGTCGGTCTCCAGGCAGCAGTCGAGCAGCCGCAGGGGTTCGGCCACCCAGCGGGAGGCGAGGTAGTCGTCCATGGTGATCGGGTCGCGCTTGCGGGCGCGGGGGTTCTTCGCGGCGCTGGCCCGCTGGGAGACCGCGACGTGGCCGAAGTGCTCGGCGGTGGTGCCGTACGCCAGCATGTGCGCGCGTGCGTACATGGCGAACTGCTGCGGCGGCGCGAAGAACCCGTACGGCGCCTGGTACTGCGCGTCCGGCACGGGCGCGGGTGCCCGCCCCGTCCCGCCCATCCGGAACTCCGACCGCGCGTTGATCGCCCGGTAGCACACCACCACGTCAGCGATTCCGGCCGCCACAGCCATAGCCGCCTGCCCGACCACGGAATGCGAAACGCTCCCCCCGCCGAACTGATCGAGATACCACCGCACCTCAGATACCCCCACCACAGGCGCGACCACCCAAGGCGGCACGGAGTCCCCCACCCGATGCGTAGCCACCCCATCCACATCCCCGACCCCCAGCCCCGCATCCTCTAACGCACCCATCACGGCCTCCACGGCCAGCGAAAGCGCACTGACCCCCGAGTCCGCACTGAACGCCGTATACCCAACCCCAGCAACAGCCGCCCGATCCCGCACTTCTGTAGCGATAGCACCCTCCAAACAAGCAAGCGCTTGGACAATTTACGCTAACACGCCCCCTCCGCTCTTCCACCCACCCGGAGCACCCGCGCAAACAAGCACCCCCGTACGGCGGCGGCGCAGGGGCGCACCCTCCCCACAGCCCCGGGCCAGACCTTCACGCACCAAGGAGAGACGGGCCTCCGGGCCTCCGGGCCTCCGGGCCTCCGGGCCTCCGGGCCTCCGGGCCTCCGGGCCTCCGGGGTTGCGGTCAGCGCGGGCGAACGCCGGGGCGTGAGGACCCGGGGGGACGCAGGGGGTGAAGGGGTTGAGGTCAGGGCGCGGAGGGGGTGCGGTCAGGGCGCGCGAGGGCGGAGGCTTGAGGGGGGATGGCGGGGGCGAGGGGTTGAGGTCAGGGGGTGGACGGGAGGGTTCTGGGCGTCGGGGTCGAGGTCGGCGCGTGGGCGGACGGGGGGGTGTGGATGGGGGTACGCGGGGTGGGTTGAGGTCTGCGCGGGTGAGGACGGGTGTGAGGACGGGTGTGAGGACGGGCGTGAGGACGGGGGGAGGAGTTGAGTACGCGGAGGTGAGGGGTGGGTTGGGGGGCTCGTGGTGGGGTGGGT
>DASXYG010000016.1:0-149741 GCA_036502625.1 Streptosporangiaceae bacterium
CCGCCGACGCGAACGCCGCGATCAACGCCGCGTTCGAGGCGGGTGCCGACGAGGTGCTGGTCAACGACTCCCACAGCTCCGGCAAGAACCTCCGCGCCGACCTGATCGACGACCGCTGCGCGCTGCTGCGCGGGCCCGGCCGTCCGATGGCCATGGGGGAGGGGCTCGACGCGTCCTTCGACGCCGCGCTCTACGTCGGCTACCACGCGCGTGCGGGCCGTCCCGGCGTGCTGAACCACACGTGGATGGGCCACGAGATCCACGACCTCTACCTCAACGGCGCGGTCACCGGCGAGATCGGCCTGATGGCCGCGTACGCCGGGTCGCTCGGCGTGCCCGTCGCGCTGGTCACCGGCGACGAGTCGGCGTGCGCCGAGGCGCGCGAGACGCTCGGCGAGGTCATGACGGTGCCGGTCAAGCGCGGCGTGAACCGGTTCGCCGGCGAGGTGGTGCCGCCGAGGCGCGCCGCCGAGCTGATCCGCTGCGGCGCCCTCCAGGCCCTTGAGGAACTCGGCGACCGCGCGCCGTACACCGTGGCCGCGCCGTACACCCTGCGCGTCGAGTGGAACTCCACGGCGATCGCCCAGGCGTGCGCGATGGTGCCGGCCGTGCGGCGCGTGGACGGCCGTACGACCGAGTTCACCAGCGACGACTTCACCGACGTGGTCGGCCTGCTCGGCGTCATGTCCAACCTGGGCGGCACGATCGGATGCGACAGCGGAAGGTACGGATGAGCGACATCTGGAATCTCGACTCCTCGCCCGCCACCGAGCGGCCCGACCTTTTGGCGGCACCGGTCAAGGCGGCGCTGTCGGCGTGGCCGGGGCCGACCCCGGTGACCGAGGTGGAGGCCGCGGAGATCGACCCGGACCTCGCCGACACGGCGGCGTTCTGCGCGCGCTACGCCTCCCCGATGGACGCCTCGGCGAACTGCGTGGTCGTCGCCGGGAAGCGCGGCGGCGAGGTGCGCTACGCCGCCTGCGTCATCCTGGCCACCACCCGCGCCGACGTGAACGGCGTCATCCGCAAGCGGCTCGACGTCCGCAAGGCGTCGTTCGCCCCGCAGGACGACGCCGTCGAGCTGACCGGCATGGAGTACGGCGGCATCACCCCGCTGGGCGTCCCCGAGGGCTGGCCGGTGCTGGTCGACGCCGAGGTGGTCGCCCGCCCGCGCGTGGTCATCGGCAGCGGCCTGCGCGCGTCGAAGCTGGCGCTGCCGGGCGCGGCCCTGGCCGAGCTGCCGAACGCCGAGGTCATCGAGGGTCTGGCGCGTCCGGCCTAGGCGCCGCCGACCCCCACGCCCACATCGCCTTCAGCACGGGCGCGAGGTCGCGGCCGCGTTCGGTCAGCGTGTAGCGCACCCGCGGGGGCCACGCGGCGGTGCGCGTACGGTCCAGCACGCCCGCGTCGGTGAGCTGCGTGAGCCGTTCGGTGAGCACCTTCGCCGACAGGGCGGGCAGCGCCGCGGCCAGCTCGGAGAAGCCGAGGCCGCCGCCGCGCAGGAACTCCTGGAGGATGAGCGGGGTCCACCGGCCGCGCAGCGCGTCGAGCGTGGCCTCCACCGGGCAGCCCGGGTCCTGCCGCCGCTCCTCCGGAATCGCGCAGCCGGCGAGCGGCCCGTAGAGAACCGTTTGGTGAGCCACGAACGCGCCTCCTAACGTCCCTTCCGTCCGGACAATACCGGCTCATACGGGAGGAACCTCAGATGCGCGTGCACCATTTCGACTGCGGGACGATGCGGGAGCTCGACCCGGTGGACCCGGCAGGGCGGGCACGCGGCGCGGTGTGCCGCTGCCTGGTCGTGGAGACCGCCTCCGACGGGCTCGTGCTCGTGGACACCGGGCTCGGCCGCGCCGACATGGCCGACCCCGAGGGGCGGCTCGGCGCCGACTGGACCGCGATGGTCGGCCCCGTGCCCGATCCGGACCGCACCGCCCACGCGCGGATCACCGCGGCGGGCCTGGACCCCGCGGACGTCCGGCACATCGTGGTGACGCACCTGCACCGCGACCACACGGGCGGGCTGCCGGACTTCCCGGCGGCGACCGTCCACCTGCACGCCGAGGAGTACCGCGCGGTCACCGACCCGGACGCGGAGCACCACAAGACGGCGCTCGACCACTTCATGGCCGCGCACCGCGCACACGGACCGCGGCTGACGCCGGCCCGCCCGGAGCCCGGGGCGTCCTGGCAGGGCTTCACCGACGTCGCCGAACTGCCCGGCGGCCTGCTGCTCGTCGGCCTGCCCGGCCACTCGCCTGGCCACAGCGGCGTGGCCGTGCCGATCGGCGACGGCTGGGTGCTGCACGCCGGCGACGCGTACTTCCTCCAGGGCGAGCTTGACGACCCGCCGGTGTCGCACCCGGTGTTCGACGCGCTGCAGGAGGGCGTGCAGGTGGACGCGGAGCTGCGTACGGACACCCTGCGCCGGCTGCGCGCCCTGCACGGCGACGCCACGGCCGGGGTGGAGATCGTCGCCGCGCACGACCCCTGGGACTTCGCGCGCTACGCCTGAGCGCGCAGCGGACGCCCGGGCAGGCGGCTCGGCTGGGGGGTGCGCAGGCCGTCGAGCATGATCTGGAGGTTGCGCTCCCACTGGAGCTCGCCGGCGTGCAGACCCATGGTGTGGTCCGGGCGGGTGACGCCGACCAGCAGGAACGCGACGTCCTCCCAGGAGACGTCGGTGCGCATCACCTTCGCCTTCTGGGCGCGGCGCACGAGCCGGCGGATGCGGTCGCGCAGGCCGTCGCGCGCGTCGCCGAGGACGTCGCCCAGCGTCTCGTTGATGTCGCACAGCTCGTTGCGCAGCCGGATGTACGCGGAGGCGAACGCGGTGAACCCGGCCCACGGGTCGTCGTCGGCCAGCGCCTCGTCGGCCTTCGCGGTGATCTCGCCGAGCACCTCGTCGAGCACCGCGTGCAGCAGCGTCTCCAGCGACCCGACGCGGCGGTAGAACGTGCCCACGCCGACGCCCGCGCGGCGGGCGATCTCGTGCGCGGTGACCTGGTCGCCCAGCTCGGCGGCCGCCTCGCGGGCCGCGGTGACGAGCCGCTCGACATTGCGGCGCGCGTCGGCGCGCGGCAGATAGCCGGACCCGTCGTCCAGCAGGCGCTCCACGGCGCGCTCGATCGTGCTCATCATCGCAGGCTAGCAGCAACCGGACGGACAGGGTCCATTTAAATGGACAAGTCGCGTCCGTTTGCCCTAGAGTCTCAACCGGACCACGGTGGTCCGGTTAGCGATTCGAGGGACGGGTCATGTCATCGAGCACGGTGTCCGCTGAGGGCGTCGAGCAGGGACCATCACCGACCGAGGGGGACGAGGGCGGACTACGGGCGGCCGGCCGGCGCGCGACGATCGCGGTCGCCGGAACGGCCGCCTTCCTCGTCTTCGTGGGCACGACCGTCGTCACGCTCGCCGTGCCGACGCTGCGGCGCGAGCTCGGCGGCGGCCCGGCCGCCGGCGAATGGGTGGTCAACGGCTACACCCTCGCGTTCGCCGCGATCCTGCTCGGCGCGGGCACCCTGGCCGACATCTTCGGCGCCCGCAAGGTCTTCCTCGCCGGCCTCGGCACCGTCGCCGTCGGCGCCACCGCGTCCGCGCTGGCCAACGGCGCGCCCATGCTGATCGCCGCCCAGTTCGTCCAGGGCGCGGGCGCGGCGCTGCTGCTCCCGAGCTCGCTCACCCTGGTCACGGCCACCGCCTCGGGCGTCCGCGAGCGGGCGCGCGTCATCGCGGTCTGGGGCGCCACCGGCGCCGTCGGCATGGCCGCGGGCCCGCTGCTCGGCGGCATCCTGATCACCACGGTCGGCTGGCGCTCGGTGTTCGCCGTCATGGTCGCCATCGCCGTGGTCATCGCGGTGGTCACGGTGCTCACCACCGCCGCGGTGCCCGTACGGCCGCGGCGGCTCGACGTCGGCGGCCTGCTCGCCACGATCGTGCTGAGCGCCGGGCTGGTGTTCGTCATGATCGAGGGCCCGCACCTCGGCTGGGCCAGCCCCGCCGTGCTCGTCGCCATGGCGGCGTTCGTGATCGGCACGGTCACGTTCGTCCTGTGGGAACGCCGTACGCGCGCACCGCTGCTGCCGCTCGGCCTGGCGCGCCACGCGGAGTTCACCGGCTCCGTCGTGCTCGGCCTGCTGTTCAACTTCGCGTTCTACGGGCTGATGTTCGCGCTCAGCCTGCTCCTCCAGCAGGCCAAGGGGCTGTCCGCGCTGGCCACCGGGCTGACGTTCCTGTCGCTGACCGGGCTGATCGCCGTCGGCAACCTGTTCGCGCCGCCGCTGGCCCACCGCTTCGGCGTCCGCGCCGCGGTGCACACCGGGCAGGCGCTGTTCGCCGCCGGCCTCATCGCCACCGCGTACACCGCCGTACTCGACCCGCGGTGGCCGCTCGTCCTCGCGCTGCTGCCCACCGGGTTCGGCACCGGCCTGATGGTGCCGACCATGACCGCGCGGCTCATCGAGTCGGCGCCGGCCGCGCTCGCCGGGGCGGCGTCCGCCGCGTTCAACACCAGCCGCCAGTTCGGCTCCGCGATCGGCGTGGCCATCTTCGGCGCACTGATGACCACGAGCGGCGACTACGTCGGCGGCTTCCGCACCAGCATGATCATCGCGATCGCCGCCGTCGCGGTCAGCGCCGTGATCACCGCCACCGTCCTGCGCGCCCGCCGTACGACCTGACCTCGGCGTCCGTACGGAATGGCGCCGCGTGCCGGGTGGTTACGGGTCTCGGGCAACATGAAGGGGTGACGGAGACGGCGGACGGACAGATCCTCGACGCGGCGCCCGAGCGCGCGGCCGGCGGCCTCGCCGAGCTGGCGGGGCTCGTCGCCGGCGGCGGTGTGGTCGTGCTCAGCGGCGCCGGCATCTCCACGGAGTCGGGCATCCCCGACTACCGGGGCGAGACCGGGCGGCTGCGGACGGCCGACCCGATGACGTACCAGACGTTCGTCGGCGGGGTCGAGGCGCGCCGGCGCTACTGGGCGCGCAGCCACGCGGGCTGGCGGCACATCGCGCGTGCCGCGCCCAACGACGGCCACCGCGCCGTCGCCGAGCTCCAGCGGCGCGGCCTGGTCGACGGCATCATCACGCAGAACGTCGACGGCCTGCACCAGGCCGCCGGCGCGCACGACGTGATCGAGCTGCACGGCAGCCTCGACCGTGTCCGCTGCCTGCGCTGCGGCCGGCGCACCCCCCGCCAGGAGCTCGACGACCGGCTGACCGCCGCCAACCCCGGCTTCGACACCCGCGCCGGCATGATCAACCCGGACGGCGACGCCGTGCTCGACGACGCCGCGGTCGCCGCGTTCCACCTGGTCGACTGCCTCTACTGCGGCGGCGTGCTCAAGCCCGACGTCATCTTCTTCGGCGAGAACGTCCCGAAGCCGCGCGTCGAGGAGTGCTTCGCGCTCACCGAGAACGGCCGCTCCCTGCTCGTCCTCGGCTCGTCCCTCACCGTGATGTCCGGCTTCCGCTTCGTCCGCCGCGCCACCGAACACGGCATCCCCACGGCCATCGTCAACCGCGGCGCGACCCGCGGCGACGACCACGCCCGCATCCGCGTGGACGCCCCATTGGGCGCCACCCTCACCGCCCTGCTGGCCGGCCTCGACGCCGCCTAGCGCCCGCCGGGCCCCGGTGTGCGCAGCCCGGCGATGAGCGTGCCGACCAGGCGCCGGGCGTCGTAGTCGCCGTCGCTCTCGGCGCCGATGCAGAGGTTGCCGACGCCGCGCATGACCTCGTACGCCTTCAGGTGCGGGCGGATCTCGCCGGACGCGGCGGCGGCCTCGAGGAGCCGCGTGCACACGGGCACCAGGCGGTCGAGGAAGTAGGCGTGCAGGGCCTGGAAGCCCGGGTCGCCGGACTGCAGAACGCCGGCGAGCCCGTGCTTGGTGACCAGGAAGTCGACGAACTGGTCGATCCACCGCTCCAGGGCGGCGTACGGCGTGGGGCCGCTCGCCAGCAGCGCCGGACCAGCCTCGGCCAGCGCCTCGACCTGGCGCCGGTAGACCGCGATGATCAGGTCGGCGCGCGTCGGGAAGTGGCGGTAGATCGTGGCGAGCCCGACGCCCGCCTTGGCCGCGATGTCGCGCACCGGCGCCTCGACGCCTGCGGCCACGAACACCGCCGCGGCCGCGTCGAGCAGCGTCTTCTCGTTCCTCCTGGCGTCCGCCCGCTTGCGCGGTGCGGCGCGCTCCGCGCCACCGTCGCCGGCGTCCACAGCGCAGTCCTCCCATGCCGGGGTTGATAAACGGAACAACGTTCCCTATCGTTAGTGGAACAGGGTTCCGGTTGCTCATGATGCCAGAGCGCGGGCCCGGTGACCAATCTCCGCGTCTGGAAAGGACGCCCGTCCATGCCGAACGAGAACCGGCCCGGCTTCGGGATCATGACCGCCCCGATGCAGGTGCACTACGACGACATCCTGCGTGTCTGGCGCGAGGCCGACACCATCCCCGAGATCGCGCACGCCTGGCTGTTCGACCACCTCATCTCCATCGCCGGCGACCCGTCCGGCCCGGTCTACGAGGGCTGGACGCTGCTGTCCGCGCTCGCCGCCCAGACCCGGCGGCTGCGCCTCGGCCTGCTGGTGACCAGCAACCGCTTCCGGCCGCCCGCGATGCTCGCCAAGATCGCCACGACCGTGGACATCGTCTCCGGCGGCCGGCTCGACTTCGGCATCGGCGCCGGATCCCGCCCCGGCCACCCGGTGGCCAAGCACGAGTACGACGCGCACGGCCTGCCGTACCACGACGCCGCGTACGCCGTGGGCAGCCTCGGCGAGGCGTGCACGGTGATCCGGCGGCTGTGGACGGAGGACGCGCCGTTCGACTTCGACGGCACGTACGTACGGCTCGCCGGGGCGTTCGGGAACCCCAAGCCGGTGCAGCGCCCGCATCCGCCGATCCTGATCGGCGGGCGGTCGTCCGGGACGCTGCGCGTGGTCGCCGAGCACGCCGACATCTGGAACATCCCCGGCGGCGGCCCCGAGGACGTCGTCGAGCGCGGTGCGCTGCTCGACCGCTACTGCGCGGAGATCGGCCGCGATCCCGCGTCGATCACCCGGTCGCTGAACGTGCCGGTCTCCTACGACGACCCCGCGAGCGCGCGGAAGACGATCGCCGAGGCGGTGGACGCGGGCGTCAGGCACGTCATCCTGGCCCTGCCCGCCCCGTATCCCGAGGGCGTCGCGCGGTTCGTCGCCGACGAGATCATCGCCGGCTCCGGCCGCTAGCCGTCGGCCTCAGCCGCGTTCGAGCGCGGTGGCCATCAGGCCGAGCGGCGGCGCGCCGAGGTCGAGCAGCGCGCCGTGGAACCGGCGATGGGTGTAGCCCGCGCCCCATGCCTGCCGCGCGCGGTCGCGGAGATCCATGATCGCCAGCTTGCCCCAGGTGTAGCGGCCGTACGACGGGTCGTACGTCGCGCGGCGCGCCTCCGCGAGCGCCGCCGGGCCGCTCAGATGGGTGTCGGCGGCGAACCTGCGGGCGCCGTCCTCCACCGTCATCGCGCCCGTGTGGACGCCGATCGCGCAGGCCAGGCGGGTGATGCGCACCAGCGCCTCCAGCCAGACGCCCACCGCGAACCGCGGGTCGTCCGCCCGGAAACCCTCCTCGACGCACAGCTCCTCCGCGTAATGCGCCCAGCCCTCGATGAACGAGCCCGACTGGAGGGCCCGTCGTACGGCGCTGGGGGCGCGGCGCAGGGCGCGGCCGTGCGAGAAGTGGCCGGGCGCGACCTCGTGGACCGTCACCGCCGGGAGCGTCGAGGCGCTGAAGACCTCCAGCCACTCCTCGATGTCCCGCTCCGGCCAGGAGGGGTCGGGCGGGGTGATGTGGTAGTACGACGGGGTGTCGGCCTCCCAGGGGCCCGACCAGGTCATCATCGCCATCGCCCACCGGCGCGACTCCGGCGCCTCGCCCACCTCGCAGACGCCGTCGTGGTACGGCACGAGGTCGTGGTCGCGGGTGAACGCGATGGCCTCGGCGGTGGTGGTCCGCGCGGCGGCGAGCACGCCGTCGCCGTCGGGATGGTCGCGGACCAGCTCGCGGGCCACCTCGAGCGGCGGGCGCGAGCCGTCGATGCGGGCGGTCGCGCGGATCAGCAGCTCGGTCACGCGGTCGCGCTCGGCGTCGGCGCGCTCGGCCAGGCGGCCCAGGTCGACCGCCATCGCCTCGCCCGACCCCATCAGCCGGGCCAGCGCCGGGCCGCCCAAGGAGATATCCGGATCGCCCTCGGCGGCGATGCGCTCCACGTGGGCGACCAGGCGCGTGTGCGCCGCGCGGGCGCGCTCCAGGTCGGCGGGGTCGGCGTCGGCGGGCAGCGCGGCGGCGAGGCCGCGCACCGCGCCGATCAGCGCCGAGGCCACCGGGGCCGGCACCGCGTCGAGCGTGGCGACGGCGGCGTCGGCCGCTTCCGGCCAGCCGCGCAGGTGGGCCGCGCGCGCCTTCGCACGCTCGGCCTCCGGGGCGTACGTCCGGTCGTAGCAGGCGAGGTCGAGGGCGTCGACGTGCGGCAACGGGTTGCGGCGGTGCAGCGCGAGCTCGCCGAACGCGACGCGCAGCGACTCCTCGAACGCGGACAGGTGGGCCTCGTCGTGGGGGTCGGCCAGCTCGCCGCCGCCGAGGCGGGCCAGGGCCGCCGTGACGCCCGCGGTGGAGAGGTCCTGCACACGGCCGTCGTACTCGTGGCGGCCCATGCCCTCGCGCGCCTCGGACATCATGAGGTCGCACACCGCGCGCAGGCGTCCGCCGAGGTCGTCAGGCCCGTCGTTCCGCATCTCTTCGCCCATGGCGCGACGGTACCGTTACCGTCGGACATTACGGTGGGAACGCCGGTCCGGCGCCCGTAGGGTGTCAGATCGAACTGCCCCGACCCCGAGCAGCGAGAACCATGACCGACGAGTATCTGACCGGCCCCAAAGGCACGTACCGGCTGCTCCAGCGCATCGGGTCGGGCGGCATGGGCATCGTGCACCTCGCGCTCGACGAAGACGGCCGCACGGTCGCCGTCAAGGAACTGCACCCCAGCCTGATCGACGACGAGATGCTGCGCCGCCTCGAACGCGAGGTCACGTCGATGCTGCGCGTCAGCAGCCCGTACGTCGCGGAGATCAGGGACGCCGACGTGCGCGGGCCGCGGCCGTTCGTGGCGACCCGCTACGTCCAGGGCCGCGCGCTCGACACCACCGTGCGCGACCGGGGGCCGCTCAGCGGGGCGGGGCTGGTCAACGTCGCGCGGCGGCTGGCCACCGCGCTCGAGGCCATCCACGCCGCGGGCATCGTGCACCGCGACCTCAAGCCGAGCAACGTCATGATCAGCGAGGGCGACCCGGTCGTGATCGACTTCGGCATCGCCCAGGCCATCGACGCCACCCGCCTCACGCACACCGGGGTCGTGGTCGGCACCCCCGGCTACGTGGCGCCGGAGATCGTCAACGGCGGCGTGGCCGAGGAGCCCGCCGACGTCTTCGCCTGGGCCGCCACGGTCGCGTACGCCGCCACCGGCCGCTCCCCGTTCGGCACGGGCCCGGCCGAGGTCGTCTTCTTCCGCGTCGTCGGCGGCCAGTCCGACCTCCACGGCGTCCCCGAGCCCCTGCTCCCCGTCCTCCGCAAGGCCCTCTCCCGCGACCCGGAGTCCCGCCCCACCGCCGACACCCTCTCCACCCTCCTCACCGACCTCACCCTCGACCCACCCGACACCCCGGCCTCCGCCGCGCCTCCCGCACCCGCCACCTCCACACCCGCCGCACCCGCCACCTCCACACCCGCCGCGCCCGCCACCTCCGCGCCCGCCGCAGCGACACCTCCCGCGACCGCCGCCCCTGTGCCCGTCCCCGAAGCCGAGGAGGCGGCGTCCACGGAACCCGCCCCCGCCCCCGCACCCGCGCCCTCAGCCCCGGTCACCGGGGCCGCGGAGGACGGGGCGGCACGCACCACACCCGAGCACGCGCCCCCCGTACCCCCCACCCCCGCCGGACCACAGGGCGCCGCGGCCCCGCGACCTCCGCTCGGGCAGCAGGGGGCGCGGAATCCCTCGGGTCCACAAGCCCCGCAGGGGTGGGCGGCGCCCGGGCAGGCGTACGGGCAGGCCCCGGGCGCGTACGGGCAACCCGCGTACGCACCCCAGCCCCAGGGCGGACAGGCCCAGGCGGGGCAGCCGCGGGGCGCACAGCTCCAGGGCGGGCAGGCCCAGGCGGGGCAGGCGGCGCGGATGCCCCCTGCTCAGCAGGGCTTCGGGCATCCGCCGGGCGTGGCGACCGGCCGTGTCGGGTTCGGGATCGGGGTGCTGGTGGTCGCGGGCGTTACCGCGCTTGCGTTCGTGCTGCCCGGCCTTGGGCTTCTCGTCGGGGTCGCGGGGCTCGTGGTGCTGGGGGTGCGTGACCGGATCCGGCCGTACGGCGACCGGCCCGCCGGGCTTGCCGTGGTCGACGCGCTGTGGCGTACGGCCGCCGCGTACGTCGTCGCCGCCGCCGTGGCTTGGGGGCTGGAGTGGCTGCTCGAAGCGGTCGCGAAGCCGCGCATCTCCGCCGGTCAGTGGGTGAGCCTGCGGGACACCCCGTCCGCCACCGTGCTGGCCGCGTTCACGGCGCTCGCGGTGCTGCTGGCCACCGCGGTCCCGCGGTGGCGCGGGCCCTCGCGGGCGCTCGCCCGGATGGTCACCGGGGGTGATGGGAGCGCGCCCATCGTGCGTTACACCCTGATGGCCGTCTGCGGGCTGGCGATCGTCGCGGCGCTGTTCGCGCCCGTGCCGTCGTGGTGGCCGGTGCCCATCGACGGGTCGATCACATTCGGTGACGTCCTGCCATAACGGCCATTACGGTAACGGATCGCAGTGGTCGGCACACCCGCCGCGATCACGTCAAATGACATCATCCCCGACCATGGGCTGCGGGTATCGTGGCCGTGCGACTGGCCAACCGACCACGGCGTTTGTAAGGAGAGTGCGAGTCATCGGCGGGGAAGGGAAGCTGTCGGAGCGCATCGGTCCGTACCGTCTCGTCCAGCGAATCGGCGAGGGCGGAATGGGCGTGGTGCACCTTGGCCTCGACCCCGAGAACCGCACGGTCGCCGTCAAGGTCCTGCGGCCACACGTAGCGGGCGACACCACCGCCCGGCGCCGCCTCGCGCGCGAGGTCGAGACGATGCGCCGCGTCCACAACCCCCATGTGGCGGAGATCGTCGACGCCGACGTCACGGGCGACAACCCGTACATCGTGACGCAGTACGTCCCCGGCCACCCGCTCGACTCCGCGGTCGACGAACGCGGCCCCATCCACGGCGTCGCGCTGCGCAAGCTGACCACCGGCCTGGCCTCGGCGCTCGCCGCCATCCACGGCGCGGGCATCATCCACCGCGACCTCAAGCCCGCCAACGTCATGCTGGTCGACGGCTCGCCCATCGTGATCGACTTCGGCATCGCGCAGGCGGTCGACACCACGCGGCTCACCCAGACGGGCATGTTCATCGGCACGCCCGGCTACCTCGCGCCCGAGGTCATCCAGGGCGGCGACGTGGGCCCGGCGTCCGACATCCACGCCCTGGCGTCCACGCTGATCTTCGCGGCTACCGGGCATCCGCCGTTCGGGTCCGGCGGCTTCGAGCTGATCTTCTTCAAGATCCTCCAGGGCCAGCCCGACCTCACGGGCATCCCGATGCCGCTGGTCCCCATCCTGAGCCAGGCGCTGTCCCGCGAGCCCGGCGACCGCCCGGACGCCGCCGAGCTGGTCCGCCGCTTCGGCGAGATGGACCTCCGCGACGACACCCCGGTGTACGGCCCGGGCGACGACCCGTCCGGCGCGGCCCACTCCGGCCCCGCCGACGACCCAACGCGCGGCGCGGGCGCCGGCGCCCTCCGCGCCGGCCTCGCGGGCGGCGCGGCAGGCGCCGCCCTCGGCGGCCTCGCGGGCGGCGCCGCGGCGGCCGCGGCCTCCGCCCCGGGCGCGGGCGCGGGTTCCGCCGCGGGCGCCGCAGGCGCGGGCATGGCGGGCGCCCCCGGCGCTGGCGCGGCCGGTGCGGGCGGCGCGGGCGCGGCCGGTACGGGCGCAGGTGCGGGCGGCGCAGGCGCGGCGGGCTCAGCCGCGAACGCCGCGTCCGGCCTCGCCAACGCCGCCGGTTCGGGCCTGTCCGGCGCCGCAGGTGCCGCGGGAGCAGGTTCGGGCTTGGCCGGTGCCGCCGGTGCGGCCGGTGCGGCCGGTGCGGCCGGTGCGGCCGGTGCGGCCGGTGCGGCCGGTGCGGCTGGCGCGGCGGCTTCGGGTTTGGCGGGTGCGGCGGGCGCCGCGGGTACTGGTGCCGCCGGTGCGGCGGGGTACAGGGTGCCCGGTGCTCCTGATGTCCCCGTGGCGGGGCCGGGGGTCGGGGCGGCGCCGTTGGGTGGGCCGGGGTCGATGGCCGGGGACGGGCGTACGTCGCGGATGCCGCGGGCCGCGGGGCCTGACGCGACCACCGCCATGCCGCCCGGGCCGCCGCCGAGTGAACCCGGGCCCGATGCGGACTTCCCGACCAACCCGAACGGCCGCACCCTCGCCGCCGGTTCCGGCGGCACGCGCCCGTACAACCGGCAGGCCGGATACGACGACTACGGCGACGTCCTGAAGCCGGTCGAATACGCCCAGCCGCGTCCCGCGCCCGGCCCGCCGCAGGCGCCCGTCGCGTCCGTGCCGCCCGGCGGCTACCCCCAGGACCCCCGCCAGGCGCCGCCGCAGAACTGGAACCGCCCCGACCCGTACGCCGACCCCCGCCGTCAGCAGCCCCCGTCCACCGAGCCGAAGACCCCGGGCTGGCACCCGCTGCTGTCGCTGATGTGCGGCGTCACCGCAGTGGCCGCGACGGTCGTGTTCCCGACGGTGTTCCTGTGCATCGTGCTGATCGCCCTGGTGCTGCTGCGCGCGGTCGACCACGCGAGCAGCAAGCTGGCCGTGCGCCGCAGCGCGCGCGGCCCGAAGGGCTCCGACCCGTTCATGATCGCCCTCGGCACCCCCTGGGGCCTGGTCCGCGGCGCGCTCGTGCAGCTCCTGATGCTGCCACTGGCCGCGGTCGTCGGCGGCGTCGTGTTCGGCGTGCTGGTCTACACCAAGCCGGACGTCCACACCTCCACCCTCGCCGCGTACTCCGCGGGCGCGTTCACGCTGATGTGCGTGATCGGCCCCGGCTCTGGCAGCCCGCGGCGCGGCCTGAACCGCACGATCGGCGTGTTCGCGCGCGGCGGCGCCTCGACGGCCGTGGTGGCGCTCGTGCTGGCCCTGGTGGCGCTGTTCTCCGCGGTCGGCGCGGCCACGCAGCAGCCGTCCTGGGAGCCCGTCCGCGTGACGCACAAGACCCCGAACGCCCTGGTCGACCAGGGCAGCTCGATGGCGCGCAACTCCGTGACCGGCTTCGTCCAGCAGGTCGTGAAGGACGTCCTGCGCCGTACGTTCGGCGGCTGACCCGGTCCGTCCACGCCGCGCCGCCGCGCCGCGTTTGCCGCGGCGCTACTCACGGGTAACATCGGAGGCGGGTCAAGTCCGGGTAACCCGGTGACGATTCCACTCGTGGTATTTGGCAGTCTTGACGCACCCGCTCAAACAGATGTTGGTACGGGTGAGGCAGAGAAGGCAGGGAGGTCGGCCACCGGCCATGAATATCGTCGTACTGATGAAGCAGGTCCCGGACACCTACGCGGAACGCAAGCTGAAGTCCGACAGCACGCTCGACCGCGGGTCGGTCGACGGGATCATCAACGAGCTCGACGAGTACGCCATCGAGGAGGCACTCCAGATCAAGGAGGCCCACGAGGGCGAGGTCACGATCCTGACGATGGGACCGGAGAAGGCCACCGAGTCCATTCGCAAGGCCCTGTCGATGGGCGCCGACAAGGCCGTCCACGTGATCGACGACGCGCTGGTCGGCTCCGACGCCATCCAGACCTCGTACGCCATCGCGCAGGTGCTCGCGAAGACCGGCTTCGACCTGGTGATCCTCGGCGCGGAGTCCACCGACGCGCGTACCGGCATGCTGGCCGCGGCGCTGTCGGAGCGGCTCGGCGTGCCGCAGCTCTCCTTGGCGAACAAGGTCGAGATCGACGGCCAGACCGTGCGCATCCAGCGGCAGACCGACGAGGGCTTCGACCGGGTCGAGGCGAGCGCGCCCGCGGTGATCAGCGTGGTCGAGAAGATCAACGAGCCGCGCTACCCGTCGTTCAAGGGCATCATGGCGGCGAAGAAGAAGCCGGTCGAGACCCTGTCCGTGGCCGACGCCGACATCGACGCCGGCAAGGTGGGCGTGGCCAACGCGGCGAGCCAGGTGGTCGACTTCGCCGACGCGCCGCCGCGCGAGAAGGGCACGATCGTCAAGGACGACGGCGACGGCGCCGTCAAGATCGCCGACTTCCTGTCGTCGAAGAAGTTCGTCTGAGGGGCGGGGTAAATCATGGCTGAGGTTCTGGTCCTGGTCGACCACGCCGACGGCGAGGTCAAGAAGGTCACGCTGGAGCTGCTCACGATGGCGCGCCAGTTCGGTGATCCGGCGGCGGTGTGGATCGGTGCGGGCTCTGACGCGGGCGCGGAGAAGCTGGCCGCGTACGGCGCCACGAAGATCTACGTCGCCGACGCCGCCGAGCTGAGCGAGTACGTCGTGGCGCCGAAGGCCGAGGTGTTCGCCAAGCTCGTCGGCGACGCGTCCCCGGCGGCGGTGCTCATCCCGTCCACGGCGGAGGGCAAGGAGATCGCCGGGCGGCTCGCGGTCAAGACCGACTCCGGCGTGGTCACCGACGCGGTCGGCCTCGCCGACGGCCTGGTCGCCGAGCAGTCGATCTTCGGTGGCGCGATCATCGTCCACTCGAAGGTCGCCAAGGGCACGCCGATCATCACGGTCCGGCCCAACTCGGCCCCGGCCGAGGAGGCGTCCGCCGAGGGCACGGTCGTCCCGGTCGCCGTCGAGCTGAGCGAGCAGGCCAAGGGCGCGAAGATCACCGAGCGGGTGGCGCAGGCGAAGAGCGAGCGCCCGGAGCTCACCGAGGCGGCGATCGTCGTCTCCGGCGGCCGCGGTGTCGGCGGCGCGGAGAAGTTCGACGTCATCGAGGGTCTCGCGGACGCCCTGGGCGCGGCCGTGGGCGCGTCGCGCGCGGCCACCGACGCCGGCTGGTACCCGCACCAGTTCCAGGTCGGGCAGACCGGCAAGACGGTCTCGCCGCAGCTCTACATCGCCAACGGCATCTCCGGCGCGATCCAGCACCGCGCGGGCATGCAGACGTCCAAGACGATCATCGCGATCAACAAGGACCCGGAGGCGCCGATCTTCGAGCTGGTCGACTTCGGCGTGGTCGGCGACCTCCACGAGGTCGTCCCGGCGCTGACCGAGGAGATCAAGAAGCGCAAGTAGCGCGTACGCCTCACCCTGGGGCCCCGGCCGGTGCGCACCGGCCGGGGCCTTCACGCGCTCAGACCAGCCAGGCGGGGGCGAGCCTGCCGTCGCCCGCGGGCATCGCGCAGTCGGGCTTGACGTCCAGCGCGGCGCCGGGGGAGTAGGCGAGCGCGCCCGCCGGTGCGGCCGCGATGGCGGTGAAGCCGCGTACGGGGTCGGCGAACACCTGGCGCGCGGCGTCGGCGGGCAGCACGATCGTGTCGCCCGCGGCCAGGGCGAGCGGTTCGCCGGCGCGCTCGACGGTGGCGCCGCCGTCCAGCACCGTCCACACCTGCTCCGCGTCGAACGCGTGAAGCGGCCCGGACGCGCCGGGCGGCATCTCGACGCGCCACATCACCTGCGCCGCGCCGCCTTGGGCGGGGGAGGCGAGGGTGGTCATCACGCCGGCGGGCGTCTCGGTGCGGCGGGTTTCGTCAGTACGGATGACGGACATTCGAAGATCTCCTAAGATGGACAACGTCGTTGTCGGAAATAGTGAACCTGGTTGTCGATTGTGTCAAGCGAGACGAACGCCCCACCCGGCTTCGAGCTGCCGTTGCGCCTGTTCATGGCGTTCCGGGAGATGATCGACGAGCTGCACGCCGAGCTCGCACGCCGCGGCCACCCGAACATGCGGCCCATGGACGGCTTCGTGTTCCAGGCCATCGGCCCGTACGGCACCACCGCGGCGGAGCTCGGCCGCCGCCTCGGGGTGTCCAAGCAGGCCGCGGGGAAGACGATCGACGCCCTGGAGCGCCTCGGCTACGTCGACCGCGCCGCCGATCCGCGTGACGCCCGCCGCAAGATCGTGAAGCTCACCGCGCACGGCGCCGACTCCCTGGCGAAGTCCGCCGAGATCTTCGAGGAGCTGCGCGCCCGGTGGGTCCGTACGCTGGGGGAGAAGCGCGTCCGCGCGCTCGAGTCCGACCTGCGCCGCATGACCCCGGACGACTACTTCCGGGTGGACGTCCCCGGCTGGTTCGGCGACCGCGGGGGGTCGTGAACGGGGTTATCCACAGTCCGCGTTTTTCCGGTGGCGCGGCGTGGCCGGGCGCTCGCGCAATACGCCGAGGGGGTTGGTGATCGAGGGAATTCAGCGCGCCCGGCCGGAGAGCGGTGGCGGGTCCGGATACGCTGGGGCCGTCATGGTGTACCTCGATCACGCAGCCACCACACCGGTGCGGCCGGAAGCGATCGCCGTGCTCACCGAGGAGCTGGGGCAGGGCGGGAACGCGTCGTCGCTGCACGCGTCCGGGCGGCGGGCCCGGCGGGTCGTCGAAGAGGCGCGGGAGACCATCGCCGAGGCGTTCGGCGCGCGGCCCGGCGAGGTGGTGTTCACCTCGGGCGGCACCGAGTCGGACAACCTCGCCGTCAAGGGCCTCTACTGGGCGCGGCGTGCCGCGGATCCGAAGCGGCGCCGGGTCATCGCGTGCGCGGCCGAGCACCACGCCGTGCTCGACTCCGTCCACTGGCTCACCGACCACGAGGGCGCCGTTGCCGAGTGGCTCCCGGTCGACGAGGCGGGCCGGGTGCGCCCGGAGGCGCTGCGCGCCGCCCTGGAGCACGACCCCGATGACGTCGCGCTGGTCAGCGTGATGTGGGCGAACAACGAGGTCGGCACCGTCCAGCCGGTGGCCGAGCTCGCCGAGATCGCGCACGCGCACGGCGTGCCGTTCCACACCGACGCGGTCCAGGCCGCCGGCCACCTCACCGTCGACTTCGCCGCGTCCGGCGCCGACGCCCTCACCATCACCGGCCACAAGATCGGCGGCCCCATCGGCGCGGGCGCGCTGCTGCTCGGCCGCACCGTCGAGCCCACCCCGGTGCTCCATGGCGGCGGCCAGGAGCGCGACGTCCGGTCCGGCACGCTCGACGCCCCCGCCGTAGCCGCGTTCGCCGCCGCCGCGCGCGTCGCGGTCGAGCGGCGCCCCGCGGAGGCCGAGCGCCTCGCCAAGCTGCGGCTCCGGCTGATCGACGGCGTCCGCGCCGAGGTCCCCGACGCCGTACTCAACGGCGACCCCGACCCGTCCGGCCGCCTACCAGGCAACGCCCACTTCTCCTTCCCCGGCTGCGAGGGCGACGCCCTGCTCATGCTGCTCGACGCCCTGGGCATCGAATGCTCCACAGGCTCGGCATGCTCAGCGGGCGTAGCCCAGCCCAGCCACGTCCTCCTGGCCATGGGCGCCGACGCCGACCGCGCCCGCAGCTCCCTCCGCTTCACCCTCGGCCACACCTCAACCGAGTCAGACGTCGACGAACTCCTCGCCGTCATCGCCCCGGTCGTATCCCGCGCCCGCCGTGCGGGCTGAGGCTGCGGAGGGTGTACGCAGGGCTGTCTCGTGCCCGCCGTGCGGGTTGAGGTTGCGGGGAGTGTGTGCCGGGCTGGCCGTATCTGCCGCTCGGGCTGAGCCTTCCGGGTGCGTGCGCGGGGCTGGCCCGTATCTGCGATGCGGGCTGAGGCTGCGGGGAGCGTGCGCAGGATTGGCCCGCGCACGCCGTACGGGCTGAGCTTGCCGGGCGCGTAGCCGGGCTGGTCCTCGCCCGTCACGCCGCTTGAGCCTGCGGGGAGGTTGCGCCGTAACCGCCGCTTGGTCTGAGCCTGCCGAGCGCGTACGCAGGGCTGGCCCGCGCCCGTCACGCGGACTGGGCCTGTGGGGAGAGTACGGCGGGCTGGCCCGCCCTTGCCGTACGGGTTGAGGCTGCGGGGAGTGTGCCGGGCTGGACCGTGCCTGCCGCTCGGGTTGGGCCTGTCGGGCGTGTTGCCGGGTTGGCCTGTGCTCGTCGCGTGGGTTGGGCCTGTGGGGGGCGTATGGCGGGCTGGGGCGCGGTTGGCGGGTGGGCTGAGGCTCTCGGCGGGTGCGGGGGGTGGGGTTACATGAGGTAGGGGGCTAGGGCTTGCCATTGGGGGTCGGGGCGGGTTACTACGCGGACGCGGCCCTCTTGCCAGGCCGCGGCTAGTTGGTCGATCTCGCTGAGGGCGCCTGACTCGGAGTCGGCGTAGATGTGGAAGACGCGGTGGTCGTCGCCGGTTTCGTGGGCGGCTAGGAGGGCGTCGGGGCCGATGGACTCCAGCTTTTCCTCGAATGTCCGGAGCGCGGACGCGGACGGGTCGACCGGGAGGCGGTCGGGGTTGGCGTGGGCGTACGGGACGGACAGCAGGATGTGGGTGTCGCAGAGCGGGTGGTCGACACGGCGCAGCGGGAACCGCACCTTCACCAGGGAGGGGCGGCCGCGGGGGGTGCGGGTGCGGCCGGAGAGCCAGTCGCCGCCGCGGGTGTCCGCGAGCTGGCGCGTCACCGCGGGCAGCGCCGACAGGCCGAGCGCGTCGACCGGGCGCTCCTCCGCCGGGGTGATCGTGCCGATCCAGCGGCTGACCTCGTCCTCGCCCAGCGCCAGGGCCAGCGCGCGGCGGGCGGTGGCGGCGCGGGCGTCGTCCGGCAGGAACAGGAAGTCGGGGTGGTAGACGGCGACGTTCACCCGGGAGTGCTCGGCGTCGACCCGGACACCGAGCGCGATGTGCGACAGCTCCAGCTCGGTGTCCTCCAGGCGGAAGACGGAGTCGAGCGCGTCGCGGTCGGCGGCCAGCGCCGGGCGGAACTCCCAGGCGTCGTCCTCGGGGGCGGCGCGCATCCAGCGTTCGGTGAGCGCACGCAGGTCGTCGCGGCCGCCACCGGTCAGCGTCAGGACGTGGCCGCCGTCGCCGGGCGCGGAGATCTCCCAGGCGAGGTCCGGGTGGATGCGCGCCACCCGCTCGGCCATCTCCGTCGCCCGCTCCGTGTCCGTCTCCTCGCCGTCGCGCGCGAAGTCGGCGCGTACGCCCGGCCACCACTGCCAGAACTCCCCGATTCCCTCAGGGGCGGCACTGGACGGCGGGCGGCGGCGAAAGAGTCCCATGGTCACGAATTATCCCCCAGCCGCGACCCCGTACGGGAACAGCCGCGGACGCGCTTGACCTTGACACCGGTGACAAGCCGTACGTTGGCGGCCGAGGAGGGGGCGAGCGCATGCGGATCGGCGAACTGGCCAGGCGCGCGGGTGTGAGCCCGCGCTCGGTGCGCTACTACGAGCGGCAGGGCCTGCTGTCCGCGTCGCGCGACCCCAACGGCTACCGGCGGTACGACGAGGACGACCTCGTCGTGGTCCGGGAGATCAGGGCTCGCATCGCCGCCGGGTTCACGCTCGCGGAGGCGCGCCCGTTCGTGGAGTGCCTGCGCGCGGGCAACCCGTCCGGCGACGTGTGCCCGGCGCCGCGCGAGATGTACCGCCGCAAGCTGGCCGAGCTCGACGCCTGCATCGCCCGAATGTCGGCGCTGCGCGACCAGGTGGCCGGGCAGCTCGCCGCCGCCGACGCCGCCGGACTCCTCCAGATCACCACCCGCCCCGCATCGGAGGAACCATGACCGAGACCGCAGCAGTGGGCGCGGCCGCGCCCGTGACCGTGACCGACGCCGACTTCGAGGCGCGTGTGCTGCGCGCCGAAGGCCCGGTGCTGGTGGAGTTCTGGGCCACCTGGTGCCCGCCGTGCCGCCAGCTCGCGCCGGTGCTCGACGAGCTCGCCGCGGAGTACGCCGGGCGGCTCACCGTCGCGAAGGTCGACATGGACGTGAGCCCGCGCACCGCCCTGGCGTACGGCGTGATGGCCGCGCCGACGATGCTGCTCTTCCGCGACGGCGCCGTCGTCCACCAGGCGGTCGGCGCGATGCCGAAGCGGCGCATCGCCCGCGACCTGGAGGGCCACCTCTGACGTCCGCCCCGGGCCGTACGGCCGGGCCACTCGGCGGAGCGGACCCGGCCACCTGAGGGATGTCCCGCACCCTTTCCCGCGTGATCATTGGTGCGTCGCGGGGAAGGGAACGGCGCATGGGCTTCGTGGGGCACGCGCTCGGCTGGGTCACGACCTTGCCGAGCGCGCTGATATACGCGGTCGTCGCCGTCGCGCTCGCCGCCGAAACGGGCCTGCTCGTCGGCGTGCTGCTGCCCGCCGAGCCCCTGCTCCTGCTGGTCGGCTACCTGGTCTCCACCGGCCGCCTCAGCCTGGTCACGGCCATCCTGGTGACGACCGCCGCTGCCCTCGCCGGCGACTGGCTGGCCTACCTCGCGGGCCGCAGGCTCGGCCCCCGGCTCGACTCCGGGCGCCTGGGCCGCGTGGTCGGCCCCCACCGGTGGTCCAGCGCCGGCCGCCTGTTCGCCCGCCACGGCGGCTTCGCGGTGACCGCCGGCCGCTGCACGGCCTTCGTCCGTACGCTCACGCCCCGCATGGCCGGCGCGGTCCGGCTGCGGCCGGTGCGCTTCGCGGTCTGGGACCTCATGGCCGTGGCCGTGTGGGTGCCGGGCTCGGTGCTCGCCGGCGACCTGGCGGGCGCGTCGTACGCCCGGCTGGCCGACCGGGTCTCCCACGCCACCCTGGGCGTGCTCGCCGCGGTGGCCGCCGTTGCGGTGGTCGCGTTCCTGGTGCTCCGCCATCGCCGCCGCCGGGCCTCCGCGCTGCCGGTGGCCGAGGAGCCGCCCGTCCCGGTGGAGGCGCCGGTGCGATGAGCGGCGCTAGGTGTCGTAGCCGGTCGCCGGGACCATGCCGGCCTGCGCGGCGAAGACGGCGAGCTGCACCCGGTTCGCGCAGCCCGTCTTCGCCATCAGGCTCGCGATGTGGGTCTTCACCGTGGTCACGCCCATGTGGAGGCGCTCGCTGATCTCCGCGTTGGACAACCCGGCGCCGACCTGCTCCAGCACCTCGCGTTCCCGGGTGGTCAGCTCCACCTCGGGGGTGGCCGGCCGCGCCGGCCGCTTCCCCGCGTTCTGGCCGCTCACGGCCTTGTCGACCAGGCGGCGGAGCACGCGGGGGGTGAACGGGGTCTCGCCGGCGTGGGCGCGGCGTATCGCGTCGAGCAGGCGCTCGGGCGACATGTCCTTCGCGAGGAAGCCGCAGGCGCCGGCGGCGAGCGCGGGGTAGAGGTGGTCGTCGTCGTCGAACGTGGTGAGCACGACGACCCGGGCGGACGGAATGCGGTCGGTGATGCGCTGGGTGGCCACGATTCCGTCGACCCGGGGCATGCGGAGGTCCATCAGCACGACGTCGGGCGCCTGGCTCTCGGCGAGCAGCACCGCCTCGTGGCCGTCTTCGGCCTCGCCGACCACCTCGAGGTCGTCGGCGGAGTCGCAGAGCATGCGCAGCCCGGCGCGGACGAGCTGCTGGTCGTCGACCAGGAGGACGCGGATCATGCCGCACCCACCGGGTCGCCGTCGGCCGACGCGGGGAGCTCGGCCGACACCCGCCAGCCGTGGTCGCCGGGGCCGGCCGCGAACCGGCCGCCGACCAGCTCGACGCGCTCGCGCATGCCCGCGAGGCCGTGCCCCGCGCCGTCGCCGCCCCGGTGGTGGCTCTCGGCCACCCCGTCGTCGATCACCTCGACCCGGACCTCCCCGGTGGTACCTCGCTGGATGATCAGATCCGCCCGCGTCGCGCCCGAGGCGTGGCGCAGGGCGTTGGTGAGGCCCTCCTGGCTGAGCCGCAGCACGGCCAGGCGACGCACCGTGTCCAATTGTGCGACATCCGGATCCATGTTGACGACCACGGACAGGCCCGACTGCCGGATGCGCTCCACGATCTCGTCGATGCAGGCGCGCAGGTCGGCGCCGTCGATCAGCGGCGCGCCCGGCCCTTCGTCGACCCGCTCGGGGTCGCGGAGCACGCTCACGAGCTGCCGGAGGTCGCCGAGGGCGGCGCTGGCGTCGGTGTGGACGTCGTCGAGGACGGCGACGACCCGGGGGTCGGACTCCGGGGCCACATGGCGGGCCACGCCGGTGCGCAGCACGATCGACGACAGGTGGTGGGCCACGAGGTCGTGCAGCTCGCGGGCGATGGCGGTGCGCTCCTCGGCGCGGATCGCGCGGGTCTCCGAGGCGCGCCGCAGCTCCGCTTCGTGCGCCCGCGCCTCCGCTTCGTCAATGCGCGCCCGTACGCTGCGGATCAGGGCGCCCACCAGGATGGACCCGCCGATGACGATGCCCATGCGGGCGATCAGCGGCAGCGGCGCGAACCCGGTCGACTGGCTGACGATCAGCATGATCACGAGGTCGGCGAGGACGATGCCGAACACGATCAGCCGCCCATTGAGCCGGGCGATGACCTCCACAAGCGCGACCAGCACCAGCGGCGTCACCACGCCGATCGCCGTCGCGCCCGGGTCGAGCCTGAGGTAGAGCAGGATCACCGACTGCGCGATGAGCACCTCGAACGGCCAGCGCCCGCCGAACAGCGAGATCGTCGCGCAGGCCAGGGCGATGACCCACTCGCGCGCGGTGACCACGACGCCGGGCGGGCCGAGGATCAGCGTCGCCACGGCATACGGGTACACGAGCAGGCGCAGCAGCAACAGCCTGCGCTCGCGCACGCGCGGAACCAGGGAGCGGATCGTCATGGGCAGACCGTACGACCTGGTGACCGGGGCCGGTGTCCTCCGGCCGGCCGTTTCATCTCCTGCTTCGGGCCGGGCAATCCGGCCACCAAGACGAGGCGCCGACCCTGGGGCCGCTGGCATGATCGGGCGAATGATCGCTACGACAGGCGGATTCCGTACGTTCATGAGCACGGCCCTGCGCAGACCAGGAACGGTCGGCGCCGTGGCCCCGAGCTCGGCCGGCCTGTCCGAGCTGCTGGCCACGGTGGTGCCGTCCAACACGGCCCGCGCGGTCGTCGAGCTCGGGCCGGGCACCGGCGCGGTGAGCGACGCGATCGAGCGGCGCCTCCCCGAGGCGGCGCGCCACGTGGCCGTCGAGGTCGACGAGCAGATGGCCGGCCACCTGCGCGCCACCCGGCCGCGCATGGAGGTGCTCACCGGCGACGCGGTCGACCTGGCCAAGCTGCTCGCCGGCGCCGGCCTGACCGAGGCCGACGCCGTGGTCAGCGGCCTGCCGTGGGCGCTGTTCCCGGCCGAGAACCAGCGCCGCATCCTCGGCCAGATCGCCGGCGTGCTCTCCCCGAGCGGCGCCTTCACCACCTTCGGCTACCTGCACGCCCGTCCGATGGGCTCGGCGCGCCGGTTCCGCAGCCTGCTCCGCGAAACGTTCGACGAGGTGATCATCAGCAGCGTGGTCTGGCGCAACGTACCGCCCGCGTGGGTCTACGTGTGCCGGCGCCCGCGCTGAACCGCATATTCTGGACGGGATGACTCTTCGCGTGCTCGCCGCCATGTCCGGCGGCGTCGATTCCGCGGTGGCCGCCGCGCGCGCCGCCGAGGCCGGTCATGACGTCACCGGCGTGCATCTCGCGCTGTCCGCCAACCCGCAGTCCTACCGCACCGGCGCCCGCGGGTGCTGCACGCTCGAAGACTCGCGCGACGCCCGCCGCGCCGCCGACGTGATCGGCATCCCCTTCTACGTGTGGGACATGGCGGAGGCCTTCGAGCGCGACGTCGTCAGCGACTTCGTCGCGGAGTACGCCGCGGGCCGCACCCCCAACCCGTGCCTGCGCTGCAACGAGAAGATCAAGTTCGCGGCCGTGCTCGACCGCGCCGTCGCGCTCGGGTTCGACGCCGTGTGCACCGGCCACCACGCCCGCCTGGTCGACGGCGCCCTGCGCCGCAGCGTCGACCCCGCGAAGGACCAGTCGTACGTCCTCGGCGTGCTCACCGCCGAGCAGACGGCGCGCGCCATGTTCCCCCTCGGCGGCTCCACGAAGGACGACGTGCGCGCCGAGGCGCGCCGCCGCGGCCTCCAGGTCGCCGACAAGCCCGACAGCCACGACGTCTGCTTCATCGCCGACGGCGACACCCGCGCCTTCCTGACCGACCGCCTCGGCGGCGCGCGCCCCGGCGAGATCGTCGACACCGACGGCCAGGTCGTCGGCGAGCACGACGGCGCGTTCGGCTACACCGTGGGCCAGCGCCGCGGCCTCCGCATCGGCACCCCCGCGCCCGACGGCAAGCCCCGCTACGTACTCGACATCGAGCCGGTCGACAACCGCGTCACCGTCGGCACGGCCGAGCAGCTCGCGGTCACCGAGATCACCGGCATCCGCCCGGTCTGGACCGGCCCCGCGCCCGGCGGCGCGTTCACCGGCACCGTCCAGCTCCGCGCGCACGGCGAGGTGCACCCCTGCACCACCGAGATCACCGGCGACGGCGTGCGCATCCACCTCGCCGAGCCCGCCCGCGGCGTCGCGCGCGGCCAGGCGGCGGTCTTCTACGACGGCGACCGCGTCGTCGGCTCGGCCACCATCGCCGAGACCGTCAGGGCGGCCGCCCCCGCCCCCGCCTGACCTCGAACGCGACAAGCCGTCGCAACGATCACCGAACGCACAAATCAGGTTAGGCTTCCCTTCGTCGGCACGGGGGTGCGCGGCGGAAGGGGTGCGATGGGCGGCTACGGGTTCCTCGCGGGGCTGCCGTTCTGGCAGGTGTACCTCGCCCTCCTCGGCATCATCCTGGTCCGCGCCCAGGCGACGTACTGGATCGGCCGCGCGATCGGCGCCGGCGTCCAGCGCAGCGGCTTCGCGCAGCGCCTCGGCGCCCGGCTCGCCCGCGCGGAACGCCTGGTCGGCAGGTACGGCCCGCCCGCCGTGACCGTCTCGTTCCTCACGGTCGGCCTCCAGACGGCGGTGAACCTGGTCGCCGGCGCCATGCGGATGCGCTTCCCCCGCTACCTCGTCGCCATGGTCGTCGGCAGCCTCGTCTGGGCGCTGCTCTACAGCCTCGGCGGCCTCGCGATCATCGCCACCTGGTGGGACCTCTTCACCCGCTCGCCCGCCCTGGCCGTCGCGGTCGCCGTTATCGTCGTAGGTGCCGTCGCCGCCGCCGTCATCTGGCGCCGCGCCCGGCGCCAACCACGTCCGGAGGATGTATGAAGTTCGGGATCTCGACGTTCGTGACGGATGAGGGCATCGGGCCCGCCGACCTCGGCCGGGCCGTCGAGGAGCGGGGCTTCGACTCGCTGTTCATCGCCGAGCACACCCACATCCCGGTCGCGCGCGACACCCCGTACCCCGGCGGCGGCGACCTGCCGCGCATCTACTTCCGTACGCTCGACCCCTTCATGGCGCTCACCGCCGCGGCCGTGGCCACCGACGGCATCCTGCTCGGCACCGGCATCGCGCTGGTCACCGAGCGCGACCCGATCCACACGGCCAAGGAGGTCGCGACCCTCGACCTCGTCTCCGGCGGCCGCGCGGCGTTCGGCGTCGGCGCGGGCTGGAACCGCGAGGAGATGCGGAACCACGGCACCGACCCGTCCACGCGCGGCGCGCTGATGAACGAGCGGCTGCGCGCCATGAAGGAGATCTGGACGAAGGACGAGGCCGAGTTCCACGGCACGTACGTCGACTTCGACCCGATCTCCTCCTGGCCGAAACCGGTCCAGCGCCCGCACCCGCCGATCTACGTCGGCGGCAACAGCCCCGGCGCGCTGGCCAGGGTCGCGGAGCTCGGCGACGCCTGGATGCCCAACGCCGCGCGCGCCGACGACATGGCGAAGGGCATCGCTGACATGCGCGAGCGCGCCGGCCGCGACGTCCCGGTCACGACGTACGCGACCCGCCGCAAGCCGGAGATCATCGAGGCGTACGAGAAGCTCGGCGTCGAGCGCGTGCTGCTCTACCTCCCGACCGTCCCGCGCGACGAGTCGCTGGCCCGCCTCGACGAGCTCGCCGAGACCCTGCGCGCGTTCGCGTAGTCCGGCCCGGCCGCGCCTGGCCATATGCTTCCGGCGTGGCTGAGCTGGAGTATCCATGGGCGCCCGGCAGTGCGACCGGCATCGGTTCGTACCCCGGCGACGACCCCGACGAGGCGCTGCGGGTCGTCCTCGGCGAGCTGCCCGACCTCCCGCACCTCCCCGAGCTGCCAGGACGCGGCCCGGGCGCCGACCTCGTCGGTCGCGCCGCGACGCTCCTGGTCGACCTCCCCGTGCACCTCCAGCCCACCGGCTGGCGGCTCACCGACGCGCCGGGCCGCGACCTGCGCCGCGGCCGCGACCTCCTGAGCCGCGACCTCGACGCGCTCGAAGAACACGCGGCTACGTACACCGGCCCGCTGAAGGTGCAGGCCGCCGGGGTGTGGACGCTCGCGGCCACCATCGAGCTGCGCAACGGCGAGCGCGTCCTCACCGACCCCGGCGCCGTACGCGACCTCGCCGGGTCCTACACCGAGGGCCTGGCCGCCCACCTCGCGCGGGTGCGCGCCCGCGTTCCGGGCGCGCGCGTGGTCGTGCAGCTCGACGAGCCCTCGCTGCCCGGCGTGCTCGCCGGCCGGGTGCCGACCGCGAGCGGCCTGAACCGCATCCGGCCGGTCGAGGAGCCGGACGCCGAGGAGGTCCTCGCGGGCCTGTTCGCGTCGCTCGCCGACGCGTACCCGATCGTGCACTGCTGCGCCGCCGACGTGCCGTACGACCTGCTGCGCCGCGCCGGCGCGCGCGGCCTGTCGATCGACATGGCCCGCACGACCACGGCCGACGACGACCACATCGGGGAGGCGGTCGACGCCGGGCTCGGGCTGCTGCTCGGCGTCGTGCCCGGCACCGACCACGGTTTGTCGGACCCCCCGGGTACCGTCGCAGGCGTACGTGAGCTGTGGCGGCGGCTCGGGTTCCCGCCCGGTGACCTGGCGCGGCAGGTGGTGGCCACCCCCGCGTGCGGCCTCGCCGGCGCGTCCCCGGCGTACGCACGCGCCGCGCTGCGCGCCTGCCGCGAGGGCGGGCGCGTCCTGCGCGACGCGCCGGAGGCCTGAGCAGGGGCGGCGGTGAGGCGCGCCGCGAATAAGGTGGCGGCTGATTGGCGGCGAGGAAGGAACACGACATGACCGGCGAGGACGCGATCCCCGCGGAGGCGCGGCGGCGGCACATGGAGCTCGCTGAGGAGATCACCGAGCACCGGCGGCGCTACTACGTCGACGACGCCCCCACCGTCAGCGACGCCGAGTTCGACCACCTGCTGCGCGAGCTCGAGGGCATCGAGAACGACCACCCCGCGCTGCGCACCCCCGACTCGCCGACCCAGCAGATCGGCGTCGAGATCTCGTCGGACTTCGCGCCCGTCGACCACCTCCGCCGCATGGAGAGCCTCGACAACGCCTTCGACTTCGACGAGCTGTCCGCCTGGGCCGACCGCGTCGCCAAGGAGGCCGCGCCCGACGCCTACCTCTGCGAGCTCAAGATCGACGGCCTCGCCCTGGCGCTGACGTACGAGAACGGCCACCTCGTCCGCGGCGTCACCCGCGGCGACGGCCGCACCGGCGAGGACGTCACGCGCAACGTCCGCACCATCGCCGACGTACCGAAGGAGCTGCACGGCGACGACATTCCGCCGCTCCTGGAGGTGCGCGGCGAGGTCTACATGGAGGTCGCCGACTTCCACGCGCTGAACGAACGGCTGATGTCCGAGGCGCAGCGGCTGCACGCCGAGGCGACCGCGCGGGCCGAGGAGAAGGGCCGCCGCCCGCCGAAGTTCAACCCGCTCCAGTTCGCCAACCCGCGCAACTCCTCCGCGGGTTCGCTGCGGCAGAAGAACCCCCGGGTCACCGCGAGCCGGCCGCTGCGGCTGATCGTCCACGGCGTGGGCGCCCGCGAGGGGTTCGACGCCCCGAGCCAGTCGGCGATGTACGAACGGCTGCGGTCGTGGGGCCTGCCCGTCAGCGACCGCTACAAGGTCGTCGGCGGCCTCGACGAGGCGAAGGCCTACATCGAGTACTACGGCGAGCACCGCCACGACACCCCGTACGAGATCGACGGCGTCGTGATCAAGGTCGACGACATCGCGCTCCAGCGCCGCCTCGGGTCCACCAGCCGCGCCCCGCGGTGGGCCATCGCGTACAAGTACGCGCCCGAGGAGGTCAACACCAAGCTGGTCGACATCCGGGTCAACGTGGGCCGCACCGGCCGCGTCACCCCGTACGGCGTGATGGAGCCGGTCAAGGTCGCCGGGTCCACCGTCGAGTTCGCCACGCTGCACAACGGCCAGGAGGTCGAGCGCAAGGGCGTGCTCATCGGCGACACCGTGGTGCTGCGCAAGGCCGGCGACGTCATCCCGGAGATCGTCGGCCCGGTCACCGCGCTGCGCGACGGCAGCGAGCGCCCCTTCGAGATGCCCACGCACTGCCCCGAGTGCGGCTACCTCCTGTCCCCGGCCAAGGAGGGCGACGTCGACATCCGGTGCCCGAACGCCAGGTCGTGCCCGGCGCAGTTGCGCGAGCGGCTGTTCTACGCCGCCAGCCGCTCCGCGCTCGACATCGAGGCGCTCGGCTACGAGGCGGCCGTCGCCCTCACCGCGCCCGACGGCGGCACCGCGCCGATGGAGGACGAGGGCGACCTGTTCGCGCTCACCCCCGACGACCTCGCCGACGTCATGATCTGGCGCGACGTCCACCGGCAAGACGCCGAGGGCGAGCAGGAGCTCGTCCCGTTCTTCTTCACCAAGCCGGGCGAGAACCGCGAGTCCGTGCCGACGAAGAACACGGAGAAGCTGTTCGAGCAGCTCGAACAGGCGAAGTCGCGGCCGCTGTGGCGGGTGATCGTCGCGCTGTCGATCCGCCACGTCGGGCCCACGGCCGCGCAGGCGCTGGCCCGCGAGTTCGGCTCGATCGACGCCATCCGCAGTGCCGACGAAGAGGAGCTCGCCGCCGCCGACGGCGTCGGCCCGACCATCGCCGCGTCCGTACACGAGTGGTTCGCCGTCGACTGGCACCGCGAGGTCGTGCGGAAATGGGCCGACGCCGGTGTCCGCATGGCCGAGGAGCGCGACGACGGGCCGCGTCCGCTGGCCGGGCTCACCGTCGTCGTGACCGGCTCCCTGGAGGCGTACAGCAGGGACGAGGCGAAGGAGGCCGTGCAGAACCTCGGCGGCAAGGTCACCGGCTCCGTGTCGAAGAAGACCGACTTCGTGGTGGTGGGGGAGAGCCCCGGCACGAAGTACGACAAGGCCATGCAGCTCGGCGTCCCGGTGCTCGACGAGGCGGCCTTCGGCGTCCTGCTCACCGCGGGGCCGGATGCGGCACGGGAGCGCGCGGTAACACCCGAAACGTGAATGAAAGCGGGATGCGGCGGCTATTCTGTCCGCATTTCCAAATGGCGCCGCAGGTCAGCGATGTTCAATACGATCAACTGGTAACGGAAAGTATGCAATTGGTTTCGCGAGGTCTCCGCGCGCCGTAGTCTCGTCCCCAAAGGAGCCCCGCCCCCTCGCTCCTGATCCGCCGAGGAAGTGATGAGGAACTCGAAGAGCACGCGGGACGTCGGCCCGCCCCGCGGCACCCCCCTGTGGTGGTACCTCACCGGCTTGACCGTGGCCGGCTTCGCCGTGCTCGCGCTCGTGCTGTTCCGCGTCGACTACGGCGAGCTGCGGTCGATCGCGTGGAGCCCGGCGCTGTGGGTGCTGACCGTCCTCGTCATCTTCGGGCAGCTCCGCCCGATCATCACGCCCGGCACCAACGACACCACCGGGGCCACCACCTCCACGACGTTCGCGTTCGCCGCGATCATGTACCTCGGCCCGCCGTGCGCGTTCGCCATGCAGGCGGTCGCGACGGTCGTGGCCGGCATCGCGATGCGCCGCGCCCCGCACCGCACGCTGTTCAACGTCGCGCAGTACACCCTGAGCCTCGGCGCCGCCGCCCTGGTGCTGCACCTGTGGGGCGCGATGTCCGGGCCCGGCGTGCCGTGGGTGCCGACCGGCACCGACCTCGTGCCGCTGGCGGTCGCCGCCGCGGCGTACTTCGTGGTCAACCACGTCACCGTGGGCCTGGCGGTCGCGCTGTACGAACGGGCGCCGCTGCTCGACGTCCTCCGCAGCGACCTGGCGTACCAACTGCTCGTCAACGCGGCGCTGCTGAGCCTCGCGCCGCTCGCCGTCGTCGTGATGGACCGCTCGGCCGCGCTGATCCCGCTGTTCATCCTGCCGCTGATCGCCGTCTACACCAACGCGTCCGATTCCGTACGCCGGGAGCACCAGGCCAACCACGACGAGCTGACCGGGCTGCCCAACCGGAAGATGCTGGTGGTCGGCACCGAGGAGGTGCTGGCCGAGGCGCGCAGGCGCGCTCACGGCGCCGGGCTGTTCCTCCTCGACCTCGACCGCTTCAAGGACGTCAACGACACGCTCGGCCACCCCGTGGGCGACCGGCTGCTCCAGATCGTCGCCCACCGGCTGTCGCACAGCGTCCGTCCGGGCGACATGGTGGCCCGGCTCGGCGGCGACGAGTTCGCCATCCTGCTGCCCCGCGTGCGCGACGCCGCGGCGGCCCGCGAGGTGGCGAACCGGCTGCGCGCCGCGCTGTCGGAGCCCGTACGCCTCGACGGCCTCACGTTCGACCTCGAGGCCAGCGTCGGCATCGCGCTCTACCCCGACCACGCGCCCGACTTCGAGCTGCTGCACCAGCGCGCCGACGTCGCGATGTACCTCGCCAAGGAGACCCGTACGGGCGTCGAGGTCTACGCCGCCGACAAGGACCACAACTCCGCCGAGCGGCTCAGCCTCCTGGGCGACCTCCGCCGCGCGGTCGACCGCAGCGAGCTGGAGCTGTTCTTCCAGCCGAAGGTGGCGCTCGGCGACCGGCGCCTGGTGGGCATGGAGGCGCTGGTCCGCTGGCGCCATCCCGTGCACGGCCTGATCGCGCCGGACGTCTTCCTCCCGCTGGCCGAGCAGTCGTACCTCATGCGCGACATCACCCACCAGGTCGTCGACAGCGCGCTCGCGCAGAGCGCCCGCTGGCGCGAGGCCGGGCTGCCCGTCCAGATCTCGGTGAACGTCTCCGCCCGCGACCTGCTCGACTCCGGGCTGTCCGACGCGATCGGCGCCGGGCTGGAGCGCCACGACGTCCCGCCGGGGTCGTTCCAACTGGAGATCACCGAGCGGGTGCTGATGACCGAGCCGACCCACGGCGTGGCCCCGGTCGACTCCCTGGCCCGACTCGGCATCTCGCTGGCCCTCGACGACTTCGGCACCGGCTACTCCTCGCTGGTCCGCCTCAAGCGGCTGCCGGTCGACGAGGTGAAGATCGACTCCTCGTTCGTACGGCGCCTGCTCGACGGCGGCGACGACACGGTCATCGTCCGGTCGCTGGTGGAGATGGTGCGCGCGCTCGGCATGCGCTCGGTGGCCGAGGGCGTCGAGACGGAGGCGATCGCGTCCCGGCTGACCGCCATGGGCTGCGACGCCGCGCAGGGGTGGTTCTTTGGGCGCCCGATGGACTCCGCGTCCGCGACGTCCTGGCTGATGCACCGGCTCGACGGCGATCGCCCCGGCACCGGCGACGACGACCACGAGAACGGGGCCGTCACCTCGGAGAACAAGCCCTCCGCCTGACGCTTTCGGGTTGTCCACAGGCGCGGAAAACGATGACGGTCCGGGGGCCTGGCGGCCCTAGGATGGACGGGTCCAGGTAATCGCCAAGTAGAGACGGTCCCGCATGTCCGCGATCACCCGTGAAGAGGTGGCCCACCTCGCCCGCCTGTCCCGGCTGGCGCTCGGCGAGGACGAGCTCGACCACTTCGCCGGTCAGCTCGACCAGATCATCACCGCCGTCGCACGGGTCTCCGAAGTCGCCACGGCCGATGTGCCGCCCACCTCCCACCCGCTGCCGGTCACCAACGTGCTCAGGGACGACGACGTGCGCCCCGGCCTCACCGCCGAGCAGGCGCTTTCCGGCGCCCCCGCGTCCGAGCAGCAGCGGTTCCGCGTACCCCGCATCCTTGAGGAGGAGGCGTGAGCGACCTCACCCGGCGCACGGCCGCCGAGCTCGCCGACGACCTGCGCGCGGGCGCGGTCTCCGCCGAGGAGGTCGCCCGCGCCCACCTCGACCGCATCGCCGCCGTTGACGGCAAGGTCTCCGCGTTCCTCCACGTCGACGAGGAGAACACGCTCGCCCAGGCCCGCGCGGTCGACACCCGGCGCGCCGCGGGCGAGGAGCTCGGCCCGCTGGCCGGGGTGCCGCTCGCGCTGAAAGACGTCTTCACCACGGCCGACATGCCGACCACCGTCGGGTCCAAGATCCTCGAAGGCTGGCGCCCGCCGTACGACTCGACCATCACCGAGCGGCTGCGCGCCGCCGGCGTCGTCATCCTCGGCAAGACGAACATGGACGAGTTCGCGATGGGCTCCTCCACCGAGCACTCGGCGTACGGCCCGACCCACAACCCGTGGGACCTCACGCGCATCCCCGGCGGCTCCTCCGGCGGCTCGTCCGCGGCCGTCGCGGCGTACGAAGCGCCCCTGTCGCTCGGCACCGACACCGGCGGCTCGATCCGCCAGCCCGCCTCCGTCTGCGGCATCGTCGGCGTGAAGCCCACCTACGGCGGCTCGTCGCGCTTCGGCGTCGTCGCGTTCGCGTCCTCGCTGGACACCCCCGGCCCGTTCGCGCGCACGGTCCTCGACGCCGCGCTGCTGCACGAGACGATCTCCGGCCACGACCCGCGCGACTCCACGTCCATCGACCAGCCGGTGCCGCCGGTCGTCGCGGCCGCCCGCCAGGCCGACGTCTCCGGCCTGCGCGTCGGCGTCATCCGCGAGTTCGACGGCGAGGGCTCCCAGCCCGGCGTGCTGTCCCGGGTCCACGAGACGGTCGAGGTGCTGGAGTCGCTGGGCGCGAAGGTCGTCGAGGTCTCCTGCCCGCACTTCACGTACGCCCTCTCGGCGTACTACCTGATCGCGCCGAGCGAGGCGTCGTCCAACCTGGCCCGGTTCGACGCGATGCGCTACGGCCTGCGCGTGGGCGACGACGGAACCCACAGCGCCGAGGAGGTCATGGCGCTCACCCGGGCGGCGGGCTTCGGCCCCGAGGTCAAGCGCCGCATCATGCTCGGCACGTACGCCCTGTCCAGCGGCTACTACGACGCCTACTACGGCTCCGCGCAGAAGGTCCGCACGCTCGTCGCCCGCGACTTCGCCACGGCGTACGAACAGGTCGACGTCCTCGTCGCGCCGACCACCCCGACCACTGCGTTCCCGATCGGCGAGCGGGTCGACGACCCGATGGCCATGTACCTCGCCGACCTCTACACCATCCCGTCCAACCTGGTCGGCAACGCGTCCATGTCGCTGCCGTGCGGCCTCGCCGAGGAGGACGGCCTGCCGGTCGGCTTCCAGATCATGGCCCCGACCCTGGCCGACGACCGCGTCTACCGCGTCGGCGCCGCCCTGGAGGCCGCCCTGAACGAACGCCGCGGCCACGCGCTGCTTGAGGAGGCACCGTCCCTGTGAGCACGACGAATCTGGTGCCGTTCGAAGAGGCGCTGACCAGGTACGACCCGGTGCTGGGCATGGAGACGCACGTCGAGCTCGGCACGGCCACGAAGATGTTCTGCCCGTGCCCGACCGGGTTCGGCGCCGAGCCGAACACCCAGGTGTGCCCGGTGTGCCTGGGGCTGCCGGGGTCGCTCCCGGTGACGAACCGCGCGGCCGTGGAGTCGGCCATCCGCGTCGGCCTCGCGCTGCACTGCGAGATCGCCGCGTGGGGCCGCTTCGCCCGGAAGAACTACTTCTATCCGGACATGCCGAAGGACTACCAGATCTCGCAGTACGACGAGCCCCTGTGCGTCGACGGCTATCTGGACGTCGAGGTCGAGGGCCGGACGATCCGCGTCGAGATCGAGCGCGTCCACATGGAGGAGGACACCGGGAAGTCGCTGCACGTCGGCGGCGCCACCGGCCGCATCCACGGCGCCGACCACTCCCTGGTCGACTACAACCGCGCCGGCATCCCGCTCATCGAGATCGTCACCCGCCCGATCACCGGCACCGGCGAGCTCGCCCCCCAGGTCGCCCGGGCGTACGCCACGGAGCTGCGCGACCTCGTCCGCTCCCTCGGCGTGTCCGACGTCCGCATGGAGGAGGGCTCGATGCGCTTCGACGTCAACGTGTCGATCGCACCGCCCGGCGCCGAGTGGGGCAAGCGCACCGAGACGAAGAACGTCAACTCGCTGCGGTCCATCGAGCGCGCCGTCCGCTCGGAGGTCGAGCGCCAGGCCGGCGTGCTCGACGCGGGGGAGAAGGTCACCCAGGAGACGCGCCACTTCCAGGAGAACACCGGCACCACCGCGGCCGGCCGCAGCAAGGAAGAGGCGCAGGACTACCGCTACTTCCCCGAGCCCGACCTCGTGCCGCTCGCCCCGTCCCGCGAATGGGTCGAGGAGCTGCGCGGCACACTGCCCGAGCCGCCGGCCGACCGCCGCAAGCGCCTCCAGAACGACTGGGGCGTCTCCGATTTCGAGATGACCTCCATGCGCAACGCGGGCGCGGTCGACCTCGTCGAGGCCACCATCGCCGCCGGCGCCCCGCCGGCCGACGCCCGCAAGTGGTGGATGGGCGAGCTGGCCCGCCGCGGCAACGAGCTCGGCACCCCGCTCGACGAACTGGGCGTCACCCCCGCCGACGTGGCGCGCGTCGTCGAGCTGGTCGCCGAGGGCTCGCTGAACGACAAGCTGGCCCGCCAGGTGCTCGACGGCGTCCTCGCCGGCGAGGGCACACCCGACACCGTGGTCGAGGCGCGCGGCCTGCAGATCGTCCGCGACTCCGGCGAGCTCGACACCGTCATCGACCAGGTCATCGCCGACAACGCGGCCGTCGCGGAGAAGATCCGCGGCGGCAAGACGGCCGCGGTCGGCGCGCTCGTCGGCGGCGTCATGAAGGCCACACGCGGCCAGGCCGACGCCGGGCGCGCGAAGGAACTGATCCTGGAAAAGCTCGGCGTATCCGGCTGAGCGCTGCGAAAACGGCCCGCCCGTACGAAACCTCGCCGTTTCGTACGGGCGGCCTTTCATTGGCGTGCGCGAATTGGGGCCCTTCCATTCCGTGCGCGCGTGCCGCATAGTGGCTTCCGTTCAGGTGGGAGCGGGGAGAACTCCCGACCTGGAGGGATCGGATGCGTAATCGCGCACCTGTCCGCCGCGCGCTGGCGGCCGCCGCCGGAACCGCGCTGCTGTTAACGGGAACGGTCGCGTTCACCCCCGCGGCGTCCGCCCACACCGTTCAATCCGCGCCGTCGGCCGCGCCGCTTTCCGCCGGCGACGGCACCCCGGCGGGCGCGGTCGCCTGGTACAAGGCGCACATCGGCAGCACCGCCTACCAGAACTACTGCGAGCTCGCCGCGGAGAAGGCGTACGGCACGAGCGGCGTGTGGGCCTCGGCGAACGCGCACTGGAACGGCGCCGGCCCGAAGCACACCACCGGGACACCGCCCGCCGGATCATTCGTCTACTGGAACATCAGCGCGTACGGCCACGTCGGCATATCCGACGGTAAAGGCGGCGCCTACGCCAGCAGCGTGAAGGGCGCCATCGGCCACATCACCAGCCTGAGCTATTTCGCCAACTACCGGGGCTGGACCCCCGGCGCCGTACCGCACACCTGACCGACGGCCAATTGCGGGGGAATGGCGCCGCGGACCCACGCCCATTCCCCCGCAATTGGCGCACGTTCACAGTTCGCTCGGGTTCGGCTTCGACCCGCTCTTCGACGGCTTCGGCGTCGGCGACCCGCCCTTCCCCTTGCCCTTCAACGGGATCATGATCACCTTGTCGTCGCCGGGCCGCGGCTCGCCCCGGCCGTCGCGGTTGCTGGTCGTGACCCACAGCGACTTGTTGTCCGGCGCGGGCACGACCGTGCGCAGCCGCCCGTACACCCCGGTGAGCAGCGCCTTCGGCTTGCCCAACTGGCCGCTCTTGCCGACCGGGATCGTCCACAGCCGCTGGCCCTTCAACGCCGCGGCGAACAGGGTGCTCCCCGCGTACGCGAGGCCGCTCGGCGACGCCTCGCTGGTGCGCCACGTGACCAGCGGGTCGACGTACTTGCCGCCGCCGCCCTTGCCCTCGACCTTCGGCCAGCCGTAGTCCTTGCCGGGCTCGATGCGGTTGATCTCGTCCCACCGGTCCTGGCCGAACTCCGTGGCGTACATGCGGCGCTGCGCGTCCCACGCCATGCCCTGCACGTTGCGGTGGCCGTAGCTCCACACGAGGGTGTGGAACGGGTTGCCCTTGGCGGGCGCGCCGTCCGGCGTCATCCGGAGGATCTTGCCGCCGAGCGACGCCTTGTCCTGCGCCTCGGACCCGCGGCCGGTCTCGCCGGTCGAGGCGTACAGCATGCCGTCGGGGCCGAACGCCAGGCGGCCGCCGTTGTGCACGGTGCCCTTCGGGATGCCGCGGAGGATCACCTGCTGGTTCTTCAGCGAGCCGTCGACCTGGCCGCTCTCCGTCCACTTCATGCGCACGATCCGGTTGTCGGTCGCGGACGTGTAGTACGCGTAGACCGACTGGTCGGTGGTGAAGTCGGGGGAGATGGCGATGCCGAGTAGGCCGCCCTCGCCGCCCTTCACGACGCCCGCGACCTTGCCCGCCGGGGTGACCTGGCCCTGCGGGGTGATCCGGAGGATGTCGGCCTTGTCGCGCTCGGTGACCAGCGCGCCGCCGTCCGGCAGGAACGCCAGGCCCCACGGCACGGACAGGTTCGTCGCGAGCGCCTTCGGCTTGTCGCTGGAGGTGGGCGACGGGCTCGCGGACGTGGGCTGCGAGGTCTGCGTCGGCTGGTCGGTCGGCTGGGGGCCGCCGCCGACACCGCATCCGGCGGCGGTGAGCGCCGCCGCCACGGTGATCGCGGCCGTGCCGAGCGCGGCGCGCAGCCCGCGTGGCCTCATGGTTTCTCCGATCTCCAGCGGATCGCCGCCGGTCAGCGGCGGGTCCAGGTCTACCGTGCGTTCGATTGTCCCGGTTCGGCGGGCGCGACGGCCACCCGTCGGCTGTTTCGACGGCGACAGGCGGGACGAAAGACCCCCGGCGCCCCGGTGATTATCGTTACAGTCCGGCCATGGGCGACAACGCAACGGATGAGCGGATCGCCGATCTCGTCCTCGAGGGCGGCGGCGTCAAGGGGATCGGCCTGGCCGGCGCGGTGCAACGGCTGGTCGACGACGGCTACACGTTCCAGCGGGTCGCGGGCACGTCCGCGGGGGCGATCACCGGCGGGCTGATCGCCGCGATGACGCAGGCGGGCGCGCCGCTCGACGGCATCGCCGCGATCGCGAAATCCATCGACTACTCGAGCTTCCTCGACCCCGGGCCGGTCGGCCGCGCGCTCGGCCCGCTGAAGCCGATCGCGCTCGGCTCGCACCTGATGTTCGACAACGGCCTCTACTCCGTACGCCGGCTGCACGCCTGGGTGTCCGGCGAACTGGCCCGGTTCGGCGTACGGACGTGGGGCGACCTGCGGCTCCCCGCCGACCCCGGCGCCGACATCCCCGAGGAGCACCGCTACCGCCTGGTCGTCGTGGCCAGCGACCTCACCCGGCAGCGGGCGATCAAGCTCCCCTGGGACTACGCCGACTACGGCCTGGACCCCGACTCCCAGTCGGTGGCCGACGCCGTGGTGATGTCGGCGTCGCTGCCGTTCTTCTTCGAGCCGCACATCCTGCGCGACACCGAGGGCAGGAAGTCCACGATCGTCGACGGCGGCATCTTCACGAACTACCCCATCACGATCTTCGACCGTACAGACGGCAAGCCGCCGCGCTGGCCGACGTTCGGTGTGCGGCTGTGCTCCCGGGCCGACCTCCGCAAGCGCAACGAGATCCACGGGCCGCTCTCGATGGCCACCGCCCTGGTGGAGTCGCTGCTCGGGGCGTGGGACGCCATGTTCGTCGACGACCCGTGCGCGCTGGCCCGCACCATGTTCGTCGACACGGCCGACATCGCGTCCACCGATTTCGGCCTCACCCAGGAGCAGCAGCGGACCCTGCTCGACAACGGCACGCACGCCGCCGACGAATTCCTCCGACACTGGGATTTCGCGGACTTCCTCAGGCGTTGTCGGGGTGGTGCCCAGTGATCAAGATGGCGGACGACCGGGGCCTCTGACTCCAGAGGTCAACGAATCTGACACGCCCGCTAACGAGTTGACGCCGAATCGCAACGGAGGAATTGCAATGTGTGACCGGCCGTGCCGAGGCGGGCGCCGCGCACGGCCCGGGAGGCGTCCGATCGGCGCCGTGTACGCCCAGCGTGGCGGGGATGACCGTGATCCGCGCGGCGAACGGCCTGACAATCCCTTTACGATTACAATCCGTAGTGATCGCCGTGGCCGTCAATTGTCCGGCGGCATGCCAACGGTCCAGAAAAACGGTCATATCGCCGACGCGCGTCGACCTCAATCGGCCCGTGACATTCGGCACGTAGAGTAAGCGCACAGCGATGCACACCCGTCCCGAGGACCCGGCCGCGGACACCCCGCACCCGGCCGAGGGAACCCGTCCCGACAGGCCCGCGAAGGCCGCACCCCGCAGCGGAGAAACACGCTCAGATGACCCGTCAGCGAGTCCAGCGCCCTGGATCGCCGAACCGTGGCGCCCGCCTCTAGGACGCCCGCGATGACCGAACGGCGCGACGCGACCCACCCCACGCGTACCAAGCGCTTGTCCATGCCGCAAACGGCCCTGCTCGTGGTGGCGGGCCTGGCGCTGGCGTACGTCCTCGGCTCGCTGCTCGGCTGGGGCGGCCGTACGGCGGCCTCCTGGGTGTCGTCCTGGGCGGGCGTCATCGCCTCAGGCGCGGCCATGCTCGGCCTGCTCAGCGCCTGGCGCCGCACCCCGCCGGGCGCCGTCCGCACCGTACGGCTCGCGCTCGCCGCCGGGTCGGGCGCCTGGTGCGCGGGCGAGATCGTCCTGGCGTTCTCCCGCATCGTGCTCAGCCGCGCGGCCACGTCCCTGTCGTTCGGCGACCTCTTCCTGATCGTCGCGCTCGTCCCCGTCGGGCTGAGCTTCGCGTACGGCGCGCGCCGCCCCCGCCGCATCGGCCCGGTGGTGCGCTACGTCCTCGACACCTATGTCTGCGCGGCCGCGCTGTTCGCGCTGGGGTGGGCGCTGCTGTTCGCCCACCTGTACCGCGCGTCGGGCGAGCCGGCGGGCGCGTTCCTGTTCGAGCTGATCTACCCGATGGTCGACATCGTGCTGCTGTGCGGCGCCGTGCCGCTGGTGCTGGTCACCCCGCGCAGCAGGCGCCCCCCGGCGCTCGCGGTGTACGCCGCGGTGGTCGCGCTGACCGTGGCCGACGTCGTGGAGACCACGATCCACATCAGCGGCGGTGTCGCGGGCGACCTCGCGCACGCGCCGCGCATCATCGCGTACCTCCTGGTCGGCGTCGTCCCGTGGCTGGCCAAGCCGGCGCCGCGGCCCGCGGGGGAGCAGCCGCACCGCTCCGCGGAGCTGCCGCCGCTGATGTCCAACGCCATGCCCGCGATGGCCGCGGTCCTCGCCGTGCTGGTGCTGGCCGTCCGCGCGATCACCGGCGAGGGCCGGGTCGAACCCGTGCTGGCCGCGGCCACCGCGTCCGCGGTGATCGTCGCGGCGTTCCGCGCGTTCGGCGTCGCCGCCGAGGCCGTACGCCTGCGGCGCAAGGCGCAGGCCGGCGAGGACCACTTCCAGGCGCTCGCCGAGAGCATCGGCGACGTCGTGGTGATCAGCGACCTCGACGGCGTGATCCGCTACGCCAGCGCGGGCGTCTCCGAGACGTACGGCTACGCGCGCGACGACCTCAACGGCCGCGACATCGCCGAGATCGTGCACCCCGAAGACTGGCCCGGCCTGCGCGCCAAGCTCGCCCGGTTCCTGCACTCCGACGCCGAGACCGTGCTGGTCGAGGTGCGGGTCCTGGCCGCCGACGGCACCTGGCTGCACACCGAGTCGACGGTCAGCCGCTACCGGCGCCCGGGGGAGCGGCACGGCCTGCTGATCACCACGCGCGACATGTCCGACCAGGTCGCGCTGCAGCAACAGGTCACCCACCTGACCTTCCACGACGGCCTGACCGGCCTGCCCAACCGCGCCTACTACGAGGAGCGCGTCCGCGAGGTGCTGACCCGCGACCGCGAGTCCTCGCGCGGCGTCTGCGTGTTCATCGACCTCGACGGCTTCACCGCCGTCAACGACTCCGCCGGCCACGCCGCGGGCGACCTCCTGCTCAGCCAGGCGGCGCGGCGGCTGCGCGCGGCCGTGCCCATCGACGACACCGTGTCGCGCTGGGGCGGCGACGAGTTCGCCGTCTTCGTGGAGAGCCCCGCCGACGCCCAGACCGTCGTCGACCTCGCCGACCGCCTCGGCTCCAGCGTGGCCGACGAACCGTTCCGGGTGGCGGGCAGCGAGATCACGCTGACCGCGAGCATCGGCGTGGCGTTCGCCGAGGACCGCCTCGAGGCCAGCGAGCTGATCCGCAACGCCGACGTCGCCATGGCGCGCGCCAAGGAGCTCGGCGGCGGCCGCGTGGAGATCTTCGCCGCGCACATGCACGCCGACGTCGTACGCCGCCTCGAGCTCGTCACCGACCTGCGCCGCGCGCTCGACGAGGACCAGTTCGCCATCGAGTACCAACCGGTCGTCGAGCTGGCCACGTCCCGGGTGACCGGCGTCGAGGCGCTCGTACGCCTGCGCCGCGGCCGTGCGTACATCGGCGCCGACGAGTTCATCCGCCCGGCCGAGGAGTCGGGGCTGATCGTGCCGCTCGGCGCGTGGGTGCTGCGCGAGTCGTGCGCCCAGGTCGCCCGGTGGCGCGCCGAGTCGTGGGACATCGGGTTGTCGGTGAACCTCGCCGCGCGCCAGATCGCCGCGCCGCAGTTCGTCGAGACGGTCGCCGGCGCGCTCGAGGACAGCGGGCTGCCCGGCGAGGCGCTGACCGTGGAGGTCACCGAGGAGACGCTGGTCGACGACACCGGCCAGGCCCTCGACCGCCTCCGCGAGCTGCGCGACCTCGGCGTACGCCTGGCCATCGACGACTTCGGCACGGGCTACGCCTCGCTGGTCTACCTCCGCCAGCTCCCGGTCGACATCATCAAGATCGACCCGTCGTTCGTCAGCGGCCTCGGCCGCGACGAGACGGTGTCGCTGCTGACCCGCACGATCGTCCGCCTCGGCCGCGACCTCGGCATCGCGGTGGTGGCCGAGGGCATCGAGCGCCCCGACCAGCTCGACCTCCTGCGCGAGATGGGCTGCGCGCGCGGCCAGGGCTACCTGGTGGCCCGCCCGATGATCGCCCAGCGCGTGGAGAAGCTGATCCGCCCCCCGCGCGCGAAGGGTTCGGCGGTCCCGACGCGCTGACCGGCCCGTACACCGTTCGTACGGGTCGGCGGCCATCTACGTGATGAGCATTACCGTCCAGATGCTGAGACAAGCGGGGGTTCGAGTTGACGATGGTCGGACGGTCGGCCAAGGTTGTGTTCGTGTCCACGAACTCCCTGATTCTCGTACTTGGTCGGCGCGCAGGCCGCTAACCAAGCTCACGACCTGCGCGCGCCCCTCGACCGCCCCGGCGGAGAGGGGTTTTTTGATGCCCGACCACCCCCGCCAGACGAACCATTCGCAAGGGAACGAGCCGATGACCGAGCAGTTGACCGGAGCCCAGTCGCTCATCCGGGCGCTGGAACACCTCGGAGTCGAGGTGGTCTTCGGGATCCCGGGCGGGACGATCCTGCCCGCCTACGATCCCCTTCTCGACTCCACAAAGGTCCGCCACGTGCTCGTCCGGCACGAGCAGGGCGCGGGCCACGCCGCCGAGGGCTACGCCCAGGCGACCGGCAAGGTCGGCGTCTGCATGGCGACCAGCGGCCCCGGCGCGACGAACCTCGTCACCGCGATCGGTGACGCGTACATGGACTCCGTGCCGATGCTGGCGATCACCGGCCAGCAGTCCACCCAGCTCATCGGCACGGACGCCTTCCAGGAAGCGGACATCTGCGGCATCACGCTGCCGATCACCAAGCACAACTTCCTGGTCTCGCGCGTCGAGGACATCCCGCGTACGGTC
This sequence comes from Streptosporangiaceae bacterium, assembly GCA_036502625.1. Classification (GTDB taxonomy): domain Bacteria; phylum Actinomycetota; class Actinomycetes; order Streptosporangiales; family Streptosporangiaceae; genus DASXYG01. The sequence goes on from DASXYG010000016.1 coordinate 42,125, forward strand.
GCCGAGGCGTACCACATCGCCTCCACCGGCCGCCCCGGCCCGGTCCTGGTCGACATTCCGAAGGACCTGCTCCAGGCGTCGATGGAGTTCTCCTGGCCGCCGCAGCTCGAACTGCCCGGCTACCGTCCCGTGACGCGCCCGCACGCCAAGCAGGTGCGCGAGGCGGCGCGCATGATCACCTCGGCGAGCCGTCCGGTGCTGTACGTCGGCGGCGGCGTGCACCGGGCGCGTGCCGCGGCCGAGCTGAAGGTGCTCGCCGAGCTGACCGGCGCGCCCGTCGTGACCACGCTCATGGCGCGCGGCACCTTCCCCGACGGCCACGACCTGCACCTCGGCATGCCGGGCATGCACGGCACGGTCTCCGCGGTGGGCGCACTCCAGCGCGCCGACCTCATCGTCGCGCTCGGCGCCCGCTTCGACGACCGCGTGACCGGCCAGCTCGACAGCTTCGCGCCGGACGCCGCGATCGTCCACGCCGACATCGACCCGGCGGAGATCTCCAAGAACCGCCACGCGGACGTCCCGATCGTCGGCGACTGCCGCGAGGTGCTGGCCGACATGATCGTCGCCGTGCAGGCGGAACACGCCGAGGGCCACGTCGGCGACTACTCCGCCTGGTGGGAGACGCTGCGCGGCTGGCGCGACACGTACGAGCTCGGCTACGACGACCCGGAGGACGGCTCGATCGCGCCGCAGCAGGTCATCGAGCGCATCGGCGCGATCGCCGGCCCCGACGCCCTGTACGTCTCCGGGGTGGGGCAGCACCAGATGTGGGCGTCGCAGTTCATCCGGCACGAGAAGCCGGGCGCGTTCATCAACTCCGGCGGCGCGGGCACGATGGGCTTCGGCCTGCCGGCCGCGATGGGCGCCAAGACCGGATGCCCGGACACCACCGTGTGGTGCATCGACGGCGACGGCTGCTTCCAGATGACCAACCAGGAGCTGGCCACCTGCGCCATCGAGGGCATCCCGATCAAGGTCGCGGTGATCAACAACGGCAACCTCGGCATGGTCCGCCAGTGGCAGACGCTGTTCTACGACGGCCGCTACTCCAACACCGACCTCCAGTCGAAGCGGATCCCGGACTTCGTGAAGCTCGCCGAGGCGTACGGTTGCGTGGGCCTGCGCTGTGAGAAGCCCGAAGACGTGGACGCCACGATCGAGAAGGCGATGGCGATCAACGACGCGCCCGTCGTGATCGACTTCGTGGTGCACGCGGACGCCATGGTGTGGCCGATGGTCGCGGCAGGCACCAGCAACGACGAGATCCAGGTCGCGCGCAACATGGCGCCGAAGTGGGACGGCGAGGAGTAGGGATGAACACGCACACGCTCTCGGTGCTGGTCGAGAACAAGCCGTCCGTCCTCGCCCGCGTCTCCGGCCTGTTCTCCCGGCGGGCCTTCAACATCGAGTCGCTGGCCGTCGGGCCCACGGAGTACCCCGAGATCTCCCGTATGACGATCGTGGTGAACTGCGATGAGCAACCGCTGGAGCAGGTCACCAAGCAGCTCAACAAGCTGGTCAACGTCATCAAGATCGTCGAGCTCGACCCGGACGTCTCGGTGCAGCGCGAACTGCTGCTCGTCAAGGTGCGCGCGGACGCGGAGAGCCGCTCGCGCGTCCTGGAGACCGTCCAGATGTTCCGGGCGAAGGTCGTCGACGTGCACACGGACGCCCTCACGATCGAGGCGACCGGCACCGCGGACAAGCTCGAGGCCCTGATCCGGGTGCTCGAACCGTTCGGTATCAAGGAACTGGTGCAGTCCGGCATGGTGGCCCTCGGCCGCGGTGCCAGGTCCATCACCGACCGCTCGCTTCGCGCGGTCGAGCGCAGCGCCTGAATCACGCAGGAAACCGAGAAGGGAAACAGCCCTCGTGGCAACAGAGATCTACTACGACGACGACGCCGACCTGAGCATCATCCAGGACCGGCATGTGGCGGTGCTCGGCTACGGCAGCCAGGGCCACGCGCACGCGCTCAACCTGCGTGACTCCGGCGTCGACGTGCGCGTGGGCCTCGCGCCCGGTTCGAAGAGCCGGGAGAAGGCCGAGGCGGACGGCCTGCGCGTGGTGACCCCGGCGGAGGCCGTCGAGGAAGCCAACGTGATCATGGTCCTCGTCCCGGACCACATCCAGCGCGACCTCTACAAGGAGGCCATCGAGCCGAACCTGGTCGAGGGCGACGCGCTGTTCTTCGCGCACGGCTTCGCCATCCGGTTCGACCTGATCCAGCCGCCGGCCGGCGTGGACGTGTGCATGGTCGCGCCGAAGGGCCCCGGCCACCTCGTGCGCCGCCAGTTCAACGAGGGCCGCGGCGTACCGGTGCTGGTGTGCGTGGAGAAGGACGAGTCCGGCAAGGCATGGCCGCTCGTGCTCTCGTACGCCAAGGGCATCGGCGGCACCCGGCCGGGCGCGCTGAAGTCGACGTTCACCGAGGAGACCGAGACCGACCTGTTCGGCGAGCAGACCGTCCTCTGCGGCGGCATCGCCGAGCTGATCAAGGCCGGCTACGACACCCTCGTCGAGGGCGGCTACCAGCCCGAGTCCGCGTACTTCGAGACCCTGCACGAGGTCAAGCTGATCGTCGACCTCATCTACGAGGGCGGCCTCTCGAAGATGTGGTGGTCCGTCTCGGACAACGCCGAGTACGGCGGCTACACCCGCGGCTCGCGCATCGTCACCGACGCCACCCGCGCCGAGATGCGCAAGATCCTCACCGAGATCCAGGACGGCACCTACGCCCGCCAGATGGTCGAGGAGTTCGACGCCGGCCGCCCGAACTTCCTCAAGAAGCGCGAGCAGGAGCAGAACCTCCCCATCGAAAAGGTCGGCAAGGACCTCCGCAAGCTGATGAGCTGGGTCGACGAAGAGGACTGACGTTCGTTCGCACGAGTTCCGGGGCCGGGCGGTCGTTTTCCGCCCGGCCCCGTTCTTCGTGGAATACCTCCGCGCACTGCGGTCACGGTGACACGATTTCACGGTGCCGCGCAGCCGCTCGCTCACGTTCACCGACTCCGTCCGCATGCTCGATGGCGAGAGCCCCTTCGTTCGCGAGCTGGACGACCTGATCAGCCACGCCTTCGACGCCGTCCCCGGCGGGAAGCTGGTGGCGCTGCCGTACTTCGCGTTCCGCTCGAAGCTCGTCGCGTACGGCAACAGGCTCGCCGCCGGCCTCCACGACCGCGTGCACGGCCTCGGGCGGTACGACCGCACACAGCGGTTGTACGCCGCGCACACGGTGATCGTGATGACCGCGTTCGCCGAGGCACTCGGCGAGATGCTGGACGGGATCGACCTCACGGTCCAGCACCGCGCCGACGGGTCCGAGAGCCAGGTGAGCGAGGCACACGGCAGCCTAGTCCTGACGTTCGACAGCACAGAGCTGCCCACGCCGTGGTCCAGCCTGGGTGACGTCGCGTCATGGCTCCCCATGTCCTACCTGAGCCTCACGCGAGAGACGGAAGCGGCGCTGCAAACGTGGAGCGTGCGGCTCGGGAAGACCGGTAGCGAGCTGCCAGAGCTCGCCTACCGCCGTTACCTGGAGCTCTACCGGCGGCTGATCGCCGAGGCGCCGGAGTTCGCGGCCTGGGCCTACCTCGCCGAGCACGCGTCCACCCGCACGCTGGTCGCGGAGGTCGGAGGTGAGCTGCGCGCCCGGCTCGACGCGCTTACCACGGGCCTCGCGGGGGTCCCCGACCTGCTGGACGAGGTCTCCGGGCGGGCCGCCGCCAATCGCGCGCGCGCCGAGCTGGCCCGGGCGTACCAGGCTGCGCTGGAGCGTTCGGTGCTCGGGGAGACGCGGGCACCGGACGGTGTCGTACTGCCCAGCCTGGAGCGCGGCTACGTCAACCCGGCCTGCCGGGTGTCCCGGGTCCAACCCCGTGATCTTCCGTCCGAGGATGGCTGGTGGGCCGACCAGCCTCGGTACGACGATCTGCAATCGGTGCTCGTCGCGTCGCTGACCGCCGCGGACGCCGTGGACCGTCCGCTGGTCGTCCTCGGCCAGCCGGGCGCGGGCAAGTCCGTGCTCACCCGGATGCTGGCCGCGCGCCTGTCCGACCGCGGCTTCCTGCCGGTCCGCGTCGAGCTGCGCAACGTCCCGGCGGATGCCGACGTGCAGACGCAGATCGAGCACGCCGTACGCGACACGACCGGCCGGACGATCACATGGCCGGAGATCGCGGACTCCGCGCGCGACGACGGCCTGCTCCCGCTGGTCATCCTCGACGGCTTCGACGAACTGCTCCAGGCGACCGGCGTCAACCGGTCCGACTACCTGGAGCGGGTCGCGGAGTTCCAGCGCCGCGAGTTCGACCTCGGCCGTCCGGTCGCCGCGATCGTCACGTCCCGTACCGCGGTCGCCGACCGCATGCGCTTCCCGGACGCCTGCGTCGCGATCCGCCTCGAACCGTTCGACGAGGCGCGCGTGGCCACCTGGCTCAGCGTCTGGAACGAGGCCAACGCCGCCACGCTGGCCGCCCGCGGTGTGGCGCCGCTGGACCCCGCGCACGTGCTCCGCTTCGGCGAACTCGCGGAGCAGCCGCTCCTGCTCACGCTGCTCGCGCTGTACGACGCCGACGCGGGCGCCCTCGGCGCGGCCGACGCCGGCATCAGCCGCGCGGACCTGTACGAACGGCTCCTGACCGAGTTCGCGCGCCGCGAGGTGCGCAAGAGCGGCACGGCCCGCGACGACCCCCAGGAGCGGCAGGCGGTCACCGCGGAGATGAGCCGCCTAGAGATCGTGGCCCTCGCCATGATCAACCGTCACACCAAGGCGGTAACCGGCGCCGACCTCGACAACGACCTGGCCGCGCTGCTGTCCACCGATCCTCCGGCCCCTGGCCGCGAGACCCTGACGAAACCGCTGACCGCCGCCCAGCTCACGGTCGGCCGCTTCTTCTTCGTCCACGAGTCCCGCGCCGTCCGCGAGGGCGCCGCCGAGCACGCGTACGAGTTCCTCCACGCCACGTTCGGCGAGTTCCTCACGGCGCGCCATGTCGTGGAGGCCCTGCGTACGCTGGCCCGCGACCGCGCGTACTTCCACTCCCGCGGCCGGTCCGGCCCGCTCGACGACGGCGAACTGTGGGCGTCGCTGTCCTTCGCGGCGCTGTCCGGCACCGCGGCGACCATCGAGTTCACCGAGGGACTGCTGGCCCTGCTGCCGGACGCCGAACGCGCCTCCGTCCGCGAGCTGACCGTCGAGCTGCTCGCGGACGCCCAGTACCCGAACACCCGCCGCTCCCTCGTCACGTACGAACCGGCACGCGAACCCGCGTACGTACGGCATGCGTACTACTCGGCGAACCTCACGCTGCTGGCGATCCTGAGCACGGGCGAGCCGCTGGACTTCCATCCCGACGGCATCGGCGTGTGGTCGGAGGCGCTGCGGATCGAGGAGAACGACGGAATGGAGGACGCCGTCCGGGTGTGCCGCGTCCCGAGCGAGCGCGGATACGCCATGCGGATCGTCCGCGAAGACGGGAGCGACGTCTCGCCGAACGATACGAGCCTGATCTCAGGGATAGGTATCCAGCCCGATCCCCTGGAACCGCTGTACAAAAGCGCGGCGCTGCCAGCGCACAGCGACGGCGGCGTGCTGATCAGGCGCGACGCGCCTTACTCGAACTGCTGCTCGCGCCCGTCGCCGCGCATGGAGCTGATCGTCGGCTGCAGATTTACGAATGGTGCCTCGCACACTCACGGCTGGTACCGGATCCGCGGTGGCTCAGGCTCATACTGCGCCAACTCCGCGAGGACCTCCCCAAACTCGATCCGTCTAACGTGGCCGATCTACTGATCGACACTCAAGACGGTGTGTCCACCCGGGACAGTTATCAAGTGGTCCTGGTGGCCTTGCGTGATCTCGACGAGTCGGCGTACCGCCGCGTCGTCGGCGAGGCGTAGCCGGAAACCCCCGGTTTGCCCAGACCCTCCTCGGATAGCCCGTGCCCCCGCCCCGGCGATACCCGTCGGTACGGTCCGGCTGTGCGGTGAGGGCGTACACGGGCGGGAAAGGGTGGGCGATGCCGACATTGGCGAGCGGGCTTCGGCTTCAGGTCAACGGGGTGGACTACGGCATTCTTGTGCTGTACTTCCTGACCGTCCTGGGGATCGGGTTCTGGGCGCGGCGGTCGATCAAGACCAGTCTGGACTTCCTGCTGTCCGGACGCGCGATGCCCGCGTGGGTCACCGGGCTGGCGTTCGTCTCGGCGAACCTGGGCGCGACCGAGATCTTCGGCATGGCGGCCAACGGCGCGCAGTACGGCGTGATGACCGTGCACTACTACTGGATCGGCGCCGTTCCCGCGATGGTGTTCCTCGGCATCGTGATGATGCCGTTCTACTACCGGTCCAAGGTGCGCAGCGTCCCCGAGTTCCTGCGGCTGCGATTCAACCGGTCCACGCAGTTCCTGAACGCGATCACGTTCGCCATCGCGCAGGTGCTCATCGCCGGCATCAACCTGTACGCGCTCTCGCTGGTCATGGACGCGCTGCTGGGCTGGCCGCTGTGGCTGTCGATCGTGGTCGCGGCCGCGTTCGTCCTCGTGTACATCACCCTCGGCGGCCTGTCCTCGGCGATCTACAACGAGGTTCTGCAGTTCTTCGTGATCCTCGCCGGGCTGATCCCGGTGACGGTGCTCGGCCTGGTCAAGGTGGGCGGCTTCAGCGGCCTGGTCGAGAAGGTCCGCGACCACTCGCCGCTCGGCGAACCCGGCCTGCACGCCTGGAAGTTCACCGGGTTCGGCACGTCCAACCCGATGGCCACCAACTGGCTCGGCATCATCCTCGGCCTGGGCTTCATCCTGTCGTTCGGCTACTGGACGACGAACTTCGCCGAGGTGCAGCGCGGCCTGTCCGCGCGGAACACCAGCGCGGCCCGCCGTACGCCGATCATCGCGGCGTACCCGAAGCTGCTCATCCCCGTCCTGACGGTCATCCCGGGCCTGGTCGCGCTGGTGACCGTGCACGGGCTCGGCGCCAAGTCCGGCGACCTGCAGTACAACAACGCGATCCCGCTGCTGATGAACGACTTCCTCCCGAACGGCGTGCTCGGGGTGGCGCTGACCGGGCTGCTCGCGTCGTTCATGGCCGGCATGGCCGCGAACGTCAGCGGTTTCAACACGGTCTTCACGTACGACATCTGGCAGGAGTTCATCAAGAAGAACCTGCCGGACCGCTACTACCTGAACGTCGGCCGGATCGTCACGGTCGTGGGCGTCATCCTCGGCATCGGCACCGCGTTCATCGCCGCCGGCTACAGCAACATCATGAACTACATGCAGTCGCTGTTCTCGTTCTTCAACGCGCCGCTGTTCGCCACGTTCATCATCGGCCTCTACTGGAAGCGGATGACGGCGTGGGCGGGGTTCTGGGGACTGCTCTGCGGCACCATCGCGCCGATCGTGTCGTACCTGCTGTACAAGGTCGGCGTCATCGACTTCGGTACGGAGCTGAACGCGAGCTTCTACAACGCGGGCCTGGCGTTCGTCGTGGACGGCATCGTGACGGTCGTCGTCACGCTGGCGACCACGCCGAAGCCGCGCGAGGAGCTGCGCGGCCTGGTCTGGGGCCTGCCGGCGCGCGGTTCGGGCGACGCCCTGGTCGGGGACGACGTGTGGTACCGCTCGCCGGCCCTGCTGGGCTCGGTCGCGGTGATCCTGGCCCTTGCCTTCTACATCCCGGTGTTCTAGGGGGAGACAGCGATGACGGACGAGAACGACAGCACCCCCGGCCCCGACGAGACGCCGGGCGGTGAGGGCAGCGCGAGCGACGCCCAGGGGCAGGCCGAGCAGGTCGACGCGATGCTGGCCGAGTCGGCCACCGCGGTGCGCCTGTTCGACGTGCGCCGCATCATCGGCGGCCTGTTCGTGATCTACGGCCTCGTGGTCGGCATCATCGGCCTCACCAACGGTCCGGCGGAGATCCACAAGGCCGAGGGCGTGAACATCAACCTGTGGACGGGCATTGGCATGCTCGTCCTCGGCCTGCTGTTCCTGCTCTGGCTGGTGCTGAGCCCGGCCAAGGCGCCGGACCGCGCCACCATCGAGGCGGAGAACCAGTAGCGCGTACACGGCCCGTCCGCGGAATTCCACGTCTCGCATCGTGAGATAGTTGGACGTCCGACTATACGGCGCGCATCTCGGGTCGGTAACGTCGCACGCGTTATGCGGCACGGTTCCCGTACGTCGGCAGTGTCGGCGCCGTACACCTCCTGACCTGCCGCGGCTCCGGCCGATCCCGAGCTCCCTGGAGGGGTCACCCATGTACGACGAGTCCGAGGAAGAAGTCCGCCGCGCCCTGCAGACCGCGCTCGACCGGCGCGACAACGGCGGTTCCGGCGACGCCTGACGCCGGGTGATCGCGCTCACGTGCGCGGGCGTTCCGCCCGTACGCGCGCGGGGCGTAGGATCGCGACAGCGGTCGGCGTCCGCGCAGTGAGACCGTTGCCCAGTAGCTGAGACGAGCAGTAAGAGAACCCCTATGTCCTCACGCACCATCCGGTTGGCCGTCGTGCCCGGTGACGGCATCGGCGAAGAGGTCGTCGCGGAGGGCCTGAAGGTCCTCGACGCGGCGGCGGGTGCTGACGCGTCGTTCGACACCACCACGTTCGACCTGGGCGCGAAGCGCTACCACGCGACCGGCGAGACGCTCTCCGACGACACGCTCGCCGCCCTGCGCCGCTACGACGCGATCCTGCTCGGCGCCATCGGCGACCCGAGCGTGCCGAGCGGCGTCCTCGAGCGCGGCATGCTGCTGCGCCTGCGCTTCGAGCTCGACCACTACGTCAACCTCCGCCCGGTGCGGCTCTACCCGGGCGTGGCCACCCCGCTGGCCGACACCCCGCCGGAGAACATCGACATCCTCGTCATCCGCGAGGGCACCGAGGGGCCGTACGCCGGGGCCGGCGGCATCCTGCGCCGCGGCACCCCCGCCGAGGTGGCCACGCAGGAGAGCCTGAACACCGCGTACGGCGTGGAGCGCGTCGTGCGCTACGCCTTCGAGAAGGCCACCGCCCGCCCGCGCAAGAAGCTGACGATGGTGCACAAGACCAACGTCCTGACGTACGCGGGCGACCTCTGGCAGCGCACCACCAACGCGCTGGCCGCCGAGTACCCCGACGTCGAGGTCGACTACTGCCACATGGACGCCGCGTCCATGTTCTTTGTCACCCAGCCCGAGCGGTTCGACGTCGTCGTCACCGACAACCTGTTCGGCGACATCATCACCGACCTCGGCGCGGCCATCGCGGGCGGCATCGGCCTGGCCGCGAGCGGCAACATCAACCCCGAGCGCACCGCGCCGAGCATGTTCGAGCCCGTGCACGGCAGCGCGCCGGACATCGCGGGCCAGGGCAAGGCCGACCCCACGGCGACGATCCTGTCCGCCGCGATGATGCTGGACCACCTCGGTCTCGACAAGGCCGCCGAGCGCGTCGAGCGCGCCGTCGCCGACGACCTCGTCGAGCGCGAGGGCGCCGCCGCGCGCGGCACCGGCGAGATCGGCGACGCCATCGCCGGCCGAGTAGCCGGGTAGGGCGCGCCGGCTCCGACGTACGAGCATCCCCGGGCGCGCCCTCGTGGCGCGTCCGGGTTCTCTCATGTCCGGGGCGCCTCGATGAGCGAGGGGAGACGGCAGGGAATAACAATGGGGGTGCGGCACCGTCGCCGCGCCGCGCAGGGAGGAACAGCGATGACGAGCACGACCACGCCGATGGAGTTCGACCTCCGCATCCGCGAGGACCGCTTGCCGGCGGCCGAACGCGAGCGGCGGATGGCCGAGCCCGGGTTCGGCCAGGTCTTCACCGACCACATGATCACCATCCGGTGGTCCGAGGGACAGGGCTGGCACGACGCGCGCCTCGAGGCGTACGGGCCGCTCTCACTCGACCCGTCCAGCACCGTCCTTCACTACGGGCAGGAGATCTTCGAGGGGCTGAAGGCGTACCGCAGGTCCGACGGCACGATCGCCGCGTTCCGCCCGGACGCCAACGCCGCGCGGATGAACCGCTCGGCCGCCCGCATGGCCATGCCCGAGCTGCCCGTGGAGACGTTCGTGCGGGCGCTGGAGGTGCTGGTGGACGCCGACCACGACTGGGTGCCCACCCGGGAGGGCCACAGCCTCTACCTGCGGCCGTTCATGATCGCCACGGGGGTGGGGCTCGGCGTGAACCACGCGTCGAGCTCGTACCTGTTCGTGGTCATCGCCTCGCCGTCCGGTTCGTACTTCTCCGGTGAGGCGCGCGCCGTCTCGGTGTGGCTGTCGCGGCAGTTCAGCCGCGCGGCGCCGGGCGGCACGGGCGCCGCGAAGTGCGGCGGCAACTACGCGGGCAGCTTCGCCGGGCAGGCCGAGGCGCTGGCCAACGGCTGCGACCAGGTCGTGTGGCTGGACGCCACGGAGCACCGCTGGGTGGAGGAGATGGGGACGAGCAACCTCTTCTTCGTCTACGGCTCCGGCCCCGACGCGCGGCTCGTCACGCCCGGCCTCACCGGCACGCTGCTCCCCGGCGTGACCCGCGACTCCCTGCTCCGCCTCGCCCCCGACCTCGGCATCCCCGCCGAGGAGGGCGCGATCTCCGTGGAGCAATGGCGCGACGACTGCGCTTCCGGCGCGCTCACCGAGGTGTTCGCCTGCGGCACGGCCACGGTGGTCACGCCGGTGGGCCACGTGAAGAGCGAGTCGGGGGAGTGGGCCATCGGCGACGGCAAGCCCGGCGCGGTGTCCGGCCGGCTGCACGAGGAGCTGCTCGGCATCCAGGAGGGCAGCCGCCCCGACCCGTACGGCTGGCTGCACAAGCTGTAGCCGTACGACGGGGTTCCGGCGGCCGGTCGCCCATCGGGTGGCCGGCCGCCGCAATTGCGCGCCGCGTCAATTACTTTGCGTGCAAAGATCGTCACGATTCGTGGGACGCGACAGGTTGGGAGGGGTAGGTTCACGTCTCGTCCCCGAAGCGATACGCGGAGTGAAAGTGGCCAACGAAGATCCCCCCTCCGACCTCGACCTCGTCGTGGTCCTGAACCAACCGCACACGCCCGTACGCAAGTCCGGCCCGCAGCCGTCCGCCCCGCACGCCCCGTACGTCCCGTCGCCCGCGCCGCCCACCGCGGCCGACCCGCCCCCGGCCCGTACGGAGCGGCGTGCGCCCGAGGACATCGCGCCCGAATGGTGGACGGCGATGTCCCGTACCGACGGCGTGGACGAGCCCGAGCGCATCGGCCGCATCCCCCGCCCCGCCCTGCCCCCGGACGGCACCGCGGACGCCGCGCACCGCCGCCCCCTCGGCATGCTGGCGCTCGCGTCCCTGCTCGGCGTGCTCGTCTTCGCCGGCGTCCTCACCCATTTCCTGAGCTGACGACAGCGGGTGCCGCCGTCGATGGCGGCGGTGCCCGTCCATATCGTGAGACGGATGTGTCATGCGGCGTACGCCTGTGCGACACTCGTCAACGTGTCGACCAGCCTGATCATTATCGGCGGGCGCGCTGGCTGAAGAATCGGACCGCCAGCGCGCAGACCTCTCACGTCCGTGAGGGGTCTTTTGTTTTTCCCGCACCCGGCGGTCGCCACCATCAACGATCATCCGAAGGAGCACAGGCATCATGCCCGATGAGAGCTTCCACGTCTTCGACACCACACTCCGCGACGGTGCGCAGCGCGAGGGGATCAACCTCTCCGTGGACGACAAGCTCGCCATCGCCCGCCTGATCGACGACTTCGGGGTCGGGTTCATCGAGGGCGGCTGGCCCGGCGCCAACCCCCGTGACACCGAGTTCTTCAGGCGGGCCCAGACCGAGCTCGACCTGAAGCACGCGCAGCTCACCGCGTTCGGCTCCACCCGCCGGGCCGGTGGGCGGGCCGAGGACGATCTCCAGGTCGCCGCGCTGCGCGACTCCGGCGCGCCGGTCGTCACCCTTGTCGCCAAGAGTGACGACCGGCACGTGGAGCTGGCCCTCAAGACCACGCTCGACGAGAACCTCGCGATGATCCACGACACCATCGCGTACCTCCGCGGCCTCGGCCGCCGCGTCTTCCTCGACTGCGAGCACTTCTTCGACGGCTTCCGGCACAACCGCGACTACGCGCTGCGCGTGGTCCGTACGGCCGCCGACGCGGGCGTCGACGCGGTCGTGCTGTGCGACACCAACGGCGGCATGCTGCCGTCCGACATCTCCGCGACGGTCGCCGCCGTCGCCGCCGAGACCGGCGCCCGCCTGGGCATGCACGCCCAGGACGACTCCGGCTGCGCGGTCGCCAACACGCTCGCCGCCGTCGAGGCCGGCGCCACCCACGTCCAGTGCACCGCCAACGGCTACGGCGAGCGCGTCGGCAACGCGAACCTGTTCAGCGTGGTGCCCGCGCTCCAGCTCAAGCGCGGCCGCGAGGTCGTGCCGGCGGCGAGCCTGGCCGAGATGACCCGCGTGTCGCACGCGATCGCCGAGATCGTGAACATCGCGCCGGCCACCCACCAGCCGTACGTCGGGGTGTCGGCGTTCGCGCACAAGGGCGGGCTGCACGCGTCCGCGATCAAGGTGGACCCCGACCTGTACCAGCACATCGACCCGTCGCAGGTCGGCAACGACATGCGCATGCTGGTCTCCGACATGGCCGGGCGCGCGTCGGTCGAGCTCAAGGGCCGCGAGCTGGGCTACGACCTGTCCGCCAAGCGCGCCGAGCTCGGCAAGGTCGTCGACCGCATCAAGGACCTCGAGTCGCGCGGCTACACCTTCGAGGCCGCCGACGCGTCCTTCGAGCTGCTGCTCCGCGACGAGCTCGGCGACGAGATGGGGGAGGGGCGGCCGCACTTCGACGTCGAGTCGTGGCGGGTCATCGTCGAACGCCGCCCCGGCGGCGACGGCGCGCCCGAGGTGGTCAGCGAGGCCACCGTGAAGCTGCACGCCAAGGGCGAGCGGATCGTCGCGACAGGCGAGGGCAACGGCCCGGTGAACGCGCTGGACACGGCGCTGCGCGTGGCGCTCGAACGGCTGTACCCGGAGCTGGCCGGGCTGCGGCTGAAGGACTACAAGGTGCGCATCCTTGAGGGCAGCGCGGGCACCGGCGCGATCACCCGGGTGCTGATCACGTCCGGCGACGGGTCCGGCGAGTGGAGCACCGTCGGCGTCGGCGAGAACGTCATCGACGCGTCGTGGCAGGCGCTCGAAGAGGCCGTGACGTACGGGCTGCTGCGCGCCCGCTCCTAGTGGCGTACGGCCTGCGGTGGCGCGGGTTTTCCACAGGCGCGAGCCCGGGGAGCGCGCGCCACCGCCATGTCTCGATAGCCTGGTGATAGTTGTAACCGGATCGATGGACGAGGCGGCTATCCAGTGCGTATCGCAAGATTCTCCGCCGACGACGGCGTCGCGTTCGGCGTGGTCGACGGCGACCCCGGCGCGGAGACCGTGGTCCCAATCTCGGGCCACCCGTTCGGCGAACTGCAGCTCGCCGGCCCGCCGCGCCCGCTGGCCGATGTGCGCCTGGTCGCGCCGGTCCTGCCCAGCAAGATCGTCGCGGTCGGCCGCAACTACGCCGACCACGCCGCCGAGCTGGGCAACGAGGTGCCGGCCGAGCCGCTGATCTTCCTCAAGCCGTCCACCTCGATCATCGGGCCGTACGAAACGATCGCCTACCCCACCGAGCTGTCCAGCCGGGTCGACTACGAGGGCGAGCTGGCCGTCATCATCGGCCGCCTGTGCCGCGAGGTCACCGTCGAGCGCGCCCCCGAGGTCATCTTCGGCTACACCTGCGCGAACGACGTCACCGCCCGCGACCTCCAGAAGAGCGACCCGCAGTGGACCCGCGGCAAGGGGTTCGACACGTTCTGCCCCCTCGGCCCCTGGGTCACCACCGACCTCGACACGTCCGACCTGGAGCTCACCACCACGCTCGCCGGCGAGGTCAAGCAGACCGGGCGTACGAGCCAGTTCATCTTCGGCATCCCCCACCTGATCGCGTACATCTCGCAGGTCATGACCCTGGTCCCGGGCGACGTGATCCTCACCGGCACCCCCGCGGGCGTCGGCCCCATGCAGGTCGGCGACCAGGTCTCCGTAACGATCGACGGCATCGGCACGCTCACCAACCGGGTGGTGGCCCGTGACTGACACCTCCGGCGGCGACGGCTCCGTCCGCGTCAGGTTCGCCCCGTCGCCCACCGGCATGTTCCACGTCGGCGGCGCCCGCTCGGCCCTGTTCAACTGGGCCGTCGCGCAGCGCGCCGGCGGCCGCTTCGTCCTCCGCGTGGAGGACACCGACGCCGCGCGCAACCGCCCCGAATGGACCGAGGGCATCATCCGCGCGCTCGCCTGGATCGGCATCGAGGCGTCCGACCCCGCCTTCGAGGGCCCGTACTTCCAGTCCGCCTACGCCGCCGACCACGACGAGGCCGCCCGCCGCCTCCACTCCTCCGGCCGCGCCTACTACTGCGACTGCACGCGCGACCAGGTCGTCGAGCGGCGCAAGGCCGCGGGCAGCGACCCCCAGAAGGGCTACGACGGCTTCTGCCGCGACCGCGGCCTGGAGCGTGCCCCCGGCCGCGCCCTCCGCTTCCGTTCCCCTGACGACGGCGTCACGGTCGTCGACGACCGGGTGCGCGGCCGCGTCGAGTTCCCCAACGACGCCATGGAGGACTTCGTCATCGCCCGCGGCGACGGCAGCGCCCTGTTCGTCCTCGCCAACGTCGCCGATGACATGGCGATGGGCATCACCGAGGTCATCCGCGCCGAGGAGCACCTGTCCAACACCCCGAAGCAGCAGTTGCTGTGGGAGGCGCTCGGCCAGGCCCCGCCCGTCTGGGCGCACCTCCCGGTGATCGTCAACGAGAAGCGCCAGAAGCTCTCCAAGCGCCGCGACAAGGTCGCCCTGGAGGACTACCAGGCCGCCGGCTACCTGCCGGAGGCCATGGTCAACTACCTCATGCTGCTCGGCTGGAGCCCCGGCGGCGACCAGGAGATCATGACCTGGCCCGAGATGGTCGCCAGGTTCCGCGTGGAGGACGTCAACCAGGCGTCCGCGTTCTTCGACGAGAAGAAGCTCCGCGCCTTCAACGGTGAATACATCCGGATGCTCACCGTCGAGCAGTTCACCGCCGCGTGCCGCCCCTGGCTCACCGCGCCGTACGCCCCCTGGCGCCCCGACCAGTTCGACCCCGAGGCCTTCGCCACCCTGGCCCCGCTCGCCCAGACCCGAGTGGCCCTCCTCTCGGAGATCACCGCCAACGTCGACTTCCTCTTCCTCGACGAACCCCTGATCGACGAGAAGAGCTGGGAGAAGGCCATGAAGCCCGGCGCCGAGAAGATCCTCGAAGGCGTCCTGGCCGAGTTCACCACCTGCGACTGGACCGCCGAGGCCCTAAAGCAGGTAGTAGAACGCGTAGGCGCAACCCAAGGCATGAAGCTAGGCAAGGCCCAGGCCCCCGTCCGAGTAGCCGTAACCGGCCGCACAGTAGGCCTCCCCCTCTTCGAATCCCTAGAGGCCCTAGGCCGCCCCCGCACCCTCCCCCGCCTAGAACGCGCCCTGGAATCCCTCCCCAAGTAGAGCCACCCAGGCAACCACGGCCTCCACCTGGGGCAACCCGGCAACCCACCTGGGGCCAGCCAAGGCACCCTCCTCCTCACCTGGGGTCAGCCCTGGCAACCCACCCTCCCTACCCAGTGCCAGCCCAGGCGCCCACCCTCCCCACCCAGAGCCCAGCTCTGGCAACCCACCCTCCCCCCGCGCCCAGCCGCCCCTGAGGGCCCGGCCCGTCGTTTTGGCCCCGGCCCCCAGGTCCGCTAAGCTAACCAAGCAATCGGGCGGGAGCCCCAACTCCCGAACCCCCGTGGGGTATGGTGTAATCGGCAGCACGACTGATTCTGGTTCAGTTAGTCTAGGTTCGAGTCCTGGTACCCCAGCCAGCCAGTAACCAGCGAGGGAGTCTCAAAGAGACTCCCATTTCGCGTCTCTAGCCAGTCTCGGTTGTCTGGTTGCACGCTAATTGCACGGTGCTGAGCCTGGGCTGTGCACCCGATGTGGTGCGGACGGCGAGCAAGGATGGCACCCTCAGGTCACTCGCTTAGCTGTGCGAATGACGAATGCTACAGGTATGACAGTTTCACCACGAAATTCCATGACCTATATTGCTCGCTGGCCGCGGCAGTTCTGATCACACATTGGGGTGGCTCCGGCCGGGACGCGTCCGAAACCTGTCATGGCAAGGTTCATGGATCGGCGTGCGTGAAGTCGTGCCGCTGCATACGGTCACGCCATGAGGACATCGAGCTG
This sequence comes from Streptosporangiaceae bacterium, assembly GCA_036502625.1. GTDB lineage: Bacteria > Actinomycetota > Actinomycetes > Streptosporangiales > Streptosporangiaceae > DASXYG01. The sequence continues at coordinate 58,376 of DASXYG010000016.1, forward strand.
GTTACGGCGGCGCGGAAGGCGGCCGGGTCGGCCGTTGGCCGCGTGGGGGTGGATGGCGGCCACGGTCGTGATGGTGGCAGCGGCGATTACGGGTTCGGCTTGGTGGCTGCTGGGGGTGGCTACGACTGGTGACGGCAGAGTTAACGCGGTCCGGGGCGCGCTGACCGCCGGGGCGGCGGCTGGCGGCGGCATGGGGCTATTGCTGGCCTTCCGACGCCAGCAGTTCCACGAGACGGACGCCACTGAGCAGCGAATCACCGGTCGCTACACCGCGGCCATCGACCAGCTCGGATCGGACAGACTGGATGTCCGAATCGGTGGGATCTATGCGCTGGAGCGCATTGCCCGTGACTCCAGGGACGACCATCCCACCGTTATGGACGTGCTTGCCACCTTCGTTCGTGAACACACCCGCCCCGGTCGGAACAACGACCATCGCGCGGGCACAGTCCCTGCCCGCTGGACGGCTACGCCGGCCTCGGCCGATGTCGGCGACCCAGTGCCGGCGGCGGACATCCAGGCCGCGCTCACCGTTCTTGCGCGCCGTATCATCGGCCATGACAGCCGCCGCATCGCTCTGACCGGGGCGCACCTAAACGGTGCCGACTTATCCAGCGTGAACCTGGACGGTGCTGACTTGTCCGGGGTGAGCATGAACGGCGCGAACCTACGCGGTGCGCGTCTTAATGGCGTGAACCTGCGCGGCGCGCACCTGCGGGCCGCGCACTTGGAGGGTGCGAACCTGGAGGGCGCGAACCTGAACGGCACAGACTTGCGCGGCGCCAACGTGCGTGGCGCGAACGTGCAACACGCGTACCTGCGCAGTGCATACCTGAGCGGCGCATACCTGAGCAGCGCGCATCTGAACGGTGCGAACCTGAGCGACGCGCATCTAAACGGGGCTGACCTAAGCAATGCGTGCTTGAACGACACGTACCTGAACGGGGCCGACCTGAGCAATGCGTACTTTAACGACGCGTTTCTGCGGAGCGCGAACCTGAGCGACGCTAACCTGAACGGCGCGGATATGAGCGGCGCGGATATGAGCGGCGCGGATCTGCGCAGTACGAACCTGGCCCGAGTTGTCTACAACGGGACGACGCGGTGGCCGGAGGGATTCACGCCTCCCTCACCGGACGGCGGCGGAGAGGCGGAGGAAGGACAGTAGTGGCGGCTGATGGTCATGCTCCGCCCGGTTTGGCTTGATAGTTGATTTCTGCGGTAACGCCAATTATCGCGGAAGTATCAGGGTATGGCGCCTGGCGGCTAGAAGATTCAGGTGGGTGTGCTTTGTTTTGGAATTTGTGTGGGAATGGCTTGTCGCTGGCTGTGCTTAATTAGCCACACGCATAGCTGCAGACCCGGCCAGGCTGGGCGGGGGCGCTGTACTCGGTCGGCATTGGGGAGACCCGTGAAGGGGTGGGGCCGGAGGCGTTGGGTCGGCTTCCTCTCTGGTGATTCGTGGCTGGGCGGGGCGAACGAAAGGAATCCAACGACCCCGACCGGGACATCAAACTGCTCCGCATCGAGCACATCCGGGCCGAGCCGTCCATGAACTACCACGGAACCCACGGAGTCCAGCAGGTCGCCACTTCCTCTGGCGCAACGCCAACGCCGGTAGCCGGACGTGGTCGCCGCGGGACGTCAAGAAGGCGCCGCGGTCGCAGTGAGAAAGGCGTCCCTTGGGGAGCCGGCGCATTATCCGAACCGCCTGACCAACCCGGCGGGCCTGGCTGGGTGCAGGTCTAGTTGCGGGCTGCCCAGGCGCGGATTGCGGCTGTGAATTCTTTGGGGGCGTCGGATTCTACGTAGAGGCCGGCATTCTCGATTTTTGTGGTTTTGTGGTTGGGGAGGGTTGATTCTAGGCGTTTGAGTTCTTGGGGGCGGAAGCCGATTTGGGCGGTGGACCATATGATCAGGGTTGGTGGGTGGGGGTGGTTCGCTAGGGCGGATTCGAGGTTGGTGAAGAAAGTTCGGCTGGCGGTGATTTGGCCGGGGAGTACGGCGGAGGCCTGGCGGCGCTCGGGGGTGGCCATCGCCTGGCGGTAGTGGGTCTTCTCGGCCGCGGTCACCTTTCGCCTTCGGTGGCCCATGGGGATGAACGCCTTGACGATGAGGTTGAGGCGGCGGCCCAGGAAACGCATCAGGGGGCCGCCGGCGAGGCGCGCGAATGCCTCGAAGTAGAGGTCGCCGTTGACGGGCCATGCCCAGGCGTTGGCGAGGACCAGCCGGTCGAAGACGCCCGGCCGGCGTACGGCGGCGGCCAGGCCGATCGGGCCGCCCCAGTCCTGCCCGACCAGGGTGACGCCTTCGAGGCCGAGCGCGTCGACGAACCCGGTGACCACGTCGGCGTGCTCCTCGGGGAGGAAGCGGTAACCGGGTGCCGGCGTGGACAGCCCGAATCCCGGGTAGTCGAGGGCGACGCAGCGGAAGTCGTCGCGCAGCGCGCGGATCACGTCGCGCCAGAGGAACGACCACGTCGGGTTGCCGTGCAGCAGGAGCAGGGTGGGGCCCGATCCCTCGTCGACGTAGTGCACGGTGTGCCCGTCGATGTCGACGAAGTGGCTCTCGAACGGGAACAGGTCATCGTCGACCCAGGCCGGCCGCGCGCTCTCGGTGGTATCGGCCATGGCGGCACCCTCTCTGCTCGGTCCTGCGGTAGGCTTGAGGTTGTCACGCGTACTTGAGAATCGCAAGTAGAGGGGAATGGCGATGCGTAGCTACGGCCAGTACTGCGGGCTCGCCCGGTCCCTCGAAGTCGTCGGCGACCGCTGGAACCTGCTCATCGTCCGCCAGCTCCTCATCGGCCCCGCCCGCTACCGCGACCTGATCGACGGCCTCCCCGGCATCGCGACCAACCTGCTCGCCGACCGGCTCCGCGACCTCGAGGCCGCGGGCGTGGTCGAACGGCGGCTGGCCGGCGAGGGCAGCGTGGTCGCGTACGCCCTCACGCCGTGGGGTGCCGAGCTGCGCCAGCCGATCGAGAGCCTGATCCGCTGGTCCACTCCGCTGATGGTCCGCGGCCCGGACGGCGACTCCTTCCGGCCCGAGTGGCTCGCCCTCGCCGTCCCCGCCCTGCTCGACACCCGGGTCAAGGTCCGCACCGCGGCGACGGTCGGCCTCGAGATCGGCCACCCGCTTCTCCAGCTCCGCGCGACGCGCTCCGGTTTCGCGGTCGGCCCGCATGACGGCCGCGCCCTCGACGCCACTGTCCGCGCCGACCCCGCCTACGTCCTCGGACTCGCCGCCGGCGCCCTCACCCTCAGCGACGCGCGTGCCCTCGGACTGGTGGAGATCGACGGCGACGAGTCCGTCGTCCGCACCGTCTTCGCCGCCTGACCGGGCGGCTCGCGGTGCCTACGTGCGTGTTCCGTCGAGGAACAGTGTGGTGATCGCCGCGGAGGTCTCCTCGACGCCCGCATGGCCGTCGGCGGTCGTCTTGAGCGCCGCCTTGATGAGGGCGCTGAGTACGTCGGTCAGGAGTTCGGGCGGTAGGTCGGGGCGTATTGAGCCGTTGGCCATGCCGCGGCGGAAGAGGGCGCGGATGGGCTCGGTCAGCAGGGCGTCGGCGTCGGGGTGGTCGGCGGTGTGTTCGTGGCCGGGGGTTGATAGGGCCGTGTATTTGCTGCCGACGGCTACGAATCCGCGGACCAGGCGGGCGATGGCCTGGTCGACGGGGATGTTCTGGAGGTCCGCGTCCGTAATGCGGGCCGCTAGTTCCTCGATGCTGGTCGTGGCCATTGTGTGGAGGAGCGCTTCGCGGCTGGGGAAGTAGCGGTAGAGCGTTGCGCGGCTGACCCCGGCGGCGCTCGCGATCTCGTTCATGCTGACGGCGTGGCCCCGCTCGGCCATGGTCGCGGCGGCGCTGTCGACGATCGCCGCGGCGGTGCGGTCGCGCAGAGTTTCACCCTTGCTCATGGGCGCATCGTAGCGACCGGTTGACACGTCGGTCTCTTCGTAAGACATTGATGTCTCATAAAGAGACGCGCACGTAGCGCAGGCGGGGAGGGTGACGGTGTCTGAGGGAAGCAGGTTCAGTGTCCACGGGAGGATGACCGCGCGGCCGGGGCAGCGCGACCTGCTCATCGAGCGGTTCAGGGACATGCTGCGAATCGGCATCCCCGGCCTTGAGTGGTGCAGCGTCAATAAGGTCCTTGACGACCCCGACGCGATCTGGGTGACCGAGGTCTGGACGGACAAGGCGGCGCACGACACCGGGACCCGTTCCGAGAACGTCGTCTCCGCGACCGGTCATGTCATGGCGCTTGTGGACGGAACGCCGGAAGGGTCCTACGGCCAGGTGGCCTACCTGCACCGGCCTTCGCTATGACCGCACGGCGCCGTTCATCATGGCGAGCCAGCTATGGGGGGCGTTGGGGCCGAGCATGAGGTTGTAGATGTCCTCGGCTTCGGTGGGGGTGCGGGCGAACATCGCCTGTTCGTGTTCGGCCAGTGCGGGGTCGATGTCGGCGGGGTGCTTGGCGATGGCCTGGGCGAGGGTGGCGGCGTCGCGCATGGCCGTGTTGGCGCCTTCGCCGTTGGGGGGTGCGAGGTGGGCGGCGTCGCCGATCAGGGTCACGCCGGGGACTCGGGGCCAGCGGTGGGCGGCCGGGAGGGCGTAGAGGGGGCGCGTGACCGGGGCGGTGTCGCTGTCGGTGATCAGCGCGGTCAGCTCGGGCGCCCAGCCGTCGAACTCGGCGGCGACCCGGGACGACACGGCCGCGCCGTCGGACAGATCGGTGCCGGCGAACCAGCCCTCTGGCACCTGGAGCTGTACGTACGCGTGCAGGGTGCCGCGTCGTTCCCGGTACGCCAGGAAGCCCTTGCCCGGCGCGAGCGCGAACAGCGACCCGGCGCCGACCGCCTCCGATGTGGCGCGATGGCGGGTGTCGGCGTCGAACAGGAAGTACTCGACGGACGTGACGCCCACGTACTGCGGGGTGGCGGCGGACAGCAGCGGACGGATCCGCGACCACGCACCGTCCGCCCCGATCAGCGCGCTCGTACGGACGGTGGAGCCGTCGGTGAAGCGCAGCTCGTGGCGGCCGTCGCCGAGAGGCCGCGCGCCGCTGACCTTGCGTCCCCATTGGACGATGCCGTCCGGGAGCGCGTCGAGCAGCATCTGCCGGAGCTCGCCGCGCGCCACCTCGGGACGTACGCCCGTGCCGTCGTCGGGCCGGTCGAGCAGCACGGTCCCCGTCCGGTCCAGAACCCGGTACGACTCGCGGCCGGGCAGGACGAGGCCGCGGAACTCCTCGATCAGGCCGGCCGCTTCGAGGGCCGGCCGGCCGTTCCAGGGGTGGATGTCGAGCAGCCCGCCCTGGGTGCGCGCGGCCGGCGAGGCCTCCGCTTCGTAGACCGTGACCGGGATGCCGTTCACGTGCAGGACGCGGGCCAGGACGAGGCCGCCGAGGCCCGCCCCGACGACGGTGATCGGTGTGGTCATGAGCGTCCCCGTACTCGTTGGATTGTCACTCCAATGACGCTAGCACGGGTTTGGAGCGGCGCTCCAAACGTGGCAGGATGGGGCTCATGGCGGCCAAGGCTCACCGGGCACCCCGGCGTACGGAGGCGTTGTCGCGGGATGTGATCGTCAAGGCGGCGACCGAGATCCTCGACGCCGAGGGCGAGGGCGCGCTGACGTTGAAGGCGCTGACCGTGCGGCTGGCCACCGGGTACGGGGCGATCTATCACCACGTCGCGGACCGGAACGATCTGCTCGCGGCGGCCACCGACCACGTCATCGCCCCCGTCGTGACCGATCTCGCCGCGGACACCGAGCCCCGGCAGGCGCTGCGTGCCGTCGCGCTGGGCCTGTTCGACGCGATCGACGCCCACCCGTGGGTCGGCGCCCAGCTCACGCGGGAGCCGTGGCGGCCGGCGGTGTTGGACATCTACGAGAGCGTCAGCGGGCGACTGCGGGCCCTGGGCGTGCCCGAACGAGCGCTGTCCGACTCCGCGGGCGTGCTCGTGAACTACATCCTCGGTGTCGCCGGGCAGAACGCGGCCAACGCGCGGGCGCTCGCCGGCAGCAAGATGGACCGATCGGCCTTCCTCGCCACCGTGGCCGCGCGGTGGGCGGATCTTGATCCCGCGAAGTACCCGTCCGTGCTCAAGGCCAGGGCGCACCTGCGGGAACACGACGACCGCGAGCAGTTCCTCGCCGGCGTCGACCTCATCCTCACCGGCATCGAGGCCACGCACCGTACGGGGGACGGCGCTGCCCGGTGACGGTGGCCAACTGGGTGACGACGGTGCCCCGGCCGTCGGAGAAGCCGAGCTTTCCGTGGAGGGCGCGGGCCGAGTATCGAGCGCGGCTACCCGGCCAATAGCGCGGCCGTCTCCGCGTCGGCGGGCAGGAACGCCTCCAGGCGCAGCTCGGCCACGGTCACGTCGAGCGCGGTCGCGAAGGTGGTGATCGTGGTGGTCAGGCGCAGCTCGCCGCGGGTCGAGCGGAGCCGTAGCGGTACGGCGAACCCGACGTGGCCGGGGTCCGGGGCGGGGGCCGGTACGTAGCCGGACAGCTCGTCGTACAGGTCGTCGCGGGGGAGGCGGTCGAGGATGTGCTGGGCCCACTGCGCCAGGTTGGCGATCCGCGGCGCCAGGCCCTCCGGGTGCAGCGCGAGGCGTGGCACGTTGACCGGCGGGCGCAGCAGATGCGCCGCGACACCCTCGGTGAGCAGGGTGATCGCGTCGTTGGCGAGCACCAGTTCGTGCCGCGCGTCCACCACGAGCGCGGGGTACGGCATGTGCCCGGCCAGGATGTGCCGCAGCGCCGTGCGTACGTGCGACAGGCCGGGGCCGTCCAGCGGGGTCTGCGGGTAGACGGGGGCGTATCCGGCCGCGAGCAGCAGCTCGTTGCGCTCCCGCAGCGGCAGCTCCATCGACTCGCTGAGCCGTACGACCATGGACCGGCCGGGCCGGGAGCGGCCGCCTTCCATGAAGCTGAGGTGGCGCTGGGTCGTGCCCGCGCGCGTCGCGAGCTCGAGCTGGCTCAGGCGGTGGCGCCGCCGGCTCGTACGCAGGGCGCGGGGGAAGTCCATTCGTCCAGTGTGCCCGGTCTGCTCATTCCTTCGAGGGAATTGCCGTCATTCCTGCGGCCGAGCACGATCCGTCGCATGAACACGCGACTCGGGATCCTCATCCCCGCCGACCGGAGCCAGTGGGACGACGCGCGGCGGCTCGTCGACTTCGGTGTGCGCGCCGAGCGGCTCGGCTACGACTCGGTGTGGGCCAACGACTCGCTGACGGGCCCGCGCATCGAGCCGCTGGCGCTGCTGGCGGCCCTCGCGCCGGCCACCGAGCGCGTCACGCTCGGCACGGCGGCCCTGCTGCCCGCCTTCCGCCGCCCCGTGATGGCCGCGCAGGAGCTCGCCTCCGTCGACCACCTGTCCGCCGGGCGGCTGGTCGTCACCGTGGGCGCCGGGTTCCCCGGGCGGTCGGAGTCCGAGTACGCGGTCTCGGACGTGCCGTGGAAGCGCCGCTTCGCACGGCTGGACGACACGGTGGCCCTGTGGCGCGCGCTGTGGGCGGGCGGGCGCGCCTTCCGCGGCGAGGTGCTGCGCTACGACGACCTGCCCGCGTGCACGCCGTCGTACCAGGCAGGAGGGCCGCCGATCTGGCTGGCCGGCGGGAGCCCGTCGGCGCTGGAGCGCACCGGCCGGCTCTACGACGGGTGGCTGCCGTACCCGCCCGATCCGGCCGACTACCGTACGGGCCTCGCGGCGGTGCGCGGCGCCGCGCAGCGCGCGGGGCGCGACCCGGACGCGATCACCCCCGCGCTGTTCGCCACGGTGCTGGTCACCGACGACGTGGACGAGGGCGTACGGCGGCTCGATGCGTACTGCCGGGGCACGTACGGCCTGCCGTACGAGGTGGTGCGGACGATCCAGATGATGGTCGCGGGCCCGGCCGGGCACGTGGCCGCCGCGCTGGACCGCTACGCGGCGGCGGGCGCGGCGCACCTGGTCTGCCGGATCGCGGCGCCGTCCCTCGACGCCCAGCTCGACCAGATGGAGCGCATCGCCGAGCTCGTCCGTACGCGACCAGGCGGCCCGGATCACGCGCACGGCAGGTGATCGTTATCTTGGGCGAATGTCTTCCGTACGTGCGCTGCGGCTCGGGTCGCGGAGGTCGCCGATGGCCATGGCGCAGGCCGTCCACGTGTCCGAGCGGCTCCGCGCGGCGGCGCCCGGCCTGGACGTCGAGATCGTCGGCATCGAGACCTCCGGCGACCGGTGGCGCGGCGCCCTCGCCGACCTGGGCGGCAAGGGCACGTTCCTGAAGGAGATCGAGCGCGCGCTCGTCGACGGGGCGATCGACGCGGCCGTGCACTGCGTGAAGGACGTACCGGGCGACGTGCCGGCGCCCGAGGGGACGGAGTTCGCGGGCTACCTGGCGCGGGACGACGTGCACGACGTCGTCGTGTTCCCCGAGGGCTCGGCGCACCGGACGCTGGCCGGGCTGCCCGCCGGGGCGACGATCGGGACGTCCGCCGTACGACGGGCCGCGCAGCTCCTGCGCCACCGCCCCGACCTGCGCGTCGAGCCGTTCCGCGGCAACGTGAACTCGCGGCTGGCCCGGCTCGACGCCGAGCGCCCCGTCGACGCGGTGATCCTCGCGCGCGCCGGGCTCGACCGCATCGGCCGGGCCGACCGCGCCGCCGAGACGCTGCCGCTCGACGTCATGTGCCCGGCCGTCGGCGCGGGCGTGCTCGGCCTGCAATGCCGGACCGCCGACACCGGCGTCGCCGACCTCCTGCGCGCCCTCGACGACCCCGCCACCCGTACGCGCGTCGCCGCGGAGCGCGCCATGCTGCGCGGCCTGCGCGGCCACTGCAACTCGCCGATCGCCGGCCACTGCACGGCCACCGCCGACGGCCCGCTGTCGCTGCTCGGCATGGTGTTCACCCCCGACGGCGGCGAGCTCGCCCGCGTCCGCGCGTCGGACGAACCCGGCCGCGCGGAGGAGCTCGGCGCGTACGTCGCCGACGCCCTCGCCGGCAAGGGCGCGCACCGGATCATCGAGGCGATCCCGCACTGACGCGCGTGCCAGGCCGGGCCGTCGGCATGTGAGCGCGGTGACGACCGGTGATAATCCGAGGACCGGCGAGTCAGCACGGTGGAAGCCGGACCGAGGAGAGGGGCCGACATGGCCGAGACGAAGACGCACACCCTGGACGTGCCGGGCGCCGTGCTCACCTATGACGTGCGCGGGGGCGACGGCGGCGACGCGCCCGTCCTGCTGATCATCGGGTCGCCGATGGGCGCCGCCGGGTTCGCCACGCTGGCCGGCCACTTCACCGACCGCACCGTCGTGACGTACGACCCGCGCGGCGCCGAGCGCAGCCGGTCCACCGACGGCGCCACCGAGAACAGCCCCGACAAGCACGCCGACGACCTGCACCGGCTGATCACCGAACTGGGCGTGGGGCCCGTCGAGATCTTCGCCAGCAGCGGCGGCGCCGTCAACGGCCTCGCGCTCGTCGCCCGCCACCCCGAGCAGGTGCGCACGCTCGTGGCGCACGAACCGCCCGCCGCGCGCGAACTGCCCGACGCCGTCGCCGCGATCGCCGCGTGCGTCGCCATCCACGACACGTACCTGCGCGACGGCTTCGGCCCCGCCATGGCGCGGTTCATCGCCCTGGTCAGCCTCGACGGGCCGATCCCCGACGGCTACGCCGACCAGCCCGGGCCCGACCCCGCCGCCTTCGGGCTGCCCGCCGCCGACGACGGCACCCGCGACAACCCGCTGCTCGGCATGAACATGCCGTCCTGCGCCGACCACCGGCACGACTTCGCCGCGCTGCGCGCCGCGCCGACCCGCGTCGTCATCGGCGTGGGCGCGCAGTCCGCGCGGATGATGGCCGGACGCGCCGGCACCGCGGTCGCCGAACGGCTCGGCACCACCCCCGTCACCTTCCCGGGCGGCCACGACGGGTTCTCCGGCGGCGAATACGGCGGAATGGGGGAGCCCGACGCCTTCGCCGCCACCCTCCGCGAGGTGCTCGGCGGCTGACGGAACGGGAGAATTACCTGGTCGGAATGCGCGGGCGGTACGGATTCGGCAATTCGGCTTTCCCGTACGCAAACCGTCGCGGAATTGCCGCCCGGTGAATTCCCGTGCGCTCAGGACAGCGCGAGACCGTGCGCCGCGAGCTCCGCGCGCGGCACACCGGCCAGCCCGCGCAGCGACGTGTGGCCGGCCGCGTGCAGCGCGCGCGTCGCCGGCGCGCCGATCTTCGGCAGCGAATCCAGGGGCGTCGACATGCGGGGGGAGTGTAGCCGCGGGCCGCCGTACGGGGCCACGGGCGTGCGCCGCCACCGCGTACCGGGCCGTTTTGGCGTACCCGGCGGGGCCGCGGTACAGTGGTCGCGCTGGAAGGCCGGGTCCGCCCGGCCCGCCACCACCGAATGACACCGGACGGACCAGTCGGAACGTTCGGTAGAATTCAGTCGAGAAATTGCACGGCCCCGTCGTCTAGAGGCCTAGGACGCCGCCCTCTCAAGGCGGTAACGGCGGTTCGAATCCGCTCGGGGCTACGAAAGCTTTGGGCGCCCTATGTGCACGTTCGTGCACCTGGGGCGCTTTCGTTATTACCCGGGGGGCCGAGCCCCCCGGACCCCCGCGCTCGGTATCTGAGGTTCGTTGACTCCTGACGCGGTTGCAAGCTGGCTCCGCCCACCAGAACTGACCAGAACTGTTCTTTCGGCTGCCCTTCGCTTCGCTCGGATGGGACCGAACGGGGTTCTGTTTTGGGGTGGGGGGTCGTAGGCTCTGGGGCGGTGGCTCTTGGTGGGAGGGGTTGGCGTGGCTGGTGGGCCGTTGGACGGGGTGCGGGTCGTTGAGTTCGCCGGGCTGGCGCCGGCTCCGTTCGGGTGCATGATCCTGGCCGATCTCGGGGCTGACGTGCTGCGGGTTGATCGGCCCGGGGACACGTCCACCAATCCGCTGGGGCGGGGGCGGCGGTCCGTACGGGTTGATCTCAAGAACGGCGCTGGGCTTGAGGCTGTGCGGGGTCTTGTGGACTCCGCTGACGTGCTTGTCGAAGGGTTCCGGCCCGGCGTCATGGAACGGCTGGGGCTCGGGCCCGAGGAGCTCACCGGGCGCAACCCGCGGCTCATCTACGGGCGCATGACCGGCTGGGGGCAGGACGGGCCCATGGCGCAGCAGGCCGGCCACGACATCAACTACATCTCCATCGCCGGATCCCTGCACCCCATCGGCCCCGCCGGACAACCGCCCGTGCCGCCCGTCAACTTCCTCGGCGACTTCGGCGGCGGCGGGCTGCTGCTCGCCATGGGCGTCATGGCCGCGCTCTACGAACGCGAGAAGTCCGGACGCGGGCAGGTCATCGACGCCGCGATGGTCGACGGCGCCGCGCTCATCGCCACGTTCGTCCACGTCCTCGGCGCGGCCGGCGGATGGTCGCCCGAACGCGGCACCAACCTGCTCGACGGCTCCGCGCCGTTCTACACCGTGTACACGACCTCCGACGGCCAGTACATGAGCGTCGGCGCGCTCGAACCGCAGTTCTACGCCGAGTTCACCCGCCTCCTCGGCGTCGACGGCGACGGCCTGCCCGCGCAGCACGACAAGGACGGCTGGCCGAAGCTCCGCGCCCGCTTCACCGAGGTCTTCGCCCAGCGCACCCGCGACGAATGGGCCGAGGTCTTCGCCGGCTCCGACGCCTGCGTGGCCCCCGTCCTCAGCCCCGCCGAGGCGCACACCCACCCGCACAACACCGCACGCGGCGCGTTCGCCGATGTCGGCGGCGCCGTACAACCCGCCGCCGCGCCCCGGTTCGGCCGCACCCCCGCCACCACAGCCGGGCCCGCGCCCGCGGCCGGCGACGGCGCCGACGCGGCACTCGCCGACTGGGGGTTCAGCGCCGAGGCGATCGCCGCCCTGCGCGACGGCGGCGCCATCGCCTGACGCGCGTCACGCCCGCCCGCGGCCGTACGTACGCGCGGAAAGCTCCTCCTGCGCGAGCCGGTGCACCGCGATGAACGCCCGTTCGTACAGCACCGTGCCCAGCGTCAGCCGCTCCGCCAGCTCGGCGCGCCCCTGTGTGCCGCCGAGCAGGTCGAAGTCCAGCGCGGACATCTCCTGCGCCAGCCGCGCGTACGTCCGCAGCATGTCCTGCGTGATCGGCAGGCCGAGCCGCCGCATCGTCACCACCGCCTGCGCAAGCAGCGTGCGCGCCGGGGCCGTCGCGGTCACGTCCCAGCCGAGGCCGGCGATCAGGTCGTCCACGGTCGCGCGCGCCGCGCGCCAGTCATCGTCCTCGTCCTCGTCCGCGGGCGCCTGGGCGTGCGGGCCCACGGCGTGCTGCGTGGTGCCGAGCATGCGGTGCAGCCCGAGGCGCGGCCGGTCCACCGCCTCCAGGATCGCGCGCACGGACGCAAGCGACATCTCCCCGACGTCGACGAGCGCGCGGATCAGCCGCAGCCGGCGTACGTGCTCCTCGCCGTAACTGGCCTGTGTCGCGGACGTCGCCTCGCCGCGGGGCAGCAGGCCTTCCCGCAGGTAGTACTTGATCGTCGGCACCGGGACGCCGCTTTGGGCGCTCAGCTCGGACATGCGCATGGGGCCTCTTCCGGGAATCCTCTTTACAACTGGATACTACTGCTATCTAATACTGGATAGTTTAGCTATCCAAGGAGGGCGCATGGACGTCAAGGCGGGGCGATGGGCGGCGCGGGCCGACGAGGGCACGGTGGTGTTCCTGATCGGGATGCGGATCAACCGGCTGCGCGCGGTGAAGCAGTGGTGGCCGGTGTTCGCCGCGATGCCGAAGATGATGCGCGAGCTGAGCCAGGACCCGGAGCTCGGCCTGCTCGGCGCGCGGGGGCTCTACGACCCGCCGCGCGGCGCCACGATGATCCAGTACTGGCGCAGCGCCGCGGACCTCCAGGCGTTCGCCGGCGACCGCGACCACGCGCACCGCCCGGCGTGGACGGAGTTCTTCCGCGCCGCCTACCAGAGCGAGACGGTCGGCGTCTGGCACGAAACGTACGTTCTCGGCGGTCACGAGAGCGTCTACGTCAACATGCCGGCGTTCGGCCTCGGCGCCGCCGTTCCGCTGGGCGAGGCGGCCACGATCGGGCACCGGGCGGCCGACCGGCTCAGCGCGAGCGGGCGCCACGCGGAGACGGCGGGCGCGTGATCTTCTACCTGACCGCGCCGGTCCTCCTCGTCCAGGGGCGCCGGGTGCGCGCCACGACGCCGCGGCTGCCCGAGGCCGGCGGGCCGTCCGCGGGCTCCGTGCCGGGCACGGGCCGTACGCTGCGGGTCGCGGTGGTCGGGGAGTCCACCGCGGCCGGGGTCGGCGCGCAATTGCACTCCGAGGCGCTGCCCGGGTTCCTGGCCGCGGAGGTCGCGGCGCGCACCGGGGCGCCGGTCGCGTGGACCGTGGACGGGCGTACGGGCTACACGGCGGACGCGGTGCGCCGCGACCTGCTCGCCGGGCTGGCCGCCCGGCCGCGGCCGGACGCCGTGGTGGTCGCGATCGGCGTCAACGACCTGCTGGGCGCGCGGACGCTGGCGCGGTTCGAGCGCGACGTCACCGCGCTGGTGTCCGCGATCCGGGCGGCCGCCGGCGCCGGGGTGCCGGTCGTGGTGTCCGGAATGCCGCCGCTCGGCCGGTTCCCCGCCCTGCCGTGGCCGATGCGGGCCATCCTCGGGCGGCGCGCCCGCGCCATGGACGGGCGGCTGCGCCGCGTCGCCGCGCGCCTGCCGGGCGTCCGCCACCGTACGTTCGAGCTGCCCGCCGACACCGCGGCGTTCTTCGGCGCCGACGGCTTCCACCCCGGCCCGGACGGCTACCGCAGGTGGGCCGCCGAGATCGCGCCGGACGTGGCCGAGCTCACCGGGGCCGTCGCGGGCGGCCGGAACACCGATGCCGCGGATGCCGTCTAACATCCCAGCGTGACGGGACTGCGCAAGACGATTGAGGGCACGGCGCGGCGCTGGCTGTCCGGCCTGGTCAGGCTGTACGCGCGGCCGGTCGTGCGCAGATGGGGGCTCGCGGTGGCCGCGGTGGCCGCCGTGGTGATCGCCGCGCCCACCGTGTGGGCGTTCGTGAGCAGCGGCCCGTACCGGCACACGGCTTCCGGGGTGCCCGCACGCGGTGTGGCGATCGTGTTCGGCGCGGGCGTCCAGGGCGCCACGCCGTCGCCGTTCCTGGCCCGCAGGCTGGACATCGCGCGTGGCCTGTACGCCGCGCGGAAGGTGCGCGCGATCCTGGTCACCGGCGACAACAGCACCACGGCGTACGACGAGACGTCCGTGATGCGCGACTACCTCACGGCGCGCGGCGTGCCGCGCGGGCGCGTGGTCTCCGACTACGCCGGGTTCCGTACGTGGGACTCCTGCGCGCGGGCGCGGCGGATCTTCGGTGTGCGCTCGGCCATCGTCGTCACGCAGGCCTTCCACCTGCCGCGCGCCCTCGTGCTGTGCCGCGCGGCCGGCATCGACGCGGTCGGCGTGGGCGACGACAGCTTCACCCGCGAGCCCGGGCCCACGGCGTACGGCTACGCGCGCGAGGTGCCGGCCGACATCCGGGCGCTCATCGACGTCTGGACACGGCCGGACCCGCGCTTCCTCGGCCCGTACGACCCGGGCGTGGACCGCGCCCTGCGCTAGGACGGGGTGCGGCGCAGCGCCTCGGAGATGCGCTCGGCGGCGGACGTGACGGCGCCCGCGTGCAGGCGGCCGGGGGAGCGGGTCAGGCGTTCGAGCGGGCCGGAGACCGAGACGGCGGCGATCACCCGGTTGCCCGGGCCGCGGATGGGCGCGGACACCGACGCCACGCCCTGCTCGCGCTCGCCGACGCTCTGCGCCCAGCCGCGCCGCCGCACCTGGGCCAGCGTCGCGGCGCTGAACCGCGCACCGCGCAGCGCCCGGTGCATACGGTCGCCGTCCTCCCAGGCCAGCAGCACCTGCGCGGCCGAGCCCGCGGTCATCGGCAGCGCGCTGCCCACCGGGACCGTGTCGCGCAGGCCGCTGGCGCGCTCGGCGGCGGCCACGCACACGCGGACATCGCCCTGGCGGCGGTACAGTTGGGCGCTTTCGCCGGTCAGGTCGCGGATCTGCGTCAGGATCGGCTGGGCCACCGCGAGCAACCGGTCCTCGCCCGCGGCGGCGGCGAGCTCGGCGAAGCGCGGGCCGAGCACGAAACGGCCCTGGGTGTCGCGCGCGACGAACCGGTGGTGTTCGAGCGCCACCGCCAGCCGATGCGCCGTGGGGCGGGCCAATCCGGTCGACTGCACGAGCTGCGCGAGCGACGCGGGGCCGGATTCGAGGGCGTTGAGGACGAGTGCCGCCTTGTCCAGCACGCCGACTCCGCTAGAGTTGTCCATGGTTCGATACTGCCGTCTCGCGATCTGAGACACAAGTCGATTGTGCCCGGTACGGTGGGCGGCGGCGGAAGAGCCGGTAGCGAAGTCCGGCAGGAAGGCATTGAACATGGGTCGCACACTGGCCGAGAAGGTCTGGGACTCCCACGTCGTCCGCCATGCGGACGGCGAGCCCGATCTCCTCTACATCGACCTGCACATCATCCACGAGGTCACCAGCCCGCAGGCGTTCGAAGGGCTCCGGCTCGCGGGTCGTCAGGTGCGCAGGCCCGATCTGACCATCGCAACGGAAGACCACAACGTCCCGACCGACGACATCAGTTGGCCGATCGCGGACCCCGTCTCGCGTACACAGGTCGAGACGCTGCGCAAGAACTGCGCCGAGTTCGGCGTGCGCCTGCACCCCATGGGCGACGAGGGCCAGGGCATCGTCCACGTCATCGGCCCGCAGCTCGGCCTGACGCAGCCCGGCATGACGATCGTGTGTGGCGATTCCCACACCAGCACGCACGGCGCGTTCGGCGCGCTGGCGTTCGGCATCGGCACCAGCCAGGTGGAACACGTCCTGGCCACGCAGACGCTGCCGATGTCGCCGTTCAAGACGATGGCCGTCACGGTCGACGGCACGCTGAGGCCGGGCGTCACCGCGAAGGACATCATCCTCGCCGTCATCGCCGAGATCGGCACCGGCGGCGGCCAGGGCTACGTCATCGAGTACCGCGGCGAGGCCATCCGCGCGCTGTCCATGGAGGCGCGCATGACGGTCTGCAACATGTCGATCGAGGCGGGCGCGCGCGCCGGCATGATCGCGCCGGACGACACGACCTTCGCCTACCTGGAGGGCCGCGACCACGCGCCGCGGGGCTCCGGCTGGGACACCGCGGTCGAATACTGGCGCAGCCTCCGCACCGACGACGACGCGGCCTTCGACAAGGAGGTCGTGATCGACGCCGAGGCGCTCAGCCCGTTCGTCACCTGGGGCACGAACCCCGGCCAGGGCGCGCCGCTCGACTCCGCCGTGCCCGACCCGGCCGCGATGGACGACGCCGACGCCCGCGTGTCCGCCGAGAAGGCCCTGGCGTACATGGACCTCGCGCCCGGCACCCGGCTGCGCGACGTCGCCGTCGACACCGTCTTCGTCGGCTCCTGCACCAACGGCCGCATCGAGGACCTCCGCGCCGCCGCGGACGTCATCCGCGGCCGCCAGGTGGCGGACAGCGTCCGCATGCTGGTCGTGCCCGGCTCGATGCGGGTGAAGAAGCAGGCCGAGGAGGAGGGGCTCGACGCCGTCTTCACCGCGGCCGGCGCGCAGTGGCGGCAGGCCGGGTGCTCGATGTGCCTGGGCATGAACCCCGACCAGCTCGCGCCCGGCGAGCGCAGCGCGTCCACGTCCAACCGCAACTTCGAGGGGCGGCAGGGCAAGGGCGGGCGTACGCACCTGGTGTCGCCGCTGGTCGCCGCCGCCACCGCGGTGACCGGCCGCCTGTCCTCGCCCGCCGATCTGGACTGACCTCAGGGAGCCTGACGAACATGGAGAAGTTCACCGTCCACACCGGGCGCGCGGTGCCGCTGCGCCGCAGCAACGTGGACACCGACCAGATCATCCCGGCCGTCTACCTCAAGCGCGTCGCCCGTACGGGCTTCGAGGACGGGCTGTTCGCCGCCTGGCGCGCCAACGAGCCCGACTTCGTGCTGAACCGGCCGGAGTACGACGGCGCCACCGTGCTCATCGCGGGGCCGGACTTCGGCACGGGCTCCTCGCGCGAGCACGCCGTGTGGGCGCTGCAGGACCACGGCTTCAAGGCCGTCCTGTCGGCGCGCTTCGGCGACATCTTCCGCGGCAACTCGCTGAAGGGCGGCCTGCTCACCGTCCTGCTGCCCGCCGAGACGATCGAGGCGCTCCAGGCGGCCGTGGAGGCCGACCCGAAGACCGAGATCACCGTCGACCTGGCGGCCCGCGAGGTGCGCGGCGGCGACGTCGTGGCGCCGTTCGAGCTGGACGACTACACCCGCTGGCGGCTGATGGAGGGCCTGGACGACATCGGGCTCACGCTGCGCCACACGGACGACATCGGGTCCTTCGAGGAGCGGCGCCGACCGTGGCTGCCGAAGACGGCCTGACCGAGGACGACTGGCTGCCGTACGGCGGCGTGGCCCGGCGGTTGCGCGACGCGCACCGCCGGGTCGCGGCGTTGCCGCCCGGTGCGCGCCCCGAGGCCACCCGGCGGCTGCTGAAGATCACCGATCTGGCGAAACGCGACCTCGCCCGCGCCGCCGAGAAACTCGACGCGTTCATGGCCGAGCTGAACCGGACGTCCGGGGATCAATCAGGTAATACGCCCCCAACGAGCGGCTCCGAAGACAGAAACCCAGGCCCGACACGGTAAAACTTCGCCGTGTGGTGATTGTGCGCCGATCGGTAGTCCCCTAATTTCGCTTGAGCAAGGGGGAACCGGAGGAGCTATACATGAACAAGCGTGAGCTGATCGACGCGATCTCCGGCAGGTTGGGGGACAAGAAGACCGCCACCGAGGCCGTCAACGCGATCCTGGAGACCATCCAGGGCGCCGTCGCCAAGGGCGACAAGGTCTCGATCACCGGCTTCGGCGCGTTCGAGAAGGCGGAGCGGCCTGCCCGTACGGCCCGCAACCCGGCCACCGGCGAGGCCATCAAGGTGCCGAAGAGCTCGGTGCCGAAGTTCCGGCCTGGTGCCGACTTCAAGTCGCTGGTCAACGGCGGCAAGAAGGCCAAGGCCGGAGCGAAGAAGAAGTAGCCGGACGCACTCGGCGTACATAAGGGCCTGGGACGCGCCAACCCGCGTCCCGGGCCCTTGGTATGCCCGGGGTCAGCCGGGCAGCGGGAACGTCGCGAGCGTGATGCACGTGATGGCGCCGTCGCCGCCGAGCGCGATGTTCACCCGCTGGCCCAGGCGGAGGCGGCGCAGGCCGCCCGCGTCGAACGCGGCGGTGCCGTACGCCAGCTCGGCGCCGTCGTCGAGCAGCACCGTGCCCGAGCGCGTCTCCTCGTCGTACACGGCCACCGTCGCCTGCATGGGCCCACGGTAGCGGCCGCGGCTAGTGGAAGCCCGGCGGGCGCGGCGGGCCGCCGGGGCGGTACTCGGCGGCGATCTGCAGCGGCTGCGCCTCGGGCTGGCCCGTGCCCGACTCCTCGTGGCCGACCTCGGTCAGGTGGATGAGCTGACGGGCGATCTGCTCCAGGCGCTCGAGGTCGTCGGCCGGCACCAGGGCGGCCATCGCCTTGCCGTGACGGGTGAGAACGAGGCGCTCGCCGCTGTACGCCACACGGTTGACGAGCTCGGCCAGATCGGCACGTGCCTGCGTAACAGGGATCTCGCGTCTCATGACTCCATGCTAACATTCTGTACGTTTTTGAAAGTCTGTACAGAACGCGAGCAGCGAGGAGGCTCACCTGATGAGCAACCCACCGACGTTCCAGCGCCCGACGCGCGTGCTCGGGCGGACGACACAGGCGCCGCAGGAGCAGGCGCTCCTCCAGGACCCGCTCTTCCAGCGCCTGCTGGACAACCGGATCGTGTTCATCGGCTCGGAGATCGACGAGGAGGTCACGCGGCGGGTGTGCGCGCAGCTCCTGCTGCTGTCCGCCCGCGACGGCGAGCGCGACATCTGGATGTACATCAACTCGCCCGGCGGCTGGGTCGACGGCGGCCTCGCGGTGTACGACATCATGAACTACGTACGGAACGACGTGCGGACCGTCGCGATGGGCATGGCGGCGTCCATGGGCCAGTTCCTGCTCGCCGCGGGCACGCCCGGCAAGCGCTACGCCCTGCGCCACGCGCGGATCATGATGCACCAGCCGTCCGGCGGCATCGGCGGCACCGCGTCCGACATCAAGATCCAGGCCGAGCAGTCGCTCTACCTCAAGCAGCTCATCGCCCAGCTCAACGCGCGGAACACCGGGCAGACCGAGGAGCAGATCGAGTCCGACTCCGACCGCGACCGGTGGTTCACCGCCGACGAGGCGCGCGACTACGGCTTCATCGACCACGTCCTGGAGAGCGCCAACGAGCTCCCGGCCGAGGGGCGGGTGCCCTGATGGCGGGCGAGGTGAACGGGCGCTACATCGTGCCGTCGTTCGTGGAGCACACGTCGTACGGCGCGAAGGAGCAGAACCCGTACAACAAGTTGTTCGAGGAGCGCATCGTGTTCCTCGGGGTGCAGGTCGACGACACGTCGGCGAACGACATCATCGCGCAGCTCCTCGCGCTGGAGTCGATGGACGTCGAACGGCCCATCCATCTGTACATCAACTCGCCGGGCGGCTCGATGACGTCGATGATGGCGATCTACGACACCATGCAGTTCATCGGCCCGCCGGTCGAGACGACCTGCCTGGGCCAGGCGGCGTCGGCGGCGGCCGTGCTGCTGGCCGCGGGCGCGCCCGGCAAGCGCGCGGCGCTGCCCAACTCGCGGATCATCATCCACCAGCCGGCCACCGAGGGCAGCCAGGGGATGTCCAGCGACCTGGAGATCCAGGCGCGGGAGATCCTGCGGATGCGGGCGCAGATGGAGCAGATCATCGCCGACCACAGCGGCCACCCGGCGGACCAGGTGTCCCGCGACATCGACCGCGACAAGATCATGACCGCCGAGGAGGCCCGGGAGTACGGCCTGATCGACGACATCCTGACGGTGCGGAAGCGGGGTTCCTGACCCGTACCGCCGTGGTGGTCAGACGAACAGCGCGGCCACCTCGGCGGTGCGGCGGCCGACGCCCAGGGTGATGGCCTCGCGGAGGTCGGCCAGGGTGTCGACGTCTCGGCGGAGGCCGGGGATGTCGGGCAGGCGCATTTCGTGGGCGCCGCGCAGGCGGTGGCGGTCGCGGGAGCCGCGGCCGAACGACGGGGAGAAGCCGTGGCCGGGGCGCGCGGTGTAGAGGGTGGTGCCCTCGTCGGCGGCGTCGGGCACGAACGCCTGGCGCCACGGCCGCGCGGCCTCCAGCGCGCGGGTCAGCTCCTCGGGGCGCAGCGCGGGAAGGTCGGCGAACAGCGCGGCCACGCTCGTACGCGGGGCCAGGCGCAGCGCGGCGGCGGCGCCGTGGAGCAGGGCCGGGTTGAGCCCGGCGTCGGGCTCGTCGGCGATGACGTACGCCCCGAGCTCGCCGAGGACGCCCCCGGCGACGAGGTCGTCGGTGACGACCACGACGCGGCCGACGGCCGGTGACGCGAGCGCCGCGGTGATGGTGTCGGCCGCGATGGCGAGCGCGAACTTCTCCCTGTGGGCGCCGGTGGCCGCGGCGATGCGCGACTTGGCGCGGTCCAGCGGCTTGACCGGCACCACGAGTGACCAGTTGTCCATGACCCCTGTGATCTCCGTTGTCCACACCCCGGATTCAGCGTCTCGACACTATGCGCATCCAACCGGGACACTTGACACCAGCCCGGTCGCCCCGCCGGGCGGCCCCCGCGCCCGGTAGGTTGCTGCGGACATCTCCGCTCGTCGGGGCCCTGACATACCAGGAGGAGGCGTATGGCCCGCGAATACTCCGTCTCGCGTGGTTGGCGCGTGGTCTTCGTTTCCGTGCTGCGTCCGCTGCTGTTCCTGCTGATGAAGCGCGAATGGCGGGGCCGGGAGAACGTGCCGCGCGACGGCGGCGCCATCCTCGCGGCCAACCACGTCACCGAGCTCGACTCCCTGTCGATGGCGCACTTCGTCTACAAGTGCGACCGCTGGCCCGCGTTCCTGATCAAGGACGGCGTGTTCAAGGTGCCGGTGCTCGGCTCGCTGCTGATGAAGGTCGGGCAGATCCCGACGGCCCGCGGCGGGGCCGACGCCGCGAAGTCGCTGAAGTACGCCGAGGAGGGCCTGGAGAAGGGCGCCTCCATCGTGATCTTCCCCGAGGGCACCTGCACGCGCGATCCCGAGCTGTGGCCGATGCTCGCCAAGACCGGCGTGGCCCGCATGGCGCTGACCACCGGCAAGCCGGTGATCCCCATCGCGCACTTCGGCGCCCACCGCATCCTCGCCTACCGCTCGAAGAGGCTGCACCTGTTCCCGCGCAAGCTCGTCCGCATGGTCGCCGGCCCCCCGGTCGACCTCTCGGCGTACGACGGCAAGCCGCTCACCGCCGCGAACCTCCGCGACGCCACGGCCGAGATCATGGCCGCGATCACCGCCCTGCTCGCCACGATCCGCGACGGCGAGCCGCCCGCCGAGCCGTACGACCCGCGCAAGGCCCGCAAGCAGCAGGCGGAGGGCGACGGCGAGAGCGGCCGGAGGAGCGCATGACGACCGCCGCGGTCATGGGCGCCGGCTCGTGGGGCACCACGTTCGCCGCCGTCCTGGCCGATGCGGGCACCGAGGTGACCATCTGGGGCCGCCGCCCCGAGGTCGTCGCGCAGATCAACGCGTCGCACGTCAACGGCGACTACCTGCCGAGCGTCGTGCTGCCCGAGGCGGTCCGCGCCACCGCCGACCCCGCCGAGGCGCTGTCCGGCGCCGATGTCGTGGTGCTCGCGGTGCCGTCGCAGACGCTGCGCGCCAACCTCACCCGGTGGGCGCCGCACGTACCCGGATCGGCCGTGCAGGTGAGCCTGATGAAGGGCATCGAGGTCGGCACCGGGCAGCGCATGAGCGAGGTGATCCGCGAGGTGCTGCGGGCGCCGGAGGAGCGCGTCGCGGTCGTCGCCGGGCCCAACCTCGCGAAGGAGGTCGCCGCGCGCATGCCGTCGGGCTCCGTGGTGGCCTGTTCCGACGTCGCGGTGGCCGAGCGGCTCCAGCAGGCCTGCCACACCAAGTACTTCCGGCCGTACACCAACGACGACGTGATCGGCTGCGAGCTCGGCGGCGCGGTGAAGAACATCATCGCGCTGGCCGTCGGCATGGCGGTCGGCATGGGCCTCGGCGACAACGTGCGCGCGCTGCTGATGACCCGCGGCCTGGCGGAGACGGCGCGGCTCGGCGAGGCGCTCGGCGCCGGGCAGCACACCTTCGCCGGCCTGGCCGGAATGGGCGACCTCATCGCCACCTGCGGCTCCCCGCTGTCCCGCAACCGGACGTTCGGGGAGAACCTCGGCCGCGGCATGACCGTCGAGGAGGTCACGGCCGTCACCCGGCAGACCGCCGAGGGCGTGAAGTCCTCCGACTCCGTCTACGAACTGGCCAGGAAGAACGACGTGGAGATGCCGATCACCGAGATGGTCGTCGGCGTGCTGCACGGCGAGCTGAGCCCGGCGGAGGCCACGCGCGCGCTGCTGTCGCGGTCGGCCAAGCCGGAGCGCTACTGAGCGTCCGCGGGCCCGTCGCCGAGGTGGTCGATGACCTTCCCGGCGATGCTGTCGAGCGCGGCGATCTCTTCGGGCGTGAGGAGGTCGACCAGATGGCGGCGCACCGACGCGACGTGCAGGGGCGCGGCGGCGCGGAGCGTCTCCCACCCCTGTGGCGTGAGCGTGATGACGGCGCCGCGCGCGTCGTCGGCGCACGGCTCGCGGCCGACGAGCCGCCGCCGCTCCATCCGCCCGACGTGGTGCGCCAGCCTGCTGGTCGACCACAGCAGGTGCGCGGAGAGGTCGCGTGACCGCCACTGGCCGCCCGGCCGCTCCGAAAGCGTCGACAGCACGTCGTAGTCGGTCTCCGAGAGGCCGGAGTCGCGGTTGAGGTCGCGCGCGGTCTGGAGGTCGAGCAGGGTGCGCATGCGCCGGTAGCGGCGCCAGGCGCGCTCCTGCGCCGCCGTCAGCCATCGGGTTCCCGCCACGGAGGACAGCCTAGTACTTGCTGACGTGTCAGCAAGACGCGTACTGTCCCTGACATGTCAGCAAGTGCGCCGGCGCTCGTACGGCTCTACCTCGGGCTCGCCGGATTCGGGGTGAGCCTGGCGCTGATGGTGCGCGCCCGGCTCGGGCTCGGCCCGTGGGACGTGCTGCACCAGGGCATCGCCCGCCATCTCGGGGTGCCGCTCGGCTGGGTGACCATCGCGGTGAGCGCGCTGGTCCTGCTCGCCTGGATCCCGCTGCGGCAGCGCCCCGGCCTGGGCACGGTGAGCAACGCCGTGCTGGTCGGCCTGGTGGTGGACGCCGCGCTCGGCGTGCTGCACCCGCCCGTGTCGCTCGGGTGGCGCTGCGCCTGGCTCGCCGGGGGCATCGCGCTGAACGCGGTGGCCACCGCGGTGTACATCGGGGCGCGGCTCGGGCCGGGCGCCCGCGACGGGCTGATGACCGGGTTCGCCGCGCGCGGCCACTCGCTGCGCGCGGTGCGCACGGTCATCGAGCTGTCGGTGCTGGCGGTCGGGTTCGCCCTCGGCGGCAGCGTCGGCGTCGGCACCGTGGCGTACGCGCTGGCGATCGGGCCGCTCACCGCGTTCCTGCTGCCGCGGCTGACCGTACGGCTCCCTCAGGACGAAAGGAATCCCCGGCCATGACCGATCTGATCTTCGGAGTGGGCGTGCCCACCGCCGCGGGGCCGGGCGCCGGCCCGGTCGCCCAGGCGCGCGAGGCCGAGCGCCTGGGCTACGACTTCGTGTCGGCCGCCGACCACCCGTGCGGCGCCGACCCCAGCTACGACACGCCGACGATGCTGACCTGGATCGCCGCGCACACCAGCCGCATCTCCGTGGCCAGCCGGGTGCTCGCGGTGCCGTTCCGCCGTCCGGCGCTGGTCGCGAAGGCGGCCGCGTCGCTGGACGCGCTGTCCGGCGGGCGGTTCATCCTCGGCCTCGGCGGCGGCTACGACGACGCCGAGATCGCCGCCCTCGGCGGCCCCGTGCCGTCCGCGCGCGCCAAGGTCGACGGGCTCGCCGAGGCCGTACGGATCATCCGCGGCGCGTGGACCGAGGACGGTTTCGGCTACGCCGGGGCGCACTACTCCGTACGCGACCTGACCATGGCGCCCAAGCCGGGCCGGCGTGTGCCGGTGTGGATGGGCACGTTCGGGCCGCGCGCGCTCGCCGTCACCGGTGCGCTCGCCGACGGCTGGATCCCGTCGCTGGGCTTCGCCGACCCGGCGGACCTCCCGGCGATGCGCCACCGGATCGACGAGGCTGCGCGCGCCGCCGGACGCGACCCGGGCGAGATCCGCGGCGTCTTCAACGTGAACATCCGCGTCGACCCCGGCGCCGCGCCCCGCGACGACATCGTTACCGGAAGCCCCGTACGGGTCGCCGACCAGCTCCGCCGCTTCCTCGACCTCGGCTTCACCGGCCTGTCGTTCCTCCCGGCGGGACCCGGCCGCGCGGACCAGATCCGGCGCATCGCGGAGGAGGTCATCCCGTCCCTCGGGGACGCCGTGTCGGGAACGCGCCACTAGCGGCCGGACCGAAAACGGGGTTACCTGGCGTGCGAATGCCGACACGCACACTAGGATTCCGGTCGCTATGCAGAGAAAACCCGGAGAGAACACGCGGGCGGTGCACCTGCCCGAGGCGCCCATGCCCGCCGAGCGCGCGGTGGGCCTGGCCGTCTGGCGGAGCACGACGTTCGAGTTCGACGACGCACAGTCGTACGCCGACGTGCTCGGCGACCGCCGCCAGGGCTACAGCTACAGCCGTATCGACAACCCCACGGTGGACGCGTTCGCGGCCGGCGTCGCGGCGCTCGAGGGCGCGAACCTGGACCACGAGGTGCGCGGCCAGGCGTTCGCGTCCGGCATGGCCGCGATCACCGGTGCGTTCATGACGCACACCCGCCAGGGCGCGCACGTGGTCGCCTCCAACGCCGTCTACGGCGGCACGTTCGGGCTGCTGTCCGGGGTGCTGGCGCGGTTCGGCGTGGAGACCGACTTCGTCGACATCACCGACCTCGATCAGGTCAGGGCGGCGATGCGGCCCAACACGGCGGTCATCTACGCCGAGACGCTGGCCAACCCGACGATGACCGTCGCGGACCTGCCCGAGCTGGCGGAGATCGCGCACGACGCGGGCGCGCGGCTGTTCGTCGACTCCACGTTCGCCTCGCCGGTCGTGTGCCGTCCGCTGGAGCACGGCGCCGACCTGGTCATCCACTCGGCGACGAAGTACATCGGCGGCCACAGCGACGTCACCGGCGGCGTCGTGGCCGGGCGGCCCGAGATCGTCGACCCGATCCGCAAGGTGCGCACCGACACGGGCGGCTCGCTGGCGCCGGACGACGCGTTCCTGCTGCGCCGCGGCCTGGAGACGCTGCCGCTGCGGGTGCGCAGGCAGAACGCCACCGCGATGGTCTACGCCGCCACGATCGCCCGGCACGCGGGCGTCACGCGGGTCGACTACCCCGGCCTGACCGAGCACCCCGGCTACGAGGCGGCGCGCCGGCTGTTCGACTCCGGCCCCGAGGGCACCCGGTTCGGCGCGGTCGTCACGGTCACCCCGGAGGGCGGCTACGCCGCGGGCATGCGGTTCGCCGACGGCCTCGGCCTCGTGAAGGTCGCCGCGTCGCTCGGCGGCACCCACACCATGGTCAGCCACGTCGCGTCCACGACCCACAGGCAGATGGACGAGACGCAGCTCAAGGCCGCCGGCATCGACCCGGGCGCGGTGCGCATCTCCGTCGGCCTGGAAGACGCCGAGGACCTGATCGCCGACACCCTCCAGGCCCTCGACCAGATCTGACCCGGCCGGATACACCCTCCTCCGGCGGGCCGCGCGTGCCGTACGGAGCGGGTAGGGTCGCCCCGGTCGGGGTCCCGTACGGGGCAGTACTCCAGCGAAGGGAACGCATCGACATGGCCAAGCGGAAGACCCGCGTCGCCGTCATCTTCGGCGGGCGCAGCTCCGAACACGCCATCTCCTGCGTCACGGCGGGCAGCGTGCTGTCGGCGATGGACCCCGAGCGGTACGAGATCGTGCCGATCGGCATCGCCACCGACGGCCGGTGGGTGCTGACCCCGGCCGACCCGGAGCGGCTCGCGATCGCCGACGGGCGGCTGCCCGAGGTCGACCCGGCGGACGGCGCCACGGTCGCGCTGCCGAGCAGCGGCGGCGCTCTGACGGTGTCCGAGCCCGGCGAGGTGCCGCGCGAGCTGGGCGGCGTCGACGTGGCCCTGCCGTTGCTGCACGGCCCGTACGGCGAGGACGGCACGATCCAGGGCCTGTTCGAGCTGGCCGGCATCCCGTACGTCGGCGCCGGGGTGTTCGCCAGCGCCGCGAGCATGGACAAGGCGCACATGAAGGTCGCGTTCGCCGGCGCGGGCCTGCCCATGGGCGCCTACATCGTGGTCACCGACCGCGCCTGGCGGCGCGAGCGCAAGCGCGTCATCGACGACGCCGCCGAGCTGGGCTTCCCGCTGTTCGTGAAGCCGGCGCGCGCCGGGTCGAGCATGGGCGTGTCGAAGGCGGCCGACGCGGCGTCGCTGGAGGCCGCCGTGGAGACGGCGCGCGAGCACGACCGCAAGGTGATCATCGAGGCGGCGATCGCCGGCCAGGAGGTCGAGTGCGGGGTCCTCGAAGGCCTCGACGACGCGCCGCCGGACGCCAGCCTGCCCGCGGGCGTCGGCGTGCCCGAGGGCTACGACTTCTACGACTTCCAGGCGAAGTACCTCGACGAGGGGCTGAGCCTGACGATCCCGGCCGACATCCCGGAGGCCTCGGTCGCGGAGATCCGGCGGCTCGCGGCGCTGGCCTTCGAGGCCGTCGACTGCGAGGGCCTGGCCCGGGTGGACTTCTTCCACACCGACGACGGCCGGGTGCTGATCAACGAGATCAACACGATGCCGGGGTTCACCCCCGCGTCGGCGTTCCCGCGCATGTGGGCGGCCACCGGCATCGACTACCCGAGCCTGGTCGACCGCCTCATCCAGACGGCCCTGCACAAGCCGCGCGGCCTGCACTGACGCCCTAGAGCGTGCCGTCCTTGCGGGCGGGCAGGCTCGCCTTCAGGCGGGGCGCGAGCTCGCTCAGCACCTCGCCGGGCAGCTTGACCGTGCGCGGCACGGTCATCTCCACGTACGCGTCGCGGCCGAGCAGGGTGAACTGCGTCGGCGTGCCCTCGGGCTGCGGCAGCCACGCCAGGCCGTCGATCTGCGCGAGGTTGGACGTCGGGCGCAGCGCGGCCGGGCGCGGCACACCGCAGCGCAGCGCGATGGCCGGGTCGCCCCAGACGGCCGTGAGCTTCGAGTCGGGCGTTGCCGTACGCCGGGCGTCGCCGTGCAGCTTCGCCGGGAGCGCGTCGTGCAGCTTTGCGCAGAGGGCGGTGGCCGCGGTGTCCGCGTGCGGCGGCTCGACCTGGACGGCGTCCGCCGCGCACGCGGTCGCCGCGGCGAGTGCCGCCGAGGCGACCGCGAGCAGCTTTCCCCGCGGCATTCTCAGATGTTCACGATCGGGCACGTCAGCGTGCGCGTGATGCCGTCGACCGCCTGGATGCGCGCGACCACCATCTTGCCGAGGTCGTCGACGTTGCCGGACTCGGCGCGCACGATCACGTCGTACGGACCCGTGACGTCCTCGGCGAGCGTGACGCCGGGGAGCCCGCGGATCTTCTCGGCCACGTCGGCGGCCTTGCCCACCTCGGTCTGGATGAGGATGTAGGCGTGGACCATGTCGTCCTCCTTGCGCCTGGCTACGGGCGGCCCCCGTACTGTAGGCCATGGCGTAGCAAACCGTGCGACCGCGTTCGAGGTAAGTATGACCGCGAAGCGTGGCCGTCTCGCTTCCGGGGGTTGGCATCAGCATCGCAGACGCGGGGGAGTTCGGCCTGATCACGGCCATCACGTCCCGCATGCCGGGAACGCCGTCGATCCCGCTCGGCCCCGGTGACGACGCCGCCGTGGTGTCCGCCCCGGACGGGCGCGTCGTGGCCACGACGGACCTCCTGGTCGAGGACCGGCACTTCCGGCGCGCCTGGTCCGGCCCGTACGACGTCGGCCGCCGCGCGGCCGCGCAGAACCTCGCCGACATCGCCGCCATGGGCGCCGCGCCGACCGCGCTGCTCGTCGGCTTCGCCGCCCCGCCGGAGACCCCGATGAGCTGGGCCGAGGGCCTCGCCGACGGGCTGGCCGCCGAGTGCGCGCGGGTGGGCGCCGGGGTCGCGGGCGGCGACATCGTGGGCGGCGGCGAGCTGATGGTGGCCGTCACGGCGCTGGGCGACCTGGGCGGGCGCCCGCCGGTCACCCGGTCCGGCGCGCGCCCCGGCGACGTGGCCGCCGTCTGCGGCCATCTCGGCTTCGCCGCGGCCGGGTTCGCGCTCCTCGAGGCGGGCCACGACGCCCCCGCGGTGGCCGTCGACCGCTACCGCTGCCCCGAGCCGCCGTACGACCAGGGCCCGCGCGCCGCCGACCACGGCGCCACGGCGATGATCGACACCAGCGACGGGCTGCTCGCCGACCTCGGCCACATCGCACGGGCCAGCGGCGTCGCGATCGACCTCGACCCCGCCGCCCTGGCGCCGGAACCGGACCTCGCGGAGGCCGCGGCGGTCCTCGGCGCCGACCCGCTGGAATGGGTGCTGCGCGGTGGCGAGGACCACGCGCTTGCCGCGACGTTCCCGGCGGGCGCGGCCGTGCCGGACGGCTGGCGGGTGATCGGCCGCGTCGGCTCCGGGCGTACGGGGGTCACGCTGGACGGCGCGCCGGTCGACGGCTCCGGCGGGTGGGATCACTTCGCGTGACCGCCCGCGGCGGCCCGCGGCCCCCGCGGTGATCTGCCGCGATTATCGGGAGTCGTCGCGCGATCACGGAAAAGACGCTGGTCAGCCCGTTTCGTCGCTGGTATACATGCTCCTCGGACGAGAGGGGGACCGTGGGCCGTCATCGCGTACAGGAAGTGACGCCGGGTGAGGACGAGCAGGTCGCTCCGCCGGCGTCCCGGTCGTTATCGCACCTGCTCGCGCAGCGGCGCACCCTCGTGCTGCGCACCGCCGCCGGCGTGGTCTCCGTGCTGGCGCTCGGCGGTGTCGTGACCATCGTGCGGGGCTTCGCGCCCGACGACCTCCCCGCGTGCCAGGCCGACTGCGCCACGCACCGTACGAGCGACGGCGTGGCCGAGGCGCGCCCGTCCGCGACACCGTCGCGCACGGCCCCCGCCCGTACGACCGCGCCGGCGCCGCGCCACGACGGCTCGCGCACGTTCGCGCCCACCGTCGTCAGCGAGCCGAAGCGGCGCGCGCCACGGCCGACCCCGACACCCACCCGGCGGCCCGGATGGCCGCACCTGCCCGGACACGGCCACTGGCCGCCGCGCGGCGCCTGGCCGTGGTGACGCCGGCGGGGTGAGGTTCGCGTAGCGAATCGCGGCCGGCCCGGCGATTCGCGCGATCCGGGACGCCCTGGCACGTATCGTCAGGTGGCATCCGAACCGGGAAGTCTGATAGACATCGGCTCGCGGGTGGGCTGTCGAACAGGGGAGTGATGGCGCGGCAGGGCAGGCACAGCGCTCGGCGCGGCGGCGCCGCCCCCACCGGGCAGGCGGCCGGTAAAGGCCACCGCTGGCGGATGCGCCACCTCCTGACCCCGCATTTCCTGCTCGGCGTCGGCGCGGTCGGCCTCGCGGTCGCCGCGTACGCCGGCACCCACACCTACCTCGACTTCCACGCCGGGCCCGACCGCGCGAGCGGCTGCACCGGCGGCTGCCAGCACGGCGCGCCGCAACACGACCCCACGCCCGAGGCGGTGTCGCGCTCGCGCCCGCCGCGGGCGGCGTCCGTGCTCCGCGTGCGCCACCAGGCGGGCAAGGACGGCGGCGGCTTCCACGCGGTGGTGATCCTCACGAACACCGGGACCCGGCCCGTGAGCGACTGGCACCTGACGTACACGTATCCGCACGCCAAGGTGCGCACGGCGTCGCCCGCGCGGCTGTGGCGCGGCGGCCGCTCGCCGGTGCTGTTCGGCGCCTCGGTGAGCCGCACCATCGAGCCGGGGGAGACGGTGCGGGTGCGGCTGAGCGGCGACGGCGTGGCCAGCGGGCCGTACGGCTGCCGGCTGAACGGCGCCGTCTGCCACTTCGTCTAGCGGGCGCCCGGGCAACGCAAGAAACCGGTTCGCCGCGGAGGGCGAACCGGTTCGAGCGAAATCCTGGATCAGGCGGAGCGGGTGACCTTGCCGGCCTTGATGCAGGAGGTGCATACGTTGAGCCGCTTGGTGGTGCGGCCGACGGCGGCGCGCACCGTCTGGATGTTCGGGTTCCAGCGGCGGCGGGTCCGGCGGTGGGAGTGCGAAACGTTATTGCCGAAGCCCGGCCCCTTGCCGCAGACGTCGCAGACGGAAGCCACGGAAAACTCCAATGGGGTTCATGAAACGGGATGACGCCCAGGAAGTTCCGGGCAGCTCCAGCAGGATATCCAACGACCCTGCCCCCATGCCAACTCGGCCGGATTCGCGGCTCAATGGGCGTCCGCGGCCGTACGGTTCCTGCGCGTGTAGTACGCGCTGAGGAGCCGCAGCGCGACGTAGCCCACGGGCCAGGCGACCATGACCCACCGGCCGCCGACGATGGCGGCCGGCACGGAGAGCGCGAACATGAGCGTGGTCATCACGGTCCACGCGCGGATGCCGCTCAGCACGGCCTCCGGTGCGTCGGCGTCCACCAGCCCCGCCCGTACGACATGGCGGAGCACCGCGAGCATGGTGCCGCCGAGGAAGGCCATGGCCGCGGAGTAGACCATCACGCCCGCGGCGTTCGGCGACTCGCCGAGAGTCTTGCTCGCCCAGGGGATCAGCACGTATCCGAACAGGGCGAGGATGTTCAGCGTACGGAGCCCGGGGTCGGCGCGGACCACGTACGTGAACAGCGAATGGTGCGCGATCCAGGTGGCCGCGATCACGGAGAACGAGACCAGGAACGCGATGTAGACGGACGCGTGCCCGGCCAGCGCCGGCCACAGCTCCGCCGCCCCGCGCACGTGCGGGACGGGCAGCTCCAGGGCGAGCAGCGTCAGCATGATGGCGATCACCGCGTCGGAGAAGAAGATCAGGCGTTCCAGGTCGTGCGGCTTGCCGGCCATCGGTCTCCTTCGGGGTGCAGGTGAGCGAGGGGAAATTACCAGGCCGTGGAGGGGGGCCGAAGGCGTAGCCTGACCGCTGTCGCCGCCGGAGGGAGTCCGTATGGCCGCCGCCCTGCTCGACGCGCCGGCGCTGCGCCGGTGGACGGAGCTGTCGGCGCGGGCGCTCGCCGACGCGCGGGCGGCCATCGACGCGATCAACGTGTTCCCCGTGGCCGACGGCGACACCGGCACGAACCTGTACCTCACGGTCACGGCCTGCGCCGAGGCGGTGGCCGTGCTCCCCGGCGACGCCGACCCCACGCGCGTCTGGGCGACGCTCACGCGCGCGGCCCTCCTGAACGCCCACGGCAACTCCGGCGTCCTGTGGAGCCAGGCACTGCGCGGCCTGTCCGAGATCCTCGCCGACCGCCGTACGGACGGCGCCGCCCTGCGCGACGCCCTGACCCACGCCGCCCGCCTCGCCCGCGAAGCCGTACAGCACCCGGTCGAGGGCACGCTCCTGACGATCTTGGACGCCGCGGCGGCCGGGGCGGCGGAACCGCGCGCCGAGTCGCCCGCGGAGGTGGCGCGCGCGGCGGCCGACGCCGCACGGCGGGCCCTGGCGTCCACGCCGGGGCAGCTACGGGTGCTGGCCGAGGGAGGCGTGGTCGACGCGGGCGCGGCCGGCCTGTGCCTCCTCCTCGACGCCCTGGCAGCCGTCGCCTCCGGCCAACCCGTACGCCCCCTCGACCTGACCGTCCCGCCCGCGACCCTGCCGCCCGCGCAAACGCCGCCCACGGCCGGGCATGAGGCGGGATCCCGCACGCCTCCCGCCCCCGGTACGCCCTGGGTTGCGGCGCGGGATGAGGAGGCATCCACGCCCCCCGCCACCCGTACGCCTTCGGTTGCGGCGGGGGAGGAGGAGGCCTCTATGTCCCCCGTCCCCCGTGCGCCTTCGGTTGGGGCGGGGGAGGTGGGGGGCTCCGCGCCTCCCGCCCCCGGTGCGCCCTGGGTTGGGGCGGGGGAGGAGGAGGCCTCCATGCCCCCCGCCCCCCGCGCGCCCTGGGTTGCGGCGGGGGAAGTGGGGGGCTTCGTGCCTCCCGACCCCGGTGCGCCCTGGGTTGCGGCGCGGGAGGAGGCCTCTATGTCCCCCGTCCCCCGTGCGCCTTCGGTTGGGGCGGGGGAGGTGGTGGCCTCTATGCCTCCCGCCCCCGGTGCGCCTTCGGTTGGGGCGGGGGAGGTGGGGGGCTCCACGCGCCCCGACCCCCGTACGCCTTCGGGCGTGGTGCCGGGGGAGGTGGCGGCGGGGGCCGGGTTTGAGGTGATGTTCTTGGTGGACTCGGATGAGGGGCGGGTTGCGGAGCTGCGGGCGGGGCTGGACGGGATTGGTGACTCGTTGCTGATCGTCGGCGGCGACGGGACGTGGCAGGTGCATGTGCATACCGGGGACGCCGGTGCGGCGATCGAGTGCGGGGTGCGGGCCGGGCACGCGTACCGGTTCCGGGTCTCGTGCCTGCGGCCGCACCCGCCCGCCGCGCGTACGGGCCGGGGCGTGATCGCGCTGGCGGCCGGGCCGTGGCGCGCGGAGCTGTTCCCGTACGCGGACACGACCGCGCTGGACGCGCCGTCCGCGGACGCGCTCCTGGCGGCGATCGGGGCGCGGGCGGAGGTCGCGGTGGTGCCGTGCTCGCCGGAGTCGCACGCCCTGGCGCGTGCGGCGATCGCCCGCGGCGGAGGTGAGCTGGTGCCCGCGGACGCGGCCGTACGCCAGGTCGCCGCGTTCGCCGTGCACGACCCGGAGCGGCCGTTCGCCGAGGACACCGCCGCCATGGCGGACGCGGCGCGCGCCGTCCGCGTGGGCCGCCTGACCAGCGTCGAGGGCGGCTACCGTACGTCCGGCGACGGCGTACCCGACGCGTACGGCACGGACCCCGTGGCGCTCGCGGCCGCCCTCGCGGAGTCCATGCTCGCCACCGGCGGCGAGCTCCTCACGATCATCGACGGGGGCCAGGACGGCCTCGGCGAACGGGTCAGGGACGCGGTCGCGCGCCCCGGTGTGGCGGCCGCGGTGTACCGCGATCCCGCGCTCGGCCACCCGCTGGAGCTCGGCGTGGAGTAGGGATTTGGGCCCGCGGGCCCATGCGCCGCGCGGCCGGGCGTCGCGATGATCGATGCGCGGGGATGGCTGGAGGGCGCGGCGCGCATGACGGATCGGTCCCGGATCTCCGAGGAGCTCGCCGGGCGGCTCGGCAGGCTGCCCTGGATCACGTTCCATACGCGGATCGTGCTCGCGGTGGGTGCCGTGTGGGCGCTGGCGGGCCTCGCGGCGAACGCCGTGGCGGCGGTGGGGCTGGCGCCGGTGCGCGATCCCGCCTGGATGGGCGGCGCCGCGGGGGCGTTCCTCCTCGGGGAGGCCGTGGGCGTACTCGGGGGTGGTGCGGCCGCGCGGCGGTGGGGGCGGCGGCGGATGCTCTGGGGCGCCGTAGCGGTCTTCGTCGCCGCGAACGCCGTGCCCGCCGTGCTCCCGGGCGGCGTGCTCCCGGGAACCGGGCCGCCCGGCTCCATGCTCGCGGGCCTTGTGGCGTACGTCGCGGTGCGGTTCGCGGCCGGGGTCGCCGGGGGAGCGGAGTACGCCGCGGTGCTCGACGCCGTCGCGGAGCTCATACCGCGCGCCCGCCGTACGCCCGTGCTGCTGGCGGTGAACGGGCTGTACTGGCTCGGCGGGCTGCTGGGCGCGGCCGCGCAGTTCGCCTTGGCGCAGCCGGGCGCGGTGCCCGGAATGACGGGCTGGCGCGCCGGGCTGCTGGTCGCGCCGGTCCTGGGGCTGCTGCTCGCGGGGGCGTGCGGGCTGGTGCCGGAGAGCCCGTCCTGGCTGGTCCGCGCCGGGCGTACGCGCCAGGCGGCGGCCATCGTGGACACCGCGGAGTGCGACGCCCGCGCGGCCGGGCACACGATCGGCCGCGCGCCCGCGTCCCGCGCGGCGGCGCCCGGGGAGGCAGGAGCGGGAGAGGGCGTGCTCGCGACGCTTGGCGCGATGGTGCGGGCCGAGCGCCTGGTGACCGTGCGGGCCGTGGTGCTGTGCGCCTCGCAGGGCGGGGCGTACGGGGCTGTGGTGTTCACGCTGGTGGCGGTGGTCACCGGGGTGTACCGCGTCGGGGATGCGGCGGCTCCCGCGTACGCGGTGGCGTTCGCGGCGGCGAACCTGGTCGGCGCGGTGGTGCTCGGGCGGCTGCTCGATCCCGGCGGGCAGGGGCTGCCGTTCGCGGTGGCGCACATGTGGGTCGGCGGGCCGCTCGCGCTCGCGGGCGTGCTGCTGGCGCGCGGGGTCGGGTCGGCGTGGCTGACGACCCTGCTGCTGTGCCTGGCGTTCCTGATCGCCGCGCCGTCCACGGTCATGCTCGTCGCGGACGCGGCGGCGCACTACCCGGAGCCGCTGCGGCGCCCGGCGGCGCGCGTGCTGTCGGCGGTGGTACGGCTCGGCGGCGTGCCGGGGCCGCTGCTGTTCGGTGCGCTGCTCGCCGAGAGGAGCCGCGGCGCCGTGTCGCTCGGCTTCGTCGCGGCCGCGGTGTCCGTGGTGGTGGCCGGGCTGGTCGCGGTCGCGCTGCGCACACCGGCCGTCGACGACGTGCCCGAGTCGCCGTTCGAGGCCGCCCCGCACCCCGGCCCGTACGTGCGTCCGGCCGCACCGGCTCGCCCGCGCGGGCCGGACGCGCCCTGGTCGTTCCCCGCGCCCCCGAGCCGGGCGCGCCGCGACGACGCGGACCGGTGATGGGCCGCGGTGATGGTCGGACGGGATGTCCGTACGCCGTGAGAGCCTGACCGGGTGACCGATCTCGACGAGCCGCTGCGGCGGGTGCTTGGCGACAAGACCGCGAAGGTGCTGGAGTCCAAGCTGTCCCTGCGAACCGTCGGTGACCTCCTGCGCCATTACCCCAGGAGGTACGCGCGCCGCGGCGACCTCACCGACCTCGCCGGGCTGCGCGAGGGGGAGCACGTCACGGTGGTCGCCGAGGTGCTCGACCGCCGCCAGCGCACCATGCGCAACCGCCCCGGCGCGATCGTCGACGTCACGGTGTCCGACGGCCAGGGCCGCCTCGACCTCGTGTTCTTCTTCAAGTCGCCGCACCGCATGCCGCGCCAGATCGCCGCGCTGCGCCGCGGCAGCCGCGGCCTGTTCTCCGGCAAGGTCTCGTCGTACCAGGGCCGCCGCCAGCTCGCCCACCCGGAGTTCGAGCTGTTCCCCGACACCGACGAGCTCGGCGAGGACGCCATGGCGCAGGCCGCCGAGTTCGCGGCCGAGCTCATCCCGGTCTACCCCGCGGCCGACGGCCTGCCATCCTGGAAGATCGCCTCCGCCGTCCGCATGGTGCTCGACCCGCTGTCCCTCGACGACGACCCGGTCCCCGAGTCCGTACGGGACGGGCACCACCTGCTCGGCCAGGCGGAGGCGTTCGAGAAGATCCACCGCCCGCGCGACCCGGCCGACGTCACCCGGGCGCGCACCCGCCTGAAGTGGGACGAGGCGCTGGTCGTGCAGGTGGCGCTGGCGCAGCGGCGGCGGGCGGCCATCGCGCTGCCCGCCCGGCCGCGCCCGCGCGGCGAGGACGGCCTGCTCGCCGCGTTCGACGCCCGGCTGCCGTTCACGCTCACCGGCGGCCAGCGCGAGGTCGGCGAGCTGCTCGCCGCCGACCTCGGCGGCGACCACCCCATGCACCGGCTGTTGCAGGGCGACGTCGGGTCCGGCAAGACCGTCTGCGCGCTGCGCGCCATGCTCCAGGTGGTCGACGCCGGCGGCCAGGCCGCGCTGCTCGCCCCGACCGAGGTCCTCGCGCAGCAGCACCACCGGTCGATCACCGCGCTGCTCGGCCCGCTGGCCGAGGCCGGCCAGCTCGGCGGCGACGACCAGGGCACCCGCGTAGCGCTGCTGACCGGGTCGCAGGGCGCCGCGGCCCGCCGCGCCGCGCTGCTCGACGTCGCGTCCGGCGCCGCCGGCATCGTGGTCGGCACCCACGCCCTGATCCAGGAGCACGTCCAGTTCGCCGACCTCGGCTTCGTCGTCGTCGACGAACAGCACCGCTTCGGCGTCGAGCAGCGCGACGCCCTGCGCGAGAAGGCCGGCGACGGCCGGCCGCACGTCCTCGTCATGACCGCCACCCCCATTCCCCGTACGGTCGCGATGACCGTCTACGGCGACCTCGACACGGTCGTCCTCGGGCAGCTCCCCGAGGGCCGGTCGCCGATCGCCACGCACGTGGTCCCGGCCGCCGAGCGCCCGCGCTACCTGGAGCGCGCCTGGGAGCGCATCCGCGAGGAGGTCGCCGCCGGCCACCAGGCGTACGTCGTGTGCCCGCGCATCGGCGAGGGCGACACCGGCGACGGCCCCGACGAACCGCCCGCCGACGAGACCGCCCGCCGCCCGCCGCTCGCGGTGGCCGACATCGCGCCGATGCTGGCCGAGGGCCCGATGAAGGGGCTGCGCCTCGGCGTGCTGCACGGCCGCCTGCATCCGGACGAGAAGGACGCCACGATGCGCGCGTTCGCGGCCGGGGAGATCGACGTCCTGGTGGCCACCACGGTGATCGAGGTCGGGGTCGACGTACCGAACGCCGCCGTCATGGTGATCATGGACGCCGACCGCTTCGGGGTGTCCCAGCTCCACCAGTTGCGCGGCCGCGTCGGCCGTGGCGCGGTGCCGGGGCTGGCGCTGCTGGTCACCGAGGCGCCGGAGGAGACGCCCGCGCGCGAGCGGCTCGCCGCGGTGGCCGCCACGACCGACGGCTTCGCGCTCTCCCGCGTCGACCTCGAACAGCGCCGCGAGGGTGACGTCCTCGGCGCCGCGCAGGCCGGCCGCCGCTCCAGCCTGCGCATGCTCACGCTGCTCGCCGACGAGGAGCTGATCACCGAGGCGCGCGGCGCCGCGGCCGAGCTGGTGGCCGGCGACCCTGAGCTCGGCGGCCACCCGGCGCTGGCCCGCGCCCTCGCCGAGATCCTCGACGACGACCGCGCCGACTACCTGGAGAAGACGTGAGCCACGCCCCTCTGGCCGCCGGGAGCCTTTCCCGTCCGTCGCGCGTTCTTCTAGCGTGACCCGCATGAACGAGCCCGGCACGAGCAGCCCCCTGGTGCACGGCGTCAAAGTGGCCGCGGGCATCGTCGCGTTCGTCGCCCTGCTGTGGATCATCGAGGGCGTCAACGCCGTCACCGGCGACTCCCTCATCCACCTCGGCATCATCCCGCGCACCATGGGCGGCCTCGAGGGCGTCGTCTTCGCCCCGTTCCTGCACGGCAGCTTCGGCCACATCGCGGCGAACACGCTGCCCCTGCTGATCCTCGGCTTCCTCGCGGCCGTACGCGGCACCCAAAGGTTCCTGGTCGCCAGCGTGATCATCATCCTGGTGAGCGGCCTCGGCGTGTGGCTCACCGCCGCGTCGGGCTCGGTCACCGTCGGCGCCAGCGGCCTCATCCTCGGCTACTTCGGCTACCTCCTGGCCCGCGGCCTGTTCGACCACAGCCTGGTCGACATCGCGATCGCCGTCGCGGTGGCCGTCTTCTACGGCACGCTCATCTTCGCCGTGCTCCCCGGCGCGTCCGGCATCTCCTGGCAGGCCCACCTGTTCGGGCTCATCGGCGGCGTGATCGCCGCGTGGGTCCAGCGCCGGCCGCGGCTGCGCGCCGCGCCGCCCCGCCCGTCGCTGGGCATCTGAGCGTCCGGGCCGTCCGCCTCTGCGGCGATAATCGGGTGACCAGGCGTACGGAGGGGGAGCCATGACTCGGGTGATCGCCGGGGCGGCGGGCGGCCGCCGGCTGGCCACACCGCCCGGCAAGGGCACCCGCCCCACCAGCGACCGCGCGCGTGAGGGCCTGTTCTCCGCGGTCTGGGCGCGCCTGGGCGACCTCGACGGCGCCCGCGTCCTCGACGTCTACGCCGGGTCGGGCGCGGTCGGCCTGGAGGCGCTGTCCCGCGGCGCCGCGCACGTCCTGCTGGTCGAGTCCGACACCCGCGCGGCCCGGACGATCCGTACGAACGCCGCGTCCCTCGGCCTCCCGGGCGCGCGGGTCGCGGCCGACCGCGCCGAGCGCGTGCTGGCCGCCGTGCCCGACGGCGGCCCGTACGACCTGGTCTTCCTCGACCCGCCGTACGCCGTGGCCGACACCGCCGTCACCGCTCACCTGGAGGCGCTGCGCGACCACGGCTGGCTGGCCCCCGGCGCGGTCGTCGTGGTGGAGCGGGCGACCCGCGGCGCGGCGCTCGAATGGCCCGCGGGCTACGAACCGGACCGGGCCCGTCGCTACGGCGAGGCGACGCTCTGGTACGGTCGCGCCGCAGGTGCCTGAGCCAATCGCCTGGGTCCAGTAGCGCCGGAGCTGTGGGCGCCGGGCAAGAGAACAAGGCGGGAGCGGTCGCGTGCTTCGAGTGGTGTGCCCCGGGTCCTTCGACCCCGTGACGAACGGGCATCTGGACATCATCAGCCGTTCGGCCCGGCTCTACGACGAGGTGTGGGTCGCCGTCGGGATCAACGATTCCAAGCGCGGCCTGTTCACCGCCGACGAGCGCATCGACATGATCCGCGAAGTGACGTCCGACCACGACAACGTGCACGTGACGCGGTTCCGCGGGCTGCTCGTCGACTTCTGCCGGGAACACGAGATCAACGCGATCGCCAAGGGCCTGCGCGCCGTCAGCGACTTCGACTACGAGTTGCAGCAGGCGCAGATGAACCACAGCATGGCCGGCATCGAGACGCTGTTCATGTCGACGAACCCGCTGTACTCCTTCCTGTCGTCCAGCCTGATCAAGGAGATCGCGAAGTTCGGCGGCGACGTCTCCGGAAGCGTGCCCGAGCTGGTGCGCGAGCGGCTGAGCGCGCGGGTCGCGGAGAACCAGAAGCAGGGCTGACGCCCGTACGACGGCCCTCGTACGGCCTTGAGTTGGGTACGGTCCCCGGGGTTGGGTACCCTGGGTCTTCGTTGTGCCGGACACCGGCGAGAGACCGACCCCACGAAAGCGAGTCACCCTGTCACCGCTTGACCCCCATGCGCCGTATGTGATCGACACCCGATCGCTTGGCCGCTCGCCGGGGTCGATGCACAAGGTGAACCGGAAAGTGGCGGCCCCGGCCGATCTCGGTGTCGGGCTCGTCTCCGTCCCCGAGGGGATGGACGTCGAGCTGGACGTCCGGCTCGAGGCGGTCATGGAGGGCGTCCTCGTCTCCGGAACGGTGCGTGCGCCGTTCACCGGGGAGTGCGCCCGCTGCCTGGACCCGTTGGACTCGTTCGTCGAGGCCGACTACCAGGAGCTCTTCGTCTATCCCGACGACGAGTTCGAACCATCGGACTCCGCCGCCGAGGACGACGACGAGGTGAACCACCTCGAGGGCGATCTGCTCGACATCGAGCCGATGGTCCGCGACGCGGTGGTGCTCGCGCTGCCGCAACTGGCGCTCTGCCGGGACGACTGCCCCGGTCTGTGCCAGGAGTGCGGCGCGAAACTCGCCGAGGCCGGTCCCGAGCACGGCCACGACGACCGTGTCGACCCGCGATGGTCGGCACTCCATGCCCTGAAAGACCCGATGAACGACGACCAGGAGGGCTGACGTGGCCGTCCCGAAGCGGAAGATGTCGCGCAGCAACACGCGCTCGCGCCGATCCCAGTGGAAGGCGTCGGCGCCCGCGCTCGTGCGCTGCCCGCAGTGCCGCGACCCCAAGCTGCCGCACGTCGCATGCCCGACCTGCGGAACCTACGGCGACCGTACGAACCGCCGGCAGGTCATCGAGCCTGCGTGACGCGTGGCTGAGTCCGTCGACCCCCGGTGGGGCCGGCGGACCGACGCCAAGTCGGGGCGGCCAGGCCGGTCGCCCCGTACCCTTGTACCGGGCGATGAAGGTGCGCCCGAGGCCGTGGTGGTCGCCGCGGATCCCGTACGACACCCGTGCGTATGGGATCCCGGCGTGCTCCTCGTCTTCGGATCCTCGCCATCGCCGCGCCCGTCCGCCGGATCGGCGGGCGAACGGTGGGGCGGGAAGCCGTCATTCGCTCATCCACGTTGCGCCGTCCGCGGGCCCCGGCCCGTAGGCGGTCTCCGGCGGTGATGAGGAGGCCACAGCCGTGGCGAGCGGGAAGAACAACCGCGTAGAGGTCGTGCCCATCGAGCGTGCACAGGACGAGCTCGGCGAGTCCCTCGGCGTCCGCATCGGCCTGCCGACGCTCGAGCGTGCGCTGACCCATCGGTCGTACGCCTACGAGCACGGCGGCCTGCCCACCAACGAGCGCCTGGAGTTCCTCGGCGACTCGGTGCTCGGCCTCGTGGTGACCGACACGCTCTTCCGCGGCCACCCCGACCTCCCCGAGGGCCAGCTCGCGAAGCTGCGCGCCGCCGTGGTGAACATGCGGGCGCTCGCCGGGGTGTCGCGCGGCCTGAAGCTGGGCCACTACATCCGCCTCGGCCGCGGCGAGGAGGGCACCGGCGGGCGCGACAAATCCTCCATCCTGGCCGACACCCTGGAGGCCGTGATCGGCGCGGTCTACCTCGACCTCGGTCTCGGCGAGGCGTCGGCGCTGATCCACCGGCTGTTCGACCCCGTCATCGCGAAGTCGTCGCGGCTCGGCGCCGGGCTCGACTGGAAGACCTCGCTGCAGGAGCTGACCGCGTCGGAGGAGCTCGGCGTCCCCGAGTACCTCGTCGACGAGAGCGGCCCCGACCACATGAAGAGCTTCCGCGCGTCGGTCCGCGTGGCCGGCCACCAGTACGGCGCGGGCGAGGGCCACAGCAAGAAGGAAGCCGAGCAGCAGGCCGCGGAGGCCGCGTGGACCGCGATCCGCGCGGGCCTCGACGGCCAGGCGGGCTGACCACCGGCGATCGGGGAGGGGCGGCCGTGCCGGAGCTTCCGGAGGTCGAGGTCGTACGCACCGGCCTGGCGCGGTGGGTGGCCGGGCGCCGGGTGGCGTCGGTGGAGGTCCTGCACCCGCGCGCGATCCGGCGCCACGTCCCGGGCCCGGCCGACTTCGCGGCGCGGCTGACCGGCCGGGTGTTCGGCGAGGCGCGGCGGCGCGGCAAGTACTTCTGGGTCCCGCTGGGCGACCCCGCCGACTCCGCGCTGCTCGGCCACCTCGGCATGAGCGGCCAGATGCTCGTCGGCGACCCCGGCCGGCCGCGTGAGAAGCACCTCCGGGTGCGGTTCACCTTCGACGACGGCGGCGGCGACCTCCGCTTCGTCGACCAGCGCACGTTCGGGGGCCTGCTCGTCGCCGACCTCGTGCCGGACGCCGCGGCCACCACCCACGACGCCGCGCTCCTCCCTCTACCCATCGCGCACATCGCCGCCGACCCGATGGACCCCGCGTTCGACGACGAGGCGTTCACCACGGCGCTGCGCCGGCGCGACACGGAGATCAAGCGCGCGCTGCTCGACCAGTCGCTGATCAGCGGCGTCGGCAACATCTACGCCGACGAGGCGCTGTGGCGCGCCCGCCTGCACGGCCGCCGCCCGACCCGTACGCTCACCCGGCCCGAGATCGCCCGGGTGCTCGCGGCGGTGCGCGAGGTGATGGGCGCGGCGCTGGCGTCCGGCGGCACGAGCTTCGACAGCCTGTACGTCAACGTCAACGGGGAGAGCGGCTACTTCGACCGGTCGCTGGAGGCGTACGGCCGCGAGGGCGAGCCGTGCCGGCGCTGCGGCACCCCGATCCGCCGCCAGGCGTTCATGAACCGGTCGTCGTATTTCTGTCCGCACTGCCAGCCGGTTCCGCGTCGCCGGGTGCCCGCCGCGCGGCCCGTTTCCTGAGGCGGCGGCGCACCCCCACGACGGCCAGCGCGGTGATCGTCGCGCTCACCATGACGGCGAGCGCGATGTGCACGACATCCGGCGGCAGCAGGTTGCCGCCCGCGTAGCCGATGAGCATCGCGGGCCCGGCCCACAGCGCCTCGGCGACCACCGCGCAGATCAGGAAGTGCCGCCCGTTGACGCCGAGGCGCCCGGCGCCGAGCGCGGCGGCCGTACGCCCGGCGGGCAGGTAGCGCGCGGCCACCAGGACGAGCACGCCATGGCGGGTGAACCGGCGTTCCCACCGCTCGATGCGGTCGGTGTCGTGGCGGGGCTCAAGGGCCCGGCGCCGCGCGCCGCGGGTGTGCGCGAGCCCGCGGCCGAGCCGGTATCCGGCCAGGTCGCCGACTGACGCGCCGAGCATTCCGGCGGCGAAGACCGGGACGGGGGACAGGTGGCCGGTCGCCGCGACCACCCCGGCGGCGATCATCGTGGCGCCGCTCGGCAGCACCGGCACGAACAGGTCGGCGGCGGCGATGCCGCAGAGCACGAGGTAGGCGAAGATCGGCACGGCCGGCAATGTGATCGTCGACGCCAGCATCCGATCGGCCCCCCACCCGTCCGCATTCGGTTCGGCCCGAAATCCCCCAATGGGCCGCATCACCAAACAGTTTCTGTGAAGCGAAGTATTCCGCACCGTACGCACGAACCCTGTGACGGGGCTGGACGGGCGCGTCTCCGTACGGGACGCCCCTGGTCAGGCGCCCCGTACGGGCCGGGTTCTCAGGCCCCGGCGGTGGTGACGTCGCGGCGGGCGAAGACGAACAGCCCGACCGCCGCCAGGACCACGCCGATCGCGGCGAGCACCGCGGAGCTGCCGATGTCGAAATCGGCGGCGGGCATCAGCGCGACGTGGTGGAACGGCGAGATCTGTAGCACACCGTCCGGGACGTTGAGCACCGCCCCGAACAGGCTGAGCAGGATCGCGGCGCCGAGCACCCCGATGGTGAGCGTGTTCGCCTGGCGCGGCACGACCGCGATCGCGAACACCGCGAGCCCGGCGAACAGCAGCGTCACCGGCAGGGCGTTCAGCCCGGACAGGAAGATCCGCGGCACGCCCGACACCCCCGACGCCCCGGCGGTGGCCGCCATGGTGGCGCCGCCGACCGCGGCCGTGAGGACCGCCGCGGCGAGGCCGACCAGGAGGTGGGAGCCGAGCCAGCGCACCCGTCCGACCCCGCGCGCCATCACCGGCTCGGCGCGCAGCGCCGCCTCCTCGCGCCGCGCCGTCAGCACGCACAGCGCGGCCGTGGCCGCGACCGCCGCGTCGACGAGCGAGAAGATCGCGCCGAGGAAGGCCATCGACAGGTCGTTCGACCCGCCGATGCGCGCGAACATCTGGTTCATCTGCTGGCCGGACTCCTGCAGCACCGCGCCGAAGTCGCCGGACATCCCGCCGAACGCGCCGCCGACCACCGCGAGCACGACGATCCACGCCACCGCGGTGCCCCACTGGAGCCGGGCGGCGAGCGCCTCCGGCGTGGTCAGCCACCGGCTGCGCGGCGGCCCGGGGCGTACGCCGAGCAGCCCGGCGAGCATGTCGCGGTTCCGTTCCGCCGCCAGCGCCACGGCGACCAGCACGACCGCCGCCGCGACCAGCAGCGCCACCGGCGTCCAGGCGTTCTGGTCGTACGCGCGGATCCGCTGGAACCAGCCGATCGGCGTCAGCCACGACATCCAGGCGCGGTCCGCGCTGCCGTCGGCGGCGGCGCGCAGCCCGTACGCCACCGCCAGCACCGCGCCGGCCAGCCCGGCGGCGGCGCGCGCGGTGCTCGCGACCTGGGCGGCGATCGCGCCCACGCCGACGAACACCAGCCCGACCGCGGCGACGCCCGCGCCGAACACGACCGCGCCCGCGCCGTCGGCGCTCAGCATGCCGAGCATGGTGAGCAGCCCGGTCAGCAGGCAGCCGACGGTGGCGACGGCCACGCCGGCGGCCAGCGGCGCGGTGCGCGCCAGCGGCGCCGCCCACACCAGCTCGCGGCGCCCCGACTCCTCTTCGGCACGGGTCAGCTTCACGACGGTGAGCAGCGCGAACAGCCCGACGAGCACCGCGATGATCGTGCCGTACCGCCAGAACGTGAACGCGCCGTTGGTGGTCAGGTCGTGCGGCACGCCGTAGATGGTGCGCAGCGCGGGCACGTCGGCGGTGCGCACGAGTGCCGCACGCTGCGCGGCGGTGGGATAGAGCTGCTGGTATCCGCTGATGCCGCCGAGCGCGAGGACCAGCCCGCCGAGCGGCCACAGCACGAGCCGCAGCCGCACCTGCCGCAGGCCGAGCCGCAGCAGCGTGGCGTTCATCGCGCGCTCCCCGCCGACCGTGCCGCACCGTCCGTACGCGCGGGGTCCGCGTCCGGGTCGCCGGGGTCGCCCGCGTAGTAGCCGAGGAACAGCTCCTCCAGCGACGGCGGGCGGCT
Organism: Streptosporangiaceae bacterium; assembly: GCA_036502625.1. Classification (GTDB taxonomy): domain Bacteria; phylum Actinomycetota; class Actinomycetes; order Streptosporangiales; family Streptosporangiaceae; genus DASXYG01. The sequence goes on from DASXYG010000016.1 coordinate 102,835, forward strand.
GACGAGCGTACGGACACCGGCCTCGGTCAGCGCCGCGAGCAGTTCGGGCGTGGCGTCGGGGTGGATGTGGCAGGTCAGGGCGTAGCCGTCGCGCTCGGGCACGACGGTGAGGCCGGTGATGCCGGCCACGTGGTCGAGGTCGGCGCGCGGCGGGCGCGCGGTGTGCGCCTCGACCGCGGACATCGACAGGTGCCGCAGCTCCGACAGGGTTCCGGACTCGACGAGGGCGCCGTCCTTGATGATGCCGACGCGGTCGCACAGCGCCTCGGCCTCGGCGAGGATGTGCGACGACAGGAAGACCGTACGGCCCTCGCGCTTGGCCTCGCGCACGCAGTCCTGGAAGACCGACTCCATCAGCGGGTCGAGGCCGCTCGTCGGTTCGTCGAGGACGAGCAGTTCGGCGCGGGAGGCCAGCGCCGCGACCAGCGCGACCTTCTGCCGGTTGCCCTTGGAGTAGGCCTTGCCGCGCACGGTCGGGTCGAGCTGGAAGCGCTCGACGAGGTCGGCGCGGCGCTTCTCGTCGCCGCCGCCGTTGAGCGCGAGCAGCACGTCGATCGCCTGGCCGCCGGTGAGCCGTGGCCACAGCGAGACGTCGCCGGGCACGTACGCGACCCGGCGGTGCAGCTCGCGCGCCTCGCGGCGGGAGTCGAGGCCGAGGACGACGGCGGTGCCGGAGTCGGCACGCAGGAGATCCAGCATGATGCGGATCGTGGTCGACTTCCCGGCGCCATTGGGCCCGAGGAAGCCGTAGACCTCGCCGGTCGCGACATCGAGGCTGAGGTCGTTCAGCGCCCTGGTGCGACCGTAGTGCTTCGTCAGCTCGGTGAGCTGGATTGCGGTATCCACGTTCGCGAACGTAGCATGTGTTCAATAATTTCTGAAGCTAGAGAACCGTTAAGATTCCGTATGGGCGCCGGGGCGTGTGCCGGAGGCGGGCACGGCCCGGTGGAAGGGGAGGCAATGAGCGAAACCGAGGAACTGGCCGAGGTCTCCGAGCGCATGGCGCTCCTGCTGACCGACCTCAGCATGCAGCGGATGACCGCCCGTGTGATGAGCGCGTTCGTGTTCACCGAGGAGCCCGCGCTGACGTCCGGCGAGCTGTGCGAGCGCCTGCACGCGAGCGCCGGCGCCGTCTCGATGGCGATCAAGACGCTGACAACGCTCGACCTGCTCGAACGCGTGCCGGTGCCGGGCAGCCGCCGCGACCACTACCGGCTGCGCGACGATCCGTGGGCGGTGATGTCCAGCGCCGAGCCCGCCGCGTTCGACGCGCTGCGCAAGCTCGCCGACGAGGGCCTGGAGCGTGTCGAGCCCGACAGTGATATCGCTCATAGGCTGGCGAACATGCGCGACTTCTACGCGTTCGTCCAGCAGGAGATCCCGAAGATGATGGAGCGGTGGCGCGACCTGAAGCGCGACGGCGGGCAGCCGCAGGGCGCGAGTTGACCGGCGCGGCCGAACCCGGTGCGACCGTACGGCTGACCGCGTGGGTGCGCGGCCACGTGCAGGGCGTGGGTTTCCGCTGGTGGGTCCGCGCCCGCGCGCTGGAGCTCGGGCTCGTCGGGTCGGCGGGCAACCTGCGCGACGGCCGTGTGGAGGTGGTCGCGCAGGGGCCGGAGGACCGCTGCCGCGCGCTGCTCGACGCGTTGCGCGGCGGCGCGACCCCGGGGCATGTGGCCGGGGTCTCCGAACTTTGGAGCGATCCACGTCCCGGTATCCAAGGATTCGTCGAAAGATAACCTTCCGTAATCGTCGAGTGGTGGGGCTGGAAAAGGACAAAGTGCCTTCGCGGGACGGGCGGGGCAGATCGCGTTACCGATTCGTGATGCTCAACTTGACTGCGTACCGGTGTGGTGAGAACCTGGACGCATCACCACGCGCACCATTTCACAATCAGTGTGCGCGGATCTTCTGGTCACTCAGTGTGGAGGACCCACAACCATGGCGAAGGCTTTGTATGGCCACGTCGGCGGTCCTGATCCCCGGATGGTCTCGGAGGTACGTCGTCTTCAGCAGCGCGTACGTGACCTTGAGGCCGAGCTCAACCGGCTTCAGGCACAGAACGACGCGATGGCGGCGAACGTCCGCGAGGATCTGCTAAGGATCGAGCCGGACCGCGAGCCCGCACTCACGTAACTCGGGCTCGACGCGAGAGAAAAGGGACGTCGTACGCGACGTCCCTTACGTTTTGCCTTTTCACGACGGTGATGGTGCGCCCACTCCGGCTTACGGCAGCTCCCTGGCGATCGCTTCGGCGGCCGCGACCACACGGCGTCCCAGCTCCTCGCGGTCGGCCCCGTCGTCGAGATAGACGACCGCGACGGCGGCCGCCGGCACCCGGTCCCGCCCCACGATCGGCGAGGCGACCGCCGACAGCCCCGGCAGCACCTCCCCGCGCGACCACGCCCATCCGTTCCGCCGCGCCGCGGCGACCTCGGCGCGCTCGCCCGGCCTGGCGGCGCCGCCCGCGAGCAGCGCGAGGCCCGGCGCCCCCCGGTCGAGCGGATGCCGGATGCCCGGCCGGTACGCCACATGCACCCGCGACTGGCGCGGCTCGACGCTGTGCAGCGTGACCGCGTCGTCGCCGTCGGGGACCACGAGGAACGCCGTCATGCCCAGGTCACCGGCCAGTTCGGTCAGCTCGGGCAGCGCCGCGGCCTGGAGGCTGGCGTCGACCGTTCGGGCCAGGACGGCGAGGCCGACGCCCGGCCGGTAGCCGGAGTTCTCGTCGCGGCTGACGAGCCGGTGGTGTTCGAGCGTGCGCAGCAGGCGGTACGCGATCGAGCGGTGCACGCCCAGGCCGCCGGCGATCTGCGCGATGGACAGCGGGCCCGGCGCGGCGGCGAGGAGTTCGAGGACACGGACACCGCGGTCGAGGGTCTGGAGGGTCTGAGCCGACTCCTTGCTGGCCACCGCGCAGTCCTTTCGTGACCGGCCCGTTAAGCGCACATGTTATTCCATTATCGAATTGCGTCCGGCGTGCGGCGGCGGTCATTCGAGGCGGGCGGTGCGATGGGTGCGCTTGAGGTGTACGGGCTGGTGGCCGGCTACGCGAACGCCGACGTGCTGCGCGGCGTGGGGCTCGGCGTCGGCGCGGGCGAGTGCGCGGCCGTCGTGGGCCCGGCGGGCGCCGGGAAGACGACGCTGCTGCGCGCGGTCTCCGGGCTGCTCGCGCCCGTACGGGGGCGGGTGCTGCTCGACGGTGACGACGTCACCGGATGGCCGCCGGAGCGGATCGCCGCGGCCGGGCTCGCGCACGTGCCCGAGGGGCAGCGGATCTTCGCGGGGCTGAGCGTCGCGGAGAACCTGGCGCTCGGCGCGTGGACACGGCGCCGCGGCGACGCGGAGGCCGACCGCGACCGGGTGCTCGGGCTGTTCCCGCGGCTCCGCGACCGGATGGGCGTACGCGGTGACGACCTGGACGCCGCCGACCGGCATCTGCTGGCGATCGCGCGGGGGCTGATGGCCGCGCCGTCCGTGCTGCTGCTCGACGGGCCGTTCGGCGGGCTCGACGCGGCGACGACGGCGGAGGTGGGCGCGGCGCTGCGCCGGGTGCGCGCCGGGGGCGGGCCCGCGATGCTGCTGGCCGAGCGGTCGCCGGGCGTGGCCCGCGCCGTCGCCGACCGGGTGTACGCGCTGGAGGACGGTGCGCTGCGCGAACGCGGTGCGCCGTGACGTCAGCGGCCGCCGAGGTGGCGGCCGAGGAAGGCCAGGACGTCCGGCAGGGTGCGGCGCCAGTACGACGTGTCGTGGCAGCCGGGCGAGATGCCGCCGCGTGGCGCGGTGAGGCGGCGCCTGATCCGTTCGGTCGCTTCGGTGAAGACGTCGCTGCGGCCGCAGCCGACCCACGCCGGGATGGCGCGCAGGCGGGGGAGGGCGCGCATGACGTCGTTGCGGGCGAAGTCGGCGGCGTCGTCGAAGGCGCCGGAGTCGGCGCCGCGCGCCGCGTCGTACGAGGCGAACAGGGCGGGTGAGGCGGCGGCTACCGCGGCGACCCGGGCCGGGCCCAGCCGTTCGGCGGCCAGCAGCGCGCCGTAGCCGCCCATCGAGTAGCCGTACAGGCCGATGCGGTCGGCCGGGCCGGTGCGCAGGCCGAGCCGCCTCAGGTGCGGCAGCAGCTCGTCGGTGACCATCGCGACCGGGTCGTCGCCGGAGGCGCGGCGGTGCCAGTACGTGCCGCCGCCGTCGACCGTGAGCAGCGCGAACGGCGGCACGCCGCGCGCCATGGCCTGGCCGAGGTAGTGGTCGAGGGCGAGGTCCGCGACGGCGGAGGCGTGGTCGCCGCCGAGGCCGTGCAGGACGACGGCCACGGGCAGGCCGCGCAGCGGGTGCCCGGACGGGTGGACGAGCGACCAGCCGACCTCGGTACGGCGCCGCTTCGACCGGTAGCGGGCCTCGTGGACCGCGGCCGTCTGGGGCGGCGGCGCGGGGAGGGCGCCGCAGCGGCCGAGCGTGCGGTCGAGCCGTACGCGGCCGGGCAGCACGTCGGTCTCGACGAGCGCGTACGCGCCGCCGCCGCCCGCCGCCACGACGGCGAGCCCGCCGAGCCCGGCGAGGAGTGCCCGACGGCGTGTCAGCATTCGTGTCCCCTGGTCATGATTTCTGCGACGCGGTGGCACATCGTACGGGTTCCCTGGCGCGTTTCGCCGCTTCCACCGGCGACCCCGTCCTGGCCGGTAGGGTTTTCAGGCACGGGACGCGTGTACGCGGGGGGAGGGAGACGGCAGGGGTGTATCTCAAGAGCCTGACCCTGCGCGGCTTCAAGTCCTTCGCCTCCGCCACGGCCTTGAAGTTCGAACCCGGCATCACCTGCGTCGTCGGGCCGAACGGCTCGGGGAAGTCCAACGTCGTCGACGCGCTCGCCTGGGTCATGGGCGAGCAGGGCGCGAAGTCGCTGCGCGGCGGCAAGATGGAGGACGTCATCTTCGCCGGCACGTCCTCGCGCGCCCCGCTCGGCCGCGCCGAGGTCGCGCTGACCATCGACAACTCCGACGGCGCGCTGCCGATCGACTACACCGAGGTCACGATCAGCCGGCTGATGTTCCGGCAGGGCAGCAGCGAGTACGCCATCAACGGCGACTCCTGCCGCCTGCTCGACATCCAGGAGCTGCTGTCCGACTCCGGCATCGGCCGCGAGATGCACGTCATCGTCGGCCAGGGCCAGCTCGACACCGTGCTGCACGCCGGGCCGGAGGAGCGGCGGGCGCTGATCGAGGAGGCCGCGGGGGTCCTGAAGCACCGCAAGCGCAAGGAGAAGGCGCTGCGGAAGCTGGACGCCATGCAGGCCAACCTCCAGCGGCTGACCGACCTCACCACCGAGCTGCGCCGCCAGCTCAAACCGCTGGGCCGGCAGGCCGAGATCGCCCGCCGCGCCGCCGTCATCCAGGCCGACCTCCGCGACGCGAAGCTGCGCCTGCTCGCCGACGACCTGGTCACGCTGCGCACCGAACTGGCCCGCGAGGAGGCCGACGAGGCCGCCGTACGCGAACGGCGCGCGCTGGTGGAGAACCACCTGGAGCGCGCGAAGCTCCGCGAGGCCGAGCTGGAGGCCGCGGCGTCGGCCGCCGCGCCCGTGCTCACCCGCGCGCAGCAGACCTGGAGCGAGCTGTCGTCGCTGCGCGAGCGGCTGCGCGGCCTGGCCGACCTCGCCGCCGAACGCCACCGCAACCTGGCCGCCGAGGTCGAGGTGCGGCACGGCCGCGAGCCCGACGACATGGAGCGCGAGGCGCTCCAGGTGCGCGAGACCGAGGAGCGGCTGCGCGCCGAGCTGGAGACCACGGGCACGATGCTGAGCGAGGCGGTCGACGCCCGCGCCGCCGCCGAGTCCGCGTTGAAGGCCGCCGAGCGGCGCATCGCCGACGCCGCGCGGGCTGCCGCCGACCGCCGCGAGGGGCTGGCGAAGCTGCGCGGCCAGGTCGACGCCCTGCGCAGCCGGGCGCGCGCGGCCGAAGACGAGATCGGCCGGCTGACCGTGGGCGTCGACGAGGCGGCGCGCCGCGCCGAGGACGCCGAGGCCGAATACACCGAGCTGCGTGAGCGCACCGGCGAGTCCGGGGTCGACACGGCGCTGACCGAGGCCGCGGAGGCGGCCGCCGCGGCGGTGGAGGCCGCCGAGGCCCGCCACGACGCGGCGAACACCGAGGTCGAGGCCGCGCGCGCCCGGGTCACCGAGGCGCGCGCCGCCCAGCAGGCCGCGGAGCGCGAGCAGGCGGCGCTGACCGCCCGTAAGGACGCGCTCGAGCTGAGCCTGTCCCGTACGGGCGAGGCCACCGAGGCGCTGCTGGGCGCCGGCCACCTCGGCGGCGTGCTCGGCCCGGTGACCGGGCTGCTCGACGTCACGCCCGGCGCGGAGGCGGCCGTCGCGGCCGCGCTCGGCGAGGTCGCCGAGGCCGTGGCGGTGGCGTCCGTGACGTCCGCGGCCGACGCCCTCGACCACCTCAAGTCCGCCGACGCGGGCCGCGTGACGCTGGTCATCCGCGACGACGCCGCCGGGTCCGGCGCGGGCGCGCGTGCGCCGCTGCCCGCGGGCGCGGCGTACGCGACCGACCTCGTGCGGGCGCGCGACGGGCTCGGCGCCGCGCTCGCCGGGCTGCTCGCCGACGTCGTGGTGGTCGACGACCTGGCCGCCGCCCGTACGATCGCGGCGGCCGGCCTCGGCCTGCGGGCCGTCACGCGCGGCGGCGACCTCCTCGGCCCGCGCCTCGCGCACGGCGGATCGGCCAGCGCGCCCGGCCAGCTCGAAATGCAGGCGGCCGTCGACGAGGCCGCCGCGGGCATCGCCGAGGTCGAGTCGCGGGCCGCGGCCGCCGCCGGCACCCTCGCCGAGGCCGCCGCGGCCGAGCAGGCCGCCCGTGCCGCGGTCGGCGCCGCCAAGGAGGACGTCAAGCGGGCGCAGGCGGGCGTGAAGGAGGCCGACGGGCGCATCCGCGCGGCCGAGGCCGCGTCCGCGAAGCAGGCGCAGGAGGTCGGCCGGGTGGGCGCCGCCGCCCGTGCCGCGCGCGAGGAGGAGGAGCGGCTGCGCCAGTCGGTGCGCCGCGCCGAGGAGTCGCGCGACCGGGAGCTGACCGGCCTCGCCGAGTTGGAGGAGCGGCTCGCCGCCGCCGAGGTGGAACCGGCCGACGACGACGAACCGGACACCTCCGAGCGCGACGACCTCGCCGAGACGTGCGTGGTGCACCGGCAGGCGGAGATGGACGCCCGGCTGGCGTCCCGTACGGCCGAGGAGCGGGTCACGCAGATCAGCGGCCGCGCCGACGCGCTGGAGCGGTCCGCCGCCGCCGAGCGGCAGGCCCGCAGGGAGGCCACCCAGCGCCGGGAGCGCCGCCGCGGGCAGGCCGCCGTCGCGGCCGCGATCATCGACGGCACCCGCCTCGCGCTGGAGCGGGTGGAGGCCTCGCTGCACGCCGCCGCCTCCCAGCGCGACTCCGCGCAGGAGGCCGCCGGCGCGCGCGAGGCCGAGCTGAAGACCGTGCGCACCGAGGTCCGCGACCTCACCGGGGAGCTCGACAAGCTGGTCAACGTCGTGCACGGCGGCGAGGTGGCGCGCGCCGAGCAGCGGCTGCGGCTGGAGCAGATGGAGACGCGGGCCGTCGAGGAGCTCGGGGTGGACGTCGAGGCGCTGGTCACCGAGTACGGCCCGGACGTCCTCGTGCCGCCCGGCCCGGAGGACCCCGAGGACGCCCAGCCCAGTCCGTACGTCCGCGCCGACCAGGTGAAGCGGGAGAAGGCGGCGCAGCGGCAACTGAACCAGCTCGGCAAGGTCAACCCGCTGGCGCTGGAGGAGTTCGCCGCGCTGGAGGAGCGCCACACGTTCCTGTCCACGCAGCTCGAAGACCTCAAGAAGACGCGGCGCGACCTGCTGACCGTCGTCAAGGAGGTCGACGAGCGCGTCGAGCAGGTGTTCACCGCCGCGTACGCCGACGTCGCGGTCGAGTTCGAGCGGATCTTCTCGCGGCTGTTCCCCGGCGGCGACGGCCGTCTCGTGCTCACCGAGCCGGAGGACATGCTGGCCACCGGGGTCGAGGTGGAGGCGCGCCCGCCGGGCAAGAAGGTCAAGCGGCTGTCGCTGCTGTCCGGCGGCGAGCGGTCGCTGACGGCCATCGCGTACCTCGTGGCGATCTTCCGCGCCCGCCCGTCGCCGTTCTACGTGCTCGACGAGGTCGAGGCCGCGCTCGACGACACCAACCTCCAGCGGCTGCTGCTGATCCTGGAGGAGCTCAGGGAGCGGTCGCAGCTCCTGGTCATCACCCACCAGAAGCGCACCATGGAGGTCGCCGACGCGCTGTACGGCATCAGCATGCGCGGCGACGGGGTCTCCGGCGTGATCAGCCAGCGCATGTCGGAGCACGCGCGGTCATGAGGGCACGGCCGCGTTCCGGCGCGGCGCCACCCCGGTGACCGTCTGCCAGAGGTCCTGGTCGAAGTCCTGGCCGGGGATCTGGTCGATCATCGTGCGCACGGCGTGCTCGATCTTCGTACGCCAGGCGGTGGCGGCGCGGCGCCCGGACTGCGCGCAGAGGGCGTCGAAGATCGCGGTGTCGTGCGCGACCATGAGGTCGCGGGAGTCGGTGTAGTCGAGCCGGAGGACCGCGACGAACATGCGGAGCTGCATGGTCAGCCGGGTGAAGAACACCGAGGCGCGGGGCAGCTCGGCGGCGCGGGCGACGGCGTCCTGGAAGCGCAGGTCGGCGTCGGCGGTCTGGCGGATGTCGCCGCGGCGCGCGGCGGCCGGCACCTCCGCCAGGGCCGCGGCCACCGGGGCGAGGCGCGCGGGGTCGAGCGCGGCCAGCCGCCGGACCAGCAGTGAGCCGAGGGTGGCGCGGGTGGCGTACGTCTCGATGATGTCCGACGTACGGGGCTGGGGGATCATCGCGCCACGGTTGGGCAGCACCTCGACTAGCCCGTCCTCCGCCAGCACACGCAGGGCGTCGCGGATGGGGCCGCGCGAGACGCCGAGCCGGGCGGCGAGCGCCGCCTCGGTGATCCGCTCGCCCGCGTGGTAGCGGCCGCCGGCGATCTCCTCGCGCAGCGCGAGGACGACGGTGTCCGCCAGCCGCGGCTCCACCTGCGGCCTCGGGGATTCCCGGCGAGGTGAGTCATAAGTACCGTTGCGCCGCCCGTGGTCGGGCGCGGGTACGGGCGCGGCGGCCGCCGGCGTACGGGGCTCCGGCGGCTTCGCGCGGCGCCGCGGCGCGTACGGCGACCCGAGCGCGCGCACGGCGGGCGACCGGAGCAGCCGGACCACGCTGCTCTGGCTCACCCCGGCAGCCACGGCCAACCGCCGCGTCGACCAGACCGCGGGGGCGCCAGAGGGCCGGGCCGCGGGGGTGCCGGGTGACGGGAGTGGGGGAGGGGCGTCCGGCGTCTGGGTCGCAGGGGTGGGGGGTGGGGCCTGTAGGAGTGCCTTGAGTTTTTGGGTGTGGGTTGCGGCGATGGCGGGTGGGCGGCCGGGGCGTGGGCGGTCGGTCAGGGCTGTGGGGCCTTCGGCGAGGAAGCGGTGGCGCCAGCGGGCGACCGTGGGGCGTGAGGTGCCTTCCCGGCGGGCTACGGCGGTGTCCGTGAGGCCCTCGGCGCAGGCCAGGATCGTGCGGGCGCGGCGGGCCAGGGCCTGCGGTGTGGAGCGGCCGTGCGCCCAGCCGTGCAGCGTCGTGCGCTGCGCCGGGGTCAGCGATACCGGGGGCGCGGGGGGCATGGGCGTGATCGTACGGGACTTTCGGTTCGGTTGGAATAAGGGGCGTTGTCGACAATCGCGGGGCGCGCCTAGGGTTCGCGTCCAGCCCCCCGTGAGGAGTTCCATGAGGCACTCGATCATCGACCAAGAGCCGTACGGGCGATTCCACCGGAAGCTCTTCGTGCTGTCGTCCGGCGGTCCGTTCCTCGACGGCTTCATCCTGAGCGTCATCGGCGTGGCCATCGCGGGCGCGACGCGCGACCTGTCGCTCGGCGCGGTCGCCGAGGGCCTGGTGGCCGCGTCGGCGCTGGTCGGCGTGTTGCTCGGCGGCCTGGTGTTCGGCTGGGTGACCGACCGGGTCGGCCGCCAGCTCATGTACTCGATCGACCTCGTCGTGCTCGTCATCGGCTCGGCGCTGTCGCTGCTCATCAGCGACGGCTGGCAGCTCATCGCGCTGCGCCTGGTCGTCGGCGTCGCCGTGGGCGCGGACTACCCGATCGCCACGTCGATGCTCGCCGAGTGGCTGCCCGCCGCGGGCCGCGGCCGCACCATGGGGGCGCTGGTGACGGCCTGGTTCGTCGGCGCCGCCGCCGCGTACGCCGTCGGCTACGCGTTCATGACCGCCCTCGGCGACGGGGCGTGGCGCTGGGTGCTGGCCAGCGCGGCGGTGCCCGGCGTCGTGATCCTGCTGGCCCGCATCGGCACACCGGAGTCGCCGCGCTGGCTGCTGCGCCACGGGCGGCGGACCGAGGCGGCGGAGGCCATCAACAAGGCCTTCGGCCGCTACCCGACGGACGACGAGCTCGCCCACCTCGCGGAGTCCGAGCCGGAGCGCAGGTCCCGGCTGACCGAGGTGTTCCGCGGCGGCTACCTGCGGCGCACGCTGTTCGCCGGCGGCTTCTGGATGTGCCAGGTCATCCCGAGCTTCGCGATCGTGACGTTCTATCCCGTGATCCTCGGCAGCTACGGGTTCGCGTCCGGTTCGACGGCGCTGCTGTGGTCCGGCGCGATCAGCCTGGTCACGATCCTCGGCTGCCTGCCCTGTATGCGGCTGGTCGAGTCGGTCGGCCGCCGTCCGGTGATCATCTGGACGTTCGTGGCCGCCGCCGTGCCGCTGGCCGCGCTCGGGTTCTTCCCCGCGATGGCCGCGGCGCTGGCCATCGCGGCCTTCAGCGTCAACGCGCTGGCGCAGGGCGGCGGCGCCATCCTCCAGTGGATCTATCCGACCGAGCTGTTCCCGACCGACATCCGGGCGTCGGCGGTCGGCGTGGCCGCCGCGATCAGCCGCGTCGGCGCCGCCGCCGGGACGTACCTCCTGCCGATCGGGATCAGCGCGTTCGGCATCGGCCCGACGATGCTCATCGGCGCCGGCGTGGCCGTCGTCGGCACCGCGATCTGCGTCGCGTGGGCCCCGGAGACCCGCGGGCGCGCCCTGCACGAGGCCGCCGCCACCGGCGGCGTGCCCACCCTGCGAACCGGCGAGGAGGCCGCGTGACCCCCGAGGACGATCCACTGCTACAGCCGTTCACGCTGAAGCACCTGACCCTGCGCAACCGTGTGGTCAGCACGTCGCACGAGCCGAAGTACCACCAGAACGGGATGCCCGCGGACCGCTACCGGGCGTACCACGTGGAGAAGGCGCGCGGCGGGATCGGGCTGACCATGATCGGCGGCGGCGCGATCGTCAGCGTGGACAGCACACCGTCCTTCGGCAACCTGCACATGTACAAGGACGAGATCGTCGCGCACCTGCGGCGGCTGTCCGACGAGGTGCACGACGCGGGCGCGGCCGTGATGTCCCAGCTCACGCACCTCGGGCATCGCACGAGCAACTACGCGGGCGACCGGCTGCCCGCGGTGTCGGTCACCAACTGGCGCGAGCCCGCGCACCGGGCGTTCGCGAAGGAGGCCGAACCGGACGACCTGGAGCGGATCGCCGCCGACTTCGGCGACGCGGCCGCCCGGTGCCGGGCCGGCGGCCTGGACGGCGTCGAGCTGATCGCGTACGGGCACCTCATCGACGCGTTCTGGTCGCCGGCGCTGAACACCCGTACGGACGAGTTCGGCGGCTCGCAGGCGAACCGGATGCGGTTCCCGCTCATGGTGATCGAGGCCGTACGGAAGGCCGTCGGGCCCGATTTCATCGTCGGTGTCCGGATGGCGCTGGACGAGGAGCTGCCCGGCGGGCTCGACGCCGCGCAGGGCATGCGGATCGCGCGCGAGGTCACCGCCGCCGGGGTCGACTTCATCAGCGTGATCCAGGGCCACATCGGCACCGAGGACGGCCTGTCGCGGGTGATCCCGCCGATGGGGGAGCGGTCGGCGCCGCACCTGGAGCTGGCCGCCGCGGCGAAGCGCGAGCTGTCGGTGCCGGTCATGCACGCCGCGAAGATCGCCGACGTGGCCACCGCGCGGTACGCGATCGCCGAGGGCAAGGTCGACCTCGTCGGCATGACCCGCGCGCACATCGCCGACCCGCACATCGTCGCGAAGCTGCGCCGCGGCGAGGCCGACCGGATCAGGCCGTGCGTCGGCGCCAGCTCCTGCATCGACGCCGGTTACTCGGGAGAGACGACGTTCTGCCTGCACAACGCCTCGACCGGGCGGGAGCTCAGCCTGCCGCACGTGATCGAGCGCGCCCCGGCGAGGCGTACGGCGACGGTGGTCGGCGCCGGTCCGGCCGGGCTCGAGGCCGCGCGGGTGCTGGCCGAGCGCGGGCACGACGTCACGGTCTACGAGGCGTCCGGACGGCCCGGCGGGCAGTTGCTGCTGGCCGCGCGGGCGCCGCGCCGCCGCGACCTGGTCGGCATCGTCGACTGGCGGGTCGCGGAGTGCCGCAGGTACGGGGTGCGGTTCGTGTTCAACCGTACGGTCGAGGCGTCCGACCTGCTCGACGACCCGTCCGACGTGGTGATCGTGGCCACCGGCGGGCTGCCGAACACCGGCGGGCTCGACGGCGCCGACCTGGTGCACGACACGTGGGACGTCCTGTCCGGCGAGGTGCGGCCCACCGGGCGGGTGCTGGTCTTCGACGACAACGACGGCCACCAGGGGCTCGACGTCGTGGACGCGCTGGTCACGGACGGCGCCGCGGGCGTCGAGGTGGAGTGGGTCACGCCGGAGCGCACGCTCGCGGTCGGGCTCGGCGCGGTCAACGCCTCGCCGTACCTGCGGATGCTGATCGACCGCGATGTCCGGATTACGCCGATGCGGCGGCTGCGGAGCGTCACCCGCGACGGCGGGCGGCTGCGGGCGGTGCTCGGCGCCGAGGGCACGGACACGACCGTGACGCGGGTGGTCGACCACGTGGTGGCCGAGCACGGCACGCTGCCCAACGCGGACGTCTACCACGGCCTGAAGCCGTACTCCGTCAACGACGGCGTGGTCGACTTCACCGAGCTGCTGGCCCTGCGCCCGCAGACGGTCGTGCGCCGCAGCGACGGCCGGTTCCGGCTCTACCGGATCGGCGACGCGGTGAGCAGCCGCTCCGTGCACTCCGCGGTGCTCGACGCGTTCCGCCTCTGCGCGGCCGTCTGAGGCGTACGGGACCCGGTCAGCCGGGCGGCGCCCCTTCGGGGACGGGATCGGCGCCGCCCGGCGGCGGGTTCGGCTCGGCGGCGCCCGCCTCGGGCGGGTCGTCGACGTCGTCGGCGTGGCGGCGCAGCAGGGCGCCGATCACGGCCGCGACCGGGGCGGCGAGGAACGCGCCGATGATGCCGGCGACCACGCTGCCCAGCGTGATGGCCAGCAGGATCACGACGGGGTGCAGCTCCAGCGACCGGCCGTAGACCTGCGGCGCGAGGATGTGGCTTTCGAGCTGCTGGACCAGTACGAACGCGGCCAGCACGATCACCGCGCTGAGCGGGTCCTTGGTGACCAGCGTGACCAGCACGGCGACCGCGCCGGACAGGAACGCGCCGACGACCGGCAGGAACGCGGCCACGAACGTGATCACCGCGAGCGGCACGACCAGCGGCACGCCGAGGACCAGCAGCACCACCGCGATCGGCAGGGAGTCGGCCAGCCCGACGATCGCGACGCCGCGGACGTAGCGGCCGATGACGTGCCAGGAGATGTTGAGCGTCTCCTCCAGGCCGCGGCGGCGGGCGCGCGGGATGAAGCGCATGCCGCCCCGGACCATGCGGTCGCCGTCGTGGGTGAAGTAGATGGCCAGCACGATCGAGACCACGAAGCCGACCACGATCTCGCCCGCGGTGGCCGCGCTCTGGATCACCGTCTCCGACGACAGCGACTTCTTCGCCTGGTCGAGCAGGCTCTGGAGGTTCTCGTTCGTCAGCCCGACCTTCCCGGCGAGCTGCTGGAGCTGGTCGAGCGCGCTGCCGACGTTGCTGGCGAGCTGGTCGAACCCGGCGACGGTGGGCTGGATCAGCAGCGTGATCACGCCGCCGGCGACGACCAGCGCGCCGAGGCAGACGATGAGCGTGGCGAGGCTGCGGTGCACGCCGTGGTCGCGCAGCCAGCGGGCGGGCGGCTGGAGCAGCGTCGCGATGAACACCGCGATGATCACCGGGATGGCGACGACGCGGAGCTCCCACAGGGCCCAGAGGGCGGCGCCGACGGCGATCGCGAGCACCAGCAGGCGTCCGGCGGTGCGGGCCGCGCGGCCGAGCGCGTCGGTGTTCGCCGGCCGCGCCGTGTCGGGCGTCGGCTCGTCAGTCATCGCGGTTCCTCGGATCGGTCGTTGACCATTCTGTGACCCAATGATCGTAATGGGGCGGGGTGCCGTACGTGGCGATCAACGCACGGCAGCGCGCCGTGGGTTCCGGTGGCCGCGGACGGCGTGCGCTGGTGGCCAGGTTCGAATCGGTACGGGCCGTCTGAAAGACTGTTCGGGTTATGGACGTAGTCATCCTCGCCGTCATCGTGGTCGTCGTCGTACTGGTCGTCGCCGGGCTCGTGTTCTTCCGTCCCGGGCGCGGTACTACCGCCCACGCCCCCGACGAAACGCCCCCCACGACGCCGGCAGGCGGCACCGCGACCGCCGAGGCCGCCGAGGCCGACGACGACACCGCGGCGCCCGAGGCCGAGGCGGCCCCCGCGGCGCCGGCCGTGGAGATCGAGAAGCCGCCGCCGTCCGCCGGGCGGCTCACCCGCCTGCGCGCGCGGCTCGCGCAGTCGCAGAGCGTCCTCGGCAAGGGCCTGCTCGCGCTGCTGTCGCGCGACGCCCTCGACGACGACGCCTGGGAGGAGCTCGAAGACCTCCTCATCACCGCCGACGTCGGCGTGGCGCCCACCCGGCAGATCGTCGACGACCTGAAGACCCAGGTGAAGGTGGCCGGCACCCGCGAAGCCGGCGAGGTCAGGGAGCTGCTGAAGAAGGAGCTCGTCAAGCAGATCGACCCCGAGCTCGACCGCACCCTGCGCACCGAGCGCCACGACGGCGACCCGGCCGTGCTGATGATCGTGGGCGTGAACGGCACCGGCAAGACCACCACCTGCGGCAAGCTCGGCCGCGTGCTCGTCGGCGACGGGCGTACGGTCGTGCTCGGCGCGGCCGACACCTTCCGCGCCGCCGCCGCCGACCAACTGCAGACCTGGGGCGCGCGCGTGGGCGCCGAGGTCGTGCGCCGCGACGAGGGCGCCGACCCCGCCAGCGTCGCGTTCGACGCCGTCAGCGCCGGCATCGACTCCGGTGTCGACGCCGTGATCGTCGACACCGCGGGCCGGCTGCACACCAAGACCGGCCTGATGGACGAGCTCGGCAAGGTCAAGCGCGTCATCGAGAAGCGCACCGAGGTCGACGAGGTGCTCCTCGTCCTCGACGCCACCACCGGCCAGAACGGCCTCAAGCAGGCCCGCGTCTTCGCCGACGTGGTCAACGTGACCGGCATCGTCTTGACCAAGCTGGACGGCACCGCCAAGGGCGGCATCGTCATCCAGGTCCAGCGCGAGCTCGGCGTCCCGGTGAAGCTCGTCGGCCTCGGCGAGGGCCCCGACGACCTGGCCCCGTTCGAGCCCGACGCGTTCGTCGACGCCATCCTGGGCGACTGACGCTCACGCCCGGCGATCGGTCGTTCAGGACTCCGGGAGCTCGCGGCGGGTGATGTCGAGGCCGAGGCGGGCGAACTGTTCCAGGGGGTGGTGGTAGCCGCGTTCGATCTGGTGGACGCCGCGGAGCGTGGAGGTGCCGTCGGCTACGGCGGCGGCCAGGACCGCGGAGAAGCCGGCTCGGACGTCGGCCAGGGTGACGTCGGCGCCGTGCAGCTTTCCGCCGCCGCGCACGACCGCCGAGTGGACCACGTTCGTGTCGTGGAACCGGCAGGCGGGGCCGCCGAGGCACGCGGAGAAGACCTCGATCTCGCAGCCCATCTTCTTCAGCGCGGGGACGTAGACGAGGCGGTTCTCGTAGACCGTCTCGTGCAGTACGGACATGCCGCCCGCCTGGGTGAACAGCACCATCAGCGGCGTCTGCCAGTCGGTGGCGAAGCCGGGGTGGGTGTCGGTGTGCAGCGCGGCGGGGCGCAGGCCGTCGGGCGCGGACGCGGTGATCCAGTCGTCGGTGATCTCGAAGTGGGCGCCCATGCGGGCGAGCGTGGTGGTCGCGGTGACCAGGCGGTCCTGCGGGCAGCCGTGCACCCGCACCTCACCGCCGGTGACCAGGCCCGCCACGAGGTACGAGAACGCCTCCAGGCGGTCGCCGGCGAGCCGTGACGTGGCGCCGTTCAGCTCGTCGACGCCCTCGATGACGATGCGGCGGTCCGGATGCAGCTCGATGCGCGCGCCCATGCGCTGCAGGAACAGCGCCAGCTCGACGACCTCGGGCTCGGTGGCCGCGCCGCGGATGACCGTGCGCCCCTCGGCGAGGGCGGCGGCGAGCAGGATCGTCTCGGTCGCGCCGACGCTGGGGTACGGCAGCTCGATGCGGGTGCCGCGCAGCCGCGTTGCGCGCGCGGCGATGCCGTCCTCGGTGAACTCGACCTCGGCGCCGAGCGCCCGCAGCGCGTCGACGTGGAAGTTGACGGGCCTGCGGCCGATGGGGTCGCCGCCGACGAGCGGTACGTACGCCTCGCCGGTGAGGTGCAGCAGGGGAGCGAGCAGCAGGATCGGGATGCGGTTGCGCCCGTTGAACTCGCGCGGCACGCGGGGCTCGGTGACGTCTCCGGGGGTGATGGTGATCTCGCCGTCGCGCCGCTCGACGCCCATGCCCAGCGATTCCAGCATGGCGGCCGTGATGTCGACATCGCCCACGTGCGGAGCATTACGCAGCGTGCTCGGACCCCGGCCCAGTGTCGCGGCGACCATGTGCTTGGTCACGGCGTTCTTGGCGCCGCGCACGAAGATATCGCCACGTAGTGGACCGGACGGCTTGACGTCCCAAACGGTTTCCGGCATGCCCATCAGGCTATGCGCTGCGCGGTGCGGCGCGAACGCGAACGCGAAACTGTCACGCACAGTCACTTTCCTCGCGGCGATCCACGGTAATGCGGAAATTGCCGCATCGCGGATCGATAACGAGTCGATAATCACTCGTCGCGAAGATCTCGTAACCGGCCGGTCAAAGCGCAAGATGTTCCGCGGACGGTGGGCGGAAACACACGGACGTCGCCCGTAAAGAGCGGCGGCGTACGAACGGAGAGGGAGGTGAGGGAATGACAGACGCGACATCAGTCGTCCGGAGCCGGATTCCCGCACGCGTCGACCGGCTACCCTGGTCGCCGTTCCACTCGCGAATGGTCGTCGCCCTCGGCACGGCATGGCTGCTCGAAGGGCTGGAGATCTCGGTCGCCAGCTCCGTGGCCGACGCCCTGAAAGGGCCGGGCACGCTCGGCCTGTCGGCCCCCCAGGTCGGCCTGATCGCCACGGTCTACCTCGTCGGCGAGGTCGTGGGCGCGCTGTTCTTCGGCGACCTGGCCGACCGCCTCGGCCGGCGGAAGCTGTTCATCATCACCCTCGGCGTCTACCTCATCGGCAGCGGCCTGACGGCGTTCACGCTCGGCAGTTCCGCGATCTGGCTCGTCTTCATGTACCTGACCCGGTTCATCGCGGGCATGGGCATCGGCGGCGAGTACTCCGCGATCCACTCCGCGATCGACGAACTGACACCCGCGAAGTACCGCGGCCGGGTCGACATCGGCATCGGCGGCACGTACTGGGGCGGCGCGTTCCTCGGCACGCTGGCCGTGGCCTTCCTGCTGAGCACCCTCCCGGCGAACATCGGCTGGCGGATCGGCTTCCTGATCGGCCCGGTGCTCGCGCTGACGATCATCTTCGTCCGGCGCAACCTGCCGGAGAGCCCGCGCTGGCTGCTCATGCACGGCCGTACGGAGGAGGCCGAGCGCAACGTCACCTTCATCGAGGGCGAGGTGGAGCGGCGCAAGGGCATCACGCTGCCCGAGGTGGACGACTCCAAGGAACTGGAGATCCGGCCGTCGGAGCACCGTAGTTATTTGACGCTCGTACGGGTGCTTTTCAAGACGTACCCGCAGCGGTCAATTCTCGGCGCGTCGCTGATGATCAGCCAGTCGTTCCTCTACAACGCCATTTATTTCACCGCCGCGATCGTGCTCGGCACGTTCTTCCACGTGCCCACCGCGCAGGTGCCGCTTTACCTGGCGGCGTTCGCGATCGGCAACCTGGCGGGCCCGCTGATCATCGGCCGCCATTTCGACACGATCGGCCGCAAGAAGATGATCGCGGGCACCTACCTGCTCTCCGGCGTGCTGCTCGCGGTGAGCGCGGTGCTGTTCGAGGTCGGCGCCTTGAACGCGGTCACGCAGACGATCGTGTGGGTGGTCATCTTCTTCTTCGCCTCCGCCGGTGCGAGCGCCGGCTACCTCACCGTGAGCGAGCTGTTCCCGGTCGAGGTGCGGGCGCAGGCCATCGCGGTGTTCTTCGCGATCGCGCAGTGCTTCGGCGCCCTCGGGCCGCTGCTGTACAGCGCGCTGATCGGTGACGGCTCGAACCCGACCCTGCTGTTCTTCGGCTACCTCATCGGCGCCGCCGTCATGGTCGCGGGCGGCCTCGTCGAGGTGTTCCTCGGCGTGGACGCCGAGAACAAGTCGCTCGAGGACGTCGCCACGCCGCTGTCGGCCGTACGCCACGCCGTCGGCAAGATCGGCGACGCGATCCAGCCCCCGCCGCCCGCCGCCCCCGCGGACTGACCCCTATGCGTCCGCCGTACGCCGTCGTGGCGTACGGCGGACGCGCCTTTCACGGCGCGCCGATGCCGTGCAGCGTCAGCTCCACCAGGCCCGGCACGTCCGCGGGCTCCGGCAGCGCGCGGCCGGTCACGACGCGCGCCAGGATCGGCCCCATGAGCTGGTCGATCACCGCGTCGTCGGCCACCTCGGCGCGCAGCTCGCCGCGCTCGCGCGCCCGCTCCAGGCTCGCCGCGGCCATCTCCTGCTGCCGCGCCCACAGGTTGCGGTGCACCCGCTCCATGCCCTCGGCCAGGCCCGGCGCGGCCAGCAGCAGCCGGATCAGCACCCGGCCGCGCGGCGACGCGACGAACCGCAGCAGGTCGCCCCACGCCAACTCGAGGTCCGTCCGCAGGCTCCCCGTGTCCGGAATCGGGATCTCGGCGCGGACGACGTGGTCGAGGGCGTCGAGGACCAGGTCCTCCTTGGACGACCACCGCCGGTAGACGCTGGCCTTCCCCGCGCCGGCGCGCGCGGCGATCTCGTCCATCGTGGTGCCCTCGATGCCCCGGTCGAGCAGGAGGTCCAGGGCGCGGTCGCGGATGCGCGCGTCGAGTTCGGGGTCGCGTGGACGGCCGCGCATCGGCACCCGCCTTCCATGGTCCGTCGCAGTGGGGATGACAGATTGCCACGAATCGCCCCGTACCCCGGCCCGTACGGCGGATCGTCCGGAACCGGCATTTTCGCGACGGGTGCACGAATCCTCGTTCGGTGGCGTCCGAAACGCGGGCGAAACACCGGCGCCGTTGGTTTCACGCGGGAGTAACACCAGGGCACCGCCGGTGAAACGGTCCTCGCGTGAACTCAGGCCATGACCCCCGGACGAAGTGAAGGGAGGGCCGGGCCGACATGAACAGTGGCGACACGGCCTGGGTGCTCGCGAGCGCCGCGCTTGTCTTCTTGATGACGCCAGGGCTGGCGTTCTTCTACGGCGGGATGGTCCGCCGGAAGAACGTGCTCAACATGCTGATGATGAACTTCGCGACGATCTGCGTCGTCGCCGTCATGTGGGTGCTGTACGGCTACTCGTTGTCGTTCAGCACCGACGCGGGAGGAGGCCTGATCGGCGGGCTGAGCAAGATCGGCCTGGCCGGGACCCTGAACGCGACCAGCGGAACGCTGCCCGAGATGGCGTTCGTCGCGTTCCAGGCCATGTTCGCGATCATCACGCCCGCGCTGATCAGCGGCGCGGTGGCCGACCGCATGAAGTTCGGCGCGTGGATCGCGTTCGTCGTGGTGTGGGAGACGCTCGTGTACTTCCCCATCGCGCACTGGGTGTTCTTCTTCGACGACGGCAAGGGCGGCTGGCTCGGCGACCGCATCGGCGCGCTCGACTTCGCCGGCGGCACCGCCATCCACCTGAACGCGGGCGTGGCCGCGCTGGCGCTGGTCCTGGTGATCGGCAAGCGGCGCGGCTGGCCGAAGGAGCCGATGCGCCCGCACAACCTGCCGCTGGTGCTGCTCGGCGCGGGAATGCTGTGGTTCGGCTGGTTCGGCTTCAACGCCGGTTCCGCGGTCGCCGCGAACGGGCAGGCCGCGGTGGCCTTCGTGAACACGCTCGTGGCCACCTCGGCGGCGGCGCTCGGCTGGATCATCGTGGAGAGGCTGCGCGACGGGCACTCCACCACGCTGGGCATCGCGTCAGGCGCGGTGACCGGCCTGGTCGCCATCACCCCGGCGTGCGCGTCGGTGAACCCGGTCGGCGCGATCATCCTCGGCGTCCTCGCCGGCGCGCTGTGCGCGTACGCGGTGGGCTGGAAGTACAAGCTGGGCTTCGACGACTCCCTCGACGTGGTCGGCGTGCACGGCGTCGGCGGCGCGGCGGGCGCCCTGCTCATCGGCTTCCTGGCCACGGCGAGCGTCACCGGGATCCTGGACAAGGGCGACGGCCCGAGCGGTCTGTTCTTCGGCGGCGGGTTCGCCCAGCTCGGCAAGCAGGCGATCGGCGTCGCCGCCGTCGCGGCGTACTCGTTCGTCGTGACCTGGCTGATCGCGAAGGTGCTCGACAAGATCATGGGCCTGCGGGTGGACGACGAGACCGAGTCCGTCGGCCTCGACCAGGCCGTGCACGCCGAGTCCGGCTACGAGCTCGGCGCCGTGAGCGGCGGCGGGTTCGGCCAGGTCATCAGGCGCGTCGAGGTCGGCGCCGGCGCGGGTACGCCCGCCGGTACGGCCGCAGGTACGGACGGGAAGGAGGACGGGCAGCGATGAAGCTGATCACCGCCATCGTCAAGCCGTTCAAGCTCGACGACGTCAAGGCGGCACTGGAGGCGTTCGGCGTCGCCGGGCTCACCGTCACGGAGGCGAGCGGCTACGGGCGCCAGCGCGGCCACACCGAGGTGTACCGGGGCGCGGAGTACCAGGTCGACCTCGTGCCGAAGGTCCGCATCGAGGTGCTGTGCGACGACGCCGACACCGAGGACCTGATCGACGTGATCGTCAAGGCCGCGCAGACCGCGCGCATCGGCGACGGCAAGGTCTGGGCGGTCCCGGTGGACACGGTCGTCCGCGTCCGCACCGGCGAACGCGGAGTCGACGCGCTGTGAGCGGCGCCGTCCGGGACGCACGGGCCCCGCGCCGTCCCGGACGGCATCGGGGGACGGGAGGTTCGACCGTGCACACCACGCCTTCAGGGGTCCGCGGCTTCGCCGCCGAGCGCGCGCTGCGCTCCGCCGAGACGGACCGCTGGCTGGCCAGGCTGCTCGGCGTCGAGCCCGACACCGCGCTCGTCGCGGTCGGCGGCTACGGGCGGCGCGAGCTGACCCCGGGCAGCGACCTCGACGTCGTCCTCGTCCACCGCGGGCGCCGTGACATCGCCGCGCTCGCCGACCGCATCTGGTACCCGATCTGGGACTCCGGCACCCGCCTCGACCACGCCGTGCGTACGGTGCCCGAGGCGCGCGCCGTGGCCCGCGACGACACCAAGGCGGCACTCGGCATGCTGCACGCCCGCCACATCGCGGGCGACCCCGTGCTCACCGACGAGCTGCGCGCCGGCGTGCTCACCGACTGGCGCACCCACGCGCGGCGCCGTCTCGGCGAGCTCGTCGCGATGACCGCCGACCGCGCCGACCGCTTCGGCGAGCTGGCGTTCCTCCTCGAACCCGACCTGAAGGAGGCGCGCGGCGGGCTCCGCGACGTGCACGCCGTCCAGGCGGTGGCCGCCGCGTGGGTCGCGCCGGCGCCCGGCCCGAAGGTCAAGGCCGCGTACGAGACCATCCTGGACGCGCGGCACGCCCTGCACGAGGTCAGCGGCAGGTCCGCGGACCGGCTCGTGCTCCAGGAGCAGGACGAGGTGGCGGTCGCGCTCGGCCTGCTCGACGCCGACGCGCTGCTCCGCGCGCTCGCGGGGGCGGCGCGCGGGGTGGCGTACGCCTTCGACCAGTGCGCACGGCACGTGGAACGGTTCCGCACGCCGCGCCGCCGGGGCCGCGGCCGCGGCACCACGCAGCGGCGCCCGCTGGCCGACGGCCTGGTCGAGCACGACGGCGCCGTCGTGCTCGCACGCGGCGTCGAACCGGGCGGCGATCCCACGCTCACGCTGCGCGCCGCCGCCGCGGCGGCCGCGTCCGGCCTGCCGATCGCCGCCGCCACGCTCGACAAGCTGCCCGGCCCCGAGAGCCTGCCCGTGCCGTGGCCGCCGGCCGCGCGCGACGCCCTGCTGTCCCTGCTCGGCACCGGCCACGCGGCCGTCCCCGTATGGGAGGCGCTCGACCAGGCGGGCGTCGTCGTCGGGCTGTTCCCCGACTGGGAGCGCGTACGGAACCGCCCGCAGCGCGACCCGATCCACACGTTCACCGTCGACCGCCACCTGATCGAGACCGCCGCGCACGCCGCCGCGCTGACCCGCGACGTGGGCCGCCCCGACCTGCTGCTGCTCGCCGCGCTGTTCCACGACATCGGCAAGGGCTG
Source organism: Streptosporangiaceae bacterium (assembly GCA_036502625.1). GTDB lineage: Bacteria > Actinomycetota > Actinomycetes > Streptosporangiales > Streptosporangiaceae > DASXYG01. Next base: position 125,575 of record DASXYG010000016.1, read on the forward strand.
GCCGGGGGAGCACAGCCACACGGGCTCGGTCGTGGCCCGCGAGCTCGCCGCGCGCATCGGGCTCGGCGAGGACGACGCCGCCACGCTGGCCCGGGTCGTCCGCCACCACCTGCTGCTGCCCCGTACGGCCGTGCGCCGCGACCTGGACGACCCGGCGACCATCAGCACCGTGACCAAGGCGGTCGGTGACCGCGAGGTGCTGGACCTGCTGGCCGCGCTCAGCATCGCGGACGGCCGCGCGACCGGCCCCGCGGCCTGGAACGACTGGAAGGCCGCGCTGGTAGCCGACCTGGCCGGCCGGGCGCGCGCCGCGCTCGACGGCCGTACGACGCCGGCGCCGCGGCTCACCGACGAACAGCGCGAGCTCGCCGAGGTGGGCTGCCCGGCCGTGCTCGTCCGCGGCGGCCAGGTCACCGTCGTCGCGCACGACCGGCCCGGCCTGCTGTGGCGCGCGTCCGGCGTGCTGGCCGCGCACCGGCTGACCGTGCGCGCCGCCACCGCCGCCGCGCACGGCACGACCGCCGTGACCGTCTACACCGTCGAGCCGCGCTACGGCTCGCCGCCGGACGCCACCCTGCTCGCCGAGGACCTCCGCCGCGCGCTCGAAGGGCGCCTCGACGTCGCGGCGAAGCTGAAGCGCGGCGCGGAACGGCAGCGTACGGCCGTGCCCGTGCCGCCGCCGCGGGTGCTGGAAGTCCCGGACGCGTCGGACACCTCGACCGTCATCGAAGTGCGCGCGCAGGACGAACCGGGGCTGCTCTGGCGGATCGGCCGCGCGCTGTCCGAACGCGGCATCGACATCCGCGCCGCGCGCGTGGAGACCCTGGGCGGCGCCGCCGTCGACACGTTCTACCTGGTCGACCGGCACGGCCTGCCGCTGGACGACGATCTCTGCGCGGCCGCCGTCGTCTCCGTGCGCAAGGCGCTCGCCTGACGCACGCCGTACGGGGTCCCGTACGACGGCGTTCTCCACAGGCGGATTCCGGCTGGGCGCCCGGAACGGCACGCGCCGGTAGGCTGTGAAACCCATTCGTATGCCGCGCGAGGATCTGACACGTGTTCGAGACTCTTTCCGACCGACTGACAACGGTCTTCTCCAGCCTTCGGGGCAAGGGCCGGCTGTCGGATGCCGACATCGACGCGACGGCCCGCGAGATCCGCATCGCGCTGTTGGAAGCCGACGTCGCGCTCCCCGTCGTCCGGGCGTTCATCTCCCGGGTGAAGGAGCGGGCGCGCGGCTCCGAGGTGTCGCAGGCCCTCAACCCGGCGCAGCAGGTCATCCAGATCGTCAACGACGAGCTGATCGCGATCCTCGGCGGCGAGACCCGGCGGCTGCGGTTCGCGAAGAACCCGCCCACCGTGATCATGCTGGCGGGCCTCCAGGGCGCGGGTAAGACCACGCTGGCGGGCAAGCTCGCGAAGTGGCTGGCCGACCAGGGCCACGCGCCGATGCTCGTCGCCGCCGACCTCCAGCGCCCCAACGCCGTGCAGCAGCTCCAGGTCGTCGGCGAGCGCGCCAACGTCGTCGTCTACGCCCCTGAGCCCGGCGGCGGCCAGGGCGACCCCGTGCGCGTCTCCCGCGACTCCATCGAGCACGCCAAGCGCCAGCAGCACGACATCGTCATCATCGACACGGCCGGCCGCCTCGGCATCGACCAGGAGCTGATGAAGCAGGCGTCCGACATCCGCGACGCGGTCTCGCCCGACGAGATCGTCTTCGTCCTCGACGCCATGGTCGGCCAGGACGCCGTGACCACCGCGCAGGCGTTCCTCGACGGCGTCGGCTTCGACGCGGTCGCGCTCACCAAGCTCGACGGCGACGCCCGCGGCGGCGCGGCCTTGTCCGTACGCGAGCTCACCGGCCGGCCGATCATGTTCGCGTCCACCGGCGAGAAGCTCGAGGACTTCGACGCGTTCCACCCCGACCGGATGGCCTCGCGCATCCTCGACATGGGCGACATCCTCACCCTGATCGAGCAGGCGCAGCGCACGTTCGACGAGGAGCAGACCGCCAAGATGGCGGGCAAGCTCGCGGCCGGCGAGAGCTTCACCCTCGAGGACTTCCTCGACCAGATGATGATGATCCGCAAGATGGGTCCCATCGGGAACCTCCTCGGCATGCTGCCCGGCATGGGCCAGATGCGCGAGCAGCTCGACCAGGTCGACGACAAGGACATCGACCGCGTGGCCGCCATCATCCGGTCGATGACGCCCGGCGAGCGGACCAACCCGAAGATCCTCAACGGCTCGCGCCGCGCCCGCATCGCGAAGGGCGCGGGCGTCGCCGTGGGCGAGGTGTCCGGCCTGGTCGAGCGGTTCTCCGAGGCCCAGAAGATGATGAAGCAGATGGGCGGCGGCATGCCGGGGATGCCCGGCATGCCGGGCATGGGCGGCCGCCGCAAGGCCACGAAGGCGATCCCCCGCAAGGCCAAGAAGGGCAAGAAGAAGGGCCCCGGCGGCGGCGCGCCCGGCAAGGCGAAGGGCAAGCCCGCGGCCGACGACCAGCAGACCCCGCAGCTCCCGCCGAACCTCGGCGGCCCGGGCGGCGCCGGCATGCCGGGCCAGCTCCCGCCGGGCATGAAAATGCCCGACTTCAGCAAGCTGAACCTGCCGAAGCAGGATGGCTAGCCCTTTGCCGGGAACGCCGGAGGGCGGCGCCGAAGGGCGCGTTTTCATCCGGCCGCCCACCGCGGCGGACGAGTCGGCGTACGTCGCGGCCGTGCGCCGCAGCGCCGACCTCATCCGCCCGTGGAACCCCGTCGCCTCGCGCCCCGCCGACTTCCGGCGGCTGCTCACCGAGATCACTTTGGCCGACGCCGAGTCGTACTTCATCGTCGACCGCGCCGACGACGGCCTGGCCGCGCTGGTCAACATCCGCGGCATCACGCGCGCCCGGTTCCAGAACGCCTCGGTCGGCTACAACGCCTACCTGCCGTACGCCGGCACCGGCCGCACCCGCGAGGGCATGGAGCTGATCGTCGCCCACTGCTTCGACGCGACGGACGGCCTCGGCCTGCACCGCCTGGAGATCAACGTCCAGCCGGCCAACGAGCCGTCGCGCGCGCTCGCCCGGCGGCTCGGGTTCCGCCTCGAGGGCACGTCGCCGCGCATGCTCTACCTCAACGGCGCCTGGCGCGACCACGAGCGCTACGCCCTGACCGTCGAAGACTGGGCGCAGCGTTGCGGTACCGCCCACTCCTCGGAGTCTGGCAGAATGTCAGGTTGAACACCGGGCACGCCGGGTCGCCCTCTAACCATCCGGCGGTGTCCCGTGTCCTCAGGGCGCCGTACCTGCTGGAACCCCACCCAATGGGGCCGGGCCCACAGATTCAGAATCCGGAGAACACCACACCCGTGGCAGTCAAGATCAAGCTGAAGCGGCTCGGAAAGATCCGCCAGCCTCAGTACCGCATCATCATCGCCGACGCGCGCAACAAGCGCGACGGCCGCGCGATCGAGGAGATCGGCAAGTACCACCCGAAGGAGGACCCCTCGTTCATCGAGGTCAACTCCGAGCGGGTGCAGTACTGGCTGTCCGTCGGCGCCCAGCCCACCGACCCGGTCCGCCGGATTCTGGCGCTTACCGGTGACTGGCAGAAGTACAAGGGCCTGAAGGCGCCGGCGCCCCTGAAGGTCGCCGCGCCGAAGCCGGACAAGCACGAGATCTTCGCCGTGGCCGTCAAGGAGGTCGTCGGCGACGACAGCGCCGCCGCGACCACGCCGAAGGGCCGGGGCGGCGGCAAGGGCAAGAAGGCGCAGGCCGAAGCGACCGAAGCGGCCCCCGCCGCCGACGACGCGGCCGGGGAGAAGCCCGAGAGCGGGGCCTGAGATGTTGGAGGAGGCCCTTGAGCATCTGGTCAAGGGCATCGTCGAATATCCGGACGACGTCGGGGTCCGCGTCAAGCGGCTCCGTAAGGGCAAAGTGCTCGAAGTCCGCGTCCACCCCGACGACCTGGGCAAGGTCATCGGCCGGAACGGGCGGACGGCGAAGGCGCTGCGCACCGTGATCGGTGCCCTCGCGGGCGACCGCTACGTCCGGGTCGACCTCCTCGACCTCAACGAGGTCCGCTGACCGATATTGGCGAAGGCTTTTCCGGCTGGTTCCGGGAAAGCCTTCGCCATAATTGGGTCTATGCCGAGGATCGTTGACCACGACGAGCGCCGGTCCGAGATCATCCGGGCCACGTGGCGGGTGATCGCCCGGGAGGGCATCGCGAACACCACGACCCGGGAGATCGCCAAGGAGGCCGGCTGCTCCTACGGCGTCCTCGCGCACTACTTCACCGACAAGGCGGACATCCTCGCGTCCGCCCTGGTGGCCAGCCACCACGAGGTCCGCGGCCGCACCGACGTCCTGAACCACGGCACGACCGGGCTGGCCGCGCTGCGCACGCTGATGCTGGAGTCCCTGCCGCTGGACGAGCAGCGCGTCGTCGAGGCGAAGGTCGAGGTCAGCTTCTGGGGCCAGGCGGTCGGCAACCCCGACCTCGTGAAGATCCAGAACGCCGAGGTCGACGGCCTGTGGGAACGCGTCAGGCAGCGGCTCACGGAGGCGGAGAAGGCCGGTGAGCTGCGCCCCGGCATCGACGTCGACCTGGCCGTGCACAGTTGCGTGGCGCTGATCGACAGCCTCAGCCTGCGCGCCGTCCTCTACCCGGCCCGCACCACCCCCGACGACCAGATCGCCATGCTCGACGCGCTCTTCATGCTCATCACGCCGTGAGCGCCGGCCACCGGCCGCCGAACGGGCGGGCCGCCTCGAACGCCGCGGCCGCGTCGAGCACCAGGTCGTCCCGGTGCCACCGGCCCACGATCTGGATCCCCACCGGCATCCCGGCCGCCGTGAAGCCGCACGGCAGCGTGATCGCCGGCTGACCGGTCAGGTTGAACGGGAAGCACATGAACGACCGCCGGTGGTCCGGGTACAGGTTCAGCGAACCGACGGTCTGCCGGCCCCGTACGTTCCCGGCGTCCCAGGCGGTGAACGGAAGCTGCGGCGACACCAGCAGGTCGAACTCGCCGAAGAAGTCCACCGCCCGGTCGTACAGGCCGCCGCGGGCGATCTCCGCCTTCTTCAGGTCGATCGCGCTGTAGCCGCGGCCCTCGCGCACGATCTCGGTCAGCCACTCGTCCACGTACTCCGGGCGCGCGTCGTACTCCGCCGCCGCCCGTACGGCCAGCCCGCTGTGGTAGATCACCCGGTGGAACGGCCCCGGGTTGTCCCAGTTCGGGTCGCGGTGCTCGACGTGCGCGCCGTACTCCTCGAACACCGGCAGCGCCCCGGCGGCCAGCTCGGCGATCTCCGGCTCCACCTCGCCGTAGCCGAAGTCGGTGGAGAACGCGATCCGCAGGCCCTTCAAGGACGCGCCGGACGACTCGGGTGTGAAGTCCCACGGACGGTCGATGCTCAGCGGGTCACGGGGGTTCGGCCCGGCCATCACGTTCAGCAGCAGCGCCGCGTCGGCCACCGTCCGCGCGATCGGCCCGTTGTGCACCCGGTGGCCCCAGTAGTCGCCGCCCGGCACCAACGGCACGCGCCCGAACGACGGCTTCATGCCGACGAGCCCGCACAGCGCGGCGGGCGTGCGGATCGACCCGGCGCCGTCGCCGCCCTGCGCCACCGGCCCGAGCCCGGCCGCCACCGCCGACGCCGCGCCGCCGGACGACCCGCCCGAGGTCTTCGTGGTGTCCCACGGGTTCACGCACGGCTCGCCGAGCAGGTTCTCCGCCATGTCCTTGTAGCCGTACGGCGGGGTGTTCGTCTTGCCGAGCAGCACGCCGCCGGACGAGCGCAGCCGGCTGGCGACCAGGGAGTCGCGGTCCGGCACGTGGTCCTCGGTGTACTTGGCGCCGTACGTCGTACGGATCCCCGCGGTGTCCTCCAGGTCCTTGATCGAGTACGGGACGCCGTCGAGCGGCCCGATCCGCTCGCCGACATGGGCCCGCCGCTCGGCCGCGCGGGCCTCCGCGCGCGCCAGGTCGCCGGTGACGGTCAGGAACGCCCGGAGCCGGCCGTTGACCCGGTCGATCCGGTCGAGCACCGCGTCGGTGACCTCGACGGGGGAGACCTGCTTGGCCTCGATCATCCGGTTCAGCTCGGTCGCGGACCGGGACCACAGCTCGTCAGGCACGTACGGGCTCCTTCGCGTCGGTGGGTACGGGCGTGCGCCGCCGCAGGCGCTCCAGATCGAGCACGGCCCTGCTGCGGGGGTCGACGAGGTTGCGGATGCCGTCGCCGATGTAGTTGAGCGCCATCACGACGATCACCACGGCGAGGCCGGGGAAGATGATGAAGCCGGGCTCCTGCATGAGGTACGGGCGGGCCTCGTCCACCATGTTCCCCCAGGTCGGGGTGGGTGCGGCCACGCCGAGTCCGAGAAAACTGAGCGCGGCGTCGGACAGCAGCGCGAACGCGTAGATGAAGCTGGCCTGCACGAGCAGCGTGGGCGCGGCGTTCGGCAGCACGTGCCGCCAGAGGATCTTGGTGCCGGTCAGCCCGGCGCAGCGCGCGGCCGTGATGTACCCGCGGCCGCGCAGCGCCAGCGTGGTGCCGCGGATCGTGCGGGCCAGGAACGGCGTGTAGACGATGGCGAGCGCGGCGACCTCGCTGGTCGCACCGGACCCGAGGAACGCGACCAGCGCGATGGCCAGCACCAGCGGCGGGAACGCCAGCAGCGCGTCCATGAGGCGCATCACCACGCCGTCCGCGCGCACGTAGAAGCCGGAGTACATGCCGATCAGCGTCCCGGCGACCACCGAGACGCCGGTGACCACGGCGCCCAGGCCCAGCGACACACCGCCGGCGCTGAGCACCCGGCCGAGGATGTCCCGCCCGTACTCGTCGGTGCCCAGCCAGTGGGCGCCCGACGGGCCCTGGAGCCGGACCAGCGGGTCGATGTGCGCGGGGTCCTGGGCGAACAGCGGGCCGATCGCGATGGCCAGCAGGACGACCAGCAGGACCACGGCCCAGCCGAGCGCGACCGGGTCGCGGCGGCGGATGTCGCGGAACACGGACATGATCTTCACGGGCGCCTCACCGGATCCGGACCCGCGGGTCGATCGCCACGTACAGCAGGTCGACCAGCAGGTTGATGACGACGTACGACAGCGCGATGGCCAGCGTGATGCCCTCGACCAGCGGGTAGTCGCGCGAGTTGATCGACTGGAGCAGCAGCGAGCCGAGGCCGGGGATGACGAAGATGTTCTCCACGATCACGATGCCGCCGAGCAGCGTGCCGAGGCTCGTGCCGACGACGGTCATCAGCGGGATCAGCGCGTTCGGCAGGAGCTGCCGCAGGATCACCACCCGCTCCCGCGCGCCCTTGGCCCGCGCGGTGCGCAGGTAGAGCTGCAGCAGCTCGGCGAGGATCGACTCGCGCAGCGTACGGACGAACAGCGCGGCCTGCCCGGCGACCAGCACGATGATCGGCAGGATCAGGTGCACGACGGCGCCCGGCAGGTCGGTGACCGGCGAGACGTACCCGGCGATCGGCAGCACCCGCAGCGTCACGCCGAACACGATGATCAGCACGAGCGCCAGCCAGAAGTTCGGCACGGCGATGCCGAACACCGAGACCGGGGTGAGCAGCCGCGTCCACCACGACCGCGGCCGCGCCGCCGAGTACGCGGCCAGCGGTATCGCGATGACCAGGCTGATCACCGTGGTCACGACGGCGAGCAGCGCGGTGGGCCCGGCATGGGACAGCACCACGCGGGTGACCGGCTCCTGGAAGCCGATCGAGTCGCCGAAGTCGCCGGTCACCGCGTTCTTCAGCCACGTGCCGTACTGGGCGATCAGCGACTGGTCCAGCCCGAGCGCGTGCGTGAGCTGGGCGATCTGCGCCTTGGTGGCGAACGTGCCGAGCATGGCCACGGCCGGGTTGCCGGGCAGCATGTGCACGACGAAGAACATGATCGTGCCGACCAGGACGAGCGTGATGACGAGGTCGCGGACTCTGCGGAGGATGACTGCGGGCATCGCCTGCTCCTCAGTTGGCGGTCAGGTAGGCGTTCCAGAACCCCTGGCCGATGAAGTTCTGGTAGTTCTTCACCTGATGGGTGATGCCGGCGAGGCTGACCTTCTTGCCGATGCCGATATCCGGCACCTCGGTCCAGACCAGCCCCTGGATACGGTCCACGGCCTTCTTCGCCGCCGTGTCCGATCCGGCCGCCTGGTACTGCTCGATGGCGGCGTCGATCGCCTTCGACTTGAAGCCGCCCGGCCAGGTCGGGGTCAGGAAGAGCACCTGCGTCGGGTCCATGATCTCCCCGGCGAACGCGGTCATCGACAGGTCCCAGGAGCCCGGGTCCGACGACAGCTTGGAGATCATCGTGGGGAAGTCGTACACGTCGAGCTTCGCCGGGATGCCGATCGACTCCAGCTCGCTCTGCACGACCACGGCGAGCTGGTAGAACGCCGGGTACGTGTGCGTGGTGAGGATGCGCACCGGCTTGCCCCCGGTGATCCCGGCCGCGGCGAACAGCTTCCTGGCCTGGGCCGGGTCGTGGTCGCGGAAGACGTTCATCCCGGCCGTCGAGTACATCGGCTTGTTGTCAGGGAATGCGATCTGCGCGGTCAGCGGCCGCCACAGCTTCGGCGGGCCGAGCGTGGCCCGCGCCGCGGCCTCCTTGTCGATGACCAGGTTGAGCGCGCGCCTGGCCCGTACGTCGCGGAACGGGCCGGCACCGGAGTTGATCAGCAGGTACTCGATCAGCGACGAGCTCTCCGACAGCGCGGTCAGCTCCGTGTTGTTCGCGACCAGGTCATAGGAGTCGTTGTCCAGCGCCTCGGCGTACTGCCACTGGCCGGTCGACAACCCGTTCATCCGTACGGTCGAGTCGGTGACCACCCGGAACCGCAGGTCGGGGATGCGCGCCACCTTGCGGCCGGCCGCGCCGCCCCAGTTCTCCGTACGCGACCGGTAGCCGGTGAAGCGGGTCAGGTCGACGTACTGGCCGTGCACGAAGTCCTTCAACCGGTACGGCCCGGTGCCCACGACCTGCGCGTCCGTCAGCGGCCGCTTGCCCGCGGCCTTCGCGATCTCCGCGGGCAGGATGATGCACGGCTGCACCAGCGAGGCGAGGTTCGGGATGAACGACCGGCGCGGCGAGTCGAACCTCACCTGGACCGTGTACGTGCCCGTGGCCGTGATGCCCTTCAGCGCCTTGGCGATCGGCGCCGCCTGCCCGGAGACGGCGAACCAGCGCTTCAGGCTGGCCACCACGTCGTCGGCGGTCAGGTGTTTGCCGTTGCTGAACGTCACGTCGCGGCGGATCGGGATCGTGTAGACCGTCCGGTCCTTCGACAGCGTGTAGCCGGTGGACCCGGCCGCCAGCATCGGGCGCGGCCGCCAGTGCCGGTCCGGTGAGAACAGCGGCTCGAAGATGTTCTGGCCGATGTCGATGGTCAGCGCGTCGGTGTTCAGCCCCCAGTCCAGCGACACCGGGTCGCCGGGGATGGCGGCGGTCAGCATCCACGTCGACCCCGTACCGGCCCCCGTGCCGCACGCGCTGAGCATGAGGACGACGACGGCCAGGGCGGCCAGCGCGACCCGCCTCATCGGGCGCCCTCCAGGTCCGGGAAGTGGCAGGCGGCGAGATGGCCGTCCACCAGTTCCACCAGCGGCGGCTCCTCGGTGGCGCACACCGCCTGGCGGGCCGGGCAGCGGGCCGCGTACCGGCAGCCGCCCGGCCCCGGCGGTTCCGGCGGCGGATCGGCGTCGTCGTCCGCCCCGGTCAGCCCGCCCATGCCGGGGTTGGCGCTCAGCAGGCGGCGGCTGTACGGGTGGGCGGGCCGGGCGAACAGCCGCTCGGCCGGCGCCACCTCGACCAGCCGGCCCAGGTACATCACGCCGACCCGGTCCGCGACGGCCAGCACCAGGCTCAGGTTGTGCGAGATCAGCAGGTACGCCAGGCCCAGCTCGCGGCGCAGGTCGAGCAGCAGGTTCATCACCTGGCCCTGCAGCGACACGTCGAGCGCCGACGTGGGCTCGTCCGCGACCACCAGCTTCGGCCGTACGGCGATGGCGCGGGCGATCGCGACGCGCTGCCGCTGCCCGCCGGACAGCTCGTGCGGCCGCCGCCCGGCCGCCGACGGCGCCAGCCCTACCTCGGCCAGCAGCTCACCGGCGCGCGCGGCGGCCTCCGCCCGGCCGAGCCCGAGCAGCGCGCGCAGCGGCTCGGCCACCGACTGCCCCGCGGTCAGCCGCGGGTCCAGCGACCCCTGCGGATCCTGGAAGATCATCTGGACGCGTTTGCGGAACTCCCGGCTGTCCCGCCGCCCCCTCAGCCGCGACGCCTCGAGCCCGGCGACCTCGATGGTCCCCTCCGAGACGTCGTCCAGCGACGTGATCAGCCGCCCGAGCGTGCTCTTGCCCGACCCGGTCTCGCCGACCAGCCCGAAGATCTCCTCCGCCTTGATCTCCAGCGAGACATCGTTGACGGCCACGACCGTCGAGCCGCCGCTCTTCCGTACCGGCCCGCTTCGCGCCGAGCTCGCGTAGTACTTGCTGACCGCGCCGATCGTGGCGATGTCCCCGTCCGGGCGCGGGCGCTCCGGCTCCCGTACGGACTCCGCCTCGGCCAGCGCGTCCCACTCGCCGCTTCCCGGGCCGGCGTGCCAGCAGGCCACCGCGTGGCCGTCCGGGCGCACGGTGAGCGGCGGCTCCTGCTCCGCGCATTTCGCCGTGGCCAGCGGGCAGCGCGGCGCGAACCGGCATCCGGGCAGGTCGTCGCCGGGGTCGGGGACGCTGCCCGGGATCGTCGTCAGCGGCCGCCCGTCGCGCCGCTCCGCGCGCGGCACGCACGCCAGCAGCCCCCGCGTGTACGGATGCAGCGGCGCGGACGCCACGACCCCGGCCGGCGCCAGCTCCACCAGCCGCCCGCCGTACATCACGCCGATCCGGTCGGAGATCTGCGTCGCGATGCCCATGTCGTGGGTGATCAGCAGCAGCGCCATCCCGCGGCTCCTGCGCAGGCCGGCGAGCAGCCGCAGGATCTCCGCCTGGATCGTGACGTCGAGCGCCGTGGTGGGCTCGTCCGCGATGAGCAGGTCCGGGTCGCACATCAGCGCCATCGCGATCATGACCCGCTGCTGCATCCCGCCGGAGAGCTGGTGCGGATACCGCTCCAGGCAGCCCTCCGGGTCCGGGATCTCCACGGCCCGCAGCAGCTCCAGCGCCTTCTCCCGCGCCCCCGCCCGGTCCGCCAGGTCCACGTCCGGGCCGCCCTGCCGCCCGTCGCGCTCGTGGTACTTCCACGGCTCGGTGAGCTGCGCGCCGATCCGCTTCGTCGGGTTCAGCGCCTCCATGCACTCCTGGAAGATCATCGCCATCCGGCCGCCGCGCAGCTTCGCCATCTCGCTCTGCGGCACGTGCGCGATGTCCCGCCCGGCGAACTCGACGGTGCCGCGGATCTCCGCCGGCGCGACGTACTCCAGCAGCCGCATGATCGACAGCGCCGTGACGGTCTTGCCGCTGCCCGACTCCCCGACCAGGCAGACCGTGTCGCCGGGCGCCATGCTCAGCGAGAACCCGCTGACGAGGTCGGTGCCGCCGGGCAGGCCGACGGAGACGTCACGCAGATCGAGCAGGGACATGGGGCTCCTCGGGTCGTCAGGGTCCGGCGTGCCGGCGGTCTACTTGATCGCGAGGGCGCCCGGCGGCGATCCCACGCCGCCGCGTACGTTCAGCGGCGCGCTGGTGAGGAAGGCCGTGTACCGCCCGTCCGCGCGGCAGCTCATGGCCAGGTCGTGCAGCCACCACAGCTCGCCGATGGCCATGCCGAACTGGCCGATCAGCATCCGGTGCAGGTAGCCGAACGGCCAGGCCGCCCGGTCGTGGTCCGGCGGCCACACCTCGGCCGCGGGGTTGTCCGCCGCGATCGCGGAGACGTGCGCGTCCCACAGGTAGCGGGCCATCTCCTCGCCGTGCGCGATGCCGATCGCGCGCAGCTCGCCGTGCGCGATGACCTTCCGTGCCGCCGCGTCCTGCCCGGCGTACCAGGCCAGGTAGCCGCTGTGCAGCAGCAGGACGTCGCCCGGCCGGTACGCCACCCCGGCCCGCTCCCGCGCGGCCTCGAGCTCGGCGACGGTGACCGCCCGGCTCTCGCCCGGCGCGGCCGTCTCCCCGGCCTCGTCGAGCACGGCGGCGACGTCGAGCAGCACGGCCCGGCCGGCGATGCCGCGCCGCGCCCAGTGGTCGATGGTGTTCCGGCGCCGCTCGCGGATGTCGGCGGGTGCGGCGCCGTTGTAGAAGACGCCGGAGTCGAAGCCGACGTGCGCCAGGGCGTCCCACTGGCTGGAAGCCTGGGGATAGAAGTCGTCGATGACGTCGTCGAATCCGGACTCGCTGACGGCCATGACGGTGTGCCGCGGCGCGCCGCGCCGGTACATCGGCGGGTCGACGAGGTCGATCGGCGCGCCGAGCGCGAACACCTCGCCCGTCCGCACCTCACGCGCGGCGGCGGCGACCCGGTCGGGGGTCTGGAGGTTCATCAGGCCGACGGAATCGCCGGCGCCGAACAGCCCCCATGCGGAGCGTGCGCCGCCGGGTGCCGCGGGGAGGTCGTCGTACCGGGGCAGTGCGTCATCAGGACGGTTCGGCATTGCTCTCCTCCGAGTGGGGGGCCTCGGACCGAACGGGCGGTATCGTATTCGGACGTCCGATTTAAAACAAGATCGCGCCGAGGCTGCATCATGTATGCGGGTCGCCGGCCGGCGGCCGTGGAAACCCTGGAAGAGTACGTCTCATGCAGCTTGTCGTCGGGCGGATCGGCCGCCCGCATGGCGTACGGGGCGAGGCGAGCGTCGAGGTCCGTACCGACGATCCCGACGACCGGTTCGTCCCCGGAACATCCCTGGCGACCGATCCACCGGAGCGCGGGCCGCTGGTCATCGAGCGCGCCCGGTGGCACGGCGAACGGCTGCTCGTCACGTTCGCGGGCGTCCGCGACCGCGACGCCGCCGACGCCCTGCGCGGCACCAGCCTGGTGATCGACTCCGCCGAGCTGCCCGAGCTCGCCGACCCCGACGAGTTCCACGACCACGAGCTGCGCGGCCTCGCGGTGGTCACCGCCGACGGCACCGACGTCGGCGTGGTCGACGACGTCACCCACCTCGGCCAGGACCTCCTCGTGATCCGCCGTACCGACGGCTCGGAGACACTGGTGCCGTTCGTCCGCGAGATCGTCCCCGAGGTCGACGCCGCCAAGGGCCGCCTGGTCATCGCCCCGCCGCCGGGCCTGATCGACGACGGCGAGACCGGACCGGAATGACCATGCGGATCGACATCATCACGATCTTCCCCGAGTACTTCGCGCCGCTCGACGTGTCGCTGCTCGGCAAGGCCCGCGCGCAGGGCCTGATCGACATCGGCGTGCACGACCTCCGCGGCTGGACGCACGACCGCCACCACACCGTCGACGACACCCCGTACGGCGGCGGCCCCGGCATGGTGATGAAGCCCGAGCCGTGGGGCGCCGCGCTGGAGGATGTCCGCGGGAGCGGCACCGGGCGGCTGATCGTGCCGTCGCCGAGCGGCCGGCCGTTCACCCAGGCCATGGCCGCCGCGTACGCGCGGGAGCCGCGGCTGATCTTCGCCTGCGGCCGCTACGAGGGCATCGACGCCCGCGTCGTCGAGGACGCGCGGACGCATCTCACGGTCGACGAGGTCGGCATCGGCGACTACGTCCTCGCCGGGGGAGAGGCGGCGGTGCTCGTCATGGTGGAGGCGGTCTCGCGGCTGGTGCCCGGCGTGCTGGGCAACGCCGAGTCCGTCGCCGACGACTCCTTCGCCGAGGGCGCGATGGAGGGCCTGCTCGAAGGGCCCGTCTACACCAAGCCGCCCGAGTGGCGCGGCCGGCCCGTGCCGCCCGTCCTGTTGTCCGGCGACCACGGCGCGATCGCCCGCTGGCGGCGCGACGAGGCGCTGCGGCGTACGGCGGCCAACCGTCCCGAGCTGGCCGCCAGGCTGGCCGCGGGCGACCTCGACGCGCACGACCGCGAGGTGCTCGCGGACGCCGGGTTTCGAAACGACTCCGAACGTATGGCAGACTAAGAAAGCTGCCGTCGCCGCCTACTCCCATGCGGCGAGCGCGCCTGGCGGCCCCGAATGACTTTCACCCGACCCGCCGCGGCCACGCCGTGGGGCGGCAACTGACGAGGAATGCCTTCATGCACACCGCGATCCAGGAGCTCGAAAAGTCCCAGATGCGTTCGGACGTTCCCGACTTCCGTCCGGGTGACACTCTGAACGTCCACGTTCGCGTCGTGGAAGGCAACCGGTCCCGGATCCAGGTCTTCAAGGGCGTTGTGATCCGGCGTCAGGGTGCGGGCAACCGCGAGACCTTCACCGTCCGCAAGATCAGCTACGGCGTCGGCGTCGAGCGCACCTTCCCGATCCACAGCCCGTCGATCGACAAGATCGAGGTCGCCACCCGCGGCCAGGTCCGCCGGGCCAAGCTCTACTACCTCCGCGAGCTGCGCGGCAAGGCCGCCCGCATCAAGGAGCGCCGCGAGAACTAGCACGCCCCGCCGCCGGGTACCCCGAAATCGGGGTGCCCGGCGGTCCGCGTTCCCGCCGGTCGACCGCACCGGTCCAGGACTACGGCATAGGCTCGCTACCGATGAAAGACGAACACGAGGCGTCCGGCTCACCGGCCCCCGCGGGCGGTGGCGCGTCGTCCGAGGCCACCGCCGAGATGAAGCAGCCGGAGCGCGCCGCGGCCCCGCCGCCGTCCGACGACCCGCCACCGGCCGACGGCGACGCGCCGAAGCCGGCAGAGCCGGGTGACGCGGCGGGCGGCGGCGACGACGGCCCCGGCGGCGGCTCGGGTGCGGCGGAGGGGAAGCCGAAGAAGCCGCGCGGGCGGCGCGGATCGTTCTGGCGCGAGCTGCCCGTCCTCGTCGTGATCGCGCTGGTGCTCGCCCTGGTCATCAAGACCTGGCTGATCCAGGCGTTCTTCATCCCGTCCGCGTCGATGGAGAACACCCTCAAGATCAACGACCGGGTGCTGGTCAACAAGTTCGTCTACCACACGCGCGACATCCAGCGCGGCGACGTCGTCGTGTTCAACGGCGTCGACTCCTGGGACCCCGAGGGCGAGTTCGCCCAGCCCACGAACCCCGTGTCGAAGGCGCTGCACGCCGTGGGCACCGTCTTCGGCGTCTCGGCGGACGAGAAGGACTACATCAAGCGGGTCATCGGCACCCCCGGCGACCACGTGCGCTGCTGCGACGCCCAGGGCCGCATCACCGTCAACGGCCACCCGCTGGACGAGAAGTCCTACCTCTACCCGGGCAACGCGCCGTCCGACAGCCTCTTCGACGTCACCGTGCCCGCCGGCAGCCTGTGGGTCATGGGCGACCACCGGCAGGTCTCGTCCGACTCCCGCGCCCACCTCGGCGACCCGGGCGGCGGCGCGATCCCGGAGAACAAGGTCGTCGGCCGCGCGTTCGTCCGGGTCTGGCCACCGTCGCGCATCGGCAGCCTGCCGATTCCGGCCACTTTCGGCACGGTCGGCGCCACCGCCGCCGGCTACGCCGCACCCGCGGCGCCGCTGGCCCTCGGCGTCGTCGGCGCCGTGCCGCTGACCTGGCTGCAACGCCGCGCGCGGCTGCGGCTGCGCCGGCGCGGCTGAGCCGGATCTGCCGGAGTCCCCGGACAGCATCGGGAGATACGGCGTAGCCTGCCGGAGAAATGAACTCCACGACCGAAGGATGGCCACGTCCCCGGCCGCCCCGCCTGCGCCGTGACGGCGATATCTACGCGCGGGAGCGGGCGCTCGCGCGGCGCGGCTTCGCCCCGGTGGCCGGCGCCGACGAAGCGGGCCGCGGGGCGTGCGCGGGCCCGCTGGTGGCGGCGGCCGTGGTGCTGCCGCCCCGGGCCAGGATCGACGAGCTCGACGACTCCAAGGCGCTCACCGAGCGCGCACGCGAGCGCGTCTACGCCCGTGTCACGCGGGCCGCGCGGTCGTGGAGCGTGGTCGTGATACCCCCCGAGGACGTCGACCGCTACGGCCTGCACGTCTGCAACATCGCCGCGCTGCGCCGCGCCGTCGCCCGCCTCGACGTCCCCCCTGCGTACGTCCTGACCGACGGTTTTCCGGTGTCGGGCCTGGGTAGGCCCTCGCTGGCGATCTGGAAGGGAGATCAGGTGGCCGCCTGCGTCGCCGCCGCCTCGGTGGTCGCCAAGGTCACCCGGGACCGGATCATGACCGATCTGCACGATCGTTATCCGCAGTACGACTTCGGTGTGCACAAGGGCTATGTCACCCGCGCGCACTCCGCCGCGCTGGCCGAGCACGGCCCCTGCCCGCAGCACCGCTTCTCGTACGTCAACGTCCGGGGCGTCGTCATGGCGGGGCGGCCCGGCGGGGAAATGACCGACAATGGTGAGACCGTCGAAACCGACGTGGCGTAAGCACCGGATTCGGATCGACGCAAGGAGGGGAGCAGGCGATGAGCGCCGAGGATCTCGAGAAGTACGAGACCGACATGGAGCTGCAGCTCTACCGCGAATACCGCGATGTCGTGAGCCTGTTCAGCTACGTGGTCGAGACCGAGCGCAGGTTCTATCTCACCAACAACGTGGATCTCCAGCCGCGCACCACCGAGAACGGTGAGATGTACTTCGAGGTCACGATGGCCGACGCATGGGTGTGGGACATGTACCGTCCGGCCCGGTTCGTCAAGAACGTCCGCGTGGTGACGTTCAAGGACGTCAACGTCGAGGAGCTGGCCAAGAGCGACCTCGAGCTCCCGGAGGGCAAGCAGGGCTTCAGCGAGTAGCCGGGGTTTTCCACAGGCGGGAATTACCCCCTGCCGCGCGGGGCACCGCGTCCGCCACCGTAGATGGCGGAGGTGATCGCGATGCGCGACAAAGACATGCTCGGCCGTCTCGGCGAGAACGCCGCCGCCCACTACCTGGTGAGCGGCGGCCTCACGATCCTCGACCGGAACTGGCGCTGCCCCACCGGCGAGCTCGACATCATCGCCCGTCAAGACCGCACTCTCGTGGTATGCGAGGTCAAGACCCGGAGCACCGGGAGATACGGCCATCCCGCCGAGGCCGTCACCGAACCCAAGGCCCGGCGGTTACGCCGGCTCGCGGCCCGCTGGCTCGCCGCCCACCACGGGGGGTACGACACGGTCCGCATCGACATCCTCGGCCTGACGGTCGACCCCCGCGGCGGCTTCGCGATCCACCACGTACGGGGGGTGGGCTGAATGGCCATGGCCCGCACCCGATGCGTCGCGGTGGTCGGCGTCGAGGGGCATCCGATCGACGTGGAGGCCGATGTGGCCGACGGCCTGGTCGGTCTGAACATCGTCGGCCTGCC
Organism: Streptosporangiaceae bacterium; assembly: GCA_036502625.1. GTDB lineage: Bacteria > Actinomycetota > Actinomycetes > Streptosporangiales > Streptosporangiaceae > DASXYG01. The sequence goes on from DASXYG010000016.1 coordinate 142,912, forward strand.
CGACACGGCGCTGCGCGAGGCCCGCGACCGCATCCGCGCCGCGGTCGACAACAGCGGGGTCCACTGGCCGACCCGCCGCATCACCGTCGGCCTGTCCCCGGCCAGCCTGCCGAAGCGCGGCAGCGGATACGACGCGGCCATCGCCGTCGCGATCCTCGCCGCCGCCGGCGAGGTGCCCGCGGCGGAGGTCGCCGACCGCGTGTTCCTCGGCGAGCTCGGGCTCGACGGCCAGATCCGTCCGGTCCGCGGCGTGCTCCCGGCCGTGCTCGGCGCCGTCACCGCGGGATACAAGCGCGTCGTCGTGGCGCCCGCCAACGCGACCGAAGCGCGCCTCGTGCCGGAGGTCGAGGTGACGGCCGCCCCGTCGCTGGTCGAGCTGATCGGGGTGCTCCGCGGCGAGCTGACCCCTGACGACCTGAGCCCCGGCCACCCGTCCGCCACCATGCCCCCGCCGCCGCCGGGCTATCAGCGCCGCTCCGATGTCGACCTCGCCGATGTCGCGGGCCAGCCGGTGGCGCGCCGCGCCGTCGAGATCAGCGCCGCGGGCGGCCACCACCTGTTCCTCATCGGCTCGCCCGGCTCGGGGAAGACGATGCTGGCCGAGCGGCTCCCCACGATCCTGCCGCCGCTCACCACCGAGCAGGCGCTCGAGGTCACCGCCATCCACTCGGTCGCGGGCATGCTCCCGTCCCGCCGTCCGCTGGTCGCCGAGCCCCCGTTCTGCGCCCCCCACCACACGTCCACGCGCACGGCCATCATCGGCGGCGGCAGCACCAGCATCCGCCCCGGCGCCGCGAGCCTCGCCCACCGCGGCGTCCTGTTCATCGACGAAGCACCCGAGTGCGGCCGCGGCATGCTCGACTCCCTGCGCCAGCCGCTGGAGTCCGGCGAGGTGCTGATCGCCCGCGCCGCCGTGGTGGCCCGCTTCCCGGCGGCGTTCACCCTCGTCATGGCCGCCAACCCCTGCCCGTGCGCCCGTGCCGACACCGCGTCCGGCGCCTGCACCTGCACCCCCGGAACCAAGCGCGACTACCTGGCCCGCCTGTCCGGCCCGCTCCTCGACCGCGTCGACCTCAAGATCCGCATGACCCCGCCGAGCCGCCGCGAGCTCCTGGCCGACCAAAGCGGCGCCGAACCCAGCGCCGCCGTCGCCGAACGCGTCCGCGCCGCCCGCTCCCGCGCCACCCACCGCCTCGCCGGCACCCCCTGGCGCACCAACGCCCAGGTCCCCGGCCGCGAGCTCCGCCGCGCCTTCGCCCCACCCCCCGAAGCCCTGGCGTGCCTCGACACCGCCCTCCGCCGAGGCGAACTCACGGCGCGCGGCGTCGACCGGGTGATCCGCGTCGCCTGGACCGTTGCCGACCTGACCGCCGCGCCCGAGCCGGGCCCCAAAGAGATGAACTACGCCCTCGCCCTCTGGCTGGGCACCACATGACCGCCCCCGGCGCCGCGTCCGCGCCCCCCGCGCCCGGCCGTGGCGCCGCCCCTCCCCGTAAGAGGGCCGGGCCGCCAGTCGCCGACGAACGCACCGCCCTGGCCTGGCTCACCGCGCTCACCGAGCCCGCCGACATCACGATGCGCCTGCTCATCGACGCCCTAGGCGCCCCGGCCACGCTGGCCGCGATCCGCTCACCCCACCCACCGGAACCCGGCGACCTGGCCGCGGTGGCGGCCCCCGTCACGGAGTCCCGCGTCCCGGAAGGCGAGGCGATCGCCCGGATCACCCGGAGCCTGGCCCGATGGCGCACCCGCCTCGGCGGCATCGACCCCCCGCGCTCCCTCGACGCCTGCGCCGCGATGGGCGGCCGGTTCGTGATCCCCGGCGACCCGGAATGGCCCACCCAGCTCGACGACCTCGCCGCCGCCCGGCCGTACGGCCTCTGGCTGCGCGGCAACGGCAACCTCCGGTTCGCCTGCCTGCGATCGGCGGCGCTCGTCGGCTCTCGCGCCGCCACCGACTACGGCCTGCACGTAGCCGTCGAGCTGGGCGGCGATCTGGCCGAGCGCGGCTGGGCGGTGGTCTCCGGCGGGGCGTTCGGCATCGACGCCCGCGCCCACCGCGGCGCCCTCACGGAACACGGCCGCACGATCGCGGTCCTCGCCTGCGGTGCGGACGTGGCGTACCCCGCCAGCCACACGGGCCTGTTCGAGGAGATCGCCGAGACCGGGGTGATCGTCAGCGAGTGGCCGCCGGGCGCCCGGCCGTACCGCGGCCGCTTCCTCGTCCGCAACCGCGTCATCGCGGCGCTGACCCGCGGCACGGTCGTCGTGGAGGCCGCCCCCCGCAGCGGCGCCCTGAGCACCGCCCGCCACGCCCGCGACCTCAGCCGCCACGTCATGGCCGTCCCCGGCCCGATCACCTCGGAGACCTCACGCGGCTGCCACCGCATCCTCCGCGAGTGGAACGCCACCTGCGTCACCTCCGCCGACGAGGTGATCGAGCAGATCGGCCTGATCGGCGACGACCTGGCCACCCCCCAGCGCCCGCCGGTCCTCCCGCGCGACCGCCTCGACCCCGACACCCGCCGCGTCCTGGACGCCATCCCCGCCCGCGCCCCGGGCGCCGGCCCGGCCACCGTCGCCACCGAGTCCGGCATCGAGCTCGACACCACCATCGCCTGCCTCGGCCACCTGGCCGCCGGCGGCTTCATCGAACACACCCCGACCGGCTGGCACCTCCGCCAAGACCCAGCCGGTCCCAGAAAATGACGGCCCCCGTAACGATGGAGGAATCCAGGCGTGCGCCCATCCAAGCCCACCCTCGGCCCGCGGCTCCGGGACGAACTCGGCCCGGTGACCTGGTCGCAGCCGGTGGACAGCAGCCCCCGATCCCACGTGTGGCGCGCCGAGCTCAACGGAACGCCCGCGGTGATCAAGCAGATCGACTCCGGCCCGGACCCCGACGCCCGATTCCGGCGCGAGGTCACCGCCCTCCGCCTCGCCGCGCGGGCCGACCCGCCCGTGGTGCCCGCGATCCTCGGCACCGACCCCGGCCGGCGGATCCTCGTCCTGGAGCACATCGCGAGCACCCCCCGGCGGGACGACTGGATCGTCGGCTACGCAACGGCGCTGGCCCGCCTCCACGCGGCCACCACCGACCACGACCGGGAATCACTGCCGCCCTGGTCGCCACCCACGGCCGCCGACCTGGAGGCGTTCCTCCGGCTGGCCCGCAGGCTCGGCGCCGAGGTGACCCCGGCGGCCCGGCGGGAACTTCAGGCCGTCCTGCACCGGCTCGGCCGCCCCACCGGCCACGCGCTGCTGCACGGCGACCCCTGTCCGGACAACACGATCCCCACCAGCACCGGAACCCGCTTCGTCGACCTCGAACAGGCCACATTCGGCGACGGCTTGACCGAGCTCGCCTACCTCCGCATCGGATTCCCGACCTGCTGGTGCGTCACCGCCCCACCCCCACACCTGCTGGACCAGGCCGAACACGCCTACCGCACGACCTGGCGCACCGCCACCGGCACCGCGCCCCGCGGCGACCTCACCGACGCCTGCATCGGCTGGCTGCTCCGCGGCGACGCCCTGGTCGAACGCGCCCGCCGCAACGGACCCGACCACCTGGCCACGGTGACCCATCACGACTGGCGCTGGGGCACCGCGACCGCCCGTCAACGCCTCCTCCACCGCCTGGCCACCGTCCGCGACACCACCGCGAGCCGCGCCGACCTCGCCAGCACCCACGCGCTGGCCGCCGCCGCGCACACCCGCATGCTCCACCGATGGCCCGCTCTCCGGCCCGTCCCCGCCCGGCATCCATGACCGCCGCCGGTGAGTCAGCGGGCGAATTTCCGGATCGCCGCCGGGGTGACGGGGGTGAAGAAGTTGACGAGGTTGCCGTCCGGGTCGCGGAACAGGAGGGAGCGGTTGCCCCAGGGCATGGTGGTGGGCTCGGCGACGAAGTCGGTGATGAAGGCGGTCAGGTTCTGGTGGATCCGGTCCACGTCGTCGACGAGGAACTCGGTGATCACGCTGTGGTTGGCCGCGGGGCGGGCCGAGCCCGGGGCGAACACGGGGACCGTCCGGGTGCCGGCGATCGCGAGGGTGGCGTTCGGGGTCCCGAGCTCGGCGAAGTCCTCGGTCGCCCAGGTCGCCTGAAGCCCGGTGGCCCGCTCGTAGAAGTCGACGAGCCGGGCGACGTCGCCGGTGATGATGCGGATCGAGACGAAGTCCATGGTGATCTCCCTGGTTGGCCGAACCGTGCACCCCGCAGGCTAGGGGAAATAGTGGACAGAAACGGTCCCCTATTCGCGTTAGGGTGCGAAGATGCCTCGACCGACCGGGCGCGTGCTGACCCTCCTGGAGCTGCTTCAGTCGGGCGGCACCCGCACGATCGCCGAGCTGGCCGACCGGCTCGGCGTCGAGGGCCGCACCGTGCGGCGCTACGTGGACCACCTGATCGACCTCGACGTGCCCGTGGAGTCGGTGCGCGGCCGCTACGGCGGCTACCGGCTCGGCCCCGGCTATCGCATGCCGCCGCTCATGCTCGGCGATGACGAGGCGCTGGCCGTGCTGCTCGGCTTGGTCGCCGGCCGCCGAGCCGGGTGGGCGACGACCCAGCGGACGGCCGGCGAGACGGCATCGGCCAAGATCCGCCGGGTGCTGCCCACGCACATCGCCCGGCGGCTCGACACCCTCCTGGAATCGCTCGCGTTCACCGACCAGCCCGGCGACCCCGCCGTTCCGGACTCCGAGGTGCTGCTCACCATCGCCGACGCCGTACGCCACCGCAGGCCGGTCTCGATCAGATACACCGACCGCGACGGCCGGCGCAGCGAACGCACGCTGCACGCGTACGGGATCGTCGCCCACGCGGGCCGGTGGTACGTCACGGGCGCGGATACCGGCATCGCCGAAGACCGCACCTTCCGCCTCGACCGCATCGCGGACGCCCGCACCCTGCCCGGCTCGTTCGAGGCGCCTCCGGGCCCCGATCCGGCGCAGCGCGTGCTGTCCGGGTTCGCCACGGCGGAGTACCGGCACGAGGTGACCCTGCGGATCCACGGAACGCCGGAACAGATCCGCCCCCACCTCCCCGCCAGCGTCGCGACCCTAGAGGAGGACACGGCCGCCGCGGGCGAGTCCGCCCCGGCCGAGCGCTGGCTCCGCGTCGACCTACGGGCAGAACGCCTCGACTGGCTCCCCCCGGTCCTGGCCGCCCTCGACCGCCCGTTCATCATCGACCGCCCCGACGAGCTGCGCGACCTCGTCATCGCGCTCGCGAACCGCCTCACGTCCAACGCCCGGCGGCCCCCGTGTCCACGGCCCACGCAATGACCGTCCGATCGCAAGGGGGCGCATACCTCGACCCGGCCAGGCACCCGGGCTGGAGATGGAGCTGGTCAGGGCGTGGGCCGAGGGCCGTGCGCGGGGTTGAGGGGTGGCCGGATGCGGTGGTGGGGTCGAGATGGGGACGAGGCGGGGCGAGAGTGTGGGCGGAGGATGGAGCTGGGGCGAGGTTGGGTGTATGGCGGGGGTAGGTCAGAGCGAGGGCTGAGGCAGGGAGTTGGGTTGTGGTGGTGAAGGGCCGGGGTGAGGGGAGCGGGGCGGCGTCTTCTAGGGGGATCGAGGAGGTGCTGGGGGCGTTCGAGCGGCACCTCCGGCTGGAGCGGATGGTGTCGCCGCATACGGTGCGGGCTTATCTCGGTGATGTGCGGGCGTTGTGCGCGTACGCCGCGGAGCAGGGGGTCCGGTCGCTGGACGGGCTGGATATCGGGGTGCTCCGGGGGTGGCTGGCGCGGTTGCGTGACGAGAGGGCGGCGCGGGCGTCGATGGCGCGGCGCGGTGCGGCGGCGCGGACGTTCACCGCGTTCGCGCACCGGAGCGGCCTGCTGGAGGTGGACCCGGGGCCGCTGCTCGGCGTTCCGAAGGCGCACCGGACGCTGCCGGAGGTGCTGCGGCAGGACGAGGTCGCCGCGGTGCTCGACGCGGCCGCCGACGACGAGGGGGACCCGCGCGCGCTGCGCGACCGGGTCGTGCTCGAACTGCTCTACGCGACCGGGGCGCGCGTCGGCGAACTCTGCGGGCTCGACGTGGACGATGTGGATCTTGAGCGGCGCACGATCCGGGTGCTCGGCAAGGGCGCCAAGGAGCGCACCATCCCGATGGGCGGACCCGCCGCCGACGCCCTCGACCGGTGGCTCCGCCTGGGGCGCCCCGCGCTGACGACCGCCGCCAGCGGCGCCGCGCTCCTCCTCGGCGACCGCGGCGGCAGGCTCGGGCAGCGCAGCGCGAGGCGCATCGTGCACCGCTACCTGGACGCCGTCGACGGCACCCCGGACATGGGCCCGCACGGCCTCCGCCACACAACCGCGACCCACCTCCTCGAGGGAGGCGCCGACCTCAGAAGCGTCCAGGAGATCCTCGGCCACGCATCGCTCGGCACCACCCAGATCTATACGCATGTCTCCATCGAGCGCCTCAAGTCCAGCTACACACAGGCACATCCGCGCGCCTGATCCTGGTCGCGATCCTTATGGCGGCCGTGGGGGTTGCGGTTGCTGCGTACGCGCCTGATCCCGGTCCGGGTCCGCGTCCGGGTGGCTTGCGCGGGCTCGTGTGGCTGAGCAGGTCCTGGGTTCGCGTCCGGGCTTGTGGCTTGCGCCTGCCCGTGCGCTGAACACGTCTCGGGTTCGGGGTTGGAGCTTGCGCGTGCGGCTGGACAGGTCGCGGGGCTGGGGCTGGGGCTGGGGCTGGATTTGTGGCTCGGACTCGCATGGCTGAACTGGTCTCCGGTCCGGGGCTGGGCTTGGGGCTTGTGCAGGCTCGTGTGGCTGAGCGGGTCTCTGGCCCGCGACCAGGCTTGGGGCTTGCGCGGGGGG
>DASXYG010000017.1:0-81956 GCA_036502625.1 Streptosporangiaceae bacterium
GTGCGCGCCGTCGCCGACGGCGCCGAAGCCGTCGAGCACCGGCAGGCCGAGCGCGGCGACGAAGTTGCCGTCGCTCGCGCCGCCGACCGCGCACTCCTCCAGCGCCACGCCCATCTTCGCGGCCAGCCCGGCGGCCAGCGCGAACAGCTCGCCCGTGCCGTCGGAGCGCACCATCACCGGACGGTTCCAGCGGCCGCTGACCTCGATGGACGCCCGCGGGTCCGCAGGGGCCAGGGCGGCGAGCGCGGCGTCGATGCGCGCCGCCTCCTCCTGGCTGCTGACGCGGACGTCGATCTCGCCGTACGCGTGCCCGGCCTTGACGTTGGTCCGGGTGCCGCCGCCGATCACGCCGACGTTCACGGACGTGCCGGCGTCGAGGTCGGTCAGGGCGTGCAGCGTGGTGATCGCGCGGGCCAGCTCGTCGATCGCGCTCGCGCCCTTCGTGGGGTCCAGGCCCGCGTGCGACTCCAGGCCGTGGACGTCGACGCGGAAGATGCCGACGCCCTTGCGCGCCGTCTTGATCGCGCCCGCGGCGCTGGCCTCGAACACCAGCGCGGCGCGCGCGCCCGACGCGGCCTCCTCGATGGCCGGGCGGGACGACAGGCTGCCGACCTCCTCGTCGCCGTTCAGCACCAGGCGGATCGCCGGGCGCGGCAGCCCGGCGGCCTCCAGCGCGCGCACGGCCCACAGGAACTGGACGAGGCCGGCCTTCATGTCGAAGACGCCGGGGCCGGTCACCGTGTCACCGTCGACCCTGAACGGCAGCTCGGCGAGGGTGCCGACCGGCCACACCGTGTCGTAGTGGCACAACACGAGGACCGGGTCGCCGGCGCCGGGGTAGTCGAGCACCCGGATGTCGCCCTGCTCGCCGCCGTCGATCTTCCGTACGGACGAAGGCGCGCCCAGCGGGGCCAGCAGCGTGCCCTCGATCCAGGCCAGCGCCTCGGCCAGCCGCGGCCGGTCGCCGCTCGGCGTCTCGCGCCCGACGTACGCGCCCAGGTCCGCGAGCATGTCGTCGCGGTGCCCGGCCGCGAACTCCCGCAGAACGGCGACGTCGACCTCGGTCATGCGCTCAACTCCCCCAGCTCGGTCAGGTGGTCCTCGGACATGCTGGCACGGCCGTTCTCCACGTCGGCGAGGCGGGCCAGCATCGCGCGCAGCAGGGGGACGGCCACGCCGAGGTCGTCCGCGGCGGCGACCACCGGGCCGTAGTGGTCGTGCACCTCGACGGGGCGGTGGCGTACGGCGATGTCGCGCCAGATGCCGCTGCGGTCCTTCGCCTGGGTGCGCAGCCACGCGGTGAGCCGGTCGGTAGCGGCGTCGCGGTCGGCGGGGGCGGTGGCCGGGAGGTACGCGCCCGGCTCGAACGCGTCGAACGGCTCCAGCGTCACGCCCCGCGCCGCGGCCACCGCGAACACCTCCGCGACCAGGCGGTACATCATCGGGCGGTGCCGGTCGACGAGGTCGCCCATCGGGGCGTCGGCCAGCGCGGTGGCGGTCAGCATCGCGCCGAAGCCGAGCTTCGACCAGAGGTAGCCGGGCACGTTGCCGGTCGCCTTCGCCGGTCCCCAGGCCTGGAGGTCGGCGACGACCTCGGCGGCCCGTACGGACGGCCTGCCGTCCATCTCGCCGACGACCAGCGCGCCCAGGCCGCCGTCCTTGATCACGCCCGGCTCGGCGACGTCGGCGAACAGGTTCACGAACGCGCCGACCGTACGGCCGGCGCCGATGTGCGCGGCGATGGCGTCCTCGTTCAGGCCGTTCTGCAGCGACACCACGAAGCCGCCGGGGGCCAGGCGCGGCGCGAGCCAGGTCATCGCCGACTCCGTGGCCTGCGCCTTCACGCACAGCAGCACGCGGTCGTCGATCTTCTCGGTCTCCGCGGGCGTGGCCGCCTCGACCGCGATGCGCTGGTCGCCGTCGGCGCGGCGCAGCGTGAGGCCGCGCGCCCGGATCGCCGCAACGTGGTCGGCGTCGGCGTCCACGATGCGTACGGGATGGCCCGCGGCGGCCAGGTGGAACCCGAGGGTGCCGCCGATCGCGCCGCCACCGACGATCGTGTACGCGCGTGTGGGGTCCATCTCCTGCATCTACTCTCCTCCGTGCCCGTCCTGGACGGACGTGTGACCCGGCCAGTGGATCGGCAGGGTGGTGGTGCCGGCGCTGGCGCCGCCGTCGACGCGCAGCACCGTGCCGGTGACCCACTCGGCGTCCGGGCCGGTGATCCAGCGGACGGCGCGGCCGATGTCGGCGGGCTCGCCGATGCGGCCGAGCGGGTTGACCGAGACGGCGGCCTCGTACTCGGGCGTCACCGGGTTGACGGCGCTGCCCACCCGGACGTAGCCGGGGCTGACCGCGTTGACGCGGACGCCGTGCGCGCCGAGCTCGACCGCGGCCGCCTTGGTCAGCATCTCCAGCGCCGCCTTGGACGTGCAGTAGTGCGCGGCGCCGGGGCGGGCCCGCGTGGCCGCGCCCGAGGTGATGTTCACGACCGCGCCCGGACGCCCGGCGCCCGCGCAGGCGTTGCCGTACGCGGCGGTGGTGAGCATCGCCGCGCGGACGTTGACGTTCTGCACCTGGTCCCAGATGGCGGCCGTCATGTCGAGGAACGGCGTCGCCGGGTAGATGCCCGCCGCGTTGACCAGGACGTCGACCGGTGCGGTGGCCCAGGCGCGGCCCACGAGCGCGGCCGCCGCCCCGGCGTCGGCCAGGTCGACGGTCAGCTCCGCGACCTCGGCGCCGTCGGCCCGCAGCCCGGCGGCCACCTCGGCCAGCGGGCCCGGCGCGAGGTCGGCGACGGTCAGCCGGCCGCCGTCGGCGGCGAACGCCGCGGCGATCGCCGCGCCCACTCCCCCGGCCGCGCCGGTGACCAGTACGTGTCGGCTCAATCCAGTTCCCTCCCCTTGGTCTCCGGCATGGTCAGGTAGACGACCACGCCGATGAGTGCGGCCAGCGCCACGTACATCCAGACCAGGCCTCCGTGGCCGCCGGACTGCAGCCAGGTCGTGATGTACGGCGCGGTGCCGCCGAAGATCGCCACGGCCAGGGCGTACGGCAGGGCGATGCCGGTGGTGCGCACCTCGGCGGGGAACTGCTCGGCCATGATCACCGCGCAGTTCGCCGAGTAGCCGACGATCAGCACCATGCCGATGAGCTCGATGACCAGCACCGCCACGAACCCGCCGTGCAGGAAGTGGAACGCCGGCCAGGCGAAGACCAAGAACCCGGCGGCGAAGGCGGTCATCGTGGGCTTGCGGCCGATCTTGTCCGACAGGAGGCCGCCGAACGGCAGCAGGCAGAGGAACACGATCAGCGCGATCGTGTTGGCCAGCAGCGCCTGGTTCAGCGGCAGGCCGGTCGCGACGTGCGCGTACGCCGGCATGAAGCTCACCCAGATGTAGTAGATGAGCGTGCCCGCGATCGTGATGCCCACGACCCGCAGCGCGGCACGCGGGTGCTCCACGAACATCGTGCGCAGCGGGTTGGCCTTCTTCCGCCCGGAGTCCTCAAGCTTGGTGAACGCGTCGGTCTCCTTGACCGAGACGCGCAGCCACAGGCCGAGCAGCCCGAGCAGGCCGCCGACCCCGAACGCGACCCGCCAGCCCCACGACTCCAGCGCCGGGGTGGCCAGCGTCGAGGTCAGCACGGTGCCCATCGCCGACGCGATCAGCGTGCCCGCGCCCACCGACACCTGCTGCCACGACCCGGCGAACGCGCGGCGGCGCGGCGCGGCCGACTCGATGAGGAACGCCGAGGACGTGCCGAACTCGCCGCCCGCGGAGAACCCCTGCACCAGCCGGGCCAGCACCAGGATCAACGGCGCCAGCACGCCGATCACGGAGAACGGCGGGCAGACCGCGATGAGCAGCGACGCGCCGGCCATCATCGAGATGGTGAGCGTCAGGCCCTTCTTGCGGCCGAACCGGTCGCCGTACATGCCGAGGATCGCGCCGCCGATGGGCCGCATGAGGAACCCGACGGCGAACACGACCAGCGTGGACAGCAGGTCGGCGGTGGTGTTGTGCGACGGGAAGAACTGGCCGGCGAACACCGGCGCGAACGCGGTGTAGACGGCCCAGTCGACCCATTCGACGGTGTTGCCGATGGCGCCGGCGACGACGGCCTTGCGCTGCGCGCCGTTCATCTTCCGCTCGGACGGCGCGTACGTCGCGCTCATCTGGTGTCCCCTTGTGCCGTGCGGACGTAGTCCGCGATCTGCGCGTGCGTCGCGAACCAGATGTCGTCGTGCGCCGCGATGTGGTCGATGAGCTCGGCCAGCACGGTCATGCGCGACCGGTGGCCGATGATGTGCGGGTGCATGGTGAGCTGGAACAGCCCGCCCTCGGCGCGCGCTCCGTCGAACTCGTCGCGCCAGATCTCCAGCGCGCCGCGCGGGCGCATGTACGGCCGCAGCGAGGCGTAGCGCTCCATCATGAAGTACGGCGCGTCGTCCCTGATCCACTCGACCGGGATCTCCACCATGCCGGTGGGTTCGCCGTCGGCGACGATCTCGTACGGGTCGTCGTCGGCCATCAGCGAGGAGTCGTAGGTGAGGCCCAGCTCGCGGCTGATCTCCAGGGTGTGGTCGGAGAAGTCCCACGAGGGGGTGCGGATGCCGACGGGGCGGGTGCCGGACAGGCGTTCGAGCGTGTCGATCGCGCGGTTGGCGAGGTCGCGCTCGTCGGCCGGGTCGAGGAGCATGTTCCGCTCGTGGATCCAGCCGTGCACGGCCACCTCGTGGCCGGCGTCGGCGTACGCCCGCACCTCGTCGGGGTGCAGCAGCGCGGACACCCCGGGCATGAAGAACGTCGCCGGCACGCCGCGCTCGGCGAGCAGCCGCAGGATGCGCGGCGCGCCCACGCGCGAGCCGTACTCGCCCTGCGCCAGCTTGCCCGGACGGGTCTCGCCGTCGCGCAGCGGGATCGTCTCGTGGTCGGAGTCGAACGACAGCGCCACGGCGACCCGCGCGCCGCCGGGCCAGGCCGCCGGGGTGAGGCCGCGCCCGGCGCGCACCCGGTCGACGTGCGCCCGCCAGGTCGGTTCGTCCCACTGCCAGGGCTGCGGCTCCTGATCGGTCACTTTTCCTCCTCGTTGGTCGTGGCCAGCGCGCGCAGCTCCCGCGGGACGGGCACCCACGCGCGTTTGAGCGTGTCGATCTGCAGCGTGACGTCGGCCGACCTGACGCCGGGCAGCGCGCCCACGACGTCGGTGGTGTAGCGGTACAGCTCGCCGTAATGGCGCAGCACGACCTGGCCGACGAGGTTGTAGCGGCCGGTGGAGGCCGAGAGGTATTTCGTGCCCGCGTGGCCGGCGAGCTGCTGGCCCGCCTGGTCGAGCCGGGCGGGGTCGACGTCGACCCAGAGCATCAGCTCGGTGCCGAAGCCGAGCAGCGTGGGCTCGGCGAGCGTACGGAACCGCAGGCAGCCGCGCTTGACCAGGGAGCCGACGCGGCGCCGCGCGGTGGCCTCGCTGCCGCCGACGCGGCGCGCCAGGTCGGCGTAGGACATCCGGCCGGCGTCGCCGAGGGCGTCGATGATGGCGCGCTCCAGGTCGTCGAGGCGCTCGGGCGGGTCCTCCCAGACCTGCTCCTCGAACGGCAGCGCCTCGCCGCCGAGCCCGGCGCCCGCCGTGGCGGCGGGGTCGAGCAGGCCGGGGTCCCAGTCGTGGTTGGAGATGAACGTGCGCATCACGGCGAGCGTCTCGGTCTCGATGACGCCGTCGAGCCGCCGGAGGTCGCCGACCAGCACGCGGACGAAGTCGCGCGGGCTCGGCACGACCATCTCGGCCACGCAGTCGGCGGTGCCGGTCACCACGCAGACGAACCGCGCCTCGGGGCGGGCCGCGATCGCCTCCGCCACCTCGGTGGACATGCCGGGACGGCAGCGCACCCGCATCAGCACCGGCACGCCGAGCCCGCAGCGCAGCACGTCGACGACGCCGATCACGCGCAGCAGCCCGGCCTCCTCCAGCCGCGCCGCGCGGCGCTTCACGGTCGCCTCGCTGATGCCCGCGGCGCGGGCGACCTGGTGCCACGGCGCGCGCCCGTCGAGCTGGAGCGCGGCGACGATCGCCCGGTCGGCCTCGCTCACCGTGACGTCTTGCATGAATCGACATTACGTGCGCGAATCAGTCATACGCAAATCAGTTTCGCACGGAATCAGGCACGGACTCGTACCGTCCGAGCCGATCGGTCATATCCGCACGTGGCGGCGTGCGTCCTGGCCGGGACCGGGTGATCGCGCGGCGGGCCTCTCCTGGTAGACCTTCACCGGTGGCCGCAGGACCAGGCGACAAGGGGTGGACGTGCGCGACGTGGACGTGATCATCAGTGGCGGCGAGGTCGTCGACGGGACCGGTGCGCCGCCCGTACGCGCGGACGTCGTCATCCGCGACGGGCGCATAGCCGGCGTGCTGCCGCCGGGTGCGGACCGGCCGGCCGAGAGCGCGCCGTCGGACGTCCTGGACGCGTCCGGGCTCGTCGTCGCGCCGGGCTTCATCGACCTGCACTCCCACGCCGACTTCAGCATCCAGGACCACCCGGCCGCCGACACCGCCGTCCACCAGGGCGTGACCACGCTGCTCGGCGGCAACTGCGGGTTCTCGCCGTTCCCCGTGACGCCCACCGACGAGGGCCGGGCCGCGCTGCGCAGGTCCGCCGGGTTCCTCGACTCCGGCCTGTCCTGGGACTGGACCGGCCTCGACGGCTACGCGGCCGCGGTCGACGCCGACCCGCCGGCGGTCAACCTGGCCGCGCAGGTCGGCCACGCGGCGCTGCGGATGGCCGCGATCGGCGCCGACGAGCGCGCGGCCACCGGCGACGAGCTCGACCGGATGCGGGAACTGGTCGCCGAGGCCGCCGAGCAGGGCGCGTACGGCATGTCCACCGGGCTGATCTACGCGCCCGGCTGCTACGCCTCGCCCGACGAGGTCGCCGCGCTGGCCACGACCGCGGCCGAGCACGGCCTGCTCTACTCCACGCACATGCGCGACGAGTCCGCCGACCTGCTCCCCGCGGTCGCCGAGGCGCTCGAGGCGGCCCGCGCGTCCGGCGTGCGGCTGGAGATCTCGCACCTCAAGGCGATGGGCCCGGCCAACCACGGTGCGGTGCGCGCGGCGCTCGCCGCGATCGAGGAGGCGCGCGCCGACGGCGTGGACGTCACCGCCGACGTCTACCCGTACACCGCGTCGTCGACCACGCTGACCTCGCGGCTGTCCGCGTGGGCCATGGACGGCGGGCCGGACCGGCTGCTCGAACGGCTGGCCGACGCGCCGACGCGCGCCCGCGTCGCCGACGAACTGCGCGCCAGGTTCGGCCGCGAGGTCACCCCGGACGGTGTCGTCATCGCGGAGCTGCCCGCCGGGCCGTACTCGGGGTTCGTCGGGCGCAGCCTCGCCGACATCGGCGCCGAGCGCGGCGTGGACCCCGCCGACGCCGCGCTGGACCTGCTGGCCGCGCACCAGGCGCGCGTCGCGGTGATCAACCACGCGATGGCGCCGGACGACGTCGCCACGGTGCTCGCGCATCCGCTGGTGAGCGTGGCCAGCGACGGCTGGACGCTGCGCCCGTCCGGCGCGGGCCGCCCGCACCCGCGCAGCTTCGGCACGTTCGCCCGGGTCCTGGCCCGCTACGTCCGCGAATCGGGCCTGCTCACGCTGGAGGACGCGGTCCGCAAGATGACGTCCCTCCCGGCCTCGCGCCTCGGCCTCACCGACCGAGGCGAGGTCCGCACGGGCCTGGTAGCGGACCTGGCGGTGTTCGACCCCGCCACGATCACCGACGAATCCGACTTCCTCGACCCATGGCGCCTGGCCACCGGCGTCCGCCACGTACTCGTCCGCGGCGTGCCCGTACTGCGCGACGGCACGGCGACGGGGGCGCGGCCCGGCGGCGTACTGCGCCGGGGCTAACTGAGCGCGCCGCCGGGCGGCGGGGCCTGCCGGAAGGGGCCGGGCACGCGAACGGGCCGGGGCGACGTTCCGCCCCGGCCCGCGTTTTCACCTGTCGCCTGTGGTCAGTTGGCGGCGCGGCGCTGGCGGCGTCGCGCGAACCACATGGCTACCGCGCCGAGGCCGAGGGCCCCGGCCGCGGCGGCGGCGATACCGGCGGTGTTGGCGCCGGTGAACGGCAGCGACTGCGCGGCGTTGTGCGCCGGAACAGGAGCGCCGATCTGGTGTGCCTTGCCGCCGCCCGGCGGCTGGTGCGCCGGAGGCGGCATGTGGTGGTGCCCCGGCGGCTGATGCGGCGGCGGCATGTGGTGGTGATGGTGCCCCGGCGGCTGATGCGGCGGCGGCATGTGGTGGTGGTGATGCCCCGGCGGCTGATGCGGCGGCGGCAGGTGCCCGCGGTGGTGCCCGGGCGGCTGGTTGCCGACCCGTGCGTGCCCCTTGCACGCCGCCACGGCCTGCCCGGCGACCGCGACGGCGTTGCCGCACGCGTTCACCGGCGCGGAGATCGGCGCGTCGACCTGGTTGCCGCCGCCGATCGAACCGTTCCCGCTGGTACGGGCTCCCCCACCGCGGTTCACGACCGTCGCGTCGCCCTTGCAGGCGGCGCGGGCGGTGCCGAGCACCGCGACCGCGTTGCCGCACGCGTTGACCGGCACGGAGACCGGTGCGTGCACCTGGTTCCCGGACAGGACGCCGCCGTCACCGCTCGTACTGTCGGCGAGGGCCGGACCCGCGCCCATCGCCGTGAACGCCGCCGCGATCAGGACCGCGGCGGCCGTGCGTCTCGTTGATCTCATGAATTACCGGCTCGCCTTCCTGCGAGTTGATGACGATGCGGAAGGTGATGCGGAGCGGGAGCCGCCGCCTTCCATGACAAGCGCACGCGGCCGTCAAAGCCCTGACTCAAAGACGGACACGGTCGCCACACGACCGGCAAAACTACTGTTCGCCATTGATCATGTTCGCTGAGTGACTATAGCGAACCGTTCCGTGGCGCATCGCCATGTTCGGCAGTCCGCGGTGCGTTTCCTACGACGCCGGGCGCGTCTCCCTGGCCGCCCCGCCGAACCGCCCGGCCAGCCGCGACACCTTCACCGGCTGGTAGCGGCGCGCCGCGTCGGTCAGCGCGGCGTACTGGTCGTCGGTGAGGCCGATCTCCGCGGCCGCGACGTTCCCCTCGAGCTGCTCCACGCTGGACGCGCCCGGGATCGCCACGACGTTCGGGTGGTGCAGCGCCCAGGCCAGCGCGATCTGCGCGGGCGTGGCGTCGTGCGCGCGGCCGACCTCGCGCAGGACGCTCAGCAGCGGCGCGGCCCGCCTGAGGTTCTCCGGCGCGAAGTGCGGGTTCGCCCGGCGCACCGGGCTCGTCGGCCGGTGGTCCGGGTCGTACCTGCCGGACAGCGCGCCCTGGGCGAGCGGGCTGTAGGCGATGATCACCCGGCCGCGCTCGGCGGCGTACGGGATCAGCGCGTCGCCGGGGCCGCGGTCGAGCAGGCTGTACCTGACCTGGTTGCTCAGCACCGGCGCGCCGAGCGCGCTCTCGGCGGCGCGCCAGCGGCGCAGCGGGTAGTTGCTCACGCCGACGTCGCCGATCACGCCGGCGGCCCGCAGCCGGCGCATGCCCCGCATGGTCGTGCCGTCGCGCACCACGGAGTTCGGGGCGTGCACCTGGTAGAGGTCGATGCGGCCGGTGCCGAGCCGGGCGGCGCTGGCCACGCCGCGCTGCTGCACGACGACCGACACCGGGCACACCGGGAGGATCTTGCTGGCCACGACGATGCCGCCGCGGTCGCGCGCGGACGCCTCAAGGCCGTCGCGCAGCGCCGCGCCGAGGATGCGCTCGCTGCGGCCGTGCCCGTACAGCTCCGCGGTGTCGAAGAGCGTCACCCCGAGCTCCAGGGCGCGCGCCACGACCCGGCCCGCGACCGAGCGCGCGTAGTCGTCGCCGTAGCCCCATTTGCGCGAACCGAACTGCGATGTACCGAGGCCGATCTTCGAGAAGCGCTCCGCACCGCCGACGCTCAGGTACCGCATGGCGCGAACCTACCCGACAGCGGTCGTACGGACCAGATATGCGCCACAGATACGAAACGGATACAACCCACCATCAGATGCCATTAACGCCATTGACGCCGCAACCGGCACACTGCTAGAACTTCTCCGATCGTGATACGGCACGTATCCGGCGAAACCTGGAGGGCCTCGTGGGAGATGACGCACGGGCCGCCGCCGAGGCCGAGAACCGGCGGCTCACCAGCCCCGACGCCCGCTACGGCGCGCGGCTGCGGCGCAGGTCGTCCGCGTCCGCCCTGCTGGCGGCGGTGGTCGAGGCCGAGCGCGCCAACCTCGCGCACACCATGGCCGCCCTCCAGGCCGACGGCGCCCTGGAACGCGCGGCCGCGAAGATCGTCGCGGCGCGGCGGCGGTTCGTCCTCGGCACCGCGAAGTCCCGCGCCCACGCGACGCTCCTGCACCTGGAGCTGTCCGCGAGCCTGGCCGGGGTGAGCCTCATCGACGAGGCCGCCGTCCGCGCCATCGACGTGCTCAGCGACGTACGCCCGACGGACGTCCTGGTCGCGTTCTCCTTCCGGCGCTACGCGCGGCACACGGTCACCGTCGCCCGCGCCTTCGCCGACGCCGGCGGCCACGTCGTGGCCATCACCGACGACCCGGGCAGCCCCCTGGCCGGCGCGGGCCACACCACGGTCGTCGTCGGCACCGGCAGCGCCTCCTACGCCGACTCCCCCACCGCGATCTCCGCCGTCACCCACGCCCTGGCCACGCTCACCGCGGCCAGCGCCAAGGGCGCGCGCCGCCGCATCGCCCGGCGCGAGGAGCTCGCCCGCACCCTGTCCACGTACTCCGACGACGGCCCCCCGTAGGCCGAGCCGTACGCCCCGATCCCGTACCACCGCGGCCGCCGCGCACCGCGCCGCCGCGCACTCCGCGCTTCTCTCGCCCTCCCAGCGAACAGGAGATCGACACGTGACGACGTCAACCGTGCCATCGGCGCGGCGCCTCGACCGCAAGCAGACCATCGCGGTGGTCTGCTTCGGGGTCAGCGTCGCGGCGAGCATCGTCCTGGCGGTGCTCGGCGACAAGCCGGGCATCTGGGGCCTGGTGCCCATCGTGCTGTACGCCGTGCTGGCGCTGCTCGGCGTCGACGTGGTGCTGGCCACCGTCGCGGCCGTGCTGATCGCGACGATCATGACCCGTACGGCGCCCATCGCCCTCGGCGAGCAATTGGCGACGTCAATGGGGTCGCTGGTCGCGGTGATCGGCCTGGTCATCCTGCTCGGCACCGGCCTCGGGCAGGTCGCGCAGGAGACCGGCGCGGCGCAGACCCTCGTCCGCATGCTGATGAGCCGCATCGGGCTGAGCACGAAGACCCGCGTGCAGTTCGGCATCATGATCTCCGCGCTGCTGCTCGTCGGCACGCTCGGCACGATGATCGGCGGGAACGCGCTGCTCGCGCCCATCGTGATCCCGATCGCCGCGCGCGTCGGCTGGCGCCCGCCGGCGGTGGCCGCGATGTTCCACGCCTGCGGGTCGGCCGGCCTGATGATGGGGCCGTTCACCCCGCCCGTCGTGACGATCACCGCGGCGGCGCACCTGTCGTACGGCTCGTACTTCCTGCACGCCGGGCTGCCCGTCGGCGTCGTGACGCTGGCGAGCGGGTTCTTCATGGCGCGGTGGATCCAGAAGCGCACCGACCAGGAGTACTCCGCCGAGGACACCGCCGGCGCCGACAACGGCGGCCTCGGCACCGCGACGGCCGCGAGCCGCCGCGCCGCGATCGCGTTCGTCACGATGCTGCTCGTCGCCGCCGTGTACGGCGTCGTCATGCAGGCCGGCTACGCGTACACGCTGGTCGTCATGATCGCGACGGCGGCCGTCACCGGGCTGGCCGGCGGCCACGGGCCGCTGCGCACACTCCAGGCCGTCTACACCGGGGCCGGCCGGCAGATCTGGCTGTTCTTCCTGTTCGTGCTGCTGGATCCGATGCTGACGCTGGTGGAGAAGACCGGCGCGTTCGACTCGATCTTCGGCGCGCTGAAGCCGATCATGCCGAGCGTGGGGCCGTGGGTCTTCCTCGTCCTCGTGGTGCTGCTCGGCTACGTGCACGCCGTGCCGGGCGCGGCCGTCGCGCAGGTGGTGCTGATCAACAAGCTGTTCGGCCCGCTGCTCGCGCCGCTCGGCGTGCCGCCCACCGCGTGGGCGGTGGC
This sequence comes from Streptosporangiaceae bacterium, assembly GCA_036502625.1. Lineage (GTDB taxonomy): Bacteria > Actinomycetota > Actinomycetes > Streptosporangiales > Streptosporangiaceae > DASXYG01. Next base: position 12,174 of record DASXYG010000017.1, read on the forward strand.
GATGCTCGGCACGTCCCAGATCGACCAGCTCGGCCCGTACCCGACGGCCGACATGGTGGGGCAGATGGGCATCGCGCGCTCACGCGACCTGCGCATGATGCTGTTCAACGGGTGGGCGGCCATGGCCGCGAACACCGCGCTGTTCCTCGTCCTGTTCTGGGTGCTGCTGTGACAACTTCCGACCTGCCGGAACTGGCGGAGCTCGCCGGGCGCGCCGCGCGCTACGGCGGACGGCTCGGGGTCGTTGTGCACGACCTCGAGTCCGGCGCGCGCGCCGCGGTCGGCGCCGACGCGCCCTTCACGTCCGCGTCGGTGATCAAGCTGCCGGTACTGATGACGGTGCTCGACCGTACGGCCGCGGGCGCGCTCTCGCTGGACGACCGGCTGCCCATCGCCGACGCCGACCGCGTCGACGGCACCGGCATCATCGGCGACCTCGCGGACCTCCGTGAGCTCAGCGTGCGCGACCTCCTCACCGCGATGATCGCGCTGAGCGACAACACGGCGACGAACATCCTCATCAACCGCGTCTCCATGGACGCCGTCAACGCGTGGAGCGCCGCCGCGGGGCTGCGCGCCACGTCGCTGGTGCGGCTGATGCGCGACACCGAGGCGCGGGCCCGCGGCCTGGAGAACACGATGAGCCCGGACGACGCCGCCGTCCTCCTGGCCCGCCTGGCGCGCGGCGAGCTGGCCGGACCGGACGCGACCGCGTTCGCCCTGGGCGCGCTGCACCGGCAGCGGTTCAACGACCGCCTGCCGCGGCTGCTGCCCGACGGCGTGCGGGTGGCGCACAAGACCGGCGAGTTGCCCGGTGTGCGCCACGACGCCGGGCTGCTGTACGGGCCGGACGGCCGGGCGCCGATCGTGGTGGCGGCCATGACCGAGGGGTTCACCGGCCCCGCGTGCGAGAGCGAGACCGGGGGCCCGGCCGCCGACCTGCTGGCCGAGGCCGCCCGGCTCGCGTACGACCGCTTCCGCTGACGTCAGGCGCCGGTCGCGACCCGGTCCGGTGACGGGGCGCGGCCGGTGGCCCGCTCGATGGCGGCGCCGATCGCCACCACGATGAGGTTCGGCACGAGCCCGATGATGCCGACGTTGACGTGGCCCATGACGGTGTCCGGCGAGAGGAACGGCGTGCCGCCCGCGCCGCCGAACGTCAGGAAGATGACCACGGCCTCGCCGACGATCAGCCCGGCGAACACCGGCCACAGCCCGACGTACTTCCTGGCCAGCAGCGCGAGCCCGATCGCGGGCACGAGCTGGTCCAGGCCGGAGTACGTCAGCAGCAGCAGGTTGGCCAGGAGGTCAGGGCGCATGATGCCCATCAGCAGCGCCACCGCCGTGACGCCCACGACCGCGACCTGGTTCACCGTGAACCGGGCACGCTCGCCGCGCGTCTTGACGATGTTCTTCGAGATCAGGCTGGACATCGCGATGATCAGCCCGGCCGACGGCACCATCGCGGTCGCCGCCGTCGCCACCACGACCACGCCGACGAACCACGCGGGCAGCGCCTGCCCGGCCAGCGACAGCAGCGCCTTGTTGCTCGCCGCCGTGGCCGTCGGGCCGGTGGGCAGCTTGAGCTGGAGCACCGCGACGAACCCGATCAGCATCGGCAGACCCAGGCTGACCGAGTAGATCGGCAGGTAGATGTAGTTGCGGCGCAGCGCCTTCGGCGATCCGGCGGACAGCAGCGCCGGCCACTGGTGCGGCAGCGTCATGAACAGCACGCCGATCGTCGAGGCGACCATGGACGTGAAGAACCACGCCTGGTCGTTCGTCCCGGCGTGGATGCGCAGCAGCTCCGGATGGGTGTGCAGCACCTGCTGGAACGTCGCGCCGATGCCGCCGTTGAAGTGCGCGGGGATCACCACGATGAGGATCAGCAGGACGATCAGCATCAGCGCGTCCTTGAAGTACGCGGTGGTGGCCACGCCCCGGATGCCGGACCACAGCACGAACGCGACCGTCAGCACGAACGCGATCACGATGCTGACGTTGCTCGACGTCTCGTTGCCGGTCGCGAGCTGCACGGCCAGGCCGAGCCCGGTGATCTGGAGCTGGAGGTACGGCAGCAGGAACACCACGCCGAGGATGGCCACGACGACGCCGAGCGCCTTCGAGCCGTACCAGTCGGTGAGGAAGTCCGCCTGCGTGAGGTGGCCCGACTCCCGGCCGCGCCGCCAGATGCGCGGGCCGATGAAGTAGAGGCCGGCGTACGCGAGCGGTACGTACGGCAGGGCGTACATCGCCGCGACGCCGCCGGTGAACGCGAGGCCGGCCATGCCGAGGAAGGTGAAGGTCGTGAAGACCTCGCCGGCCTGGAGGAACCACATGGTGGCGGTGCCGAACTTGCGGCCGCCGACGGTCCAGTCCGCGAGGTCGGTGGACGGGCGGCGGCGGCCGGCGAACCCGAGCGCCGCGATGATCACGATGCCGACGATCGTGACGATGAGCGCGGTGTTCATTCGCCGCTCACCTCGCCCTGTTCCGCGTCTTCGGGATCGGTCTCGCCGCGCCGGTGGCGGGCGTATTCGACCAGGCCGAGCGCCGGGCTGAGCAGCACCACGCCGACCGCGGACCACAGCATGACCGGCGGAATGCCGAACCACAGCGTGGACCGGTTCACGAACGGCAGGAACACGGTGGCCAGGAGCGCGACGATGATGATCATGAGAGGGACGTAAATCGCGTAACGGCGCACGGGCGCCTCCCTTGATCCGGGGTGTACGTGATCATCGCTTTCACCCGGCGAACTTTCAAGAGGAAAAGCAATCACCGATTACGGCCGTTAACGCGGGTATTCGCGGCTGTTAGCGAAATGTGACCGCGTCGTCCGCGCGCAATTCCGCCGCGCGGCGCGTGTGCGGTGTCAGGGCGCGTGGAACGGCGACGCGAGGAGCGCGGCGAGCAGCGCGGCGCGCTCGGTGAGGCTGGCGATGCGGATGCGCTCGTCGGCGGCGTGCGCGCCGCGGCCGCGCGGTCCGAGGCCGTCCAGCGTGGGCAGGCCGCGCGAGCCGGGCAGGTTGGTGTCGCCGGCGCCCGCGGCGGGGCGGCCGCCCACCTTCTGGCCGATCGCCGCGCCGACCGTGCGCAGGTGGGCCAGCAGCGGGTTGCCCGGGTCGTCCGGCCAGGTCGGCCGGGAGGTCAGCACCTCCACCTCGACGGACGCGCCGTCGCGTACGGGTGTCAGGCCGTCCAGCGCGGCGCGCATCCGGCGTTCGGCGGCGGCGTCGGCGAACCGCAGGCCGAGTTCCGCCTCCGCGGCGCCGGCCACCACGTTCGCGCGGCGGCCGCCGGTGATGCGGCCGATGTTGCACAGCGCCGACCCGTCGGCGGGCACGGCGGCGCGGACGAGGTCGAGCTGGTCGAGGAGCTCGTCGATGGCCGAGACACCGCGCCCGGGATTCAGCGCGGCGTGCGCCTCGCGGCCGCGGACCCGCAGCGCGACGCGCGTACTGCCGCGCCGCGCGCTCTTGCACGCGCCGTCCGGGTGCGGCGACTCCAGCCCGACGACCGCCGCGGCGCCGTCGAGCTCGGCCTCGACGACGGCCGTGCCGCTGGGGCTGCCGATCTCCTCGTCGGCGACCACGACGGCGCGTACGGGCGCGGCGACCCGCAGCCCGGCCGCGTCCAGCGTGCGCAGCGCCATCTCCAGCGCGACGAGCCCGCCCTTCATGTCGAAGACGCCGGGCCCGGTGATGATCTCGCCGTCGTCGGTGTACGGCATGTCGGCCAGGCGGCCGACCGGCCAGACGGTGTCGTAGTGGCCGACGACCAGCAGCCGTCCGCCGTGGTCCGGGCCCCACGAGGTGACCAGGTGCTCGCCGTGCGCGGACGGCACGCGCGCGACGCGCCCGCCCGCGGCGGCGTGCCCGGCGGCGATCAGCTCCGCGCACTCGCCGAGCGCGTCGGCGTCGCCGCTCGGCGACTCGGCCAGCGCGTACGCGCGGAGCGTGCGCCTGCCGAACGCGAGCTGCCCGCGCGCGGCGTCCGTGATGCGCTCCCCGACCCCGGCCGTGATCACCCGCGCCGCCTCCCGCCGCGTACCGACTGGCCCACCCCTACCCATCGCGGCGCGCCCCGGCACGGGCCGCAGTCGGCCACCGTCCCGGACGGGCCGAAGATAGGAAACGTATCCATGGTCACTGTCGCGCCCGTATTGACCGTTACGCGGGATGGGCGGGAGAATTCGGGCGCACATCCACAACGTATCTATGGCGGGACGCGGGGGTTGTCGTGGCTTCTGGTGTGGTTTCCGTCCACGTGCGCGCGCTGACGGGGGCCGCGGAGATGCGGAACGCCGTGGCGCTGTACCGCGAGGTGTTCCGGCTGGGGTCCGACGACCCCGCGGTCAGCCCGCGGCTGCTCATCTCGCTGGCGCACAACGGCGGCTCGGTGATCGGCGCGTTCGACGGCGGCGACCTGGTCGGGTTCGCGTACGGCTTCCCCGGGGTCGACGCGGAGACCGGCGGCGTCTACCACTACTCCCAGATGGCCGCCGTCCGCGACGACCAGCAGGGCCGCGGCGTGGGGCGGGCGCTGAAGCTCGGCCAGCGCGACCACGTGCTGTCCACCGGGGTGACGGCCATGCGGTGGGCGTTCGACCCGGTCCGCACCCGCAACGCGCACTTCAACCTGGACGTCCTCGGCGCGGTGGCCCGGTGGTTCGCGCCGAACCTGCTCGGCGTCGAGCACGTCGGCCGCGACGCCGGCATGCGCACCGACCGGCTGATCGTCGAGTGGGACCTCACCGCGGAACCGGTCACGCCGTCCGCGCCGCCGCTGCCGGACGTCGGCTGGGGCGAGCGGCTGCACGACGGCGGCGCCGAGCTCCTCGGCCTGCCCCGCGACTGGGACGCGTTCGCCACCGCCGACCGCGACGGCGCGATGGCGCTGCGCGAGGGCGTCGCCGCGACGCTCGACGGCCTGGTCGCGGACGGCTACGCGGCGGTGTCCTGCCGGGTCGCCGACGCCGACACCGCCGTGTACCGCTTCGTCCGCGGCGCCTGACCGCCCCGGCACGCCCCGAGCCACCCGACCCCTACCAGGAGAACCAATGCCGACCGTCGCCGCCGTCGAGGCGTTCCGGGTGAGCCTGCCGCTCGTCCACTCCTTCCAGACCAGCTCGCACCGGAAGTCCCACCTGGAGCACATCGTCGTACGGGTGGCCGGCGCGGACGGCCGGGCCGGCTGGGGGGAGATCGCCTCGCCCAGCGACCCGTACTACTGCCCGGAGACCGTCGACACCTGCTGGATGATGCTGCACCGCTACCTCGCGCCCGCGCTGGTGGGCACCGAGTGGGCGCACCCGTCCGAGGCGGGCGCGGCATGGGCGCGCGTCCGCGGCCACAACTTCGCCAAGGCCGGGCTCGACATCGCCTGCTGGGACCTCTGGACCACCGCGTCCGGCACCCCGCTCGCGACCGCGCTCGGCGGTACCCGTACGACCACCGCCGCCGGGGTCAGCCTCGGCATCGAGCCCACCATCGACGCCCTGATGGAGCAGGTCGGGCGGCACGTCGCGGACGGCTACGGCCGGGTGAAGCTGAAGATCGCCCCGGGCTGGGACACCGGGCCCGTACGCGCGGTCCGGGAGGCGTTCCCCGACCTGCTGCTCCAGGTCGACGCGAACGGGGTCTACCCCGAGACGCCGGAGGCGCTGGAGACGCTGCGCGGCCTCGACGCGTACGGGCTGCTGCTGGTCGAGCAGCCGTTCGCGCCCGGCGCGCTGGCCGCGCACGCCCGGCTGGCCCGTACGCTCGGCACGCCCGTGTGCCTGGACGAGTCCGTGGACGACCTCGGCCAGCTCGACACCGCGATCGCGCTCGGCGCCGGCGGGGTGCTGAACATCAAGGTGTCGCGCATGGGCGGGCTCACGGCGGCGCGCGCGGCGCACGAGCGCGCGGTCGCGGCGGGCTGGCGCGTGTGGTGCGGCGGCATGCACGAGTTCGGCATCGGCCGCGCCGCGAACGTCGCGCTGGCGTCGCTGCCCGGCTTCGACCTGCCGAGCGACGTGTCCGGCTCGGACAAGTACTACGCCCGCGACATCGTCGACCCGCCCATCCGCGCGCTCGCCGGCCAGGTCGCGGTCCCCACCACCCCCGGCCTCGGCCACACCGTGGACGAGGCGTTCATCCGCGCCGAGGCCACCGCCACGTTCCAGGTCTGAGCCCCGAGCGGGGTCAGAGCCGCCAGTCGACGGGGTCGGCGCCCTGCTTGGTGAGCAGCTCGTTGACGCGGCTGAACGGGCGGGACCCGAAGAAGCCGCGCGCGGCGGACATCGGGCTCGGATGGGCGGACTCCACGCAGGGCACGGGGTTCAGCATCGGCTTCAGGTCGCGCGCGTCGCGCCCCCACAGGATGGCCGCCATGGGGGTGCCGCGCGCGGCGAGCGCCCTGATGGCCTGCTCCGTGACCTCTTCCCAGCCCTTGCCGCGATGCGACGCCGGGCGGCGCGGCGCGACGGTCAGCGACCTGTTGAGCAGCAGCACCCCGCGCCGCGTCCACGGCGTGAGGTCGCCGTTGGGCGGCTGCGGCACACCGAGGTCGTCGCCCATCTCGCGGAAGATGTTGACCAGGCTCCCCGGCAGCGGCCTGACGTCCGGCGCGACGGAGAAGCTGAGGCCCACCGCGTGCCCCGGCGTGGGGTACGGATCCTGCCCCACGATCAGCACCTTGACGTCGGCGAACGGCTGGGTGAACGCCCGCAGCACGTTCTCCCCGGCCGGCAGATAGGTCCGCCCCGCGGCCACCTCGGCCCGCAGGAACTCCCCCATCTCCCCGATCCGCGCCGCCACCGGTTCGAGCGCGTCGGCCCACCCCGGATCGATGATCTCCTTAAGCGGTCGTCCCGTCACGGCGAACCACCCTAGTCCGCCGGACACCGCGCCCGTGCCCGTACGCCCTCAGCGCCGAGGGTCACAGGCGGTCACCCTCGTACCACCATCCGAGACGGCGTGGTCAAGGCGTGGGCAGAGGGCTAGCGTCGGGATCATCCCACGTTCGGTTCCCCTCGCGTTCTGGAGCACCGTCATGACGTCCCCACCCCCTGACGGCCCATCCCCCGCCGGATCGTCCCCCGCCGGCCCCTCTGTCGGAGAGCGGGTCGCGTCGATCGCGGCGCGGCTGGACCGGCTGCCCATCACCCGGTGGCACTGGGCCATGATCGCCGTCGTCGGGCTCGGCGCGTTCTTCGACCTGTACGAGATCTTCCTCGGCGGCGTGCTCGGGGCCGTGCTCACCGAGCAGTGGCACCTCGGCCCGACCGGCAAGGCGCTCGCGGTCAGCTCCGGGTTCATCGGCATGTTCATCGGCGCCATCTGCCTCGGCATCGCCGCCGACCGGTTCGGCCGCCGCCGCATGTTCCTCATCAACCTGGGCGTGTACGCGGTGTTCTCGCTGGCCACCGCCGCCGCGCCGGACCTGGGCTGGTTCGTGGCGCTGCGCGTGCTCGGCGGCCTCGCGCTCGGCGCCGAGCTGACGCTGATCGACACGTACCTCGCCGAGTTCCTGCCGCGCGTCTCCCGCGGCCGGCACATCGCCTACGCGTACACGATCGGGTTCGTGGGCGTGCCGATCGCGGCGCTGCTCGGCGGGAAGCTGGTCGCCGGCGAGCACCTGCTCATCGACGGCTGGCGGTGGCTGCTGGTATTCGGCGCGCTGGGCGCGGCCATCGTGTGGCTCCTGCGCCGCGCGCTGCCGGAGTCGCCGCGCTGGCTGGCCGCGCACGGGCACGGCGACGAGGCCGAGAGCGTGGTGTCCGGCATCGAGGCGACCGTACGCCGCCAGACCGGCCGCGACCTGCCCGACGTGCAGCCGGTCCCGGCCGAGCCAGAGGTGCGGTCGTCGCTGGCGGAGATGTTCCGCGGCGCGTACCGGAAGCGCACCGTGATGCTGTGGATCTTCCAGATCCTGCAGACGGTCGGCTACTACGGCTTCGGCTCGCTGGCCCCGATCGTGCTCACCGCGAAGGGCTACGACGTCGTGGAGTCGCTGACGTTCGCCGCGCTGTCGTTCCTCGGCTACCCGATCGGGTCGGCGATGTCGATCCCGCTGATGGAGCGGTTCGAGCGGAAGTTCCTGATCATCTACTCGGCGCTGGCCATGGCCGTGCTCGGGCTGGTGTTCGCCGCGGCGTCCGCCCCGTGGCTGATCGTGGCCGCCGGGTTCCTGCTGACCTGCGCGAGCAACGTGTTCTCCAACGGCTTCCACACGTACCAGGCGGAGATCTTCCCGACGGCGATGCGGTCCGCGGCGATCAGCATCCCGTACAGCCTGTCCCGGGCCACCTCGGCGGCCATGCCGTTCATCGCCATCCCGCTGCTGACCAGCCTCGGCCCGACGGCGGTGTTCGTCGGATCCGCGATCCTGCTGGTCGTCCTGTGCGTGGACGTCGCCGTGCTCGGCCCGCGTAGCACCGGCCGCGCCCTGGAATCCGTCGTCGCTAAGGTCGAGGGGTGACCGGACCGCCCTCATCTCTGACCGACGCCGACGTCCCCGGGTTCTGGCGTGCGCTGGGGCTGCCCGGCCTCGCCGACGCCCACGTGCACTTCATGCCGGACCGCGTGATGCGGAAGGTGTGGGCGTACTTCGACGACGCCGACAACTACGGCCGCGCCTGGCCCGTGTGGTACCGCCACGACGAGGACGAGCGGCTGCGCATCCTGCGCGGGTTCGGGGTCCGCGCGTTCCCGTCGCTGGTCTACCCGCACAAGCCGGACATGGCGGAGTGGCTGAACGACTGGGCGCGCGACTTCGCGGCGCGCACGCCCGACTGCGTCCCGACCGCCACCTTCTATCCCGAGCCCACCGCCGAGGCGTACGTCGCCCGCGCGCTCGAGGCGGGGGCGCGCGTCTTCAAGGTGCACGTCCAGGTCGGGGCGTACGACCCGCGCGACCCACTGCTCGACGGCGTCTGGGGGCGGATCGCCGACGCGGGCGCGGCCGTGGTGACCCACTGCGGCAGCGGCCCGCGGCCCGGCGCGTACACCGGGCCGCGGATCATCGGCGAGGTCCTCGCGCGCCACCCGCGGCTACGGCTGGTCATCGCGCACATGGGGATGCCCGAGTACGCCGAGCACCTGAAGCTCGCCGAGACCTACCCGAACGTCCACCTCGACACCACGATGTTCGGCACGGACTTCGTCGAGGCGACGACCCCGTTCCCCCGCGACCTGCTGCCCCGGCTGACCGACCTCTCCGACCGGATCGTGCTCGGCACGGACTTCCCGAACATCCCGTACCCGTACGCGCACCAACTGCAGGCGCTGGCCCGGCTGGACCTCGGCGACGCCTGGCTGCGCGCCGTGCTGTGGCACAACGGGGCGCGGCTGCTCGGCCTCTAGCGCGCGTTCGTGGGCTGCGGGATCGGGACGCAGGGGTACGTGTACTCGTAGCCCCCCAGCGCCTGGTGCTTCTTGTCCGGCGCGCAGAGCTCGAAGGAGCCCTTCTCGTCGTCGGCCAGGCTGAATCCGGCGACCCCGATCCTGGTCTCGCCGGCGGCGACGGAATCGGGTTCGAGCTCGGACTTCGACCAGTCATGGGTGCGCCACTGGCCGTCGGGGATCCCGCCGACCAGCTTGCTGAACAGCAGGGTGGTGCCGTAGCAGTACTTCCCGGTGTCGATGACGGCGGGCTTCGCGCACTTGGCGTTCCGCCGTATGGCCAGGTTCTCGAGACTGGCGTGCTGGGAGCCGCGGTCGCTCGCCTCCGAGGTGACCGCGACGTACACGGCGAGATAGTGCCGACCGGGCTGGGCCGACGTCCCGAGGAACTCGGGCGTCCACATCGCGTCGATCCCCTTCACCCGCAGGCCCACCACATCGGGGGAATAGCCGCGGAACTGCTTCAGCTCCTCGCCGGGGAACTGGGCGAACGTCGAGACCTTCGGCGGCGTGTACGTCGGCTTGGGGCTCGCCTGCGAGGACGCGCCCGACGACGCGCCGCCGCTCCCGCCGCACCCGGCGGTCAGCACCATCACTCCCGCGGCCGATACGGACAGCGCCGCCAAACGCGCATGCCTCATTCTGGTACGCCCCTTCACATCAATTGACGGCGTTCAGCGCGCGTTCTTGGGCTGCGGGATCGGGACGCAGGACGGCGGCCTGATGTCGGAGTAGTTGTCGTGCAGGTCGACCGGCAGGCCCGGCGCGCAGAGCGTGAAGGTGCCGTGCGCCTCGTCCGACACGTTGTATCCGACGACGCCGATCCGGGTCTCGCCGGCGGCGACGTCATCGGTGCGGATCTCCGAGTACGTGAAGTCGGCGGTCCGCCACCGGCCGTCGGGGATCCCGCTCTCCAACTGGCTGTACGGGTAGGCGTCGTAGGGACAGACCTTCTCGCCGCCGTTGCCGGTGTCGGTCTCGCCGTCGGACTGCTGACACGGGGTGTTCAGCCGTACGGTCAGGCCCTTGAGGCTGACCTCCTGCGAGCCCCGGTCGTTGGCCTCCGGGGTGACCGCGACGTACACCGCGAGGAAGTGCCGGCCCGCTTCGGCGGATTTCCCGAGGAGCTCGGGGGCCCACATGGAGTCGATCCCCTTCACCCGGACGCCCGGCTTGGTGGGGAGCTCCCGGAAATGCTTCAGCTCCTTGCCGGGGAACTGGGCGAACGTCGAGACCTTCGGCTCCGTATGCGTCGGCTGGGAGCTCGCCTGCGAGGACGCGCCCGACGACGCGCCGCCGCTCCCGCCGCACCCGGCCGCCAGCACCATCACTCCCGCGGCCAATACGGACAGCGCCGCCAAACGCGCATGCCTCATTCTGGTACGCCCCTTCACATCAATTGACGGCGTTCAGCGCGCGTTCTTGGGCTGCGGGATCGGGACGCAGGCCTTCTTGCTGAACGAGTACCTGTTGTTCGGGTCGTCCGGCACGCCCGTCGCGCAGAGCTCGAAGGGGCCCTTGTCATCGTCCGGAATCTTGAATCCGGCGACGCCGATCCGGGTCTCGCCGGCGGCGACGTCATCGAAGGAGAGCTGGTTGTACGTCCAGTACATGGTGCGCCACCGGCCGTCGGCGACGTCGCTCTTCAGCTCGCTGTACGGGGAGGCGGCCCATTCGCAGTACTTCCCGTTGTGGTTCGTGATGTCCATCGGGCACTTGGCGTTGTCCCGCAGGAGCAGGCCGTCGAGAGTGACGTGCTGCGTGCCGCGGTCCTTCTCCTCCGGGGTGACCGCGACGTACACGGCGAGGTAGTGCTCGCCGATGTCGGCCGATTTCCCGAGGAGCTCGGGGGTCCACTTGGAGTCGATCCCCTTCACCCGGACGCCCAGCGGGGCGAGACCCTGATCCCCGCGGAAGTGCTTCAGCTCCTTGCCGGGGAAGCCGTCGAAGTTCGTGTACTTCGGCGGCGTGTACGTCGGCTTGGCGCTCGCCTGCGACGACGCGCCCGACGACGCGTCACCGCTCCCGCCGCTCCCGCCGCACCCGGCGGTGAGCAGCATCAATCCTGCGGCCAAAGCGGATAGCGCCGCCAAACGGGGATGCCTCATGCCGGTGCGCCCTTCACTTCAGTTGACGAATCGCGGATAAACATAAACACGCATGGACGCCGCGTCAACACGTATGGACACATTGCGCCATGCCTCTTCATCAGGGCTGTCGCTAGACTCGCCTCATGGCCGACGACGTGGCGAGCCTGGCGGCGAAGGTGGACCACCTGTTCCAGACGGTCCGACCGCACGCCGGGCGCGAGTTCTCCTTCGAGGAAGTAGCCGAGGCGCTGCGGGCCAAGGGCGGCCCCACCATCTCGGCGACCTACATCTGGCAGCTCCGCAAGGGCATCAGGGACAACCCGACCAAGCGCCACCTGGAGGCGCTCGCCGGGTTCTTCGGCGTACCGCCCGCGTACTTCTTCGACGACGAGGAGACTCGGCGCATCGACGCCGAGCTGATGCTGCTCACCGCGCTGCGCGACTCCCCCGTACGACAGATCGCGCTGCGCGCCAACGGGCTTTCCCCCAAGAGCCTCGAGGCGATCGCCGACATGGTCGATCGCGTACGGGAGCTGGAGGGCCTTCCCCAGCCGCCCCCACCGACCCCCGAGTCGTGAACCGGGCCCGGGTGCGCAGGCGCCACGCCGCGCTGCTGCGCGACCTGCCCCGGCCCGTGCCGTTCGACGTCCACACCCTGTGCGAAGGGGTGGCCGCGCGGCGCGGACGGCCGATCCGGCTGATCCCGATGAGCGGCCTGACCGGCATGTGCGGCATGTGGGTCGCCACCGACACCATGGACCTCGTCTTCCACGAGAGCTCCACGACGCCGCCGCACCGCGAGCACATCATCCTCCACGAGCTGGCGCACATCCTGTGCGACCACTACCCGGTGTCGCTCGACCCGGCCGAGCGCGCCGCGATGCTCATGCCCGGCCTCGACCCGGCGCTCGTACGCCGGGTGCTCGGCCGCGCCGGCTACTCCACCGCCGAGGAGCGCGAGGCGGAGCTGCTCGCCTCGTTGATCCGGCAGCGCGACGTCCCGAGCCGTACGCTCAACGGCCGGTTGCGCGGCGCGCTGTCCGGTGACGGCGATGGCTGAGGAGCTGCGCAACTGGGGCCCGGCGGTCCTGGCGTGGATCCTGTTCCTGACCTGCCCGCGCGGCGACGGCGTGCGCCGCCAGGTGCGCTGGGTGCTGGCCGGGCTCGCCTGGACGCTGACCGCGCAGATCGCGTTCGTCTACGCGGAGATCGGCCGGATCGCCGGGATGCCGCACGCCGCGCGGCTGATCAGCCACGCGGGAATGGTGTTCACCGTGTGGGCGGCGCAGGAGTTCATGGTCCGCCTGGGCGGGCGGGCGCGCGGGCGGCGCTGGCAGGCGTGGTGGGCGGTGGGCGCGTTCGTGGCGATGTGCCTGCTGTTCGCCACGCTGCGCAACCTGCTGCCGCAGTCGCCGCGGGTCATGGAGTACGTCCTGGCGTACTGCGCCGCGCAGCTTCCCGCGCTGGTCACGATCATCGGGCTGGGCGCGCGCTACGCCCGGGAGGCCGAGGGCCCGGTCATCCGCGCGAGCATGTGGCTGGTGGCCGGGGGCGCCGCGCTGGGGGTGCTCTACGTGATGTGCAAGGCGACCCTGGCGATGTCGACGCGGATGTCCTTCGATTTCTCGGCCGGCCGCGACTACGTCCTGAGCAGGGCGCTGCCGACCAGCGCCTACGTGCTGGTGCTGCTCGCCGCCGCGCTGCCCGCCGGGGCCGGCTGGCTGCGCCGCTACCGGCGGTACTACCGGCTCGGCCCGCTGTGGCGCGCGCTCTACGCGGCCGACCCGTCGATCGCGCTCGACCCGCCCGCGCTGCCGGACGCCCTGATGCTCGGCAACCTCCGCCTCCGGCTGTACCGCAGGGTGATCGAGATCCGCGACGGGCTGCTCATGCTCCAGCCGTACCGCTGCCCGGCGGCCTCGGCGGGGGCCCGTGCCCGCGCCACTGCCCGCGGCCTGACCGGCCGCGCCCTGGAGGCGGCCACCGAGGCCGCCGTGGTCGCGGCGGCGCTCGCCGCGCGCACCACGGGCACACCGCCGCGCACCCCGTCCGCCGCGGTCATCGGCGGCGCCGACCTCGCCGGCGACACCGAGTTCCTCAGCCAGGTCTCCATCGCCTACCGCGACCTCCCCCGCCCCGAACCCCGACCGCACGCCACCCACACGGGCGCGACGCAGCCCTAGTCACTCACGACGGCCCGCTCAATGGCCCTCGTCAGGCGGGCGGTCAGCGCGGTGAGCAGGCGCTGCCCCTCCTCCGGCGTGGCGCCTGCCGGGTCGCCGAGGACGCCGTTCGGGGAGACGGCGCGGACGCCCTCCGCGCGCATGCGGGGCATCAGGTCCGCCGTGGACTCCGTGTTGCCCGACTCGGCCTCGTTCAGGCGCACCGTGTCGGGGGCGATGGCCAGCATCAGGGACGTCTCCGTACGGCCGGCGTGCGCGTCGCCGCCGGGCACCGCCGCGTGCCAGGCGTGCGCGCGGCGGCCCTCGTACGCCAGCAGGGACACCGCCGCCTCCACCGCGGGGCCGTTGCCGCCGTGCGCGTTGACCAGCAGCAAGGCCGGCCAGTCGCGGGAGGCGTGGCGGCCGAGCTCGGTCAGGTACGCGGCGAGGGCGTCGGTGCCGACGGACAGCGTGCCGGGGAACCCAGCGTGCTCACCGCTGGCGCCGATCGGGACGCCGGGCGCGACCCCCACGCCGTCGCGGCCGGCGCACGCCCGGTCCGCGACCGCCGCGGCGACCCGCAGGTCGGTGTCCATCGGCAGGTGCGGACCGTGCTGTTCCAGCGACCCGAGCGGCACGACGAGCAGGCGCCGCGCCGCACGGTCCACGTCGGTCCACGTGGCGGAGGCGAGCTCCACCCGGTCAGGCGCGGCGGCCGAGCGTGACGAACACCGGCTCGCGCTCGGTCGGCCGCCGCCCGGTCTTCGAGTGGCCGCTGCCCGGATGCGGCACCACGAGCGGTTCGAGCCGGGCGCCGGCGAGCTCGGCCAGCGCCGCCTCGCCGTGGCCGTGCACGCACTCCGGGTCGGGCCCGTCCAGCGGCAGCCCGGTGAAGAACTTGCTGGCCATGCAGCCGCCCTGGCAGGCGTCGTACGAACCGCACGACGCGCACGCGCCGGCGCTCTGCGGCTCGCGCAGCTCCGTGAACAGCTCGGACGTCCGCCACACGGACGCGAACCCGCCGGCGTCGCGCACCGAGCCCGCGCGGAACTGCTCGTGCAACACGAACGGGCAGGCGTAGACGTCGCCCACCGGGTCGATCAGGCACACCACGCGCCCCGCGCCGCACAGGTTCAGGCCGGGCAGCGACTCGCCGAGCGCCGACAGGTGGAAGAACGAGTCGCCGGTCAGGGTGTCCGGGTGGTCGAGCAGCCAGTGGTACAGGTCGCGCTGCTGCGCCTGCGTCGGGTGCAGGTCGTCCCAGGTGTCGGCGCCGCGCCCGGACGGGCGCAGCCGGGTCAGCCGGAGCTGCGCGCCGTAGGAGTCGGCGAGCGCGCGGAACTCGTCGAGCTGGCCGGCGTTCTGCCGGGTCACCACCACGGAGATCTTGAACGGGCCGAAGCCGGCGGCCGCCAGGTTGTCCATGGCGCGGCGCGCCGCGGAGTACGAACCGCCGCCGCGTACGGCGTCGTTGGTGCCGGCGTCGGTGCCGTCCAGGCTGATCTGCACGTCGACGTAGTCCATGCCGGCGATCCTGGCGGCGCGCTCGGGCGTGAGCATGGTGCCGTTGGTGGAGAACTTCACGCCGACGCCGCGCTCGACCGCGTAGCCGACGAGGTCGAAGAAGTCCGGGCGGATCATCGGCTCGCCGCCGCCGATGTTGACGTAGAAGACCTTCATGTCGTGCAGCTCGTCGACGACGGCGCGCGCCTCGGCGGGCGACAGCTCGCGCGGGTCGCGGCGTCCCGAGGAGCTGAGGCAGTGGACGCACGCGAGGTTGCAGGCGTACGTCAGTTCCCAGGTCAGGCAGATGGGCGCGTCGAGACCGTGGGAGAACCGCTCGGTCAGCGTCGGCGCCGGGGAATCAGCGGGCACGGATCACCTCGGAGTCCAGGAGCCCGGCGAGCGCCTTCTCGTACACCGGGCGCCGGTCGGGCCGCACGTGGGCGTCGATGGCCTCGGCGGCGCTGGGGAAGCCGCCCAGCGCCTCGACGAGGTCCACGAGCGGCGGCGCCTTCAGGAAGGTCAGCCGCCGGTTTCCGTAGTGGTAGGCCAGGCCGCCGAACGCCTCGCGGCGGATCGCCACCTTGGGGTGCTTCTCGTACGCCTGGGCCGTGTCGAAGGGCATGGCGCGCGTTAGTAAACGCCGCACATGCCGTCGATGGAGACTTCCTCGATCAGCAGGTCCTCGCCCTCGTCGAGCTGGTCGTCGGCGACGGTCGCGGCGGTGTCGTCGGCCATCCGTGCGCTCCCTTCGTACGGCGGGCCGGCGCGTCCGGCCTGCGGTCGGGCCCATCTTGACACGCAGTGCCATCATGAGGCCAGACCTGATCACGAACGGATCGGCGAGCCGGTACGGCCGGTTTTTTCCTCGTCGGCACGCGCTCGGGCGTGCGCTACGAGAGAATGCCCGCCAGCGCCCGCCGGCGCACCAGACCTTTCTTGCGAGCGAGATGCCGACCATGACCGCCCCCCACTCCGTGCCCGCCGCCCCGCGGTGGCAGCGGCGCAAGCAGCGCACCCGCGCCGCCATCGAGGAGACCTCGCTGCGCCTGTTCGCCGACAAGGGCTTCGAGGAGACCACGGTCGACGACCTCGCCACCGCCGCCGGCATCGGGCGCCGCACGTTCTTCCGCTACTACCCGTCGAAGAACGACGTCGTGTTCGGCGACTACGACAGCCGTACGAACGTGCTCCGCGCCGCGCTCGGCGCCGCCGGGCCCGAGGCCCACCCGGTGGAGATGGTGCGCCAGGCGCTGCGCGCCACCAACGCGTACGGCGCCGACGAGTACGTCTCGCTGGCCATCCGCATCTGGCTGCTCACCACCGTCCGCTCCCTCCAGGCGCACGCCGCGTGGCGGTTCTCGGCCTGGGAGGACGTCATCATCGAGCACGTCCTGGCCCGCGTCGGCGACCGCCACCGGCTGTACGCCTGCGGGCTGGCGAAGACGTCCATCGCGGCCATGTGGGCGGCGTACACCGTGTGGCTCGACGACGGCGCGGGGCCGAACCTCACCGCGCTCATCGACGAGGCGTTCGACCGCCTCCGCACCGGGTTCGCCGAGCTCCCGGGCGAGGGGCAGTCACGCGCATGACCGGGGCGCTCGACCCGGCGGAGATCCCCGCCCCCACCGGCCTGCGCCTGGCCGCCGACCCCGGCCTCCAGTGGCTCGCCGGCGACCGCGTCCTGCTCGGCGGCGCCCCCCTGCGCCTCGTACGCCTGAGGCCCGGCGGCGCCCGCCGCGCCCGCGCCTGGGCGGCGGGCGAACCCCTCGGCCCGGGCCGCGCGGAGCGCATGCTCGCCCGCCGCCTCCTCGACGCCGGCCTGTTCCACCCTCGCCCCTCCGACGGGCCGCCTGGAGGCCCGCCCGGTCCGGTGGCCGGGCAGGTGACGATCGTGGTGCCCGTGCATGACCGGCCGGAGGCGTTGCGGCGGTGCCTGGCCGCCTTGCGGGGGACGGCGCCGCACAGCCCGGTGATCGTGGTCGACGACGGGTCCGCCGACCGGCTCGCGGCCGTGCGTGCCGCCGCCGGCGTCGCGGCGCGCTACGTACGCCGTGACCGCCGCGGCGGCCCGGCCGCGGCGCGCAACACCGGGCTCGCGGCCGCCACCACCCCGTACATCGCGTTCGTCGACTCCGACTGCGTGCCGGTCGGCGACTGGCTGCGCCGCCTGCTCGCGCACTTCACCGACCCGGCGGTGGCCGCGGCGGCGCCGCGCATCGTGGGGCACGAGGCCGCGGGCCGGCGCGGCGTGCTCGCGCGGTACGAGGAGACCGGGTCCTCGCTGGACATGGGGCCGCGCGAGTCGCTCGTGCGGCCGGCCGCGCGCGTCCCGTACGTCCCGAGCGCCACCGTCGTGGTGCGCCGCGCCGCGCTGGCCGATGCCACGCGCGTGGCCAGGCCGCGCGCGGTGGGCGCGGCGTTCGACGAGGTCATGCCGGTCGGCGAGGACGTCGACCTGATCTGGCGGTTCACCGCGTCCGGCTGGCGGGTCCGCTACGACCCGGCGGCGACGGTCGCCCACGAGCACCGCACCCGCCCGTACGCCTGGTTCACCCGCCGCGCCGACTACGGCATGTCCGCTGCGCCCCTCGCGCTGCGCCACCCGCACGTGCTCCCCGCGGTCTCCATGTCCGGCTGGTCGGCCGCGGCCTGGGCGCTCGCCGCCGCCGGCCGCCCCCTGGCCGCGCTGGCCCTGACGGCCGCGGTCACCACCCGCCTCGCCGACCGCCTCGCCCCCACCCTCGCCGCCGCCGACCCCCGCTCCGAGCCCGACGCCCGCGTGCCGTCGGCCGCCGCGGGCGCGTACGGGGCGTTCCCCCTGGCCGTGCGGCTGGTCGGGATGGGGACGCTGGGGGCGGGGCGGCTACTGGGCAGCGCCGTTACCCGGACCTGGTGGCCGGTCGCGGTGCCCGCGGCCCTCGCCGTGCGGCGGCTGCGGGTGCCGGTGGCCGCGGCGATCGTCGGCCCGGCCACCGCTGACTGGGTCGGCGACTGGCGCGCCCGGCGGCGTACGGGCACCCGGCCGCCGCTCGACCCGGTGCGCTACGTCGCCGTCCGGATCTGCGACGACGTGGCGTACAGCATCGGCGTCTGGCGCGGCTGCCTCCGCCACCGCACGGTGCGCCCGCTGCTCCCCCGCCTGTGGTGGCGGCAGGCCGCAGGCGACGTCGGCGGCCCCGCGGCGTAGACGCCCGGTTCGTACTGAACCGGTAAAGTACGACGGCGGCTGGTCTCCCCGCGGACACCTTGGGCTAAGGGCGTGGCCACCTGGGCGTGGTCGGGTCGGGACGTGCTCTCTCACGAACGCGTCGGGTCCGCGGGCCGCGCATCCCCTGAGCCGCGGGACGGCCGCCGGCGGCCGTCGCGGCGCGCCCTGGACATCGCGATACCGCTGGTGCTCGGCGGCTGCTGGCTGATCGTCATCGTGACCCACCTGCCGCTGCCGTACCCCTCGGACCAGCTCAACTACCTGAACGCCGCCAACGCGTTCCCGCACGCGTTCCCGCACCCCGACGCGCTGCACCAGGTGACCAGGTTCGGGCTCGTGATCCCGGTGCGGCTGGCGACGTACGCGTTCGGCACCACCGAGGCGGCGTACCACGTCGTGCCGATCCTGGGCACCGGCGCGGTGCTCGCCGGCACGTACGCGCTCGGCACGCTGCTGTTCTCCCGGGTCGTGGGCGCGGCGGCCGCCGCCGTGGTGATCACCGCGGCGCCGCTGTTCCAGGACTCCGCCGCGCTGCTGCCCGACGTGACCGCAACCGGGCTGTTCACCGTCGCGGTGGCCCTCGCCGTCGCCGTGCGCAAGGGGCGGCTCAGCGACCGGCCGTGGGCGCTGATCCTGATCGGCCTCCTGATGGCCTGGTCGTACACGGTGCGGGAGTTCATCGTCTTCGCGTGGCCGCTGGTCCCGATCCTGCTCTGGCGGCGGGTGCGGCTGCGCGGGCTGGTCTGGATGGTCGCGCCGATGCTCCTCGTCGGCGTCGGCGAGCTCCTGCTGTGCTGGGGCCTGTACGGCAGCCCGCTGGCGCGGGTGCACGCCGTGCTCACGCAGAAGCCCAACCCGAACATCGGGTACGCCGGGCGCTCGCGCCTGGCCTACCTGGTGCAACTGCCGCTCGCGGTGAAGAAGCAGGTCGGCGTCTGGCTCGCGGTGCTGCTGTGCGCCATTCCGCTGGGCGCGCTCGCCTGGCCGCGGCGCATGGCCGTGCCGGTGCTGTGGTGCGCGCTCATCTGGGTGCCGCTGACGATCGAGGGCGGGCTGCTGCACCCGGGCGACCCGTCGCTGCGCCTGGAGCTGGTGCGGTACTGGTTCCCGCTGTTCCCGGCGCTGGCGATCGGCGGCGTGGCGGCGCTGTGGATGGCCGCGACCTGGCTGGCCGCCCGGTTCCGTACGAACCGGCTCGTCCGCGCGCTGCCCGCCGTCGTGGTGGTCGTCATCGCGGCGGGCGCGGTGGTGTCGTCCGTCGGGCACTCCTGGCGTGATCCGCTGCTCACCGCGTCGGTGAACGGCCGCGCGCAGCTCGGCGCGTTCCGCACCTGGATGCACGTCCACGACGCGGCGCCGCGTACGAGGACCGTGTGGACGGACTCGCGTTCGGACTCCGTCGCGGAGATGTACCGGCGCGGCCCGTTCGGCGGCATCGCCTGGCACGCCGCGCTGCGGCCGCTGGAGAAATCGGGCCCGCGGCCGATCCCGGGCGACCTGGTCCTCTTCTTCGACGCGGGCGTGGGCGACGCCGGGCCGTTGTCGGACGCGCGGGCCTGTACGGTCTGCCGGCGCGCCGCGCGCGAGGCCTGGGGCACGCCGCCGCGCCCGGCGCCGACGTGGCGGCCGGCGTTCGCCACCGCCGACGGCGTGGTCCGCGTCTACCGGGTGGGCCCGGCGGCGCGCTGACGGCGGGTCAGTCCGGGTCGTAGTTGACGTCGCGGTGCTTGTGCGCGGCGAGCGCCCGGTCGATCAGCACCTCCGTCGCGCCGAGGTACTCGGCCGGGTCGAGGGTCTCCGCGACGTCGGCCAGGCCCTTGCCGCCGCGGCGCAGCGCGTCGCGCGCCTCGGCGTCCTCCCAGATGGCCTCGCGCAGCGGCGTGCCGTCCGCGGTCACCCGGGCGCCCGCGCGGCGCACCAGGTCGTGCGCTGCCAGGCGGCCGAGCTCGGGGGCCAGCAGCGCGGTCAGCCGCTCGGCCAGCGGCAGGCCGCCGGTGGCGTTGAGGTTGTCGCGCATGCGGTCGGTGTCGACGTGCATGCCGTCGAACAGGTCGCGCGCCCAGGCCGCGGCCGAGCCGGTCAGCCGTACGAGGTCCGACAGCGGCTCCCATTCGGCGTGCCACGCGCCGGCGGCGCGCTGGAACTCCTGCTCGCCCGATGCGTACAGGGTGGCCATCAGCCCGGGTACGCGGCGGGTGCAGGCCAGGATGGACACGGACGCGACGGGGTTGCGCTTCTGCGGCATGGCCGACGACCCGCCCCGGTCGGGCCCGCCGCCCTCGTGCACCTCGGCGATCTCGCCCTGCGCGAGCAGCGTGACGTCCCGGGCGATCTTGCCGAGCACGGAGCCGGTCTCGGCGAGCGCCGCCGCGGGCTCCACGATGTTCAGCCGGATGGTGTGCCACGGCAGCAGCGGCTCGGCCAGGCCGAGCTCCTCGGCGAGCAGCGCGGCGAGCCGCGGCCCGTCGGCGCCGACCGCCGCCATGGTGCCCGCGGCGCCGCCGTACTGCACGGGCAGCCGCTCCCCCATGCGCGCCACCTTGGCGCGCACCCGGTCGGCGCCGGTCAGCCAGTTGGCCGCGGTCAGCCCGAACGTGGTCGGCAGCGCCTGCTGCAGGAGCGTACGGCCGGACATCAGCGTGGCGCGGTGGGCGTCGGCGAGCTCGGCTGCGGCGTCGCAGACCGCGTCGAGGTCGGCGAGCAGCGGCGGCAGCGCGCGCTTCACGATCAGCATGGCCGCGGTGTCGAGGATGTCCTGGCTGGTGGCGCCGTTGTGCACGGCGTGGGTGGCCTCCGGCGGCAGCGCGCCGACCAGCGCGCGGACCAGCGGCACGACCGGGTTGCCCGCGGCGAGCGCCTGCCTGCCGAGCTCGTCGGCGTCGAAGGTCTCGGACTGGACCGCCCGCGTCACGGCCTCGGCCGCCTCGGTCTCCACCAGCCCGGCGCGCGCCGCCGCGCGTGACAGCGCCGCCTCGACGTCGAGCAGCGCCGCAAGCCACGCCGCGTCGCCGGTGCCCGCGGCGGCCTCACCGCGCCCGAAGACCGCGCCGAACAGGCCGCCGGTCCCGGATCCGTACTCGTTGCCCATGTCCGCCCCTCCAACGGCACCGCGTGATCCCCCCAATTGTGACGTCCCGCCCCCGGAAGCGGTGCCCCGGGCCTCGTACGGGGCCGGTCACCGTCCGTCGCGGCCGGCCAGGATGCCGGCGAGCAGGTGGCGCAGCGCCCACGCGAAGTCGGGCTCGGCGGTCGTGTCGTCCTCGGCCGCGGAGTCCGAGGTCAGGTGGTGCCCGAACGGGTGCTCGTTGAGGAGGTGGCCGAGGAGCAGGTGCCACAGCGCACGGTACGCGCGGCGGGCGTCGGCGCGGGTGAGGCCGGTATCGGCCAGCAGCCCCATGCCGTGGTCCGCCACTGACTCGGCCGCCTCCGCGGCGTGCGCGCCGTCGGCGATCAGCCGGACGAGCCACGGGCGCTCGGCGAGGTGGTCGTGCAGGGCGCGCCACTGCCGCTCCACCGCGCGCGCCGGGTCGCCGCGCGGCTCGACCAGCGGGAACTCGGCCAGGACGTCCTCGAACAGCGCGGCGAGCAGGTCGGCGCGGTCGGCGATGTGCCGGTAGAGCGACGCCTGGCCGGTGCCGAGCTCCTGGGCCACGCGGCGCAGCGTCAGCGCGTCGATGCCGTCGGCCTCGACGACGCGGCGCGCGGCCGTGGCGATGGCCGCGCGGTCCAGGGTGCGCCGCCGTCCGGTGGCCCGCGTGCGGTCCGTCACGTCCCCGCCCTCCTTGCGAACTCCGTTCGCATAAGGTATGCCTAACCTATATTTGCGAACACCGTTCGCATCCGTGTCCAGCATGCCCGAGCACGACCCGGAAGGACCATGGTGACCCAGCGAACCGACGACCCCAAGGCCGCACCGGCCATCACGGCGGCGCGCCCGGTACGCCCCGGCGGCGTCCTGGCCGCGCTGATCGTGGTGGTCCTCGCGTACGGGCTGCTCCAGACGATGCTGGTGCCCACGCTCGGCGTGCTCCAGCGCGACCTGCGCGCGAGCGCCGGCGCGGTGTCCTGGGCCGTCCTGTCGGCGACGCTGCTGACCAGCGCGGTCGCCACCCCGGTCGCGAGCCGCCTGGCCGACAGGTACGGGCACCGCCGCGTGCTGCTGTACTGCCTGGCGATCAACCTGGTGGGCACCGTGGGCGCCGGGCTCGCCCCGGACGTCGGCGTGCTGATCGTCTTCCGCGCCGTGCAGGGCATCAGCCTCGCGTTCCTGCCGCTGTCGTTCGCGAT
This sequence comes from Streptosporangiaceae bacterium, assembly GCA_036502625.1. GTDB lineage: Bacteria > Actinomycetota > Actinomycetes > Streptosporangiales > Streptosporangiaceae > DASXYG01. The sequence goes on from DASXYG010000017.1 coordinate 34,816, forward strand.
CGTCCGCGAGGTCATGCCGCCGCGGCGGGTGCCGCTCGGCCTGGCGCTGACGTCCGGGCTCGTCGGCGGCACGGCCGGGATCGGGCTACTGCTCGGCGGCGTCCTCGTCGACCACACGACATGGCGGCTGCTGTTCGCCGTCGGCGCCGTCCTGTCCGCGGCCGGGTTCGCGCTGACCGCCGTACTGGTCCCGGCCACGCCGCCGCACGGCAGCGGCCGGCTCGACATACCCGGCACGCTCACGCTGACGGCCGGCCTGCTCGCCCTGCTGCTCGGCATCACCGAGGGCACCGCATGGGGCTGGACGGCGCCCGGCACGCTCGGCCTGTTCGCCGCCGCCGCGGCCGTGCTCGCCGCGTTCACCGCGGTCGAACGCCGGGTCGCGCACCCGGTGCTGGACATCGCGCTGCTGACCCGCGGGCCGCTGCTGATCGCGCATCTCGGGGCGCTGGCGCTCGGCATGAACCAGTTCGTGTTCTACATCCTGCTGCCCCGGCTGGCCGAGGCGCCCCGGTCATCCGGGCCCGATCCGTACGGGTTCGGCACGACCGTCACGGGCGCGGCGCTGATCCTGCTGCCCAGCACGCTGCTGACGCTGCCCGCGAGCTGGAGCACGAACCTGGTGGCGCGCGTGCTCGGGCCGCGCGCGCCGCTGTCGGCCGGGCTGGCGCTCGCGTGCGGGGGCGGTGCGGCGCTCACCCTCGCGCACGGCCGGCCGGTCCAGGTGGTGCTCGGCTACCTGGTGTGCGGCGCCGGGTACGGGCTGGCCATCGCCGTCCTGCCGCGGCTGGTCAACGCCGCGGGGCCGGTCGCGCAGAGCGGGACCGCGAACGGCGCGAACACCGTCGCCCGCACGGTGGGCGGCGCGCTCGGCAGCCAGATCGGCGCCGCGATGGTCGCCGGCGCCGCGCTCCCCGGTTCCGGCGTGCCCGCGTCGAGCGGCTACACGCTGGCGTTCGGCTTCGCCACGGTGGTCGCCGGGCTCGGCGCGCTGCTGCCGCTCCTCGGCCGCGTCCGTACGGCTTCCTGACCGGTGACCAGAATGCTAATCTGGTCACCAGTCATCAGGCGGCCGTACGGACGGAGGCGCGCGTGGCCGACGACAAGGGCACCGACCGGCGGGAACGCGCCGACAGGATCCTCGACACCGCGAAGGACCTGCTGCTGCGCTGGGGCTACCGCCGGGTCACGATCGACGAGATCGCGGCGCGGTCCGGCGTCGGCAAGGGCACCGTCTACCTCCACTGGCGCACCCGCGAGCAGCTCTTCATGGCCGTCGCCGCCCGCGAGGCCGCCGCGATGTACGGCGGCGTGGCCGACGCGATGGCCGCCGACCCGGGCGAGGTCGCGCTGCACCGCTACATGCGGCGGCTCTTCGTCGAGGCCATGGAGCGCCCCGTGCTGCGCGCCGTCTTCACCCGCGACACCGACACCCTCGGCAAGCTGCTGTCCGCCCCCGCCTACCGCTCGCTCGAACGGGCCAAGCTCGTCGCCTCGCACGACTACCTGCGGCTGCTCATCGACGCGGGCCTGCTCCGCGACGACCTCTCCCCCGCCGACATCGACTACCCGCTGACCACCATCGTGTTCGGCTTCTTCGCCGCCGAGCCGCTGCTCCCGCCGGACCTCGGCCTGACCCTGCACGACAAGGCCGACCACCTGGCCGACGCCCTGCGCCGTACGTTCGGGCCCGCGCGCGAACCGTCGCACGCCCGCCACGCCGCCGCCGCGCCGGGCGCCGTCGCCGCCTTCCGCACCCTCGCCGACGAGTTCCGCGCCGCCGCGTACGGCGCGGATGGAGGAACCCATGAGTGACAGCGCGCCCATCGCCACGCTCGGCCGCCCGCGCGGCGAATACGGCTACGACGGCGACTACCGGGTGGTGCCCGCCCCGGTCGTCGCCGGCATCTACGTCCTGATCTGCCTGGTCCCCGTCGTCTTCGCGATCGTCGAGGCGGCGGGCGGCCGTGCGGTGACCGCCGTCGTGCTCGGCCTGGTGGCGGTGCTGCTCATCGCCATGGGCGTGAGCGCGATCTACTGCACCCGCGTCGGCAAGTTCCGGGTGTGGGCCGAGGTGCTCAGCGGGCTCGGCCTGCGCGGCGACGAGCGCGTGCTGGACATCGGCTGCGGGCGCGGCGCGGTCCTGCTCGCCGTGGCGAAGCTGCTGCCGCGCGGCCGGGCCGTCGGCGTCGACCTCTGGCGCGCCGACCAGACGGGCAACGGTCCCGAGGCGACCCGGCGCAACGCCGACATCGAGGGCGTGGCCGACCGGATGGAGCTGCACACCGGCGACATGACCCGGCTGCCGTTCGACGACGATTCGTTCGACCTCATCGTGAGCAGCCTGGCCATCCACAACGTGCCCGGCATGCCCGGACGGCTGGCCGCCGTCGAGGAGGCCGCGCGCGTGCTGTGCCCCGGCGGCCGGATCGCCATCGCCGACATCGGCTTCACCAAGCGCTACGCCGCCCGGCTGACCGAGCTGGGCCTGCGGGACGTACGCCGCCGCGGCCTCGGCCCGCGCGCCTGGTGGACCGGCCCGTGGATCGCGACGTACCTGGTGACCGCCACCAAGCCCTAGAGCCGGGCGACGCCGCCGAGGATGCGGATGTAGGTGTCGGCCTCGTGCGCGCGCCAGCTCCCGACCGGTGCGACGCCGGGCTCGACGAGCGCGGCGCCGTCGAACATCGCCTCGATCCGGGCGCGCGAACGGAAGACCGCCTCGACGGAGGACGCGGCGTACGCGGCCTCGATGGCCTGGACGTCGGTGTGGGTGAGACCCTCGGTGGTGGCCATCGAGAGCACCAGGTGGCTGCCCGGCGCCAGCGCCGCGCGCAGCACCGGGAGGACCTGCTCGGCCTCGGGCACGAAGTGGAACACCGCGACGGCCAGCAGCGCCACGGGCCGGTCGAAGTCCAGCGTGCCGCGCACGTCGGGGTGGTCCAGGATCGCCGCCGGGTCGCGTACGTCGGCGTGCACCGGGACGACGCCGTCGTGGGTGGCGCGCAGCGCGCGGTTGTGCGCGGTCACGATCGGGTCGTTGTCCACGTAGACGACCCGCGCGGCCGGGTTCGCCTCGCGGGCCACCTCGTGCACGTTCGGCGAGGTGGGGATGCCGGTGCCGAGGTCGAGGAACTGGTCGACGCCCTGCTCGGCGACGAAGCGCACGGCGCGGATGAGGAAGCCGCGGTTGGCGCGGGCGAGCCGCTGCTGCTCCGGATGCGCCTTGATCACCTGCTCCGCGGCGTTCCGGTCGGCCGGGAAGTTGTCCTTGCCGCCGAGGTAGTAGTCGTACATACGGGCCGGCGACGCCACCGACGTGTCGATCTCGGCGTGCGGCTCGGGCGAGGGGGTGTTCACGCCCGGGACCCTACCGCCACGGCCGCGATCATGTGGCGAACGTTACGCCGCAATTCCTGTCCGATCGGTCAGACCTGACCGATCGGACAGTTAGGGTGCCTGACATGGCCCGATCCGGTTCGGCGCTGCGCGCGCGGCTGCTCGACGCCGCGCTGCGGCTCTTCTCCGCGTACGGCTTCCGCGGCACGTCGCTGAACGACATCGCCGTCGAGGTCGGGTGCTCGAAGGCGTCGCTGCTGTACCACTTCAGCAGCAAGGAGGCGATCCTCGCCGAGGTGCTCGCGCCGACCGTGGAGGCGGTGGGCGAGCTGAACGCGCGCCTGCGCGGCCTGCCGGACGGCCAGGTCACCGCGGAGGCGATCGACGGCTTCGTGGAGCTGGCGCTGCGGTTCCGGCGGGAGCTCGCGCTGCTGCTGTCCGACGTGCCCGAGACCACCGGGAGCCTCGCGTGGAGCGACGGCGTGCCGACGGACGTCCGGCACCTGCTGACCGCGCTGTCCGGCCGTTCGGCCGAGCCGCGGGAACGGCTGCGCGGCTGGATGGCGCTCGGCGCGGTCGTCATGGCGTCGGCGAGCGGGGTGGAGCTGCCGCGCGACCGGCTGCGCGAGGAGCTGACGCGCGGCGCGCGGCGGATGTTGGACGACGAACGGGCCTGACCCGCGTCAGGCGTCAAGAGGGGGATCACGGGGTGGCGGCTTCGCTGTACCGGCTCGGCCGGTTCTGTTTCCATCGACGCGGCCGGGTGGTGGCCGTATGGCTGCTGCTGCTCGCGGTGCTCGGCATCGCCGCCGCGGTGTTCCGTGGCCCGGCCAGCGACCAGTTCACCATGCCGGGCACCGAGTCCCAGCGTGCGCTGTCCACGCTTCAGCACGAGTTCCCGCAGGCCGCGGGTGCGTCCGGCACGATCGTCGTCGCCTCGACGACCGGGAAGCCGCTGACGCCGAAGCAGGTGCGGCCGGTCCTCGACCAGGCGGAGAAGGTGCCGGGCGTGAGCGGCGCGGTGAGCCCGTTCGCCGCGCACAGCCTCACCCGCGACGGCGCCACCGCCCTGGTCGCGGTGCAGTTCTCCACCGACACCGACAAGATCACCGACGCGCAGCGGTCGGCGTACGAGCACGTGGGCGACTCGCTGCACGGCCTGCGGGTCGAACACGCCGACCTGGGCACGGAGGCGCCGGACGTCGGCTCGACCGAGGCGATCGGCGTCATCGTGGCCGCCGTGGTGCTGGTGATCACGTTCGGCTCGCTGGTGGCCGCCGGCATGACGCTGCTGAACGCGCTGATCGGCGTCGGCGCCGGAATGGCCGGGCTGTACGCGCTCAGCAGCGTGGTCGAGCTGACCTCCGTCGCGCCGATCCTCGCGCTGATGCTGGGCCTCGCCGTCGGCATCGACTACTCCCTGTTCATCACCTCGCGCTACCGGCAGTTCCTCGCCGACGGCATGGATCCGCGCGAGGCCGCCGGGCGCGCGATCGGCACCGCCGGCTCGGCCGTGGTGTTCGCCGGCGCCACGGTGGTGATCGCGCTGGCCGGGCTGTCGGTGGTCGGCATCCCGTTCCTGACCGTGATGGGCCTGGCCGCGGCCGGCACGATCGCGGTCGCCGTCCTGGTGGCGCTCACCCTGCTGCCCGCCGTCCTCGGATTCGCCGGCGAGCGCGTGCTGCGCCGCTCGCAGCGCAGCGGCCACAAGGGCGGCGAACGCGCGGCGCCGCGCGAGGGGTTCGGGTTCGCCTGGGGCCGGATCGTCACCCGCCTGCGCATCCCCATCGTCATCGTCGGCGTGCTCGGCCTCGGCGCCCTCGCGCTGCCCGCGCAGGACATGCGGCTCGCCCTGCCGGACGCCTCGACCCAGTCCGTAGGCACCCCGGGACGCGACGCGTACGACCTGATCAGCAAGAGGTTCGGCGAGGGCGTCAACGGCCGGCTCGTCGCCGTGATCACCTCCGACCACGCGTCCGACACGGCCACCGCGGTCGGCCGGGCCGCCGCCGCGATCAACGGCGCCGACGGCGTCCGTACGGTGACCACGCCGCAGTTCAACCGCGACCACACGGCGGCGATGCTGCCGATCATCCCGGACAAAGGCCCGACGGACGCCGCCACCGAGCGTGCCGTCCACGACATCAGGGACCGCGTGGCGGGCATCGGCGGCGCGCGCATCGAGCTGACCGGGCAGACCGCACAGGGCATCGACGTCTCGGACAAGCTCGCCGACGCTTTGCCGATCTACCTGCTGCTCGTCGTCGGGCTGTCGTTCCTGCTGCTCATGCTGGTGTTCCGCTCGATCCTCGTGCCGCTGAAGGCCGCGCTCGGCTTCCTGCTGACCGTCGGCGCCACGTTCGGCATCACGGTGGCGGTGTTCCAGCAGGGGCACCTGGCCGGCCTGATCGGGCTGGAGACGCCGGGGCCGCTCGTCAGCTTCCTGCCGATCCTGCTCATCGGCATCCTGTTCGGCCTGGCCATGGACTACGAGGTGTTCCTCGTCTCGCGGATGCGGGAGGACTTCGTGCACGGCGGGTCCGCGCGGCGTGCCACGATCAGCGGCCTGGGGCACAACGCCAAGGTGGTGACGGCCGCCGCGCTGATCATGACGGCGGTGTTCGGCGGGTTCACGCCGACGTCCAACGCGATCATCAAGTCGATCGGGTTCGCGCTGGCGGTGGGCGTGGTCGTGGACGCCTTCATCGTCCGCATGACGATCGTGCCGGCGGTGATGTCGCTGCTCGGCCGCGCCGCCTGGTGGCTGCCGCGCTGGCTGTCCTGGCTCCTGCCGAACCTCGACGTCGAGGGCGCGGCGCTGGCGAAGGACGACGACGGCGCGGCGCCGCCGAGGGAGCGCGAGCTCGCCGAGCGGTGAGCCCGCGCTAGCGGACCTGGATGCGGACCGCGCCGGCGAAGTTGCTGAGGTAGACGTCCTCGATCTTGACGACGTCGCCGGTGTGCGGCGCGACGAGCATCTTGCCCTGGCCGAGGTAGATCGCGACGTGCGAGACGTAGTTGGGCGCGGTGGGGTCGTTGCGCCAGAACAGCAGGTCGCCCTGGCGCGCCTGGGAGTACGGCAGGTGCTTGCCGGTGAGGAACTGCTGGTCGGTGACGCGCGGCATGGCCACGCCCGCCTTGCCGAACGCCCACTGCACCAGGCCCGAGCAGTCGAACGCGTTCGGCCCCTCGGCGCCCCAGACGTACGGACGGCCCAGCTTGGTGTAGCCCGCCTTGATGGCGATCGCGATGCGGTCCTGGGACAGGAAGCCGTGGGAGTCGGTCGGCGAGCTCGGCGTGGGCGTGGGCGTCGGCTGGTCGGGCGCGGTCTGGCCGGGGCGCGTCGTGGAGACCGGCTGCCGCGAGCGCAGGAACTCCACCGCCGAGCCCTTCGGCAGTGCCTTGCGCAGCGCGGCGTCCAGCTTCACGGGGTCGGCCTTGCCGGCGCTGAGCAGCAGCGCGTTGCCGCGCGGGATGCCGAGGCCCTGGGCGGTCGCGTTGGACACGACCGCGTCGACGCCGGACAGCATCGTGGCGAACGCGCCGACCCGCAGCCGCGCCGGGAACGACGACCGGACGTCGACCGCCTGGCCGAGCGGCAGCCGCGTCTCCTGCCCCATGTCGAACGAAACGGCCATGTCGCCGGCGCTGACGTTGGACCACAGGGCGTCGGAGCCGGCCGTCGGCTTCGGGGTGTACGTACGGAACGTGGACGGGTTGACGCCGAGGACCGTGGCCTGGTGGCCGGCGATGGTGGTGCGGGCGTAGTCGACCTGCTCGACCGAGTCGACGCCCTTCATCGCGGTGATCGCGGCCGTCTGCTTGGGCGTCACGCCGTTGGGCACGCGGACCAGGACGTCGGCGGTGTGCAGCTTCGCGAGCGGCGCCACCGGCACGATCTGGTTGGCGATGCCGACACCGGGGCTGCTGTCGGGCCGGGCCGGCACGCCGGAGAACCCGGCGTTGGTGGCCGCGACCGCGGCGTTCGCCGGGTGGTCGTCGAGGGAGAACGCGGCGAAGCCGCCCATCGTCAGCGCGAGCGTGAGCACCGCGCCGATGCCGCCGGTGGCCGCCTTGGACGCGAGATCGCGGCGTACGGCCCGATCGCGCAAGGACGCGTTCAGCCGCTCGGTGAGGCTCTCCGCGCCCATGTCGTCCGTACCGGGTCGTCCCTGCACCGACAGTTCCTCCTCCGAGGCGTCCCATTCGGCCCACCCGCACACAATCACAGTCCGCGCGCCACGCCAATATCGGCGGGCGGCCGGCCCCGGGGCACTTCTGCCCGCCGCGGCCGGATCCAACGCGCAGATCTTTGACGCACGGGCGGCCGCGATGGTTCGCCGCCGCCCGCACATTTCTTCGTCAGGCGGTGGCCTCGCCCGGGCCCGGCTCGGGCACGGGCTCCGGGTCGTCCGGGCCGCGCCCGGTGCGCGCCTTCAGGAACTGGCCGATGAACAGGTCGTAGACGCACGCGCCCACGACCCCGCCGACCAGCGGTCCCACGATCGGCACCCAGAAGTAGCCGGAGAAGCTGCCGCCCTTGGGGACCGTGGCGCTGCCCGGGAACGCGTAATGGCCCCACCCGGCGAACCAGGTGAACAGCCGCGGCCCGAGGTCGCGCGCCGGGTTGATCGCGTAGCCGGCGTTCACGCCGTACGTCATGCCGATCGCGACGACGACCAGGCCGATGAACAGCGGCGCCAGGTTCGACAGCGGGCCGTTGTTGCGCCGGTCGATCAGCGCGCAGACGACGCCGACGAGGAACGCCGTGCCGACGATCTGGTCGATGACCGGCCCCCACATGTTGCCGTGGAAGTACGGGGCCGGGAACGTCGCGAAGATCGAGAACGTCGCCTGGGACTTGTGGCCGCCGCTGTTGGCCTGGTCGAACGCGGAGATCGCGCTGGTGTAGACGGCGTACACGACGCCGGCGCCGGCGAGCCCGCCGAGCACCTGCGCGAACCAGAACGGCACGACCTTGGACCACGCGAACCCGCGGCGTACGGCGAAGGCCAGGGTGACCGCCGGGTTGAGGTGGGCGCCGCTGACGCCGCCGCTCGCGAAGATCGCGAACGTGACCGCGAGGCCCCAGCCCCAGGCGATGATCAGCCAGTTCGCCGGGCCGAAGGTGTCCGGCTGCTGGCGCCCGGACCCGACGAGGCCGACCAGCGCCAGCGCCACGGAGCCGCAGCCCAGCAGGATGATGATGAACATGCCGAGGAACTCGGCGGACATCTCGCCGACGATGCCGTTGCGCCAGTCGGTGCGCGGCGTCGGCTCCGCGGCCTTGGTCTCCGTCGCCTCGGCCATCACTCGGCCTCCTCTCGCGCCCAGTTCGCCGACCGCTCGACGGCCTCGCGCCAGCGGCCGTGCAGGGAGTCGCGCTCGTCGGCGCTCATCCGTGGCTCGTACCTGTGCGCGGTCCTGCGGGTGCGCTGCAGCGCCTCCCGGTCGGCGAACACGCCCGTACGCAGGCCCGCTACGTAGCCGGCGCCCAGCGACGTGGTCTCGATGATCTCCGGTACGTCCACCGGGACGCCGAGGACGTCGGCCTGGAACTGCATGAGCCAGCCGTTGGCGGACGCGCCGCCGTCGGCGCGCAGCTCCGACAGCGCCTGCCCGGACTCCTGCTCCATCGCGTCCACGACGTCGCGCGTCTGGTACGCGATGGACTCGAGCGTGGCCCGCGCGAGGTGCGCCTTGGTGGTGCCGCGCGTGACGCCGATGAGCGTGCCGCGCGCGTAGGAGTCCCAGTCGGGCGCGCCGAGCCCGACGAGCGCCGGCACGAACCAGACGTCGTCGTTGCCGTCCAGGCTGGCGGCCAGCGGCTCGGTCTCGGCGGCGTCGGAGATGATGCCGAGCCCGTCGCGCAGCCACTGGACGGCGGCGCCGGTGACGAAGATCGACCCTTCGAGCGCGTACTCCGCCGGCTCGCCCTCCTGCTGCCCGGCGCAGGTGGCCACCACCCGCTCGGTGCCGGGGTGCGGCTCGTTGCCGGTGTGCATGAGCACGAACGAGCCGGTGCCGTACGTGTTCTTCGCCTGGCCGGGCTCGAAGCACGCCTGCGCGAACAGCGCCGACTGCTGGTCGCCCAGCACGCCCGCGATGGGCAGGGTGACGCCGAGGAAGGCGTCCGCGTCGGTCTCGCCGTAGTCGCCGCCGCTCGGCCTGATGTCGGGCAGCACCTCCTGCGGCACCTTCAGCAGGTCGCACAGCTCGGGGTCCCAGGCCACGCCGGCGAGGTCCATCAGCAGGGTGCGCGACGCGTTGGTGGCGTCGGTGGCGTGGACGCGTCCGCCGGTGAGCTTCCAGATCAGCCAGGAGTCGACGGTGCCGAAGGCGATCTCGCCGTTCTCCGCGCGGCTCCGCAGCCCGTCCACGTTGTCCAGCAGCCAGGAGATCTTCGTACCGGAGAAATAGGCGTCGAGCAGCAGGCCGGTGCGCTGGCGGAACAGCGGCTCGGCGCCCTCGGCGGCGAGCCTCCGGCACATTCCGGCGGTGCGGCGGTCCTGCCAGACGATGGCGTTGTGCACCGGTTCGCCGGTGGCGCGGTCCCACATGACGGTGGTCTCGCGCTGGTTCGTGATGCCCACGCCCGCGAGTTCCGAGGCGGTCACGCCCGCGTCGGCGAGCGCGCCGTACGCGACGTCAACGACGCTGCGCCAGATGTCGGCCGGGTCGTGCTCGACCCAGCCGGGACGCGGGTAGTGCTGCGGGAACTCGGTATGCGCACTGCCCGCGACACGGCCGTCGTCGCCCACGACCAGGACGGTCGTGCCCGTCGTACCTTGGTCGATCGCCAGCACATGGCGTCGCGCCATCGGACACCTCCGGGGGTCGGCGGATTCTCTGCCCCGCTCTTTCCGCAAGTGATCACCGGCAAAACGCCGCCGGACCGGCCGGGCCCGGCGCCGTCCGGAACCGGCCGATCATCGCGGTGATCACCGGCCACGACGCGGCGGCGACCGGCCGGTGATGTCAAACCCGGCGATTCGCGGACAGCCCGAAATTGCGCGTACGGAACCGCCGGAATGGGGTGCGCCATGCATTCACCGATTTGCCGTACCAAGATCACACAGCGTCACGTACGTCCGTTCCGTGAATGGATGTACGGATGCCAGTCGGCGTAATTCGGCGAATTCCCGGGCGCCGACCAGGTAGAACACGGCGAGCCGCTACCCATTGTGAAGGCGTCTCGCACCTCGGTTACTCGTTGTGACAACCATCACAGGGGGCCTGTTCGACTTGCGCCGCGGGGTTCGCGTTTCCCATGCTCGGGGGCTGTCGACAAGAAAGACCTCAGTGGCCGCGCAGGCCACGCTTTACGAGGCCGTTCCGGGGGGTCGCCGAATCCCGCCGCCACCCGGGGCGAAATGACAGCCGACCGAAGGAGGGAAGGCGGGAACGGGAGTCCCGGCACGACGGGACCAGGCCCACGCGGCGCCGATCGGGAGCAACGGGCGCCGCGGCGAAAAGGGGCCGGTGTCCCTTGGGGTGAAGCCGCCAGGACGACGACGGCGGCCGGGCACGATCGCGGTGCCCGAATCCGACAGGGCAGCTCTCGCAGGCGAATCCGCGAGGCATTCATGTCTTCTGTGCCTTTAAGAGCGCGGGCGATCCGTGTCTCGGCCGCCTTGGCCATCGCCGCATCCGGGGGTGTGGCAGTGACCATCGAGTCGGCCGGAGAAGCCCAGGCCACCACCCACGCCGCAGCGCCGACCGCCGGGGAAGCGGCCGTCGCCCAGGCGAAGGCGAAGGGCAGGAAGGCGTCACCGAAGGCGCGCAAGGCGCTGAGCGTGGCGCGTTCCAAGAAGGGCAGGCCGTACCGCTACGGGGCGTCGGGCCCGAACGCGTTCGACTGTTCGGGATACACCCAGTACTCCTACGAGCGGGCCGGTCTCCGGCTGCCGAGAACGGCGTCCCAGCAGTATCGGGCGACGTGGCACGTCAGCAAGGCCAGGCGCCTTCCGGGGGACCTCGTGTTCTTCGGATCGGGCTCGAACAAGTACCACGTCGGCCTCTATGCCGGAAAGGGCTGGATGTGGGACGCGGCCCACAGCGGCACGCGCATCCACGCACGCAAGATCTGGACCAGCAAGGTGTCCTACGGCCGCGTCAAGGGCGGCTGGCCGGACAAGGTGGCGAACGCGATGTCCACCAAGCCCATGGGCGCCCTGCGCTACGACCAGCCCGACAACTGATCCGAACCCGCTAGGCGCCGACGGCGTGTACGGCCCGCACCCCGGTGCGGACCGCACACGCCGTTCGCGTCTCCCGGCCCCGCCGCCCCCGGTCACATCGCCCGTCCGGGATCCGTCATACGAAAAGGGGACGGACGGATCCGGAGGTCAGCGTCATGATCGGAAGCGCCGGCGCCGCTACGGGCGTCAGGGCACGTACGGGAACCCTCGTCTACTGGGCGGCCACCGCGCTGGTCACCGCCGAGCTGGCGGTGGGCGGCCTGTGGGACGTCCTGCGGGTGGACCAGGTCAGCGGGGTGGTGGCCCGGCTGGGCTACCCGTCGTACGTGCTGGTCGTCCTGGGCGTCTGGAAGATCCTCGGCGCGGCGGCGCTGCTGGCGCCGCGCTTCCCGCGGCTGAAGGAGTGGGCGTACGCGGGCGTCGTCTTCGCCGACACCACGGCGATCGTGTCGCACGCCTGGGTGGGGTTCGGCGCCGGCGAGGTCGCCGTGCTGGTGGCCCTGCTGGCGCTGACCATCGTGTCGTGGGCGACGCGCCCGCCGGGCCGCCGCCTCGCCTAGGGCGGCGGGTCAGGGCGCGGCGTACGCGCGGACGCGCATCGAGTCGTGCATGCGCACGCCCTTGGAGTTGAGCTTGGCCAGCCCGCGGCTGATCCCGGGCGGGAGGGCGGAGATCAGCCGGGCGCCGTTGACCAGCGCCCAGATGCCGGGGCGGGAGTTCGGGACCAGCGTCTTGGCGGCGCCCTTCGCGAACGCGCGGCTGAGCCGCACCGGCTCGCCCATCTCCCGCTCGTACGCGGCGAACGCCCGTACGTGGTCGCCCTTCGCCTCGGCCAGCTCGCCGGCCAGCGTGTAGGCGCCGACCACGGCCAGGCTGGTGCTGCCGCCGACGGCCGGGCCCGGGCAGTACCCGGCGTCGCCGACCAGCGTCACGCGCCCGCGCGACCACGTGTCCATGCGGAGCTGGGTGATGGAGTCGAAGTAGAACGCGGGCGTGTCGTCCATCCGGGCCAGCAGCTCGTCGACGTCCGGGTGCATGCCGGCGAACTCCGCGCGCAGCAGCTCCTTCTGGCGCGGCACGTCGCGGTGGTGGTAGTCGAGCTCGCGGTCGGTACGGAAGAAGAACCCGCCGCGCGCGTCGGCGTGGTTCCGTGCCGCGTAGGTCCCGGCCACCCGGCCGACGCCGAGGTGCATGATGTACGTGACCTCCTCCGCCATCTCGCGCGGCACCGAGAACACCCCCAGGTACATGCCGAGGAAATCGGTGTACGCCGCCTCGTCGCCGAACGTCAGGCCGCGCACGTTGGAGTGCAGCCCGTCCGCGCCCACCACCACGTCGAACCGGCGCGGCGCGCCGCGCTCGAACTCCACGTCGCCGTCATCGGTGATCTTCGTGATCGAGTCGCCGAAGACGTACTCGGCGTCGTCGCGGGTGGCGTCGTAGTAGATCTCGCTCAGGTCGTCCCGCATGATCTCTACGTGCCGGTCCGATGCGGCCTGGAACACCTTCGTGAGGTCCAGGTCCACCGGCCGGCGCCCGCCCGCGTACACCCGCATCCGCTCGGTGCCGGTGGCCGTCTCCTCGATCCGCGGCAGCACGCCCATCGCCTCGGAGATGTCCATCGCGGGCCGGAACAGGTCCACCGCGTGCCCGCCGCCGACCTTCCGCGGCTCCGGGGCGCGCTCCACCACCGTGACGTCGAACCCGTACCGCGTCAGCCAGTACGCCAGCACCGGGCCGGAGACGCTCGCCCCCGAGATCAGAATCCGCATGCCGCACCTCCTTACTTAACGATAAGTAGGCTACTTAACGATAGGTAAGCATAGACCCTTACCTATCGTTAGGTAAACTGGCTTCGTGGACAGACCCGGTGACACCAAGCAGCGCATCCAGCTCGCCGCCCGGGAGCTGTTCGCCCAGAAGGGCGTGCACAAGACCAGCCTCAAGGAGATCGCCGACCGGCTGGGCATCTCCAAGCCCGCGCTGTACTACCACTTCGGCTCGCGCGAGGAGCTCGTCCGCAGCATCGTGCAGCCGCTGATCGACGCGGGCGAGGCGTTCCTGCTTGAGCAGGAGGCGCTGGACGACGTGGACCCGCGCAAGCTGCTCGAGGGCTACTTCGACTTCAACTACGCGCACCGCGACGAGACGGTGCTGATCCTCACCGAGCTGACCACGCTGAACGAGCTCGGCCTCGTCGAGGTCGTGATCGCCTGGCGCGAGCGGCTGGCCGAGCTGCTGTGCGGGAAGCGGCTCACGCTCGACAAGTCCGTGCGCGCGGTGCTCGCCCTCGGCGGCATCCAGGACTGCACGATCCAGTTCCCGGACGTGCCCGCCGCCCGCCTCCGCCGCGCCTCGGTGGACGCCGCCTGCGCGGCCCTCGGCATCAGCGCGTAGCGCCCGCGTTTCCCCAGGTCAACGCCGCGATTCGAGGCGGTTCGCCGGGTGAGGGACGTCACATACGATCACGTGAACGCGCGACGGAATCGGGACGTCATCTTTATGGTTGCGTGACATGGCGGGCGATCGTCCGCCAACCGATCCGTACGGCCTTCAACGGGCATCACCCTGCCCAAAACGGCCCTGGATCGCTTCGACCACGGTGATGTACGGCGCGAGAAGAGAGAGGACGGCGTCGAGACGCCCCGATGAACAAGATCGCGGACCCCGCCTTCGACAGGCCAACGCGCGGACCACGCGCGGCCTGGGAGTACCTGCGGGACCAGGCCGCCGCACGACGGCTCTCCCGGCTGCTCGAGCCGCCGGAGCCCGAGGAGCCGGGCGACCCGGAGACGTACCGGGCGATGGACCTCGCCCTGCGCGTCGGTGAACTGCTGCTGGCCAGCGGCGAGACCACGGAGAACGTGTCGGAGGCCATGCAGTCGCTGTCGGTGGCCTTCGGGCTGCACAGCAGCGAGGCGGCGGTGACCTTCACGGCCATCTCCATCTCGTTCCTGCCCGGCAAGGGGCTGGCGCCGGTCACCGGCGAACGCGTCGTCCGCAGGCGCACGCTCGACTACGCGAAGCTCGCGGCCGTCCACGCGCTCGTCGAGGACGCCGCGCTCGGCGCCGTCGACCTCGACGAGGCCACCGAACGGCTGCGCCGCATCAAGCGGGACCGGCCGCCGTACCCGCGCTGGCTGCTGGCGATCTCGCTGGCTCTGGTGTCGGCGTCGGCGTCCGTGCTGTCCGGCGGCGGCTGGCTGGTCACGCTACTGGCGTTCGTCGGCACGCTGCTCGCCGACCAGGCCGCGGCCTGGCTCGGGCGCCGCGGCGTCGCCGAGTTCTACCAGTTCGCCGTGGCCGCGCTCATCGGCTCGCTCATCGCGATCGTGCTCGTGTGGATGAAGGCGCCGGTAGCGGCGCCGACCGTGATCATCGGCGCGATCATGGCGCTGCTGCCCGGACGCCCCCTGGTGGCGGCGGTCATGGACGGCATCAGCGGCTCGTTCGTCTCCTCGACCGCGCGGATGATGGAGGCGTTCTTCATCGTGGCCGCGCTGATCTCCGGCGTCGGCGTCGCCGTCTACGCGGCGATGCGGCTCGGGGTGCCGCTGTCGGTGGACGGGCTGGCGCAGTCGGTGCCGACGCTCACGGCCGGCACGATGATCGGCGCGGTGGCCATCGCGGTGACGTTCGCGATCTCGCTGGTCGTGCCGTGGCGCGCGCTGCCCACGGCGGCGATCGGCGGCGCGCTGATCTGGGTGCTGTACGTCCTGCTGCGCAACCACGACTTCTCGCCCGTGATGGCGTCCGCCGTGGCCGCGGCGGTCGTCGGCACCGGCGGCCACCTGATGGCCCGCCGGCACCGCTCCCCCGCGCTGCCGTACATCGTCCCGATCATGGGCCCGCTGCTGCCGGGCTCGCTGATGTACCGCGCGCTGCTCGAGCTGTCGCAGGGCAACATCAACGGCGGCGCGCTGACGCTGTTCCAGTCGATCTCGGTGGCGCTGGCCCTGGCCGCCGGGCTCAGCCTCGGCGGCGAGATCGTCCGCGCGATCGGCCGCGGCCGCCGGGTGGGCGCGGGCCCGCACAACAGGCCCGCCGCCCGCCGTACGCGCGGCTACTGACCGCGATCGTCGTCCCCGGCGCCCCGGTTGGAATCCGCGGGCGCCGGGGACGGTTGTCGCGGGGGCGAGTTCCGCTAGGCGAGGAGGCACCGCAATGGTGCAGAGGCTTGAGAAGGATCTCTATATGGCCGAGGCGTCCGTCCAGGGCGGGCGTGCCGGCCACGGCCGGTCGTCCGACGGCCGGCTGGACTTCGACCTGCGGCCGCCGACGGAGATGGGCGGCGACGGCAACGGCACGAACCCGGAGCAGCTCTTCGCCCTCGGCTACGCGGCGTGCTTCCAGAGCGCGCTCGGGGTCGTCGGGCGGCGGCTGCGCATCGACACGGAGCAGTCGACCGTGACGGGCAAGGTCACCATCGGCACGATCGGCGGCGGCGCCTTCGGCCTGAAGGTCGCCCTCGACGTCGAGCTGCCGGGCGTGGACGCCGAGACCGCGCAGAAGGCGGTCGAGGCGGCCCACGAGGTGTGCCCGTACAGCAACGCCACGCGCGGCAACATCGAGGTGGCGCTCAACCTCGTGTGACCGGGGTGTCCGGCCCCCGTACGGTCCGCCGTACGGGGGCCTCGCCTTGTCAGGGGACGTCGATGAGGGCCTTGCGCTGGGCGCCGTCGACCGGGATGTTGGCGCCTACCAGGTAGCTGGCCTTCGGGGAGGCGACGAACGCGACCAGGTCGGCGACCTCCTCGGGTTCGCAGATGCGGCCGAGCGGGAGCGACGAGACGGCGAGCTCGTGGGCGCGCTCCTGGGTGATCTTCTTGTCGCGGGCCAGCGCCTTCTCCAGGCCGTCCCAGCGGCCGGTGTTGACCGGGCCGGGGTTGACCGTGTTGATGCGCACGCCATGGGGGGCGTACTGCTCGGCGATGGACGACGCGAAGTTGATGTCCGCGGCGTTGGCGGCGCCCGCGGTGAGCTCCCAGTACGACTGCTTGAGGCCGTCGTTGCCGACGACCAGCACGATGCTGCCCTCGCCGCGCTCGCGCATGTGGCCGACGACGGCGCGCACCGAGCGCACGTAGCCGAGGAACTTCAGCGAGAGGCTGGACAGCCAGGCGTCGTCGCCCATCTCCTCCAGCAGGCCGCCGGGCGAGCTGCCCGCGCAGGTCACCATGATGTCGATCTTCCCGAACGCGGCGATGGCGTCGGCCACGCAGCGCTCGACGTCCGCGGTGTCGCTCATGTCGCCGGTGAACGGCAGCACCTTGCGGCCGGTCTCGGCGGACAGCTCGGACGCCGCGCGCTCCAGTTCGTCCGGCGTACGGGCGGTGATCGCGACGTCGCAGCCCTCCTGGGCCAGCACGCGCGCGGTGGCCCGGCCGATGCCCTTGCTCGCTCCGGTGACGAACGCGACCTTGCCGGTCAGTTGCAGGTCCACGGGTACCTCCAGAATCTTGGAAGCGATGTCATGATCACACGGCCTGGCGTATGGTATACCAAATTTCATTGCCGGGGTCTCTAGCTCGTGGAAGGAAGAGGCCGTTGAAGCCAGCCTCCTACGCGTACCACCGGGCGTCCGACGTGCGGGACGCCGTCGAGCTGCTGGCCGGGCTCGGCGAGGACGCCAAGATCCTCGCCGGCGGCCAGAGCCTGGTGCCGATGATGAACTTCCGGCTGGCCAGGCCGACTGCGCTGGTCGACGTCGGGCGGGTGGACGGGCTTTCGTACGTCCGCCGCGACGGGGACGCGCTGCGGATCGGCGCGCTGACCACGCACCGTACGGTCGAGACCACCGGGGTCGAGGGGTTCGGGGTGCTGCCGCGGGCGGCGCGGTGGATCGGGCACTACCCGATCCGGGCGCGCGGCACGATCGGCGGCAGCGTCGCCCACGCGGACGCCACCGCCGAGTGGTGCGTGCTCGCCGTGCTGCTCGACGCGGTGATCGTGGCCGAGAGCGTGCGCGGGCGGCGGGAGATCGCGGCGGCGGAGTTCTTCCTCGGCACGTTCACCACGGCGCTCGAACCGGACGAGATGGTGGTCGAGGTCGTGTTCCCGGCGCCGGCGCCGTACGCGGCCATGACGGAGTTCGCCCAGCGCAAGGGCGACTTCGCGATCGTGGCCGCCGCGGTGGCCGTGGACCTCTCCCCTGACGGGCGCGTGTCCGGCGCCCGCGTCGCCCTCGGCGGCGTCGACGCGACCCCCGTACGCGTCGACGCCGCCGAGCACACCCTCACCGGCGCGGTCCCCGGGGAGGCCGCGTTCGCGGAGGCGGCGGATGCCGCGTCCCGCGCCATCGCCCCAGGCGGCGACATCCACGGCGGCCCCGAGTACCGCCGCCGCCTCACCCGCACCCTGGTAACCCGCGCCCTGCTCGAGGCCACGGAGGGCGCGAGGTGAGCGCCGGGGAGCGCGAGGCGGCCGTACGGGCCGACGGTGCGTGGATCGGGGCGTCCGTGCCGCGCAAGGAGGACCCGCGGCTGCTGACCGGGCGCGGGCGGTACGTCTCCGACGTGGACCGGCCGCGCGTGCTGTACGCGGCGTTCGTGCGGTCGCCGTACGCCGCGGCCCGGGTGACCGGCGCCGACCTCGCCGAGGCGCGCGCCACCCCCGGCGTGGTCGCCGCCTTCACCGCCGCCGACCTGGACCTCGGCGGCCTGACCGCGGTGCTCCAGCGCCCCGAGTTCACCCCCACCACGATGCCCGTACTCGCTGGGGACGAGGTCCGCTTCGTGGGCGAACCGGTAGCCGTGGTGGTGGCCGACTCCGCGTACGCAGCCGAGGACGGCGCCGAGGCCGCCGAGATCACCTACGACCCCCTAGCCCCCATAACCTCCATCTCGGAGGCCCTCGCCCCCACCGCCCGCCCGGTCCACCCAGAGCTCGCTTGCGGTGGCCCCCAGAGCGGGGTTGGGGGTGGGGAATCCCCCGCCACACCCGAGGAAGCTGCCGGGGATGGGGGTGGGGAGACCCCCGCCACACCCCAGGCGTCAGGAGGTGCGAGCCGCGGAGATGACGCGGGCGGGGGTGGGGAAACCCCCACCACCACCCGGGGCGCTGATGGAGGAGGGGACCCCGCTACGCCCCAGGCGGCTGACAGGGAGGGTCGCGGGGCCGGGGGCACCCCCGCCACCACCTGGGGCGCAGGTGGAAGAGGAGATCCCGTCACGTCGCGGATGGCTGACGGGGAGGGTCGCGGGGCCGGGGGTGGGGGCACCCCCGCCACACCCCAGGCGCCAGGCGGGACGAGCCGCGGAGATGACGTGGGCGGGGGTGAGGAGACCCCCGCCACCACCTGGGGCGCAGGTGGTGGAGGAGATCCCGTCACGTCGCGGATGGCTGACGGGGAGGGCGCGCCTCGGGGTGGGGGGAATCTGTTCATTGATCTTGCGATGTTCGAGGATCCCGGGATTGATGGCGTGTTCGGGCAGGCCTCTCTTGTGGTTGGGGTGGGGTTTGTCAGTGCGCGGCTTTCGGCGTTGCCGTTGGAGGGGCGGGCCTGTCTGGCCGAGTGGGACGACCGGGATGATCAGCTTGTCGTGCATGTGTCGACGCAGGTGCCGCATCAGGTGCGGACGGGGATCGCGCGGTGTACGGGGCTGGCGGAGCGGCAGGTGCGGGTGATCGCGCCGGACGTGGGCGGCGGGTTCGGGCTGAAGTGCGTGGTCGGGCGTGAGGAGATCGTGGTGGCGGCGCTGGCGCGGCGGATGCGGCGGCCGGTGCGGTGGACGGAGGACCGGCAGGAGTCGCTGACCGCCAGCTACCACGGGCGCCAGCAGGAGTACGACGTACGGGCCGCGTTCGACGCGGACGGGCGGCTGCTGGCGCTGGACGGCGAGGTGCGCTGCGACGTCGGCGCGTACTCCGCGTTCCCGTTCACCAGCGGCGTCGAGCCGCTGATGGCCGCGACCGAGCTGCCCGGCGCGTACCGCGTGCCCCGCTACCGGATGCGGGCGCGCGGCGTGGCCACGAACAAGGCGCCGACCGCGCCGTACCGGGGCGTCAGCAGGCCGCAGATCGTCGCGGTGATGGAGCGCCTCATGGACAAGGCCGCCCGCGCCACCGGCCGCGACCCGCTCGACATGCGCCGCGCCAACCTGATCACCGAGTTCCCGTACACCGGCGTCAACGGCATCACGTACGACCCCGGCTCGTACCGCGAGTCCCTCGACCTGTGCGCGGAAACCCTGCGCGAGGAGGGCTGGTACGACCGCCGTACGGCCAATCCCCACCTCGGCATCGGCTACGCGTGCTTCAACGAGCGCACCGGCTACGGCACGGAGGCGTTCGCGCAGCGCAAGATGGAGCTCACGCCGGGCTACGACATCTCCCGCGTACGGATGGACCCCAGCGGCACGGTCACCGTCACCAGCGGCACCGCCTCCCACGGCCAGGGCCACGAGACGACCCTCGCGCAGATCGCCGCCGACCAGCTCGGCGTGGACCTCGACGCGATCCGCGTCCGCCAGGGCGACACCGACATCGCCCCGCACGGCTGGGGCACGTTCGCCAGCCGGTCCGCCACGATCGGCGGCGGCGCCGTACAGCTCGCCTCGGCGAAGCTGGCGGACCGGATCCGGACGATCGCCGCGCACCTCCTGGAGGCGGCCCCCGCGGACATCGAGCTCGTGGACGGCGCGGCGGGCGTGCGCGGCGAGCCGGCCGCCCGGATGCCGATCGCGGAGATCGCCCGCGTCGCGCACTTCCAGTCCCACCGCCTCCCGGACGCCGAGTTCGGCCTGGAGGCGGACGCCTCGTTCGACATCTCCGGGCCCGGCACGTTCTCCAACGCCACCCACGGCGTGGTGGCCGAGGTCGATCCGGGCACCGGCGCCGTACGGCTGCTGCGGTACGTCGTCGTGGAGGACTGCGGCGTGGTGATCAACCCGCGCATCGTGGACGGCCAGGTGCGCGGCGGCGTGGCGCAGGGCATCGCGGCCGCGCTGTACGAGCGGATGCACTACGACGCCGACGGCCAGCCGGTGACCTCGACGCTCATGGACTACCTCGCGCCGACGGCCTCGGAGGTGCCGCCGATCACCATCAGGCACCTGGAGACGCCGTGCGCGTTCAGCCGCACCGGCGCCAAGGGCATGGGCGAGGGCGGCACGATCGGCGCGCCCGCCGCCGTACTGAACGCCGTCAACGACGCACTGGGCACGGGTGGCCCCGATGGCCCCACCATCGAGACCGTGCCCGTGACCCCGGAACTGATCCTCGACGCGCTGGAGTCGCAGCATGACCGGTGACGACCCCCTGACCGACCCGCACCAGGTGAGCGTGCGGGTCAACGGCACGCCGCACGAGCTGACCGTGGAGTCGCGGCGCACGCTGGCCGACATGCTCCGCCACGACCTGGGCTACACGGGCACGCATCTCGGCTGTGAGCACGGCATCTGCGGAGCCTGCACGGTCCTGGTGGACGGCGAGCCGGCGCGCGCGTGCCTGATGTTCGGCGTGCAGGCCGACGGCCGCGAGGTCCGTACGGTCGAGGGCCTGGCCGACGGCGAGGAGCTGAGCGACCTGCAGCGCGCGTTCTCCGAGCGGCACGGCCTCCAGTGCGGGTTCTGCACCCCGGGGTTCCTGATGCTGGCCGAGGCGTTCCTCGCGGAGAACCCGGACCCGTCCGAGGACGAGATCCGCGACGTCGTGTCGGCGAACCTCTGCCGCTGCACCGGCTACCAGGGCATCTGCGAGGCGATTGCCGATACCGCCGCGGCCCGCCGCGCCGGGGGCGCCCCGTGACGGTCGGGAGGTCGGTGCCCCGGCACGAGGACGCCCGGCTGCTGCGCGGGCGCGGCCGGTTCGCCGACGACGTGAACCGCACGGGCCAGGCGTACGTGCGGATCGTCCGGTCGCCGGTGGCGCACGCGCGGATCGACGGCGTGGACACCGCCGAGGCGGCCGCCATGCCGGGCGTGGTCGCGGTGGTGACCGGCGCGGACGTCGCCGATGTGCCGCCGATCCCCGTACGGCTCCCGAACCCCGACCACCCGCTCGACGCGCACCTCCAGCCGGTCCTTGCGTACGGGGAGGTGCGGTACGTCGGCGAGCCGATCGCCGCCGTCGTGGCCGAGGACCCGTACCTGGCCGAGGACGCCGCCGAGCTGGTCGAGCTCGACCTCACCGAGCTCGACGCGGTGCTGGACGCGGAGGACGGCGTGTGCGCGGCCACGCTGACCGACGGGTTCGGCGACGTGGACGCCGCGTTCGCCGGCGCCGCGCACGTCGTGGAGGCGGTCGTCGAGGTGGGCCGGCACGCCGCGGTGCCGCTGGAGCCGCGCGGCCTGGTCGCCGCGTACGACGCCGACCGCGACCGGATGGAGGTGTGGGGTGCGTCCAAGGTGCCCAACTTCAACCGGGGCGTGCTCGCCGGAATGCTCGGCATGGCGCCGGAGCGGGTGCGGCTGTACGCGATGGACGGCGGCGGCGGCTTCGGCGCGCGCGGCGAGTTCTACCCCGAGGACTTCCTGGTGCCGTGGCTGGCGCGGCGGCTCGGCCGCCCGGTGAAGTGGACGGAGGACCGCGCGGAGGCGCTGGTCGCGCTGAACCACTCGCGGCAGCAGCGCCATCGGGTGGCCGCCGCGTTCGACGACGGCGGCACGCTGCTCGGCCTGCGCGACGAGATCTGGCACGACAACGGCGCGTACGCGCGCACCCACGGCCTGACCGTGCCGGACCTGACGGTCGCGATGCTGCCCGGCCCGTACCGGCTCCCGGCGTACGGCTGCCGCCTGCACATGGCGCTCACGCACAAGACGCCCTGCGGCACGTACCGCGCGCCGGGCCGCTACGAGGGCACGTTCGCCCGCGAGCAGCTCTTCGACGTGGCCGCCGACCGCCTCGGGATCGACCCGGTGGAGCTGCGCCGCCGCAACCTGCTGACGCCCGCGGAGATCCCGCACACCCGGCCGCTGAACGCGCTCGGCACGTCGATGGTGCTGGACGCGGGCGACTACCCGAAGCTGCTCGACGCCGCGGTCGCGCGCACGGACGGCTGGCGCGCGGAGGCGGAGCGGCTGCGCGCGGACGGCATGCGGGCCGGCGTGGGCCTCGCGGTGTTCCTGGAGAAGAGCGGCCTCGGCCCGTACGAGACGGCGGACGTCGTGGTGGACGCGTCGGGCGCGGTGCGCGTCCACTCCGGCGGCACGTCGCTCGGCCAGGGCATCGAGACGGTGCTGGCGCAGATCGCCGCCGAGCGGCTGACGGTGCCGGACGACCGGATCGAGGTGGTCAACGGCGACACCGACCTCCAGCCGTACGGCCTGGGCTCGTGGGCGAGCCGCTCCACGGTGGTGGGCGGCGGCGCGGTGGTGCGCGCCGCGGACGCCGTCGTGGACAAGGCGCGGCGCACGGCCGCGCTGCTCCTGGAGGCCGACCCCGCCGACCTGGAGCTTGCGGACGGCCGGTTCACCGTGAAGGGGTCGCCGGACGCGGCGGTCACCCTCGGCGAGGCCGCCGCCGCGCGGATGCCCGGCGGGCCCGGCATGGGCCCCGACGAGGAGCCGGGGCTGGCCGCGCGGCGGGTGTTCACGGTGGACCACATGACGTACCCGTACGGCGTGCACGTCGCGCTGGTGGCGATCGATCCGGGCACCGGGGCGGTACGGGTGCCGCGCTACCTGGTCGCGTACGAGGTGGGCCGGGCGGTGAACCCGAAGCTGGTGGAGGGGCAGCTCGTGGGCGGCGCCGCGCAGGGGCTCGGCGGCGCGCTGTACGAGGAGTTCCGCTACGACGAGGCCGGCCAGCCGCTGGCGACGACCTTCATGGACTACCTGATGCCGACCGCCTCGGAGACCGTGCCGTACGTCGAGACACTGGTCACCGAGGACGCGCCGTCGCCGGACAACCCGCTGGGCACCAAGGGCGCCGGCGAGGGCGGCATCACCGCGGCGGGGGCTGTGCTGGCCTCGGCCGTACGGGCCGCGCTGGGGCTGCGCGGCACGGTGGGCCGGCTGCCGCTGACGCCGTCACGCGTCGCGGAGCTCATGGACGGCGCGGGGCCGTCCGCATCCGACCTCGGGGGCCATAACGGCGGCGACGCGCCGCCCCGACCGGAAGGTGGTCCCGCCCATGAAGACGGGTGACCACGTTGTGCAGGACCTGCCCTGGCGGTGGAACACGCAGGGGCGGATCTTCATCATCGGCGGCCTGGGCTACATGTTCGACGCCTGGGACGTCACGCTCGCCGGGTTCGTGCTGCCGCTGCTCGGCGACGACTGGGGCCTGAACAAGCTGCAGCTCGGGCTGTTCGGCACGTCCGGGCTGATCGGCATGGCGATCGGCGCGTTCACCTGGGGCACGATCGCGGACATGCTCGGCCGCAAGCGGGCGTTCACCGTCACGCTGCTGGCCTTCGCGATCTTCTCGGCGGTGGCCGCGGTCGCGCCGAACTACCCGATCCTGCTGGCCGCGCGGTTCATCGCCGGGCTCGGGCTCGGCGGCTGCGTCCCGGTCGACTACGCGATGGTCGCCGAGTTCACGCCCCGGAAGGTACGCGGAAGGGCGCTGACCGCGCTGGACATGTGGTGGCCGATCGGCGCCACGCTGTGCGGGCTGGCGTCGTCGCTGATGCTGCCGCTGCACAGTTGGCGGCTGATGCTCGGCGTCATGGTGATCCCGGCGCTGCTGGTGTTCTGGGTCCGCCGCTCGGTGCCGGAGTCGCCGCTGTTCCTCGTCCGCAAGGGCCGCGACGCGGAGGCGCGCAAGGTCATCGGCGACCTGATCGAGCGTACGGGCGCCGAGGTCGGCGAGTGGGAGCTGCCGCCGCCCGAGGAGCCGGGGAAGGTGACGCCGGCGACGTTCCTGGCCCGGTTCCGCGACGTGTGGCGGTTCGACTGGAAGGTGACGCTGGCCGCCTGGCTGCTCATGATGACGGTCATGCTGGAGTACTACGGCGTGCTGACCTGGCTGCCGTCGATCCTCAAAGCGCAGGGCTTCGGCGAGTACGGCGCGTTCCTGACCACCACCGGGATGACCGCGGTCGGCATCGTGGCCGCGCTCGGGGCGGCGTTCCTCGTCGACCTGTTCGGCCGCAAGTGGGTGATCATCGTCAGCGCGCTCGTCGGGGCGGTGACGATGGTGCTGTTCGCCCGCACGCTCGGCGTCTCCGGGCAGGCGCAGTGGTGGATCCTGTTCTACGGGCTGGCCTCGGAGGTCGTGATCCCGGCGATGTACTGCTACATCCCCGAGCTGTACCCCACGCTGCTGCGCGGTACGGGCTTCGGCTGGGCGTCCACGGCGAGCCGGGTCGTCGCCGGCCTCGTGCCGCTGATCTTCGGGACGTGGCTGTGGCCGGTGCTCGGGCTGACCAACACGTTCATCCTGATCGGCGTCCTGATCGTGGTCGCGCTGGTGTGGCTGGTCATCGTCGGCCCGGAGACGCGCGGGCGCGAGCTTGACACCATCGGCGACTCCTCCACCGTGACCGCGGGCACGCGGTCCGCGGGTTAGGTTTGTCAGGCGAACGCGGAAAGGGCGGGAACCGTCATGGCCACGATGTACACCAGCAAGACCGATCTGGTCGCCGCGATGCTGCGTGAGCTCATCATGACCGGCGAGTTCCCGCCCGGCGCGCCGCTGCGCCAGCGCGACCTCGCCGCCCGGCTCGGCGTCTCCCCCACGCCCGTACGCGAGGCGCTGCGCCGCCTGGAGTCCGAGGGCCTGGTCAAGTGCGACGTCCACCGCGGCTCGACGGTCGCGGAGTCCGAGGCCGGGCCGATCGAGGAGAACTACCGCATCCGCGCCGCCCTGGAGTCGCTGGGCGCGCAGATGGCCGCCGACCGCATTACCGCGGGCGAGCTGGCCACGCTGGAGGAGATGAACGCCCGCATGTCGGGGATGGCCGACGGCGACGCCGCGTACGGCGAGCTGAACCGCCGGTTCCACTTCGCGATCTACGAGGCGGCGAAGAGCCCGATGCTGCTGTCGCTGATGCGGCTGCTGTGGCAGTCGCTGCCGGAGGGCCCGAAGGTGCTGCGCACCCGCGCCGAGTCGGCCCGGCAGCACGCCGACCTCCTCGACGCCCTGCGCCGCGGCGACGGCCAGGCCGCGGGCGACATCACCCGGGCGCACATCGAGGGCAGCGTCCACCTCGACGAGGAGCGCAAGCCGCCGGCCGCCGCCCTCGGCTCCCGGTCCTGAGGGGAACATTTCGCCAATACGGCGGCCCGCCGCGCGTGTGACGCTGCGGGCATGTCCACAGAACGGAATGACCTCCCAGCACCGCGTCCCCGATGGCCGAGGTACGGCGTCGACGCGCCGAACGTCCCGGTCGTCAACGGTGCCGCCGGGGTGGCGTGCCTCCTGGCCGCCGCCCGGTGGCGGCGGGGACGGACCGCGACGGCGGCCGCGGGGACCGTGCTGCTCGCGTTCACCGGCGTCTACCTGCACACCACGCTGCGCGGCAAGCTGCGCGCCTGGGAGCGGATCCTGGACCGGGCCGGCCTGAAGGGCGACGAGAACCTCCTCGACCTGGGCTGCGGCCGCGGCGCGGTGCTGGTCGCGGCGGCCCGGCGGCTGCCCGCGGGCCGCGCCGTCGGCGCGGACCTGTGGGACGGGAAGGACCAGAGCGGCAACCGTCCCGAGGCCGCGCTCGCCAACGCCGCCGCGGCCGGGGTCGCCGACCGGGTGGAGGTGCGCACGGCCGACATGACCGCGCTGCCGTTCGCCGACGACTCGTTCGACGTCGTGACGAGCGCCCTGGCGATCCACAACATCCCGTCCGCCGAGGCGCGCTACCGCGCGGTCGACGAGGCGATGCGGGTGCTGCGCCCGGGCGGGCGGCTGCTCGTCGCGGACGTCTGGCCGATGGCGCGGAGGTACGCCGCGCACATCGGCCAGGGCACGCTGCACGGGCTCGGCCCCGGGTACTGGTACGGCGGCCCGTTCCTCGGCACCACGCTTCTCGAGGCCGTCAAGGGCTAGGTCCGGGCCTAGGAGTCCTCGGCGACCATCGTGCCGCCCACCGCGGCGCGCGGGTCGCGGCGCGGCCAGGCGCCGTTCTCCACGGCCGTCAGGAAGTCGCCGACCGCACGGTTGAAGGCGTCCGGCTCCTCCAGGTTGATCGTGTGGCCGGTCTTCGGCAGCACGGCGAGCCCGGACGCCGGGATGGTGCGCTTCAGCATGACGTCGGTCTCCAGGCAGCCGTCGTCCTCGTCGCCGGAGACGACCAGCGCCGGCACGGCGAGCGCGGCCAGCTCGTCGCGCAGGTCGTACAGCGACGGGCGCAGCCGCTGCACGCCCAGCATGGTCAGCCGGGCGCCCAGGTCGGAGTGCTCGCCGAGGTTGCGGTCGAACTCCGCCCAGCCGCGCGGGTCCTTGTCCTGGAACTGCACGCGCGCGGGGCCCTGGGCGTACCAGTCGGCGACGCCGCGCGCGCCGTCGGCGGCGTACGCGGCGGCGACCCGCTCGCATTCGGCCTGGAAGGCGGCGCGCTTCTCCGGCGGCGCGCCGTAGCCGCACCCGGCCACGGTCAGCGACGCGGCGCGGTCCGGGTGGCGCAGCCCGAGGTGCAGCGTGCAGAAGCCGCCCATGGACAGCCCGACGACGTGGGCGCGGTCGATGCCCAGGTGGTCGAGGACGGCCACGGCGTCGGCGACCGCGCGGCCCTGGTTGTAGGCGTCCGGGTCCGCGGGGACGTCCGACGGCGGGTAGCCGCGCGCGGCGTACGTGACGCAGCGGTAGCGCCGGGAGAAGTGCCGCACCTGCGGCTCCCAGCTCCGGTGGTCGCCGGCGAACTCGTGGATGAACAGGATCGGGAACCCCGCGCCGGTCTCCTCGTAGTGGAGACGGACGCCGTCATCGGTCAACGCGAAGGCCATGCGTTTGGTATATCATCCGCCGGATCTTCGTGTCCCGTACGGGCGTCACCCCGGCGCGCGCGGGCGGCCGCGCGTGCCGGGGTGACGGGGCGGGGGTCCGGGTGCGGCCGCTCAGGCGTAGCGGCCGAGGCCGCTGATGTCGCTGCGGGCGGTCGCGGAGCTGATGCGGACGTTCGCGCCGGTGTAGGGCGCCTCGACCATCTTGCCGCCGCCGACGTACATCGCGACGTGGTGCATGTCGCTGCCGAAGAAGATGAGGTCGCCGGGCTGCGCCTGGCTCATCGACGGGTGCGACTTCGCGGCCTGGTACTGCGAGACCGTGTAGTGCGGCAGGGAGATGCCGACCTTGTTGTAGGCCCACATGGTCAGGCCGGAGCAGTCGTAGGAGCTCGGGCCTGCGGCGCCCCAGACGTACGGCTTGCCGATCTGGCTCTCGGCGGCGCGCACGGCGGCCGCGCCCTTGCCGCTGCCGGAGACCGACGGCGCCGGGCCGTTCGGCGAGGACGGCGCCGTGGGGTCGGGCTTGTTCTCCTGCGCGGCCTGGCGGCGGAGCTGGTTCAGCTTCGTCTTGACCTTGTTGACGGCGTTCTGGGCGTCGCGCTTCTGGCCGCCGAGGCGGTCGGAGGTGCGCTTGGCGCCGATGCGCGCGTTCTTGGCGTCGTTGCTCTCGCGGGCGGCGCGCTTCTGCGTGGAGACCAGGCTGTTGAGCACCGCCGCCTGGTTGCGGTCGAGGTGGGACATCATCGCCGAGCGGTCGATGACCTGCTGCGGGCCCTCGCCGACGACGGCCGTCATGTCGCTGCCGCTGCCGCCGGTCATGTACTGCGTGGCGGCGGTCAGCCCGACCTTGCGCTCCAGCTTCCCGAGGTCGCGGTTCGTCGCGCGCAGCTTCGCGTTGGCGCGCTTCTCCGTGTTGCGGGCCTGGCGCAGCTTCACGCGGCCGCCGTTGTAGGCCTCGGTGATCTTCTCGGCCTTGTCGTTCAGCTTCGTGACCTCCTTCTGGAGGCCACCGATGGTCGGCTTCGGCGCGGCGACCGCACCGGCGGCGGGTACGCCGGCCGCGACGACCATCGCGACGATGAGCGTGGCGCCACGGCGCCGGGCCACCCTGCCGCGAAGCGGGCCGCTCAGACGTTTCGCGGACGGACTTTCGAAGTCCTGCGCCACGACTTCTCCTCTCCTGTACGCCTACCGGGTTAGCTGACGGGTTCGGGCTGGAGATCGCCCTACCGCTCGCGCGGATTCACCCCGCGGGGCCGACGGCCCCAAGGCGGTTCCCCGGTTCCCGGCGCGCGCACCGTCGCTACCGGCGCGGACGTACGGGACTCGGCGGTCCGGTCGCACCCTCGGGGGACCGGGGGTTCGGCACGACCAGATCGCGACAGAGATTACGAGATCTGTTCGTGACCCGCTACCGAATGCCGCGAATTAAGGAAAAGATAAGGATACGGGCGGTAATCAAGCAGGCACTTGGCGTTTGTTGAAGGCGTGGAAAACGCGCGTATTCCGCGCTTCTCAATATTTGTGATCAGTCCACTACAGGTGACGAATACCACGTCGAAGGCCGGGCGCGGCGCCTCGTGGCCACGCCCGGCCCACGGTGGTCGGGTCCCGTCTTACGGTCAGTTCTGGCCGCCCTGCTCGGCTTCGGCCTCCGCCTCGGCACGGACCTTGTCCATGTCGAGCGCCTTGGCCTGGCCGATGAGGTCCTCCAGGGCGTCCGCGGGCAGCGCGCCCGGCTGGGCGTACAGCACGACGCGGTCCCGGATGATCATCAGCGTGGGGATCGAGCTGATCTCGAACTGGGCGGCGAGCTCCTGCTGGGCCTCGGTGTCGACCTTCCCGAAGACGATGTCCTCGTGGGTCTTGGCGCTCGCCTCGTACACCGGGGCGAACTGGCGGCACGGCCCGCACCACGACGCCCAGAAGTCGATCAGTACGAACGGGTTCTCCCCGACCACGTCGTTGAAGTTCTGGGTGGTGAGCTCGACGGTCGGCGCGTTGTTCTCCATAGGCGGCACAACGGCACGACCCCCCGCACGTGTTCCCGCGCACGGTGGCGGCGCCGCTACCGTGAGCGGTGTGACCGAGCACCCTCCCGCCGCCCGCCGCGCCGTGAGCCCCGAGGCGACCGCCGCGGCCAACCGCCGCTGGTGGGAGGGCAACGCCGACGACTACCAGGCCGAGCACGGCGCGTTCCTGGACCGCGGCTTCGTCTGGGGCCCCGAGGGGCTGACCGAGGAGGACGCCGGGCTGCTCGGCGACGTCCGCGGCGTCCGCGCGCTGGAGGCCGGATGCGGCGCCGCCCGGTGCACGCAGTGGCTGGCCGCGCGCGGCGCGCACGCCGTGGGCGTGGACATCGCGTTCCGGCAGCTCCAGCACTCCCGCCTGGCCGACGACCCGGGCGCGCCGCCCACCCCGGTCGCGCAGGCCGACGCCCGGTTCCTGCCGTTCGCCGACGCCGTCTTCGACCTGGTGTTCTCGACGTACGGCGCGCTGCAGTTCGTGGCCGACTCCGCGACCGTCATGGCCGAGTGCGCGCGGGTGCTGCGCCCCGGCGGGCGGTTCGTGTTCTCCGTGACCCACCCGATCCGCTGGAGCTTCCTCGACGACCCGGGTGAGCGCGGCCTGGTGGCCTGCCACTCCTACTTCGACCGCACCCCGTACGTGGAGCAGGACCCCGACGGCACCGTGACGTACGCCGAGCACCACCGCACGATCGGCGACCGCGTACGCGAGGCCACCGCGGCCGGGCTGCGGCTGCTCGACCTCGTGGAGCCGGAGTGGCCGGCCGGCGACGACCGGTCGTGGGACGCCTGGAGCCGCACCCGCGGCGAGCTCATCCCGGGCACCGCGATCTTCGTCTGCGCGCGCGTGCGATGATGCGGCCGAAACGGACATAGCTGCGGCGAAGGGGCGGGAATTGGCGCACACGGCGGACATCGTGATCATCGGCGGGGGCATGGCGGGCGTGTCCGTGGCGGCGAACCTGCTCGGCGCCGGGGGCGCCGCGCGGCCGGGCACGGCGTGCGGCTCGGTGCTGCTCCTCGAGGCCGAGAACGAGCTCGCGTACCACACGACCGGCAGGTCGGCGGCGAAGTACCTGGAGTCGTACGGCTCGGCGCAGGTGCGCGCGCTCACCCGCGCCAGCCGCGCGCGCTACGACGCCGCGGCCGGCGACGGCGAGACGCCGCCGCTGCTGACCCCGGGCCCCGAGATGATCACCGCGGACGCGGCCGCGCTGCCGGCCCTGGACGCGCGGCTGGCCGAGGTGCCGTCGCTGCGGCGGCTGACGGCCGGCGAGGCGCGCGCGATCTGCCCGGTGCTGGCCGAGTCGTACGTCGCCGGCGCCGCGATCGAGGACGGCGCCGCCGACATCGACGTGCTCGGCCTGCACCAGCACTACCTGCGCGCGGCGCGCCGCCGCGGCCTGGAGGTGCTGACGGGCGCCCGCGTGCGGTCCGCCGTACGCAACGGGAACGCCTGGCGGATCGAGACGTCAGGCGGCACCGTCGAGGCCGGCACGGTGGTCAACGCGGCGGGCGCGTGGGCGGACGAGGTCGCGGCCGTGTTCGGCGCGGCGAAGGTGGGCCTCACGCCGATGCGCCGCACGCTCGCGATCGTGCCCGCCGAGGGCCTGGACCGCTCGTGGCCGATCGTCGCCGACATGGCGGAGACCTTCTACTTCCGTCCCGAGGGCGACGCGCTGCTGATCTCCCCCACCGACGAGACGCCGAGCGACCCGGTGGACGCCAAGCCCGACGAGCTCGACGTGGCGCTGGCCATCGAGCGCGTCAACGCGGCCACCACGCTGGGCATCCGCTCGGTGCGCACCGCCTGGGCGGGGCTGCGCACGTTCGCCCCGGACCGGCTCCCGGTCGTCGGCCACGACCCGGCCGTGCCGGGCCTGTTCTGGCTGGCCGGGCAGGGCGGCTACGGCATCCAGATGGCCCCCGCGCTGGCCGCGTGCGCCGACGCCCTGGTCCGCAACGCCGCCGTGCCCGCGGACCTCCTGGCCGACGGCGTCGACCCGGCGGCGCTCACGCCGTCCCGGTTCGCCGCCTGACACCTGGCAGGATGTCCGGATGGACGCGTACGGCGGCGGTTTCGTCGCGGACACGCACAACGACCTCCTGATGGCGGTCGCGGCCCGGCCCCCGGAGCGCTGGGGCGCGTTCTTCGCCGAACGGTGGCTGCCGCGGCTGCGCGAGGGCGGCGTGGGCGTGCAGGTGCTGCCGGTGTTCGTGGACAACCGCGAATACCAGGAGGCGGCGCTGCGCACCACGCTGCGCATGATCGAGTGCGCGCACCGCGTCGCCGAGGCGTGCCCGGAGTCCGTGGCGCTGTGCCGCGACGGCGCGGAGATCGACGCGGCGCTGGCCTCCGGGCGCATCGCGCTGGTGCTGGCCCTGGAGGCGGCGCCCGGCGTCGACCGCGACGTCGAACTGCTCGCGACGCTGTTCCGCCTGGGCGTACGGGTCGCGTCGCTCGTCCATTACGGGAGGACCGCGCTGGCCGACGGCAGCGGCGAGGACGACACGGCGCGCGGCCGCCTCACCCGCGCCGGGGTGGCCGCGCTGTCCGCCATGGAGCGGCTCGGGATGATCTTCGACGTGAGCCACCTGGGCGCGGCCGGCGTGGCCCACGTCCTGGAGCTGGCCACCCGTCCGGTGATGGCCACGCACTCCTCGGCGCGCGCCCTGTGCGACCACCACCGCAACCTGACCGACGACCAGTTGCGCGGGCTGGCCGCCACCGGCGGCGTGGTGTGCGCGAACTTCTACCCGCCGTTCCTCGCCGCCGACCCCGCCGCGGCCACGCTCGACACCCTGGCCGACCACATCGCGCACATCGCCGGCGTCGCCGGCATCGACCACGTGGGCCTCGGCCCCGACTTCATGGCCGACGTGATGACCGACCTGCTCCCCCACTGGTGCGAGGCCGAGGAGACCGGCAGCGACTGGGACATCCGCGCCCCGCTCCCCGGCGCCGCCGGGCCGTCCGACTTCCCCGCCGTGGCGGAGAGGCTGGCCGAGCGCGGCTTCGACGCCGAGGCCCGGACGAAGATCCTCGGCGGCAACGTCGCCCGCCTGTTCCGCGCCGAACTCGGCCGCCCCGGCGCGGTCTAGGACACGTACCGGCCTACACGCGCGGGACGCTCGTCCCATGAGCGCACCCGAACCGTTCCGCGCCGGCGTACCGCGCGCCGACCTCGATGACCTGGCCGCGCGGCTGGACCGCACCCGCTGGCCCGACGAGCTGCCCGGCGTCGGCTGGTCGTACGGCGTGGCCCGCGACCACCTCCGCGACCTGGCCGGATACTGGCGCTCCGGCTACGACTGGCGGGCGCACGAGGCGCGGCTGAACGCGGTGCCGCAGTTCACCACGGAGGTCGACGGCCAGCGCGTGCACTTCCTGCACGCCCGCTCGCCGGAGCCGGACGCCCTGCCGCTGGTCCTCACGCACGGCTGGCCGAGCACCCCGTACGACTTCCTCGACGTCCTCGGACCGCTCACCGACCCCCGCGCGCACGGCGGCGACCCGCGCGACGCGTTCCACGTGGTCGCCCCGTCGCTGCCCGGCTTCGGCTTCTCCGGCCCGACACGGGAGCCCGGCTGGGGCGCGGGCCGGGTCGCGCGCGCCTGGGCGGAGCTGATGGGCCGCCTCGGCTACGACCGGTTCGGCGCGCAGGGCGGCGACTTCGGCAGCATCGTGTCGCCCGAGCTGGGCCGGCTCGCCCCGGACCGGGTCGTCGGCGTCCACGTCAACGCCCTGGCCACCGCGGCGACCGCCGCCGACCCGCGCGACCTGGACGCCCTGTCCGACGCCGACCGGGAGAAGGCCGTACGGAACCAGATGTGGTGGTACGCCCACTCCGGCTACGCCACGCAGATGTCCACCCGCCCGCAGACCCTCGCGTACGCGCTCAACGACTCCCCCGTGGGCCAGCTCGCCTGGAACCTGGAGTGGTTCGCCGACTGGGACCCCGGCCGTACGGAGCAGGCCCCGGTCGACCGCGACGCCATCCTCACCGACGTCACCACGCTCTGGCTGACCGGCACGGCGGGCTCGGCCGCGCGCCTCTACCTGGAGTCCGCGGCGGGCGCGTGGGGCGCGCGCCCCGAGCGCTCCCCCGTGCCGACCGGCGTGGCGTGCTTCCCCGGCGACCGCGCCGTACGCGGCCTCGCCGAGCTCGCGAACACCGTCACCCGCTGGACCGCCTACGACCGCGGCGGCCACTTCGCGTCACTCCAGGCCCCGGATCTCCTGGTGTCCGACGTACAGGAGTTCTTCCGCCCCCTGCGGTGACCGTACGGCCCGCCGCACGCCGCCAGCGTGTGCCGCATGCGCGCCACCGCGGCCGCCCGCTAGCGCGGGAGGCGGGCGGCGCGGAGGGCGGAGCGGCGGACCTTGCCCGCGTCGTCGCGCAGCGGCCGGTCGGTGCGCTCGAACGTGCGGGGGATCTTGTAGCGGACCAGCCGCGGTTCCAGGTGGGCGCGCAGCTCGTCGTCGCTCACGTCGCCGTCGGTCTCGATGATCGCGTGCACCACGTTGCCGTAGTCGTCGTCGGGCAGGCCGATGACCGCGGCGGAGACCACCCGCGGATGCTCGATCAGCGCCGCCTCCACCTCGGCCGGGTACACGTTGGAGCCGCCGACGAGGATCATGTCGCCGCGCCGGTCGGCCAGGTAGAGGTAGCCGTCGGCGTCGAAGTGGCCCATGTCGCCGAGGGACTCCCAGCCGTC
Source organism: Streptosporangiaceae bacterium (assembly GCA_036502625.1). Lineage (GTDB taxonomy): Bacteria > Actinomycetota > Actinomycetes > Streptosporangiales > Streptosporangiaceae > DASXYG01. The sequence goes on from DASXYG010000017.1 coordinate 68,926, forward strand.
GCGTGCGTTCGCGGTGGCGCCGAGGTAGTGGTACGTCGTGACGCCGGACGGCGGGCGCATCCAGATCTCGCCGACCTCACCGGGCGGCAGGTCACCGCCCTCGGCGTCGCGCGCGACCATCTCGCCGGACACCACGCGGCCCACCGAGCCGGGGTGCGCCAGCCACTCGTCGCCGCTGATGATCGTGGACGACTGCGACTCGGTGCCGGCGTACAGCTCCATGATCCGCGCCGGCCCCAGCCAGTCGATCCACGCCCGCTTCACCGCCGGCGGGCAGGGCGCGGCCAGGTGGAAGACCGTGCGCACGGACGACAGGTCGTACGCCAGCCGCCGCTCCTCGGACAGCTTCAGGATGCGGCTCATCATGGTGGGCACGGCGTAGAACCAGGTGACGCGGTGCTCCTCGGCCAGCGCCAGGGACCGCTCGGCGTCGAAGCGGCCCATCACGACGACGTGGTTGTGCAGCATCAGCGCCATCAGCGAGAACATGAACGGCGCGTTATGGTACAGCGGGCCGGTGCACAGGAACACGCCGTCCGGCTCGATGCGCAGGCTCGGCGCGCGCGACGTGACCTCCTCGTACACCCCGCGCCCGCCGGCGACGATCACCTTCGGGCGCCCGGTGCTGCCGCCGGAGGTCGGCGCCTTCCACGACGGCGGCACCGCGGGCGGCAGCGGCGCGGCAGAGACCGAGGCGTCCGGGGCGAAGTCCGCGGGCAGCCAGGGCCGCCCGTCCGGCGCTTCGAGCCCGACGACCACGGCGGGGTCGGCGACCTCGATCAGCGCGGCCAGTTCCCCGGGCGGCAGCCGGTACGACACCGGCTGCGGCACCGCGCCCAGTTTCCACGCGCCCAGCGCCGCCGCGTAGAACGCGATCGAGTTCGGCAGCGCGATGGAGACCAGGGAGTCCTGCCCGGCGCCGTGCGCGGCCAGCACCCGGGCCCACTGGTTGGCGCTCCGCTCCAGCTCGGCGAAGCTCACGGTGACGTCGTCGTGCGTGACGGCCGGATCGTCCGGATGCTTCGCGGCCAGCTCTCCGAACGCGACCCCAAGCGGCGTACCCGACTCGTCCACGCGACCCCTCCCAGCGTCCCGACCGGTCGGTATGAATCCTGGCCGTTCCCGGCCCCGCCCGTCAACGCCCCGGATTGCCCGCGGCTGAACATGTGGTTAGTGTACTGAACATGAGTTCAGCCCTGCCTGGCGGTGCGCGGCCCGAGGATCTGACCGCACCGGCCAAGATCCGCAGCGCCGCCATCGCCCACCTGGCCCGCGACGGCTTCCAGAAGGCGAACCTGCGCGCCATCGCGGCCGACGCCGGGGTCAGCGCCGGCCTGATCTTCCACCACTTCGGCAGCAAGAAGGGCCTGCTCACGGCCTGCGACGAGCGGGTGCTCGGCGTGCTGACGGAGCGGGCGCGCACGGCCGGCCGCGCGTCCGGGTCGGGGCTGCACGACCTGCACCGCGCGTACGTCTCGGACCCCGAGGACTACCGCGTCCACGTGCAGTACATGGCGCGCGCCATCGCCGAGGACACCCCGGCCGCCGAACGGTTCGTGGCCACGCTCGTCGAGGAGTCCGAGGAGATCTTCCGCGCCGGCGCGGCGGACGGCTCGATGCGCGAGTCGTCCGACCCGCGCGCGCTCGCCGTGCTGAACGTCCTGATCAGCCAGGCGCTGCTGACGATGCCGCCGCCGCTCGCGCGGGCGCTGGGCGCCGAACGGCTCGGCCCCGAGGTGCTCGCGCGCATGGCGGTGCCCGCGCTCGAGCTGTTCACCCGCGGGCTCTACACCGACGACACGCTCCTGGAGGCCGCCCGGGACGCGTGGGCATCCGCGCGGCCCGCATCATCGCGAAAGACGGAGGACTGACCACATGGGCGACACACGTCCGGCAATGGCGCCGGCACAAGAGAGCCTGTACCTCACCCTGGGCGGCCGCGCGCTCGACAGCCGCATGCCGCGCCCCTTCCTCGGCGACCGCCTGGCCGACGAGGTCCTCAAGGCGAGCGGGCGCGACCTGTCCGAGTTCCGCACGCTCGGCGACACCGCGAAGATCGACCCGAGCAAGGTGTTCGACATCGCGGTGCGGGCGAAGCGGATGGACGACGCGGTGCGCGCGTTCGCCGCCCGCCACCCCGACGCGGTCGTCCTCGACCTGGGCGCCGGGCTCGACACCCGGATGGCCCGGGTCGCGCCCCCGGCCACCGTGGACTGGTACGACGTCGACGTCCCCGAGGTCATCGCGCTCCGCCGCGAGCTGATCCCGTCCGCGGCGGCCGGCCACGTGATCGCCGCCGACGTCACCGACCCCGGCTGGCTCGACGACGTGCCCGGCGACCGGCCCGCCGTCATGGTCGGCGACGGCCTGATCGGGTTCCTCACCCAGGACGCCATGATCGCCCTGTTCGACCGCCTCACCCGCCACTTCACGCGCGGCGGCGAGCTGGCGTTCAACCAGTACACGACGTTCTCCGTGTGGGCGCTGAAGCACCTGAGCGGCTTCGCGGCGATCGCCGGCGGCGCGGTCAACCCCGGCTTCAACGACCCCCGCCAGCCCGAGCGCTGGGTCCCGGCGCTCCACCTGGCCGAGGAGCTCCTCCTGACCCGCGCCCCCGAGGTCGCCCTGTTCCCGGCAAGCGGCAGGGCGGTCGTACGGATGATCGCGTGGAGCCGCACCATGTCCCGCCTGTTCGGCACGGTGGTGCTCCGCTACCGCTTCCCGGGCGCGAAGGCCGGGGCCTAGACGGCGGCCGGTCAGGACGTCGCGAACGTCAGCCGGCCGTCCGCGACGCCGACCGTCACCGTCTGGCCGGACGACAGCTTGCCGTCCAGCAGCATGCCGGACAACGGGCCGTCCACCTCGCGCTGGATGGTGCGGCGCATCGGGCGGGCGCCGAACTCCGGCTGGTGGCCCTCGCGGGAGATCCAGTCGATCGCCTCATCGGTGAACGCGATCGATACGTCCTGCGCGGACAGCCGGCGCCGCGTCTCCTCCAGCAGCAGCTCGGTGACCTGCCGCAGCTCGGCGGTGTCGAGCCGGCGGAAGATGATCACCTCGTCGATGCGGTTCAGGAACTCCGGGCGGAACTCCTGCCGCAGCCGCGACATGACCTGGTCGCGCATGGACCGCGCGCCGTCGCCCGAGCCGCCCGCGCCGAACCCGATGCCGTCGCCGGCCCGGCCGATCAGCTCCGAGCCGAGGTTGCTCGTCATGATCAGCACGGTGTTCTTGAAGTCGACCGTACGGCCGTGGCCGTCGGTGAGCCGCCCGTCGTCGAGCACCTGGAGCAGGATGTTGAAGACGTCCGGGTGGGCCTTCTCGATCTCGTCGAGCAGCACGACGCTGTACGGGCGGCGGCGTACGGCCTCGGTGAGCTGCCCGGCCTCGTCGTAGCCGACGTAGCCGGGCGGCGCGCCGACCAGCCGCGCCACCGTGTGCCGCTCGGAGAACTCGCTCATGTCCAGCCGGATCATGTGGTCCTGGTCGCCGAACAGCGCCTCGGCCAGCGCCCGCGCCAGCTCGGTCTTGCCCACGCCGGTCGGGCCGAGGAACAGGAAGCTGCCGACCGGCCGCTGCGGGTCGGCCATGCCCGCGCGCGACCTGCGCACGGCCTCGGCGACGGCGGCGACCGCCTCGTCCTGGCCGATCACCCGCTCGTGCAGGTGCCCCTCCAGGTTCATCAGCCGGTCGCGTTCCTCGGCGGTCAACTGGCTGACCGGGATACCGGTGCTGCGCGACACGACGTCGGCGATGTCGTCGACGGTGACCTCGGGCGCGCCGCCCGGTGTGCCGCGCGCCAGCTCGATCTGCCGCTCCAGCTCCCGCATCTGGTCGCGCAGCTCCGAGGCACGTTCGTACGTCTCGTCCGCGACGGCCTGCTCCTTGTCGCGGCTGAGCCGCGCGAGCCGCTGCTCCATCTCCCGTACGTCGGCCTTCGGGGTGCGGGTGCGCAGGCGGACGCGGGCGCCCGCGGTGTCCATGAGGTCGATGGCCTTGTCCGGCAGGAACCGGTCGGTGACGTAGCGGTCGGACAGCTCGGCCGCGGCCACGAGCGCGTCGTCGGTGTAGCGCACCTGGTGGTGCGCCTCGTACCGGTCGCGCAGGCCGCGGAGGATCTCCACGGTGTCCTCGACGGACGGCTCGGAGACCAGCACGGGCTGGAAGCGGCGCTCCAGCGCGGCGTCCTTCTCGATGTTCTGCCGGTACTCGTCGAGCGTGGTCGCGCCCACGATGTGCAGCTCGCCGCGGGCCAGCGCCGGCTTCAGCATGTTGCCGGCGTCCATCGAGCCGTCGGCGCCGCCGCCCGCGCCGACCATGGTGTGCAGCTCGTCGATGAAGATGATCAGGTCGTCGCCGTTGTCCCTGATCTCGTCGATGACCTTCCGCAGCCGCTCCTCGAAGTCGCCGCGGTAGCGGGTGCCCGCGACGATGCCGGACATGTCGAGCTGGACGACCCGCTTGCCCGCGAGGGTGTCCGGCACGTCGCCGTCCAGGATGCGCTGCGCCAGGCCCTCCGCGATGGACGTCTTGCCGACGCCCGCGTCGCCGATCAGCACCGGGTTGTTCTTCGTACGCCGGGACAGCACCTCGACGGTCTGCTCGATCTCGGTCTCGCGGCCGATCACCGGGTCGAGCTTGCCCGCGGCGGCCAGCTCGGTGAGGTCGCGGCCGTACTGGTCGAGCGTCGGCGTACGGCCGCCGCCCGCACCGCCGCCGCCCGCGCCGCCGGGACCGGCGAACCCGCCGGGGCCGGCCGGGGCGCGGCCGCTGGACGCCCGCTGGAGCGCGCCGGGCGTGATGCCGGCGCCGCCGAGAACGCGCCCGGCCGCCGACTCGGGGTTGGCCGACAGCGCGAGCAGGATGTGCTCGGGGCCGATGTAGGACGAGCCGAGCGCGGCGGCCGCCTGGTGGGCGTCCAGCAGCGCGCGCTTGGCGGCCGGGGTCACGCCGCGCGGCTCGGTGCCGGGCCCGGCCGTACGGGCCGGCGCGGCGTCGGGCGCGTCCTCCGCGGCCTTGCCGTCGCCGCGGCCGGCGGCGCCGGCCAGCGCGTCGGGGTCGGCGCCCGCGCGGGTGAGCAGGTCACGGGTGGGCTCCGTACGGGCGGCGGCGTACAGCAGATGGTCGGTGTCGAGGTCCTGGCTGCCCGACTCGGCGGCCCTGCCCACCGCAGCGGCGAGGAGCTGCCGCGCGGGGTCGCTCATCAGCCGGGTGATGTCGATGCGCTGCATCGGGCGCCGCGGCGTGCCGGCCCCGAAGAACCGGGCGAACAGGTCGTCGAACGGGTCCCTGTCCCCCGGGCCGAAATAGTCGGTCATTGCGTCCTCCCCCTGGTGGTCGGTCATGGCGCCCGTGACCACGTCCGGCCCCTACCCACTCCCCCTCCCGCTATGACCACATACGCGCCGCCGCGTTGTTTCGCGGTTCGAAATGTGGCGAACGCCTCAGGCGACCGCGAATTGCCCGGGCACACCCGAATGGTTTTCCGTGCATTTTTCCTGGACACGACCGGTCCTTCGCCGCCATTTTGTAATACGCCGGGTCCAGGCGCTAGGGTCCTACACTCAGCACAAGACGGCCGATGGCCGTCACACCGACGGACCGCGCCGCAAAGCGCGGTAGGCAAGAGAAGGCGGGGGTTGAGCCGCGTGTCGGGTGGGGCACAGAACGGCCGCGATAAACCGCTGAGCGTGGACGATGTGACGGTCACCGATCCGAGCATTGTCAAGCGCGCAGTAGGCGCCGCGATGATCGGGAACATCACGGAGTGGTTCGACTTCGGGGTATTCGCGAGCTTGCAGACAACGATCGGAAACGTCTTCCTCAGCCCGGCCGGCGATACCGTGAAATCGATCGGCACCGCGATCCTGTTCATGGTCGCGTTCACCGTACGACCGATCGGCGGGCTGTTCTTCGGGCCGCTCGGCGACCGCATCGGCCGTACGAAGGTGCTCTCGATCACCGTCATCCTGATGGCGGCCAGCACGTTCATCATCGCGCTGATCCCCGGCTACGACACGATCGGCATCGCCGCGCCGATGCTGATGGTGCTGGCCCGGCTGCTCCAGGGCTTCTCCACCGGCGGCGAGTACGGCGGGGCGATGACGTTCATCGCCGAGTACGCACCGGACAAACGTCGCGGGTTCTTCGGCAGCTTCCTGGAGTTCGGCACCTGCACCGGCTACCTGTTCGGTTCGGTGATCGCGCTCGGCGTCAACTTCCTCCCACCCGAGCAGCTCAACTCCTGGGGCTGGCGCATCCCGTTCCTGATCTCCGGGCCGATCGGCATCATCGGCCTGTACCTCCGGCTGAAGCTGGAGGAGACGCCCGCGTTCAAGGCGGTCGCGAAGGAGTCGGAGGAGCGCGAGGGCAACCAGTCGCTGCGGGAGATCCGGACGATCTTCGCGAAGTTCTGGCGGCCGATGCTGGTCTGCATGGGCATCGTGCTGGTGTTCAACGTCATCAACTACATGGTGACGACGGTGATGCCGGAGTTCTTCTCGGAGTACAACAAGCCGATGGCGGCGAGCCACATCTCCGAGCTGCTGATCATCGGCGTCTACATCGTGATCCTGCTGATCATCACGCAGGTCGGCCGCCTGTCGGACCGCATCGGGCGCAAGCCGGTCATGTTCGTCGGCTGCGGCCTGGCCATCGTCGGCGGTGTCCCGGCGGTCCTGCTCGCGAAGTCCGGCTCGGTGGGCCTGGTCGCGCTCGGGCTGTTCATCATGGCGATCATGCTGACGTGCTTCAACAGCACCTCGCCGAGCACCCTGCCCGCGCTGTTCCCCACCGAGATCCGCTACGGCGCGCTGGCCATCGCGTTCAACATCGCGGTGTCGGCGTTCGGCGGCACGACCGAGACCGTGACGCTGACGCTGATCAACGCCACCGGCGACACGAACTGGCCGGGCTACTACCTGATGATCGCCGGCGCGATCGGCGCGGTCGCGATCTTCTTCATGCGGGAGTCGGCGGGCCGTCCGCTGCTGGGCTCGGCGCCCGCGGTCGCCAACCGCGCCGAGGCCGAGGAGCTCGTACGGGCCGGGCAGGGCTGACCCGCTGAACGGATGAGCGTGCCGGCCAGGGTGGTGGCCGGCACGCTCATTGCCGTCGTGCGGTGGTCAGTGGTCGGTCGCCGGCTCCTCGATCACGATGGCCGCCTTGCGCTCGGCGGCGATACGCGCGCGCAGCCATGCCGTCGCGGTTCCCGCGATGGCCATTCCGACCGCGGTCTCCAGCGCGAGGGCAACCCACGTCGTCGTCATTTTCTGTCTCCTAGTACGCAACGCGAGGTGTGTTCGGGCATCCACTCCCTTCATCGCCGCGCACCCCCTCGGTATTTCCGCACCGCCCGGTCACCGTGAGTGAGCTGTCTCACACCGTGCCGGAACCGGTCCCGTCGCTGGTCAGCGGCCGGTCGAGGATCACGCGCAGGGCGTCCTCCAGGCCGCTTTCGGCGAACTCGCCGGTGCGCCACCCGATGACGCCGTCCGGCCGTACGAGCACCGCGCCGGACGCCGGGTCCACGCCGTACTTGGCGGCCCACGCGCCGTCCGGGTCGGCCAGGTCGGCGCCGACGACGTACGCCTCGATCGGCACGCCGAGCCGCGCGGCCACCGCCGACGCCGCGTCGCGCGCGGCGGGCGAGGCGGACAGGAGCACGAACTCCCGGGTGAACAGGTCGCGCGTGGAGACGCGTTCGCCGTCGCGGTCCAGCGGGACGTGCGGCGCGCGGGTGCCGGGACGGCCGCTGGGCGCGGCCGGGTCCTCGAACATCGCGTGCACCTCGGGCTCGGCCACGAACGCGCCGAAGCCGGGGCTGTAGCCGAACAGCAGCCGTTCCGAGTCGGCCTCGGGCAGATCGGGGCGCAGCCGCGCCAGGTGCGGCGCCTGCCGCTGGACCATGTTGGCCACCTGCCAGTTCGCGATGACCTCGTCGTACGGCCGCCACTCGCGGTCGTGGCTGTCCAGCAGCCCCGCGCCCGCCTGGCCCTTGACCACGGCGGCCAGCTTCCACGCCAGGCGGTAGCCGTCGAGCATGGCCGTGTTGCCGCCCTGCCCGCCGGTCGGCGGCATGACGTGCGCGGCGTCGCCCACGAGGAGCACGCGCCCGGCGCGGAACCGGTCGGCCACCCGGTGGGCGATCGGCCAGGTGTCCGCGCCGAGCAGCTTGACGTCGAGGTCGGGGACGCCGGTGAGGACGCGGATCAGCGCGATCGTCTCGGCGTCCGTCCGGTCCTCGTCCGGGCGCAGGGCCGCGACGTACTCGCCCGGGGTGTCGGTGGACACGAACGCGCCCGCGCCGTCCGGCAGCCCGGGGTTCTGCATGTAGTACATGAGGATCGCGGTGTCCGGCACCCTGCCGATCAGGGCGTCGGCGGCGAACAGCACGGTCGAGGTCTCCTCGAACGCGCCGAGCCCGTGCCCGCCGATGCCGGCCTCCTCGGCCGCGCCGCCGCGGTGGCCGGTCGCGGCCACCAGGTATTCGGCGCGCACCTCGTACGTCTCCTCGGTGACGAGGTCGGTCAGCACGGCCCGTACGCCATTGGCGCCGTCGGTCCAGGACTCCATGCGCGTGTTGAACCGCAGCTCCGCGCCCAGTTCGGCGGCGCGGGCGGCGATCGCGGCCTCGGCCTTGGCCTGGCTGGCCATGCCGGTCGGCGCGGGCGAGTACATCTCGTAGTCGGGGAAGCCCTCGGTGAAGCTGTGCATGACGGCGCCGGTGACGCTCTCGCAGATCTGGATCGTCATCTCCGGCCGCCCCGGCGGAGCCGCCGCCATGATGGCCTCGGCCACCCCGGCGGCGCGGAACGGCTCCATGATCGTCGGCATCTGGCCGCGCGCCTTCGGCGCCACCGACGTGCCCGGATGCCGGTCGACGACCAGCGCGGGAACACCGTGGTGCGCGAGGAACAGCGCGGTGGTCAGGCCGCTGAGCCCGGCGCCGGCGATCAGGACGGGGGTCGTTGTGCTCATGACATCTCCTCGGTACGGTGGAAAGTCCCAGCCATGGGAACTCTTGGCTGTCGAGATATTTCGAGATATTACGCGTTGGAGGATGTGTGTCAAGTGGTGAACGCTCCGGCCGTACGGCGACGCGTAGCCGTTCCGCCCTGATCGCCGAGCTCAGCGAGGCCGCGCGGGACATGGCGGGCTGGACGCTGATGCTGCACCAGGCCATCGCGGCGCGGTTCGGCCTCGGCCCGACCGACATGAAGTGCCTCGACCTGGCGCGCGACGAGCACGACCTCACGGCGGGGCGCATCGCGGAGATCACCGGGCTGAGCACGTCCGCGGTGACCTCCGCGGTGGACCGGCTGGAGAAGCGCGGGTTCGTCACGCGCGAGCGCGATCCGGACGACCGCAGGAAGGTGCTGATCCGTCCCACGGGCGCGCACGACGCCGAGGCGGCGGAGATCTTCGACAAGATCGGCACGCGCTTCGCGGCGGTGGTCGGCGACTACTCAGATGCCGATCTGGAGCTGATCAACGGCTTCGTACGCCGCGTCAACGCCGGGTCGCGCGAGGTCATCCCGGAGGTCACCGGCCGGGGCGCGGCGCCCGGCCGGTGAGGGTGCGGCGCCGGGTCAGGCGGCGCGGGTGTCCTTGACGATCGCGCCCGCGCGCACGACCACCTTCACGCGGGACGGGTCGCCGAGCAGGTCCGGGTCGGCCAGCGGGTCGCCGTCGACGGCCACGAGGTCGGCGTGGCGGCCCGGCTCGATGGCGCCCGCCTCGCCGGTGATGCCGAGGATGCGGGCGTTCACCGACGTCGCCGACTCGATCGCGGCGGCCGCGCCGAGCGTGCGCGCCTTCAGGCCGATCTCCATGCCGCGCCGCTCCGCGCCCGGCTCGCCGGTCAGGTCCGAGCCCGACCCGACGGGCATCCCGGCGTCGTACGCGATCTTGGCGGCGGCGGCCATGTCGGCGCCGACGGTGCCGAGGCGGGCCACAATGGCGTCCTCGAAGCCCTGCTCCCTGCCGTGGTCGCGGAGCATCTCGGTGATCGCGAGCGTCGGCACGACGTACATGCCGGCCGCGGTCATCTCGGCGGCCAGCGCCGCGTCGATCATCGTGCCGTGCTCGACGCCGCGCACGCCCGCCTCCATGGCGTTGCGCACGCCCTGGTTGTTGTGCGCGTGGACGGTGACGTACGTGCCGCGCGCGGCCGCCTCCTCCACGGCGGCGCGCAGCTCGGCCACGGTGAACTGGGTGTCGGTGAGCGCGTCGGAGTGCGAGATCACGCCGCCGGTCACGCACATCTTGAGGAACCTCGCGCCGCGCTGGAACGCCAGCCGCGCGCCGCGGCGCACGGCGTCGGGCCCGTCGCAGACGACCGACATGTCGGCGAGGCCGGGGACGGCCGCCTCGGCGGCGCGGGCCGGGCCGGCGAACGGCGGGAACATGTGGCCGTGGCCGCCGGTCTGGCACAGGATCGGGCCCGCCGGGATGACCCGCGGCCCCGGCACCAGGCCGCGGTCGACCGCGCGTACGACACCGCCGTCGACGCCGCCGCAGTCGCGCAGCGTGGTGAACCCGGCGTCCAGGGCGGCGCGCAGCGTGGCGAAGATCCGCGCGGCGATCTCCGCGACCGTCTCCTCGCCGGAGCGCACCGCGTTCAGCGGCGCGACGTGCGTGTGCGCGTCGATCAGGCCGGGCAGCAGCGTCAGCCCGCCGAGATCCAGCGTCGCGTCGCCGCCGCCGCTTGTGAGCAGGCCGTCGTCGCCGTACGCCACATCGCGTACGGACGGGTCCGTGCCCAGCCCGTCGATCACCGTCGCCCCGCGCACCACCATGCCGCCCACCGGCCGCCTCCTCGCCGTCGCCATTGTCGCCGAACGCCTACGCCGCCCACGTCACGGGCAGGTGCTTGATGCCGTTCTGGAAGTTCGACCGTAGCCGTACCGGATCGCCCGCGAGCTCCACCTCGCCGAGGCGGCCGAGCACCGCGCGGAACAGCGCGCGCATCTGCGTGCGGGCGAGCTGCGCGCCCAGGCAGAAGTGCGGGCCGTGGCCGAACGACAGGTGCTCGCCGGGCCGGCGCGCCGGGTCGAAGGTGTCCGGGTCGGCGAACACCGCGGGGTCGCGGTTGGCCGACGCGTACCAGACGACCACCTTGTCGCCGGCGCGCACCTCCGCGCCGCCGAGCCGCGCGGCGCGGGTGGCCGTACGACGGAAGTTCATCACCGGGGTCCACCAGCGGAGCATCTCCTCCACGCAGGTGTCGAGCAGGCCAGGGTCCGCGCGCAGCCCACGGTAGGCGTCCGGGTTCGTGAGCAGGGCGTACATGCCGCCGGGCAGGCCGTTGCGCAGCGTCTCGTTGCCCGCGACGGAGAACAGCCAGAACAGGTTCTCGAACTCCTCGACGCTGACCCGGCCGCCGTCGGCGTCGCGCTCGCGCATGAGGATCGACATGACGTCGTCGCCGGGGTGGTCGCGCTTGTACGCGCCGAGGTCGTGCGCGTACGCGTACAGGTCGGGCATGCCGGCGCGGCTGCGCGGGTCGGGCATGGTGCCGTCGGGTCCCGGCCCGGGGCGCAGGGCCAGCGCGCGGCGGCCCATCCCGGTGGCGCCGCCGGGGTCGAAGCCCGCGCTGACGGCGTACTCGGCGTCCTGGTAGCCGATCACCCGGTTGCTCCAGTCGTACATGAGCCAGCGGTCGGCCTCGGGCACGCCGAACACGTCGGCGAGGGTCAGCAGCGGCAGGTCGGCGGCGATGTCCGTGGCGAAGTCGGCCGCGCCGCAGTCGGCGACCGCGGCGACCAGGGCTTCCGCGCGCTCCTCGATGCGGTCCACCAGCCGGGCCACCGCGCGCGGCGTGAACGCCCGCGCCAGCAGCCCGCGCAGCCGCGTGTGCGCGGGCGGGTCCATGTTCAGCATCATGCGGCGCACGTACGCGAGGTCGTCCGGGGTGGCCGGGTCGCGGATCTGCGTGGCGCCCTCGTGCGAGGAGAACACCTCGGGCGCCCGCAGCACCTCGCGCACCTCGGCGTGGCCGAGCACCGCCCAGAACCCCGGTCCGCCGGTGAACGGCGCCTCGTCGACCCACACGACGGGCGCGGTCGCGCGCAGCCGCCGCAGCTCGGCGTACGGCATCCCGCGTACGTAGGTGTCGGGGTCGTAGATGGCGCGGGTGTCGGCGCTCACCGCTTCAGGAACTCCTCGATCGACGTCGCCAGCGCCACGGGGGTCTCGTGCGGGGCGTAGTGCCCGGCGTTGGCCATCACCTCGAGCTCGGCGTTCGGGTACCACTCGAGCCAGGTGGCGCGCATGAAGTCCGCCGAGAGCGCCGGGTCGTGCTCGCCGACGATCACCTTGACCGGCACCGCGGAGCCGCGCACCTGCTGGGAGATGTCCGTACGCGCCCACTGCGGCAGGTACGCCGCGAAGGCCGCCGGTTCGCTGCGCCGCACGGACGCGCGGACCATGTCGTCGAGCCAGCGCCCGGTGAGCCGCCCGCCGGTCGTCATGTCGATGATCACCCGCCGGTTGGCGGGCTCCTCGGCGGCCCCGGAGAACAACGCCCACCCCTCGTCATCCAGCGGTACCCCGCCCGCCGGAACCGGGCTGATCCCCACGATCGCCCGCACCCGTCCGGGCGCCGCGAGCATCACCCGCTGCGCCGCCATCCCGCCCATCGAGTGCCCCACGATGCTGAACGCGTCCCACCCGAGCCCGTCCACCAGCCCGAGCACGTCGCCGGCGATCTCGTCCAGCGTGTACTCCCCCGCCATCCCCATAGCCTCGCCGTATCCCCGCACATCAGGGAACGCGTACGTGAAGGCGTCCGTATCGAGGTGCGGCCATAGCGGCGCAAACCCCATCCGATCACTCAACCACCCATGCAGCCCAACAACCTTCAGAGCCCCGTTACCAACAAGCTCATGCGGATGCACCAGCCCCACCTCCCACACCGGCCCACCAACCCCTGCCCGGACGCTAACCCGCCCCACCCCCACACGCCACCCCCTCGCCCAGCCCACCGCAGGGGGCCGCATCCCGCCCGAGCCGCGCCCCACGCCAGACCG